>JABABU010000007.1 GCA_014238065.1 Actinomycetota bacterium
CCAGGAGTCGAGCAGCGCGCCGAGGGCCGACGTAGCTAGGCGCTTCTGAACCCAGTCGACGGTGGCGGCGAACTCTGCGACATGAGCGATGGCAGATCGCCAAGGTTTTTGTTGTCAATTCGCGGACCAATTAGTTGTCAATTCGCGGACCAATTAGTTGTCAATCCGCGGACCATTTACCTGTCTGCTAGCTTCTACCGGCCATGAAGGGAGCATGCTCCCTTGGACCATCTTTGAGGAGTTTGCGAGTGTCGTTACTTGACGTTTCATCGATCACGGTCCAATTCGGAGGAATTCGCGCTCTCGACGATCTGTCATTCACTCTCGACGAGGGTCAGGTCCTCGGTTTGATCGGCCCGAACGGCGCCGGGAAAACGACGCTGTTCAATGTCGTGAGCCGCATCTATGACCCGACCGCCGGTTCTGTCACCTTCGATGGCCAGGATGTACTGGCGCTCCAGCCGCATGCCATCAGCAGGATTGGTGTGTACCGGACCTTCCAGAACCTGGCCCTATGGCCGGGAATGTCCGTACTCGAGAACGTGATGGTCGGGGATCACGCGAACACCAAGACGACGTTCCTCAGCGCAATGCTTCGGATCGGAACTCGAGCCGAAGAAAGAGATCTGACTCGGCGTGCTTGGGCGATCCTCGAGGAACTCGATCTCACCGAGCATGCTCATCACCCGGCAGCCGGGCTGCCTTTCGGAACGCTGAAACGAATCGAGTTGGCCAGAGCAATGATCGCCAAGCCGCGGTTGCTCATGCTCGACGAGCCCGCTTCCGGACTCACTCATGCAGAGGTCGACAGTCTTGCTGCCGACATCAGGGATCTTCGGGATCGACACAACTTGACGATTCTGCTCGTCGAACATCACATGCACATGGTCCTCGGCATCAGCGACAAGCTGGTGGTGCTCAACTTCGGCAGCAAGATCGCCGAGGGCGACCCCAATGACGTTCGCAGCGATCCAAGGGTCGTAGAGGCCTACCTCGGGAGTTCAGCGTGAGCGACACGATTTTGAATGTTTCAGATCTCCATGCCTCCTACGGACCACTTTCGGTGCTTCGGGGGCTCAACTTCGAGGTGAACGAGGGTCAGGTCGTCGTGATACTCGGCGCCAACGGTGCTGGTAAGACCACCACACTTCGTTCGATTTGCCAGATGTGTGACACCGAGGGGTCAATCACTCTGAGGGGCACCGATATCTCTTCGAAGGGCACAGCTGACATCATTCGACTCGGCGTGGGACACGTACCCCAGGGTCGCGGTACCTTCGCCGAGTTGTCGGTGATCGACAACCTGCTCATCGGCTCGTACACACGTTCCGACGACGGCGTACAGGCCGACATCGATCGATGGTTCGAGATGTTCCCGATCCTAGCTGAACGCCGGGACCAACTCGCCGGGTCGTTGTCCGGTGGGGAACAGCAGATGCTAGCGGTAGCGCGCGCGTTGATGTCGCGGCCTGAGCTACTTCTACTCGACGAACCATCGTTGGGTTTGGCACCCATCATCGTCGAGCAGTTGTTCGAAACGCTTCAACGACTCAACAAGGAAGACGGCCTCACGATGCTGCTCGTCGAACAAAACGCCAACTTGGCGCTTTCCATGGCTGACCATGGATACGTAATCGAGAGCGGGCTCATCGCGTTGGAAGGCTCCGCTCAGGCTCTCATGACCGATCCGGCTGTACAGGCAGCCTATCTGGGCGCCTAGCCCAGACAGGTGACCAAAGGAACTCAGTGACTTTCTCCACTTTCCTCACTTTCGTCTTTGCCGGCCTCCAGGACGGGGCCATCTACGCGACGGTGGCAATTGCACTCGTCTTGATCTTCAAGGCGACCACCCTCATCAACTTCGCCCAAGGCGAACTAGCCATGTTGGGTGCATTCTTCGTGTACATCCTCAGCGTCGAGCAAGGATGGCCTGTCTGGCCTGCCATCTTCGCTGCGATGTTGTTGAGCGCAGGTCTGGGCGCGGCTGTCGAGCGAACGCTTGTCCGACCGTTCGATCCGACCGACCATCTGCCAGTAGTGCTGATAACGCTCGGGTTGTTCCTGTTCGTGAACGCTCTTGCCGGCGACATCTGGAACTATCAGCTGCGGCCGTTCCCCGTCATCTTCGATAGGTTCCCGGACTGGATGCCTGGTATTGGTGGCGATCGTTTCATCGAGATCGGAGGCGCCAGGTTGTTCTACGACACGATCGGTGTCTGGTTCACGCTCGGCTGCATGCTCTTGTTCCTCAACGTGTTGCTCACCCGTACGCAGGTCGGGCTTGCGTTCCGTGCTGTTTCCTCAAACGTTGAATCGGCGAGACTTGCCGGAGTCAACACCGGAAGAACGTTGGGTTTTGGCTGGGCTCTTGCTGCAGCTTTCGGAGCTCTCGGCGCCACGCTCGTTGCTCCGTCGCTTGGCGGAATCCAGCCGAACCTGATGGTAGCTATTTTGATCTACGCCCTTGCCGGCGCCGCTCTTGGCGGGCTCGACAGTCTCGGTGGTGCGGTAATGGGGGGCCTGATCGTCGGGCTCATCCAATCGGTCGTCGTATCCTGGTTCTTCGTCACAGTGCTCGAGCAGCGTTGGATGAGTGTGCTCCAGCTCGGGTTTGCCTTCGCCGTGATCCTCGGCGTGCTCGTGTTCCGGCCTTCGGGACTGTTCGGCACCAGGATCATCGAACGAGTATGAGTCATACCATGGCGAGATTTTTGAAAGGAAGACGATGAAGAGTTCGTCACTGTTGGTCGTTGATGAAGGAAGTCGACACCACCGGCTGTGGCAGGGCGGGATGTGGGGGATCTTTGGTCTCGCCATACTGCTCGTCCCGGTTGTTCTTGCGCCTTTTCAGGTCGGCAACATGAACCGCGCCGTGATCCTGGGGGTGGCGATTCTTGGGCTGAATCTGGTCATCGGCTACGGCGGTCAGCTTGCGTTGGGACACAGCGCATTCATGGGACTCGGTGCATTTGTGACCGCGACCATGGTTCAGGACGAACTGTGGGACTACTGGATGATCATCCCTGTGGTCATCGTGCTCGGGTTCGTTGTCGGCCTCTTAGTCGGGCTGCCTGCACTTCGCGTCAGAGGTTTGTATCTGGCTCTCGTCACCATCGCGATGGCCACTGTGTTCCCGACGTTGGCGGCCATCGACAAGTGGGGCATCACCGAACGAACAGGCGGCCCAAACGGTCGGAAGGTCGTCGAACTGGTTGAGGCTCCTGACTTCCTCGGTTGGCTTCCTGGCGTCGGCGGGGCTCGCGGTGGGAACGCCTACCGATACTGGATCATTGTTGTGGTGGCCATCGCCGTCTGGGTGTTGGTGCGGAACCTGATGAACAGCAGGGCTGGACGCGCCGTCATAGCGATCCGCGACAACGAGACAGGAGCCGCGGTCTATGGCGTAAATCTTCCGCTCTACAAGACCGTGACTTTCGGCGTCAGCGCCGCTATCGGATGTGTTGCCGGCCTGCTGTTCACGCTTCAGACGGCGTTCGTGGCTCCCCAGGACTTCACGTTCCTGTTGGCAGTCGATCTCCTCATCGGCTTGGTCATCGGCGGAGTTGGCACGATGCAAGGTGGCCTCGTCGGAGGACTCTTCGTCGTGTGGGTTCGTGACTGGACCAAGAAGGTGACGATACCGCTTGGCTTCTATGAACTCGATGGTGGAGGACCTCTCAGCCAGGCCACCTTCGGCATCATCCTGATTCTCTTCACTTTCTTCGCTCCCGGCGGGCTCGTGTCACTCGGAAGACTTCTTCGCAGCAAGATCATCACTGTTGTTCCAAAGGGATCTACGTGATCTGGGCGAGCGCGTCCACCAGCTAAGCAGGGTCATCAGGACCCACCACTCGTCGAACGTCTAGGGGACGGCACGTGGATCTCACTCTGCTTCTTCAGCGCCTCTTCGATGCGGTGTTCAACGGTGGCATCTACGCGTCGCTGGCGCTGGCGCTCGTCATCATCTACCGCGCCACAGGGCGTTTCAACTTCGCGCAGGGTGAGATGGCCACATTCGCGGCCTTCGTCTCATTCCTCCTGCTGACAGGACCACGGCCGTTTCTGAGAGGCGGCAGTGTCGTAGGGCTGATCCCTGGAGTGCCGTGGCCGATCCCGTTGGCGGTTCTGGGTGCGGTGTTGTTCGGAATAGTCAGTGGCGCTGCTACCGAGCGAATCCTGATTCGTCGACTCGAACGCAAGCCTGATATTGCCTCGGTGAACGTCACCATTGGCCTCTTACTGACATTGAACGCTCTCACTGCCGAATTGTGGGGCACGGGCGGGAGGTTCTTTCCAGCAGTTTTTCCCGCAGGACCTGACGATCATCTGCTCATCGGAGGGGCCCGTTTGCGATTCACCTCGATCGGCGTCTGGCTCACCCTCCTCATCCTCGTGCTCCTTCTCGTTCTGTTGATGCAGCGCACGAAACCAGGGCTCGCATTCCGAGCGATGTCGACCAATCGAGCGTCCGCCGAGTTGCATGGGATCAACATTGGGCGCACGTTGGCAGCCGGTTGGGCGCTCGCTGCCGGCATCGGTGCCCTCGCTGCAACTCTCAGCGCAAACTCGGTACTTCTCGAGCCGAGCATGATGCTTCGGGTGCTCATCTTCTCGCTCGCTGCCGCGACTCTTGGCGGGCTCGACAGCCCCAAGGGTGCTGTCGTCGGCGGAATGATCGTTGCGCTGAGCCAAACTCTCGTACCGGCGTACGTGCCGTTCGTCGGCAACGAGTTAAGCCTTCTCCCGGCCGTGATCATGATGTTGTTGGTATTGCTCATCCGGCCTGCTGGGCTGTTCGGGACCGAACAGGTCGAGCGGGTATGACGGACGCGCTCGACGTCGACGCACCTCAGCGATCATGGCCCGGCCAACGGCATGTGTCAGGAGCCGTCTGCGTCGGTCTCATCCTGCTTTCGCTGCCGATCTTCTTGGATTCGATCCAGTTGCAGCGGCTGGCAATGAGTCTCGCTTTGTTCCTGGCGATCCTCGGGGTCAATCTCTCAACGGGCTACTGCGGGCTCATCAGCCTCGGCCATGGTGCCTTCGTGGGTATCGGTGCCTTCGGAACCGCGTGGTTCCTCGACGCGGAACACCTGCCCTGGCCGGCAGCCATCGCAGGAGGTGTGCTCACCGCTGGCGTGGCTGGCCTGCTCATCGGTGCTCCTGCTCTGAGACTTCGCGGGATTCACTTGGCCCTGGTGACCCTTGCGATCGCGGTGATGTTTCAGCCGCTGGCAAGACAGTTTCCGCAATTTTCGGGTGGTGTGAGCGGCAAAGCTGTCGCGGCGCGCATCGTGGCACCAGGTTGGCTGGGTGACGGGAGGCTCGCCGACACCATGTGGCAGCTGTGCATCGTCATCTTCTCGTGCCTCGTCGGCCTACTCGTCGTTCACAACCTGGTGAACTCACAGTGGGGGCGCTCGATGAGAGCCGTTCGCGACGACGAGCGCGCCGCGGCTGTCTACGGCATCAACCTCACCATTGTTCGCACCGGTGCCTTTGCCATGAGCGCTGCGCTCGCTGGTTTAGCGGGAGCCATGCAAGTCGTGCTTTTCCCGTGGGTGAGTCCCGATGCGTACACCACATTCGACTCGCTGACCATTTACGCAGTTGCTGTCATCGGAGGGCTCGGCACGCTGCGAGGCTCGGTCCTTGGTGTTGCGGCTCTCATCGTCGTGCCGCGGTTCCAGTCGCTCCTCTCATCGAGCGTCGACGGTGTTTCGAGTCCATGGCTTGATCTGCTCGGAAGCGACGCTCTGGTCTTCGGGGGTGCACTCACCGCGCTCGCGCTCGTTTTTCCCGGTGGGCTTGCCGCTGTCGACACCGCGCCAATCACCAAGTTCGGTCGTCGTTTCTTCGGCCTGTTCTTCGTCATCGGACGGTTTCTGAAGCGGCGCTATTCAACGTTCTAGTCACGCTGACGACTCATCGCGCTAAGGTTCCTCCACGTCCCTTCACATCTCCGTGGAGGGTGAGGGAAGAGGGACCCAATGATCAGAAGTCGCATCTGGCGTTTGTTTGCACTGCTTGCAGTGTTTTCACTCGTCGCAGTTGCTTGTGGTGACAGCGGTGACGTTGACGACGTCGTCGCCGGCGATGACGCAGTAACCACAGCACCTCCCGATACAGCTGGAGGGTTGAGCGAGGACGACGTAAAGGACGCGTTCGACTCAACGACCACAACTGAGGAAGCCACGGAGACCACCGAGGCCGCCGCCGAAGAGGACGCAGTCGTTCTCGAGGGCATGGATGCCCTGGAAGCCGAATGGGCTGAGAACCGCGCTGCGATCGTTGCCGATCTGACGGCGAAGATCGAATCGGGCGAATACGGGATAGACGCAAACAACGTTCTGCGTGGTCCCGGCGGGTATTCGGCAGATCTGAACAACTGTCCGGATGACTGGTCGGACACGAATGGTCTGACAGGAGACGAAATTCGCATCGGGCACACGACAGCGAAATCAGGCACACTCGCGGCTTACGGCAACATCAGCGTCGGTAGCCAGGTGTACTTCGACTATGTCAGTGACAATGATCCGGTCATTCCTGGCGCGCGGGTGAACTACATCATTCGCGACGATGCCTACGTTGCAGCGCAGACGATCCAGTTCATCGACGAGCTCGTCGAGTCCGAGAACGTCTTCGCACTCACGACGCTGGGTTCGCCGAACACCCTTGCGGTGTACACCACGATCAACAACGAGTGCATTCCGCACCCATTTGTGCTCTCCGGTCACCCGGCATGGGGCGACCCCGAGTTCCATCCGTGGACAACCGGCTATCAGCTGTCGTACTTCACAGAGGCAGTGCTCTGGGGCGGTTGGATCAAAGCCAACCTTGCTGACGAGCTTCCGTTGAAGGTCGCAGGCCTGGTTGCTGACAACGACTTCGGTCTGGCCTATGAGGCCGGGTTCCAGACGTTCGCCGAGAACAACCCGGACGTTGTCTCGGAGTTCGTCGCGATTCGCCACGATCCAGCAGCACCAACGGTCAGCAACGAAGTGACAACGCTTGCCGCTGGCGATCCCGACGTCTTCATTTCGATGACAGCGGGCAACGCATGCCCACAGGCGATTCAGGACGTTGAACGAGTCGGCTTGCTCGAAACGACACTCGTGCAGTTCACACCGTCGGTGTGCAAGGGCATCGAGGCGTTCTTGAAGCCTGCAGGCGACGCAGCACACAACTGGTGGGTTGTCGGCGGCGGAACCATCGATACCTCTGACCCGAGCCATGCCGATGATCCGTTCGTTGAGTTCGCCAATGAGCTGATCACCGAGGCTGGGCTCGATCCGGCGATCTCGCTGTACGGAATCGGCTTCAGCTATGCCTGGCCATACGTCGAGGTCCTCAAGATCGGGGCGGCGCTTCCGGGAGGCTTGTCCCGTACCAACCTGATGCTCGCGACATGGAGCTTCTCGGGTAAGCACCCGCTTCTGTTGGACGGCATCACGTTCGCCATGAATGGGCTCGCGGATCCGTACTTCATCGAAGGTTCTGACTTCTCGCAGTACGATTCCAGCGACGCCTCTTGGAGCGTCGTAGGTGCGATCGTCGACCTCGACGGTGCCTCCGGCGCATGCGCGTGGAACATCGACGAGGGTGGCTGCGGCTGATTCGACCTAAGCGACTCAGATCATGATCGAGCCGGCGGGCGAAAGCCCGCCGGCTCTTTCATGTCATGGGGACGGAACGACACCGCGTTCTCACCGAACTGTCGAGGTGATCGCTTCGCTCATCGTCGGGATTTTCAGGACTTCATCGGGCAGGTGCACTGGGTGCTCGTCCGGGTCTGCCTCCCACTCCTGGTTCGTTTCACTTGAGGCTCACCAGCTCTCATGGCCGTTCAAGCATCTCTCTCGGAGACAATGCCTCCGATCTGGTCCTCGCTGGCGCGCCTCCCTGCTCGCGCCGCTCCTCGTTGTCGGCGTCATCGCAACCTCGTGCGGATCATCGGAGCCAGAAGCGTCGGGGAATGATGAGCAGGTGGACACCGACATAGCGATCACTCCTGCGAACGAGACGGCCCCCAGCACGGTGGAGTTCGTGCCGGAGACATCGGACGGCACGCCATTTCTCGACCTCGACCTCGACGGGAAGACAGCGTCCTTTCTCGACACGCCAAACACGATCTTCGCGGCCATCATCGCTTCTGAGATGGGCCTGTCAGGTGAGGTCAGATGGGCACCGTGGCTACTCGACATCGTCCTCGTCGGCGGTGCCGTAGAGACCTCTAACCAGGGCCTCCGTGCGCTGTCCACGTTGACCGGCATCAGCGAGACCGGAGACGTCATCATCGATTTCGCCACGTTCGGAGCTTGGACACGCACAGAGGACATCGATCCAGGCATCGGGTACGAAGAGTGGAAGACGCGCCTGTACGGATGGATCATCGGAGACGAATACGAGGCGCTGCTGTCTGACATCGATGACCGTCTTGTCCTTGCCGCGATCCAGTTCGGAGGGGTGCGCAGGGGCGACATCCCCGAACTCAACGAGCCGCGCCGGATCTCGGCCGAAGAGGCGACATTCATGACACCTGAGGAACTTGTGCTCGGCGTCTTCGTCGACAACGTTCCCGTCGCCTACCAGGTGCGCTTCTTGGCCCGTCACGAGCTGGCCAACGATCACATCGCTGGCAAGCCCGTCTCGTTGGTGTACTGCACGCTGTGTCGCAGCGCGATTCTGTTCGACAGAAAGGTCGGTGACCTTGTACTCAGGTTCGAAACTTCGGGGCTGCTGCTCGACTCGAACAAGGTGATGGTCGACGCCGAGACAGATTCGCTGTGGCATCACCTGAGCGGAGAAGCGATCTCTGGTCAAATGAAAGGCACTGAACTCGTGCGGTTCCCAGTCGAGACGACGACGTGGGCCGATTGGCTTGAGCGGCACCCGGACACTGAAACTCTCGACACGCCGCCTCCCACGATCTTTCAGGACAATCCAGAGCGTGCTCCTCTTGTCTATGACTATTCACCTGACTCTGCTTACGCGGCCTATTACGGGGTGGACGAACTCTGGTTTCCAGCAGTAGACCCGCCCGATGTCTACGAGCCCAAAGAAGAGGTAATCACCGTCGCACTTGATGGTGAAGCGGTGGCGTTCTCCGTCGAGGACATCGCCCGGTCGGGAGATTCGGTGCTCGAACTCGGTCGCAACCTCGTTCTCGTCGTCCCATCGAATGGGGGAGCGCGGGTGTACGACGCGTCCGGAACCGGGCTGCAACCCGGAAGCGCTTTCGACGTCGAGTCGAGTTCACCGCACGAAGCCGTTCTCGATGATGGCTCGGTTCTACCAAGGATCGTGAGTGGCCAGTCGTTTTGGTTCGCCTGGTATGGACTCCACCCGGAAACAGCGACGTGGCAACCAGACCGCTGACGAATTCGAGTCACCCACTCGGATCCATCAGGCGAGAACCTCAGCCAGTCTGAGTAGTTCGCGCTCCATCCCTTGCCGTGCAGAGAGCTGGACGCCGATTGGAATGCCGCTCTTGGTGTCCCCTGCGGGAATGCTGAGCGAGGGCCACCCCGCGACATTGAATGGGTAGCTGAACGGGAACAACGCGTTGTTCATCTCGAGGTAGTCCTCCATCGAATCGACGTCGCCGGCGATGGTTCCGAGCGGTATCTCCGGACGACCGAGGGTCGGAGTGATGAGAACATCGATACCGCAGAGACTCTCATCGAGTGAGTGCGTCAGTTCGCCTTGGAGAATCTGCGACTCAGTCACATCGGCGACGGACAACTCGGAGAAGGCCTCGAGCGCCACCAACGTCAGGGGTTCAAGCGTTGTGGAATCGATCGGACGACCGCTGTCGGCCGCGACACTGACAACATCGGCAGCAACGAATCTCGTGAACAGGCCATGCCAGGTCGACATCCACGACTCGTTGTCGACAGGCGGACCGCCGATATCGATGACCGAATGGCCTGCGAGTCGAAACTGTTCCGCAATTGCCTCGGTCGCCGTCACCACCTCGGGATCAGTGGTCGAGTTGGCCCAGTGCTTCGTCGAAACCCCGAAGCGAATCGAGTTTCGCTCGACTGCGTAGGAACCTCGTCCGAGCACATCCAGGAACAGTCGTGCATCGCGAACGGAACGGGTCAGAACGAACTCCTCGGCAATACCGCCCCAACCGCCACCCTCCCACGGGACTCGTCTCCGTCCTGGCTTGAGACCGACGAGGCCGCACGCAGCAGCCGGTATTCGAATCGAACCGGCACAGTCACTGGCCGAAGCAGCCGGCACGACCCCAGCAGCAACGGCCGCTCCTGAACCACCAGATGAACCGCCTGCCGACAGGTCGAGTCGGTGCGGGTTTCGCGTGGCCCCGAACAACGTCGTCTCAGTCGATCCATGCTGGATCAGCTCCGGTACCGCTGACCTGCCGACGACGACCGCCCCAGCCGCCTTGAGCGTCGAGAAAAACCACGACGTCTGCGTGGCCACGTTGCCGACAGCGAGTCGGCTCCCCATCTCGACCAGCCGACCCTCTTCGGTGCTGCCATAGTCCTTTCGCAGGAAGGGGACGCCGGCAAGCGGTCCGTCGACGTTCGCGCAGAGATCGGGTTCGTCGTACCACTCGACGACGGCATTGATGTCGGCGTGGGTCTCTCGGTGCCGTGCGCACGCAAGCTCCACCAGTTCTGTTGGCCTGACAACGCGCCGCCGCACCAGGTCTGAGAGCGCGGTTGCATCGAGTGCCACGTACTCGTCGATACGCATCGCAGGGCCAGTCATTCCGGCAACACCACCGGTCCGAAATCGTCGTACACGTCACCAGGGCCAGGATTGCCAGGGGCGCTCTCGCCTCCGAGGTGGTTGACGATCCCCCAGATGGCATTCAACGCAGTCTGCACAGCGCCTTCAGCCCACCCAGGTGTCCAGCTCACATCGTCGCCGGCGAGAAAGACCCCGCGCTGACTGGCCGGAAAGTCCTCCTGCATGAAGTGCGAGTACATCCTCCTCGTGTAGCGATAGTGGCCAGGCAGTGCTCCCTTGAACGCTCCGAGGAAGTGCGGATCGGCCTCCCACGAGACGGTGATCGGCTGGCCGATGATGTGGCTCCTGATGCTCGTGTTCGGATAGATCTTCTCGAGGGTGTCGAGCGCCAACTCGGCCCGCTCCTCGGCCGACATCGGAAGGACCTTCATAGCGTCACTCATCCACGCATACGAAAGACAGATGACGCCTGGGCGATCGGGACCGAGATCGAAGAGGTAGGTGCCCCTGGTGTTGCGATCGGTCAGCGTCATGCTCAGCTTCGGGCGGCCAGTGACTTCGTCGATCTCGTTCCAGAACGGTCGATCCACCATCACGAACGTCTTCGACGACTGCATGTAGCGAGTTCTGTCGAGCGCCATCCAGTGCTTCTGGCTGAACAGGCTCTCGTCGACCTCGATGCTGGTCGTCAGCAACCAACTCTGCAGTGCGACGAGGACGACGGGGTAGGTGTGCGTCACGCCCCACTGGTCGGTGACCGTGATGTCACCGCTCTCGTCGCGCTGCAGCCTCGTCACGCCAGGCCGTGGAGCTCCCGAGTGCAACGACGCCAGCGATGTTCCGCTCGGCCAGTGGCGGGTGTCGTCTGGCTCGTGGGCCCACAGTCGTCTCGGCAGCTGTTCGGCGCCACCGACGACGAACCGCTGATGTTCCTCGAACTGGCATGCGACGACCCTGAGGATCTCGAGCATCGAGTTGGGGAAGTCGGAGTCCCAACCCCCTGTGCCGAACCCGACCTGGCCGAACACTTCTCTGTGACGGAACGACAGCTGACGAAAGGCGTCGGACGATGCCACGAAGTCATAGAACGTCCGGTCATCCCACATCCTGACGATCGGATCCCACAGCTCCTTGACCCGCGCTGGATTCCGGTCAGCGATCGCATCTTGCAATGCCGCGAGGTTGGCTCCCTTGGCGAGCGCGTCGCCCCACGCATGGGCGACTTCGCGAAACATCTCTGGCAGATCGTCGAGCGTGCTGGCGAAGTGTGCGGTGCCTTCGAGGTCTACGACCGTCGTCGGTGCCGCCTCGGTCAGCGGGTTGGGAAACGGTCTCGTCTCGAGCCCGCACAGATCGAAGTAGTGGTAGAGCGTCGCTCCGGAAACCGGGAAGCGCATCCCGCCGAGCTCAGCCACCACATCGGAGGCCGCGTCGAACCGCTCCGATCGAAGCCGCCCGCCAAGGCGCCCGGCCTCATAGACGACGGGGCGTAGGCCGAGACGCATCAGCTCATAGGCCGCCACGACTCCTGCGATGCCAGCCCCGACAATCGCGACCTCCTGGCCAACGCAATCGTCCGGCACCGAGCCGAGGCCGGCCGCGTGCCCAATCCACGCGTCGTGGCCAAACGGAAAATCGGGTCCGAACGCAGTGATGTCAGGCCTGTGTCGCTGCTCCTCCACATGCCGAAGGTAACGAAGTACGGGCATCGGGGCCACAGGCTGCGGTGAGCGAGGAGTAATCGGTGTGCCCACACCCCGGTCTCCTCAGATGAAGGGGAACCAGTCGTCGCGCAGGGGGTCACCTGTCTTCATGTCGTGGCCGTGGAAGGGCGGTGAGGTAGGGCCAGAGCGCTGGACGAAGCGAGCGTCGTCGCCGACGAACCTGAGCGAAAGCGCTCTCCGACGCGTCCGGGCGTAGTTTCCCCGAGCGCCGTGTACCGACCGATAGTTGAAGGCGACGGCGTCGCCAGGTTCCATCGGCCACTCGAGCACCCTGAACGCGTCAGGGTCTGCATCCGGATCGGGGACGGGGAGGTACTCGTCGGCAGCGGGGTAGAAGTCGGCTTCCGACAGCCACCGCGTCGGAAGGACGTCCTTGTTCCACAAATGCGATCCGGAGATGAGGCGGAGGGTTGCATCTCGCACCGCGTCGATCGGGATCCAGAAGCTCACGTTCTGCATACCCGACACGAAGTAGTACGGACTGTCTGAGTGCCAGGGAGTCGCCTTCGGCGTTCCCGGTTCCTTGACGAGCACATGGTCGTGGAACAACTGGACCCGTTCCGATCGCATAAGCGCAGCGGCGGTGTCCCTGATCCCCGATTCACGGATGACCTGCTCGAACTCGGGGATTCGTTGCCAGTTGCAATAATCGTCGAAGAAGCTGCCAGCGCCGCCCTCCTCGACGTTCTCTGCTCCGAACTCGCTCGGCTCGGCCATGTTGCGGGCGATCCCGGCGTCGATGACATCGACCCAGTTGGCGAAGAGGCCCGGCAGGTACACGGCGCCTTGCTTGGCGAAAGCGTCCACGTGTGTGTCAGAGACCGTCATCCGAACTGAGGGATGAAGATCGAGGGGTCGAGCGTGTCGGTCCACTCGCCGGCGGCGACCAGCGAGGCGCCGAGTCGGCCGAGTTCGTCGGACGACTTGGCAGCTGACCCGTTGCCGGCTATCGCCACTGCGATCCCGTCGTCGACGAAACCGATGTACGGGTGCCCGCTCGGTGTACCGGTGACGACGCACGGTGCTGTGGTGATCGACGCGATGTCGATTTCTGGCAGCAGAGCTCGGAGGCTGTTCTCGAGTGCCTCCATCTCCGCCGGCTCGCCGTCGGTGTGGAACCAGTCGACGAGTTCATCTGGCTTCAGCACGCGGGTGTTCACCATATTTCCTCCGATCTTCAGACACGTCTTGGCGAACGGATACGGCACGGGAGGGCAGAAGTAGATCTCGTGAAGTCGCTCGTCGGGGGCAACCGAGATGAGGTTCGGCAGCGAGGGCATCAGCTGAGTCTCTGCCATCAGCATCGTCCTGGCACGCCTCTCGACGTCGAGCTGCACACCGAGCAGTTCACTTCCGAACGCTCCCGTCGTCACCAGGACACGATCAGCCGTGATCGAACCCCAGTCGCCACCCACCTCGTATCCAGCTGGGACACGACTGATTCGCGAGGCGGCCTCCACCACGTGGTGAGCGCCTGCGAGATGAGCGAGCTTGGCTTGCGCCGCGACGAGCCGCCGGGGATTGATGTGACCGGCAGGAGACGACTCGAATGCGATCTCGTTTCCTGGTGGCGCGACGATGCCGGTGTGTTCGAGGAGCCACTCGTCGCTGACCATCTCGGCGTCGAGGTCGTACCCGGCCGCTGCGTCGATCCACGTGCTCGCGTCGGGGAACACGGCTGCACACCCACTTCGCACATAGAACTCGATACCGGATCGCGATGCGATGTCGTCGTATCGAGCCAATGAAGCTGCTGCAAGCGCAGCCCACACCGGGGTTCTCCCGAAGATCCGCGTGATCCTGCCTTCGTCAGGATGGCTCGAGAAAGGACCTTGCGAGTTCTTGCGCTCGGCCGGTTCGAGCGGGCCGACGAGAGCCGTGCTCGTCCCGCTCTCCGCCAGGTGCCTCGCTGCCGCAGATCCGATCATTCCCCGGCCGATCACGGCGACGTTCACGTGCATTCGCACAGTTTCTCACCTCGAGAGCGAACTCACTCAAGCGAGTTGCGGGTACCCCATTGCAACAGCCTCGGCCAGGCGCTGCTCGATCACGTCGTAGTCAGAGTCGAGACGCGGTACGTAACCATGAATGTGCAGCGCCCGCTTCGCCTCTTGCGACAGCGCCGTGGTCGCTTCATGGATCGCGGCGTTCAGTTCTTCGCGATCAGCAAGCCTGGTGCGGCTGGTGATGAGGGGAAGTCCAGGAGTGCAGGCGGTCGAACCTACAACCTCGAGTGCATCAGTCGCTGGCTCGCCATCGAGGGCAAGCAGCCACGAGACGACGTCGACGGCAGCCACGTCGGCGGAACCATCGGCAACCATCTGCATCGATCGCCGGTGCGCTCCGGACTCGATGGTCTCGGCGAAGAACTTTCGATCTCGGACGAGGGGCGCGACCGTCGCCACGAGAGCAGCGTGTCCCGACTGCGAGTCGCGGCCGTTGAAGGCAACTCGGGTGCCCTCGAAGTCGGGAAGTGGGCGGCTCTCGCCTCGCCGACACACGATCACCGATCGATAGTCACCGGGGTCGCACCCTTCGATCCCGTAGTCGAACGTTCCGAGCACCGCTGCCTTCTGACGAACACCTCTGACGAACGGTAGGCCACACGTCTGGCCGATAAGGAGGTCTGGCGAGAGCCACGCCGTCTCGCGTACGACCTCACGGTCGATCGCGGGCGGCGCATCGAAGCCCCGCCGAAGCAGCGCTTCGTGAATGAGCCGCCAGAGTTCGTCGTTGTACGGCATGACCTCCGGCCAGTCGTACATCGGAAGCACGGCAACAGGTTCAGAGATCAACGATCTCGGCTTTCGTCACGGCGGGAACGGCCCGGAGCGCCTCGAGCACCTCGCTCTCGGGTCGCCCGTCGAGGTTGATGAACGAGAGGGCGAGGCCACCTGCCACGTTCCTGCCCAGCCGCCACTCGGCGATGTTCACGCCGAAGCCACCGAGCAACGTCCCGACGTCGCCGATGACACCTGGGGTGTCTTTGTTCAGCATGAGCAGGACAAGACCTTCAGGCCGAGCATCGAGGTGATAGTCGCTGATCTGGACAATTCTCGGCTCCTTGCCCCCGAACACGACGCCTGACATCGTCCGTGCACCTCCGTTCCAACTGACCCTGCAGCTGATCAGGTTCGGATAATCGAGGAGCCCGATCCCATGACCTTGAGTGACGCTGATGCCACGTTCAGCAGCAAGACTCGGTGCACTGACGAAGTTCACCGACGTCTCGCTGCTGTCGCCGATGAGCCCGGCCAGGAATCCGGCAGCGACCGTCGCGAGTAGATCGTCCGAGCTGTCCGAGACATCGACTTCGACTCGCGTGACAGATGCATCGGCCATCACTCGCTGGAGTCGGCCCATTGCTGACGCCAACGTCAACTGGGCCTCGGTCTCGACATCGAAGGCGAACGGCACGTTCACGCAGTTTTCGACACGCTCGTCACGAAGAGCAGCGACGACCTGCTCGACGATCTGGATCGAAACGTCGCGCTGCGCTTCGACGGTGCTCGCCCCGAGATGTGGTGTGTGCACGACACCAGGATGTCCGATGAGCGGATTGTCGGCGCCTGGCGGTTCGCTGTCGTACACGTCGACAGCGAGCGCACGAAGTCGGCCCGAGTCCAACGCGTCGACCGCGGCAGCCGCGTCCAGCAACTGCCCGCGGGCCGCGTTGACGATGATCGCGCCGTCACGCATCATCGCCAGCTCCTCTGCTCCGAGGAGCGCTGTGCCGTCGGTTGGCGGAACAGCATGAAGGGTCACGACATCGGAGCGCGAAAGCACGTCGTCGAGTTCGCAGAGAAAAACACCGTGTTCTCGGCCGACGAGCTCGCTCACGAACGGGTCGTACGCGATTACGTCCATCCCGAACGCCTTCGCCAGCGCAGCAACTGCACGTCCGATCCTGCCGAACCCGACGACGCCGAGCGTCTTGGCCTTCAGCTCCGAGCCTGTGAACTTCGAGCGATCCCACCGACCGTCCTTGAGCGACTGGTGAGCTGCTGGAAGATGGCGAACAGCAGCAAGCATGAGCGCCATCGCCTGTTCGGCAGTTGCGGTGGTGTTCGCGAACGGCGTGTTCGTGACCATGACCCCGCGTGCCGTTGCTGCTTCGACATCGATGTTGTCGGTGCCGACGCCAGCCCGACCGATGACTTTGAGTCGACCGGCCAGCGAGATGACCTCGGCGTCGATCGTCGTCGCGCTCCTGACGATGATTGCGTCGACATCGTCCACCGCATCGAGCAGTTCGGCTCTCGACATGTCGGTTGCGACCGTCACATCGACGTCGTCGTTCGACTCGAGCAAATCGGTACCCGACTGACCGAGCGAGTCACACACCAGAATGCGAGGCCGGAGCTCATGCTCGTGTTCCAACTCGGATCCACCCACTGCCACTCCTTCCAAGGAGATCTCGAATGCCTCGGCGAATCGTGACGCCAAGGTCTCGTGTTTGAAGCTGACCGCACCAGAGCCGACATCGGACAGACCGATGGCCAGGGATCGTGCGCCTTCGGAACCCTGATCGAGGAGTTCCAGCGCCGGTGTACCACCGGCGAGCGCGAGAACGGCGTCGAGGCGTCCTCCCATGATGAACACATCCGCGCCGGCCGCTACAACCGGTCGACTCGTGACTCCACCGAAGCCGACGAAGAGATCGACGGCGGAACGGGCGATCAGGTCAGTCAGACCGTCTCCGACCAACATCGAGCTTCCGTTGTCGTCTCCGAGCAACTCGTCGATGATCGCGGCCTTCCCGTTCGTCGAGGTGAGCGGAGTCTCGACGTGGCCAGAGTACGAGTGGGTGGCTCCTTCGCCGTTCCACCACCGCCCCGACAAACGATCGTGTGTGGACTCAACGGCTCTGACGTTGGAAGGATCGATTCCCAGGCTCGCCGCGAACTCGCGCACCGGGTCGGCGAGGCCCCCACTCACCACGTAGACCTCGTGGCCGAGTTCGAGCAAGCCGGTCACGACTTCGCTGGCACCCGACACGATGTTCCTTCGATAGGACGAGACGACGGCAGCGACCTCGGCCCGGGTCGGCTTCAACATGTCGAGTCGGGTCGTGTACACCGACTCGAGCGGCACCGCGCCAGACATCGCTCTGTCGGTGAGGCTGGTGATGTCGGCCCTCTGCTCGGCGGTTCGCGCGAGGGTGTCGATGCCTTCGATCGCGGAAAGCGTCGCGTCACAGTCGAAGATGACGTGGCGATATCCGGGCCAACGGACGGAAGTCTGCACTTCGATCGACTCTATCGACGCGCCTGTTTTCTGCTCGGTGGAATAGATGAACCGCGTGTGAACTGGTGACGACCGGCACCACCACGATCTACTATCCGCAGCCGGAGAGCTTTCGTGTCAGAACTGTCAGCACCCCAGGTCACGATCACCAGGATCTCCAGCGCGCTCGGCGCAGAGGTCACCGGCGTCGAACTCGCCGGTTGCGACGAAACGACAACCGAACTGATCCGCAATCTGCTCGCAGAGCACCTCGTCCTCGTCTTCCCGAACCAGCCTCTCAGCTCAGGAGATCACGTCGAGTTCGCCTCTCACTTCGGTGAGCCGTACGTCCACCCTTTTCTCGATGCCGTGCCGGAAAACCCGGCGATTCTCCAAGTTCTGAAGGAACCTGAAGACGACGCCACCTTCGGCGGCGAGTACTGGCACTGCGACATCTCGTTCGAGAGTCCGCCGGCTGCCGTGTCGCTCCTGCACGCGAAGGAGATACCACCGATCGGCGGCGACACCCTCTTCGCGAACCAGGAACTGGCCTTCTCACACCTATCGAGCGGCTTCAAGGAGATGCTGAGAGGTCTCTCGGCGCACCACACGTACCCCGACATGACAGAGGACGATGAGCGTGCTTCCGCTCTTCATCCTGTGGTACGTGTCCATCCTCATACGGGTCGCGAATCGTTGTTCGTGAACGCGGCGTTCGTGTCCAGGTTCGACGGGATGACTGCCGCCGAGAGCGAGCCGATCCTGAACTTCATCTTCCGGCATCAGGTACAGCCCGAGTTCCAGGCCCGCGTGAGTTGGCGGAACGACGCTTTGGTCATGTGGGACAACCGAGCGACGCTTCACTACGCGATGAACGACCATTCGGGTGTTCGCCGGCGACTCGAGCGGGTGACGGCCATGGAGCAGAGCGCCTGACGCCACGGGATCACCACGTCGAGGATGGTCGGTAGATGTGTGCCGTGAGCGCATTGCCGTCGCACGGCGGTCGTTCAACCATCCAACCTGGGAGCGGCCAGATAGGAGCGGGCCGCATCGGGTGGCCGAGAGCCCCGGCCCTTCCCGAGTCGAGATCATCATCACCGGTGTAGCCACGAGAACATGCCACGCAACATCTCCTGTCCAGACAGGGGATTTCTATGTAGTCGGGTCGGCGTTCCGCCACACTGGTCAGAGTTATGAGTTCACTCCACCCGGTTCAAGAGCAGACTCCAACAGTCGACCGGGTCATCACGCCCAGAACGATCCACGACGCGCTCGTCGCGCTATCCGACCACGGCCAACGAGCGCGCCCGATTGCGGGGGGCACCGATCTGCTGCTTGAACTCGGCAGGAACTCACAGCATGGCGTCGAAGTGATGATCGATCTCTCGCGCATCGACAACACCAGGTCGATCAGCGTCGACGCCGCATCGATCACACTCGGCATGGGCGTGACGCACGCCGACGTCATAGCGTCGGTCGAGGTCGCTCAGCGAGCGTTGCCACTTGTCCAGGCCTGCCTCGAAATCGGCTCGCCACAACTCCGCAATCGGGCCACCGTTGCCGGGAACGTGGTCACGGCGAGCCCCGCCAACGACACCATCTCTGCGTTGATGGCACTCGACGCCTCGGTCACGCTGACCACGCTCGAAGGGCAACGAACCGTTCGACTCGCCGAGTTCTACGACGGTTTCAGATCCACCGTGCTTGGCCACGCCGAATTGCTGACCTCCATCAGTATCCCTGCTCTGGGCAGGCACCAACGTGGAGTCTTCGTCAAGCTGGGCAACCGCGCCGCCCAGGCCATCTCTGTTGTGCACGCCGCGATGGTCGTCACCTTCGATCAGAACGACCCGGCAGTCATTGCCGACATCACCGTTGCGCTTGGCAGTGTCGCTCCGACCGTCGTCTTGGTCGAAGGCCTACGGCAGCTCGCTCGCGGAAACTCGCTCGGCGACGTGGCCGCCACCGTTGCTGCTGCCGCCGCCGCGTCGATCTCACCGATAGACGACATCAGGGCCAGTGCCGAGTATCGGGCGAACACCATCGCGGTTGTCGTCGAGCGGGGCCTGATGGCCATCGCCGACGGCTCCGAACGCAGCCAACTCCCTCAGACCCCTCCCCTTCTACGCGTCCGAGGCGAAACCACCCCATCTCGGCGCGCCACCGACATCGGCGACGGCGATCGCGTGTCGTGCACGATCAACGGGACCAGGCGTGCAGCCACCTCGGCTGCGTCGTCAACGCTGCTCGAGTGGCTGCGCGACCAGCACGGGCTCACCGGGACGAAGGAAGGCTGCGCAGAAGGCGAATGTGGCGCGTGCACAGTCCATCTCGACGGCCAAGCCGTGCTGGCGTGCATGGTTCCGGCCGCGAGCGCTGAGGACTGCGACATCACCACCGTCGAGGGCCTCGGCAACGGCGACCATCTGGATCCGATCCAGGCGTCGTTCGCACGGACCGGTGGAGTTCAATGTGGGTTCTGCACTCCTGGCTTCATCATGAGCGCCTCGATGTTGCTCGCAGAGTGCTCGGCTCCAGACCGTTCACATATCGAGCAGGGTCTCGCAGGAAACCTGTGCCGTTGCACCGGCTACTACTCGATCATCGCCGCGGTCCGCGAAGCCACTCCGGTCGGAGACGGCCAATGAGCATCGGCGAGTCACCGATTCGCGTCGACGCAACGGCAAAACTCGCGGGCACGGCTCGCTATCCGGCCGATCGAGTGCCCACAGACGCTCTGCACGCCGCAACAGTGTTCACCAACCAACCGCACGCCAGACTGGTCGCTATCGATCTCGAGGCCGCCCGCGCTGTTCCCGGCGTGGTGGCCGTGTACGGATCTGCCGACATCCCCGTCAACGAGTATGGGCTCACCCTGTTCGACCAGCCCGTGTTCGTCGGAATCGAACACACCAATCGGAGCCACATTCCGTGCGACGTCTCGCGATGGGAAGCCGATCACGTCGCACTCGTCGTCGCCGAGACCGTCGAAGCCGCCTATCGCGGCGCCGCAGCCATCACCACTGAGTGGGAACAACTCGCCATCGTCACCGACCTCGACGACGCCCTGTCCGATGAGACTCTGATCCACCCCGAGAACGGACTCAAGTCAAACAGTTACCACTCGTACAAGATCCGCAAAGGCGACATGGATGCCGCCTGGGCCGCAGCCGACGTCGTGGTCGAGAGCATCTATGAGTTCCCTTACCAAGAGCATGCGTACCTGCAGCCAGAGGCCGCTGTCAGCTACGTCGACGAAGCTGGACGCATCACTGTCGAGATCGGTGGACAGTGGACTCATGAAGACCGCGAACAGATGGCCCACGCACTCGACCTTCCAGAAGACCGGGTCCGCGTCATCTACCCACCCATCGGAGGTGCGTTCGGCGGCCGCGAGGACACGTCGATGCAGATCGTCCTCGGGCTGGCGTCGCTCCGACTGCACGAGCAGGGCATCCACCGGCCCATCGCGTGCCGGTGGAGTCGCGAAGAATCGATAGTCGGCCACCACAAACGTCACCGCGGACGCATTCACGCCAAGTGGGGTGCCACATGTGACGGCAAGATCATCGCTGTCCAGAGCGAGGCGTGGCTCGACGCCGGCTCGTACAACTACACGTCGAACAAGGTCCTCGGGAATTGCCATATCGGCCAAGCAGGGCCCTACGAGGTCGAGAACGCGCACATCGACAGTCACGCCGTCTACACGAACAGCACCCCCGGCGGTGCGTTCCGCGGCTTCGGAGGGCCACAAGCCGCTTTCGCAGCCGAAAGCCAGATGAACAAACTCGCCGTTGCGCTCGACATGGACCCCATCGAGCTTCGCAGGCGAAACGTGCTGAAGGACGGGAGCATCGGGATCACCCAGACCGTCATGCCGGCCGGCGTCACGATGCCGACGGTGCTCGAGAAATGTGCAGCGGCAGCAGAGGTGTCAGCTGACGTCGGCAACTTCAGCCCCTTCGCTTCACTGCCAAGCTCGCCGCCGGCGCTGCGATCAGGAACCGGATACGCGAGCGCGTTCAAGAACATCGGATTCTCGTTCGGCTTCCCCGAACGCTGCGAAGCCACGGTAACGCTGCACGGCGAGGACGATGAGCCCACGTGGGCCGAACTCCGTCACGCAGGCGCAGAAGTCGGCCAAGGTGCCCACACGGCATTCCTGCAGATGGCTTCGGAAGCAACCGGACTCCCCCTCGCAGCAGTACGGGGTGAGTTCTCCGACACAGGCACCAGCGGAGACTCGGGATCGGCATCAGCATCGAGGCTCACTTGGATGGCGGGCAACTCGATCCTCGGCGCAGCCGAGGAGGCCGACAAGGCTTGGCGCGACGGCGACCGGCCTGCTGTCGGACACTTCCGGTTCGTCCCGCCGCCAACGGAAGCCCTCGACCCGGAAGATGGTCACTGCACGCCGAACTTCTCATACGGCTACGTCGTCCAGGCGGTGGATCTCACCGTCGACATCGAGACCGGACACATCAAGGTCGATCGGGTCATCAGCTGTCACGATGTCGGCAAGGCGATCAATCCTGACATGGTCATCGGCCAGATCGAGGGTGGCGTGGTTCAGGCCCACGGCTACGCCTTGACCGAGAACCTGCAGTCGGCGGACGGTCGGATTCTGAACCCGAGACTCAGCACGTACCTCATTCCTGGGATCGGCGACATCCCCACCAGGGTCGAATCGGTCGTTCTGGAACTCGCCGATCCTCTTGGTCCGTGGGGTGCCAGGGGCATGGCGGAGATGCCGCTCATGACGTACGCCCCCGCGGTGACTGCTGCAGTGCACGACGCGACCGGCGTATGGTTCGACAGCTTCCCGCTCACCCCAGACCGCGTGCTCGCCGGTCTCAGAGCAGCCTCTAGTTGATCCCGAACTCGGACCGAATCGCCGGCCCGTGTTCGTCAAGCGCAGGAACTGGGCCGAAGGCCTCCCAGTCTGCGGTGAACGGCGGCGCCGGCAGCTCGAACGACCCCAGTTCGTGAACGATCTCGACGCGACGAAGTTGCGGATGATCGGACAAGCGGGCGACGTCACTGACAACGGCGTGGGCAATGCGGGCATCGGTGAGACGGGTCATCAACTCGTCGCTCGGCATCGACCGAAACACCGACGCCACGTGCCCGTCGGTCTCGCTACGGCGTTCGACCCGATCGTGGTTGGTCATGAACCTGGCATCAGTGGCCAATTCTGGTGCTTCCAGGACCAGTTCACAGAGAGCAATCCACTCTCGGTCGGCCTGAACCGATATCAGCACGACAATGCCGTCGGCGGTCTCGAAGCCGCCGTAGGGAGCAATCGATGGGTGAGCGAGCCCGACGCGTTCTGGCGCAGCCCCCAGATAGTCGTGATGCATGAGCGGGACTGTCATCCACTCGGCCATGGTCTGAAACAACGATGTCGTGATGTGTGCGCCCTCACCGGTGACGACCTTCCTGAGCAGCGCTGTGGTGATCGCGAGCGCAGCATTTGTACCGGTGGCGATGTCGACGACGCTGACACCGATCCTTCCGAGCGGTCCGGGCGCTCCCGACACCGAGAGCAGCCCGCTCTCGGCTTGGACGAGCAGGTCGTATGCCTTCATGTTGGCGTACGGACCTTCGGGGCCGTAGCCGGAAAGATCGCAGACGACAAGTTCAGGTCGCCTCGCCATCAGCGTCGCTGCGTCGAGACCGAGGCGACCCGTTGCTCCGACGGCCAGGTTCTGGATGAACACGTCGGCGCGGTCGATCAACGTCGACATCACCTTGGCGTCAGCCCCGTCGCGCAGATCGAGTGCGATCGACTCCTTGCCCCTGTTGGCCCATCCGAAGTAGCTCGACACACCGTTGGCTGCCTTGTCGTAGCCTCTCGCGAAATCGCCGACGCCAGGCCGTTCGACCTTGATGACCCGTGCCCCTGCGTCGGCGAGGCGACACGTCGCAATTGGCGCTGCCACAGCCTGCTCGAGCGCCACCACGGTGACGCCTTCGAGAGGTGGTGCTCCCTTCGACGAACCGCTCATTCAGCGAATCTGGCCGACGACCGATGCTGGCGTGAACAGCGCAAGCAGGCGTCTCTCATCGATCATGGCCTGGCGATATTCGTGCCAATCCGGGTGCGACTTCCCCGCCACCCGTTCGAAGTAGTCGACCAAGGCGTCCGAGGTCGCGTCGCCCGGATCGGTCGTCGGATCGGTCAGTTCAACAGTCCCGTCAAAGCTCAGGTACGACCACGCGTCTCGGTCACTGAGATGCAATACAACACGGGGATCTCGGCGCATGTTGTGCGCCTTTGCCGTGCGGGTCGTCAGCGAAATGCGAAACAGGCCGTGCTTCAGGTCGTACGTAATATCGGAGGACTGTGCCCTGCCGTCCTTCCTGAGAGTGATGAACACTGCGTGCGAGCGTGCGCCGGCCCAATCGATCGCGGTCTGAAGGTCCATACCACGAGCCTAGTGATGGCAATCCCCGCGACAGTGCCTGCCGATACGGACCGCGGCTGGGTGTGTTGTTGGTCGAGCGTTCCAGCGGTCCGCGAAGGTGGGCGACGCCCGAATCGGTCGCCTCGCCGAGAGCGGATGTCTCTGGGAGCCAACTCGACCCATCGTGGTGGTACCTGCCACAGCACTCGATCGCTGAGACGGCGATACACGCCGGCGATGAGCTCGTCCATCACGGCGTCGAAATCGGCTGGCTCCAGAAAATCTACCGATCGTCGTGAACCTGATCCGGAGCACAACGTTTAGGCTCGGGTGGCAGCCACGCCGAGTCGCCGTGCTTCAGATCGATACGAGGACATGACCCATGAAGGGAACCCACGTCGCAGTTCCCGACTCGCGCAACGAGGACGTGTTGATCTACATCAACGGCGAATTCGTCCATCGATCCGAGGCCAAGATCTCAGTGTTCGATTCGGCGTTCCTCGTCGGTGACGGCATCTGGGAAGGACTCCGGCTGCACCATGGGCAGTTCAGCTTTCTCGATCGTCACCTCGACCGATTGCTTGCCTCTGCCGATGAGTTCGGTTTCGACATCGGTCTCAGTCGAGATGACCTGACGTCGATCCTTCGCGCCACGGTCGACGCCAACGGCATGCACGACGGAGCACACGTCCGCTTGATGATCTCGAGAGGAACGAAGAAGACTCCGTCACAAGACCCTCGACTTCTCGTCAGCGGCCCCACCATCGTGTGCATCGCCGAGCACAAACTCGCCGACCCGGAAGTCACCGACGAGGGGATCAGCCTGTTCACCTCCAGCGTGCGCCGACCTCCACCCGACACACTCGACCAACGGTTCAACAGCCACTCGAAGCTTCACGAGGTCGTCGCCCTTCTGCAGGCGATCGAGGCAAGAGCCGACGAGGCGCTGATGCTCGACACGAACGGCAACGTGGCCACCTGCAACGCTACGAACTTCTTCATCATCAAAGACAGCGAACTCTGGACGTCGACTGGAGAGCACTGCTTGAAAGGCATCACCCGCGGCTTGGTCGTCGAACTCGGGCGCGCCGCAGGCATCGTTGTACGCGAAGAAGATTTCGGGGTCGATCTCGTTCACGATGCCGATGAGGCTTTCGTCACCGGCACGTTTGGTGCCCTGACCCCGGTGGCCTCGATCGATGGCCACCGAATCGGTGATGGACGACGCGGACCCGTCACTGCGAAGCTTGCAGCGTTGTACCGAGAAGCGATCGAAAGCTGGGTTCCGTGACTCCCATCGTCATCAACATGTGGAGTGGCCCACGGAACGTCTCGACGGCGATGATGTACTCGTGGCGTGAGCGCTCGGACACCGTCGTCTTCGACGAACCGTTCTACGGGCTGTACCTGCAGCAGTTCGACCCCGGCCATCCCGGTCGCGACGAGACCATCGCTTCGATGCCGTTGTCCTATGACGAGACCATCGCGGCGATCAATGCTGCCACGGGTCCTCCCGTCCGCTACATCAAGAACATAGGTCATCACCTCGACGTGCTCGATCATTCCGTGCTCGACCTGTTCACGAACGTCTTGATGATCCGCGAACCCGACTTCGTAATCGCCTCACTCGCCAGGACGATGGGGCTCGACATCGACATCTCGATCACAGGATTGCGTCAGCAGGTGGAGGTCCTCGATCACGAGCTGGCGGCGGAGCGTACCCCGATCGTCTTCGACAGCCGCCAACTCCTCCACGATCCGACCGCCTGTCTCACGTCAATCTGTGAACATGTCGGCATCGAGTTCGACCCAGGCATGTTGTCGTGGCCCCCAGGGCCGAAACCCGAAGACGGGGTCTGGGCCAAGTACTGGTATGAGAACACCCACGCATCAACCGCCTTCGGTGAGTACCGAAGGCCGCACGTTCCCGACGAGATCCTCGCCCATCCGATCCTCTCTGAGGCCCGCGCCATGTACGACCGACTCGCCGAGCACTGCTTCGGGTCCGGGTAGAACAACTCGTGGTCAGGGCCGAGAGCTGCGGTACCACGAAGGGTCGAGACCGAGGTAGGTCGCTGCATCGATGAGACCGCGACTCAAGTCACGGACGTCGATCTCAGCGAGGCTGATCTCCGATGGGTGATCCACACCCATCGCCGCCGACAGGTGCCGGAGGTCATCTGACAACCCATCCAGGTAGTTCGCCAAACGGACCGCCTTGTCGGTCGGGTCAAGTCCACGCTGCAGCCACTTGCCCTGCGTCGCGACACCGGTCGGGCAGTGGCCGGTGTGACATCGCTGAGCCTGGATGCAGCCAATGGCCATCATGGCTTCGCGACCGACGCTGATCATGTCAACGCCTGCAGCGAGAGCGAGGGCTGCATCGGCGCCGAAGCCGAGCTTGCCCGCTCCCATGAACACGACGTCGTGGTGCAAACCGGCGCGCGCAAATGCTCCGAACACGACGGGGAATCCGCTCCTGAACGGCAGGGCGACGTGATCGGAGAACAACAGGGGCGCAGCGCCCGTGCCACCTTCTCCCCCATCGACGCTGATGAAATCGGGGCCACGGCGCGTCGCGGCCATGTGCTGTGCGAGGTCGTCCCAGAAGTCGCGATCGCCGACGGCCGATTTCATGCCGACCGGAAGCCCCGTGGCCTCAGCGATGGATTCAACGAACTCGACCAGACCAGCGACGTCGTCGAACTCAGAGTGATATGAGGGACTGGCGACCGTGATCCCGACAGGGACGCCCCGCGCCTTCGCGATGTCCTTGGTGACTTTCGCAGCCGGAAGGACCCCACCCAGCCCAGGCTTCGCTCCCTGGCTCAGCTTCACTTCGATGGCCCTGACTTTCGCTGATGCTGCGCTGGCCACGAGCGCATCCAATGAGAACGCTCCGTCTGCTCCTCTGGCGCCGAAGTATCCGGTGCCGATCTGGAAGATGAGTTCGCCACCGTGCCGGTGGTGTTCGGAGATCCCTCCCTCGCCGGTGTTCTGGAGAGAACCGGTGAGCGCGGCACCACGGTTCATGGCCTCGACAGCCGGGCCGGAGAGTGCCCCAAAGCTCATGGCTGATGTGTTGATCAGTGAACTCGGTCGGAACGAGTGCTCGCGTTCACGCCACCCGCCGAGCACCTTTGCACACGGAATGGGGCCTTCGCCTAGTCCTGCTGCCGGAAACGCTGAGTGTCGAAAGAACAGGTACCCGTCGTCGTCGAAGCTGTTGTCGGTTCCGAATCCGAAATACGAGTTCTCCTTCTTCGACGTGGCGTAAACCCACCGTCGTTGATCGCGCGAGAACGGTCGCTCCTCGTCATTGCCCGCGACGATGTATTGCCGGAGTTCCGGACCGAATGCTTCGAGAATGAACCTCAGGTGGCCGATGATCGGAAAATTCCGGAGGATGGCGTGCCTGGTCTGAAACACGTCGTGGACCGCGACGACGGCAAGCAACACGACCAGTGCGACCACGATCCACATCCACACACCCATGACGCGGAACCTACTGGATCTAGGCTCGGAGCATGAGCCTCTACTACGTGCAGAAGTTCCTGTACGAGCTGAACCGCGACGAGACACGTCAGGACGAATACAGCGCCGACCGCCGGGCCACGCTCGAACCGTACGAACTCACCGACGAAGAACGGGAGGCCCTCATCAAGCCAGACATCGGGCTGCTGTTTCATCTCGGCGTCAACGGCCAGATCCTCATGCACTTCGCGGCGCTGCACCAGATCGAGTGGCAGGACTACTTGCAGCGGATGCGAGACGGGATCACAGAACACGGACCGGTCCGTGAGGGCGTGTACGCGATGACCGGTTACGTCGGCGTCGACGCTCACTCCCACAGCCTCGGGCTCCAGAGCAACGTGGAGGGGATCTGATGCCGCTCGTATTCGCGGGTGTCTGCAGCCACGCGCCAGGAATCACCGGTCGAGCTGACCAAGCCGACCCACAGTTACGTGATGAGTTCTATTCCGCGTTCGACCAGATGCGGGTCGCACTCGAGGCGAGTCGACCAGATGCCGTCGTCGTCATCGCCGCAGAGCACTTCGCCAACTTCTTCATGAACAACATGCCCGCATACGCCATCGGCATGGCCGAGTCCTACGACGGACCGATCGAGGACTCGGCTTGGCTCGGCATAGACAAGGTTCGCGTACCGGGGAGCCGCGACATCTCGGAACGGTTCATCAAAGAGGTCATGCACGGAACCGACGTCGCCTACGCAGAGGAATGGAAGTTCGACCACGGAATCATGGTTCCGCTGCACTTCTTGACCCCCCGCTACGACCTGCCGATCATCCCGGCAAACATCAACTGCCAGGGTCCCCCGCTCACGCCGCTGGAGCGTGCATGGACATTCGGCGAATCGATCAGAGCCGCAGCCGATGTATTGCCCGAACGCATCGCCGTGGTCGGAACCGGTGGCATCTCGCATTGGCCGGCCACACCGGACAGCGGGAAGATCAACGTCGAGTGGGACAACGATTTCATGGGCCGCTGGTGCCGCAACGACAAAGCGGCCCTCCTCGACTACGACGACCTCTCGGTGTATGCCGAAGCCGGCCAGGGCGGATTCGAGATCAGGACCTTTCTCGCGGTGAGCGCAGCCGCAGACGGAGCGCAGGGCACGGTCCACTTCTACGCCCCCATCCCCATCTTCAGCGTCGGCTGCACCGTGGCCACCTACGCGGTGTAGCCGCAGGCGAAGTTCTTGTTGAACGGCGTTCGTGGCCAGATGAACGCTGGCCAGCCAGGACGGAGCGAACCGTGCCACAAAGGTCGCACCCTTCTTACAGGCCTCCCAAAGGGGCCCAGGTGCTGTGGGTGCCGCTGCAGATCCGTTCGGGGAGGCGAATCTTGGCGACAGGACCTGTCGTTGGGTCAGCTGCGTCGAACACCTCGCAGTGTGAGAGGTCGTTGACCAGGTCGCTGCTGAACGTCACCAGATAGCCGTCGTCTTCGGCTGTCGATCCGTCGCGGGGTGCCATCACGGTCTCGCTGATGAACACTCCATCGGACATGTCGTAAACGGCTTCGGTGCCCTCGTCGAGATCGTGTTTGATGAGCGCGTCGAACGCGAACAAGCCTGGCGTGCACCGGGCGTTGTACGAATAGCGATGCCGCTTTCCGCCGTGACGGCCATTGATCATCGGGAACTCGCAACACGTGTCGCTCATCTGCTGCTCACGGCATTCGCCTGTCTTGACATTGAAGCGCCAGCGATGAGCCCTGGCTTCGAGCACGTTCATGTCGAGCGTCTCGAAGCCTTTGTGCTGCGAGTCGGTTCGAGGCACGCCTCGCGCCGTCGGGTTATGTTGGAAAAAGCCGTCGAGCACGACCTCGTCACCATCTTCGTACGCGTTTGTCCAGTGCAGAACGAAGGTCGGGTCGGCCTCGAACCAGAGGATCTCGTCACTCGTGCCGTGGCGCGGAATGAGCGCGAAACGGCTCGGCATGTCCCGACGGAACTTGTTCGAGTAGTACCCGGCCTCAAGCGCTTCGGCGTCCCAGAACAGCGGCAGGTCGTTCAGGATCGACCAGTTTTCGGTGAACGCCATGTCGTGTGGCAACCGTGGACCGGGCAGTGGAATGTCGACGTAGGTGACGAGTTCCCCTTCGGGGCTGACGACGCCGTAGTGCATGTAGGGCGCATCAGTGCCGTAGTTGAAGAACAGCAGTTCACCGGTGTGTTCGTCGAGCTTCGGGTGAGCCGAAACCCCCTCGGCAGGGAAGGCGCCGTTCCAGTCAGTCGTGCCGAGATCGGCAAGGGTCCGTGGGTCAAGTCGATACAGCTCGCCACATTGGTAGAAGCTGGCGAGAGCGACCCCGCCGTGAACGATGACGTCAGTGCTCGCGTTGTCCTTCATCATCGTCCGAGCACCCCAGCCATGGTCCGCCAGCGCGTTTGACGGGTGTTCGGTGATGCCGGCCCACAAACTCTGTTTGGCCTCCTGCTCGGCCAGGAACGCCTCGGTCCGCACGAACCGGTTCGCGTATCTGGCTTCGCCGTTGCCGAACGAGATGGCGTGCAGCATCGCGTCTCCATCAAAGGGGTGATAGCGCTTGATGGGTTCGAACAGGGCGTTCTCGGTGTTACGGAGGTAGACCCCTGACAGGTCCTCGGGAATCTCGCCCTCGACCTCCATGTCCCAGGCGTCATATTCGTTGACTTGGGGGCGCCACACGCCAGAGCGATACGGGTGATCGTCGTCCGGTGGTAGAGCGCTGTCGGCGGTTCCTCGCAACTGGACCTGCATGAGTCGTCCCCGTTCATTCCTCGCTACGCCCTAGTGTGGCTGATCGACCATGAGATGGCGAAGCCGGTTGGTCCCAAGTGCACTAAATCTGCTCGACTGAGACCATCACCGAAGGAGCCGAAGATGAGCGAAACGCTGGACAGCACCCCACTAACGAAGCAGTACCTCACCGTCAACGGCAAGCAGATGGCGTACAACGAGCAGGGTGAGGGTGACGCTGTGGTCTTCCTGCATGGGAACCCGACGTCGTCCTATTTGTGGCGCAACATCATCCCGCACGTCTCAGGCAAGGCACGTTGCATCGCGCCCGATCTCATCGGCCAGGGCGACTCGGACAAGCTCGATGACACCGGACCCGATTCGTACCGATTCGTCGAGCACCGCGAGTACCTCGATGGTCTGCTCGACCAGCTCGATCTCGGTGACCACGTCACGTTCGTCATTCACGATTGGGGCTCTGCGCTCGGCTTCGACTGGGCCAACCGGCATCGTGACCGGATCGCCGGCATCGCCTTCATGGAGGCGCTCGTCCGCCCTGTGACCTGGGACGAGTGGCCCGAAGCTGCGACGCCGATCTTCCAAGGCTTCCGCTCCGAAGCCGGCGAGCAGATGGTGATGGAGAAGAATTTGTTCGTCGAAGCCGTGCTCCCAGGTTCGATCATCCGCGACCTCAGTGACGAGGAGATGAACGAATACCGCCGCCCCTTCGTCGAGCCGGAGCACCGCCGCCCGACGTTGACGTGGCCGCGTCAGATTCCACTCGGAGGCGAGCCGGCCGATGTCGTTGCCATCGCCCAGCACTACTCGGAGTGGCTTTCGGAGTCCGACATCCCGAAGCTCTTCGTGAACGCAGAGCCAGGCGCCATCCTGACAGGACCGGTCCGCGACTGGGTACGCAGCTCGTGGCCCAACCTCACCGAGGTCACCGTCGCGGGAAACCACTTCCTGCAGGAAGACAGCCCTCACGAGATCGGCCAAGCCGTGGCCGCCTGGCTTCCCTCCCGCTGATCCAGGGTCACGGCTCGTCCCTGTCCCACCTCTCAACTGCTCGGACTGGCTGACATTCCTACGTCAAACGATTACGGGAATCCGTTCCTCGGAAGTCCGGCCCCGCGCGCTGCTCCTTCGCCCGCCCTTCGACCGAACACCGCTCCCGACGTGAGGCCACTCCCTCCCGGGTAACCGCCGAGGAAGACGCCGCCGACAAGCTCGCCGCAGGCGAACAGACCGCCGATCGCCGTTCCGTCACCGCGGAGCACCTCGCCTTCTCCACCGACATGGAGACCGCCATAGGTGAACGTGATGCCGCCCGTCACCGGGAAGGCGCGAAACGGCGGCATGTCGATCGTCTGGGCCCAGTTGCTCTTTGGCGGAGTGACACTTCGGGCCGCCTTGCCGTCTTTGATCGAAGGATCGAAACTCACGTCCCGATCGACGGCGCGGTTGAACTCGCGAACAGTGTGGAGGGCGCGATCCTGGTCGACACCGTCCAACCTGACGACCAGTTCCTCCAGGCTGTCGGCCTCGATGAAGCTCGCGTCGTGGAATCGGTACTCCTCATACAGGTATGGCTCGATCTTCGAGTCGAACACCTGCCACGCGAAACCTCCCGGCTGTTCCAGCACCGCAGCACCAAACTGGGCGTAGGTGTAGTTCCTGAAGTCGCGGCCCTCATCGACGAACCGGTCACCGTCGGCGTTCAGCATCACACCAAGGAAGTAGCAGATCTTTCGATAGTTCTTTCGCTCGACATGGGGCAGGTCGAGGTTGCCGAAGTCAGCCATGTGCAGGTCCATGGGCGTTGCGTGGCACGCGTCATAGCGGCCATGAGCAGCCGCCCCTGCGTCGCGAGCGAGCCGGAGCCCTGTGCCGGTGTTGTGCGGCGTCCCTCTGACCTTCGCCTCTTTCCAGTGCTCGCCGAGGTGCGCGACGCGCTGATCAGGATCGGCCTCGAACCCACCACAGGCGAGCACAACGGCTGAGCTGCTGAGGGCATGCGATCCGGCTGCGTCGGAGACTTGAACGCCAACGACCGACCCGCCATCGATCACGAGGCCGGTCACCTCAGTCTCGAGCAATATCGATCCGCCGGCGGCAACAACCGCTGACATCTCGGAGTCGACGAGGCCGGAGCCTTCCCCGTCGGCGGCAAGTGCCAGTCCGCCCCAGAACACGTGTCGGCCATCGACGATGTAGGCCTGACGGTCCCAGATGGGCTCGAACGTGACGTCGTGTGCCGCGAGCCAGCGCACCGTGTCGAATGACTCGTCAACGAGGACTCGCTGCTCGGCGGTGGCAGGTGCACCTTCGTTGAAACTCACGAGATCGGCAAGGAACATCGTCTCGTCGTACGAGCCGAACTCGGCGTCGACCAGTCTCGGATCATCGGGATCAGTGAGCAACCCAACGAGGTCATCGCGGCCCGAATAGGCGAATCGCATGGCGCCGGCTGTGTACCTGCTATTGCCACCAGCGAGCGCAGCGTCGGCCTTGTCGACGAGCAAAACCGATGCCCCAGAGTCGAGAGCAGCGAGCGCGGCGCACAACGCAGCGTTACCGCTGCCGACGACGATGACATCAGCGTCCATCTCGACGAGAATATGCCGTCGGGTCTTCACACAATATTGTCCACAATGTCCACGACAATCGACCAGCGAGATCCAGATGCATACACAGGTCGCCATCATCGGAGCAGGGCCGGCGGGGATGCTGCTGTCGCACCTACTCAACCGAGCTGGGGTCGAGCACGTCGTGATCGAGCGGGTGAGTCGCGAATACGTTCTCTCTCGAATCAGAGCAGGCGTACTCGAATGGGGAACAGTCGAGACGCTTCGCGAGTGCGGCCTCGGCGATCGAATGGATCGCGAAGGCCACGTGCACGAGACGATCAACATCGCGTGGCGCGGCGAAGAAGTGCTCACCGTCGACACCGGCGAAATGGTCGGCAAGCTGATGATGGGCTACGGCCAGACGAACATCCAGGAAGACCTCTACAACGCGGCCGACACCGCCGGCACCACGATCTTCTTCGAATCCAGCGACGTCGAACTCCACGACATCGCCACCGAGTCCCCGTCGGTCACCTTCATCTGCAACGGGGTCGGTGAGCGAATCGACTGCGACTTCATCGCGGGTTGCGACGGTTTCCATGGCGTCAGTCGTGTTTCGATCCCGGCATCGGTCACCACCGAGTACGAGAAGGAGTATCCATTCGGTTGGCTCGGAATCCTGTCTGAGACACCGCCACTGCCGCACCTTCTGTACGCCAACTCGAGCAGAGGGTTCGCGTTGTGTTCGATGCGTAATCAGATGCTCAGCCGGTACTACGTGCAGTGCCCGTTGACCGACAGCGTCGACGAGTGGAGCGATGACCGCTTCTGGGCCGAGCTGTTCGACCGCCTTCCGCACGACATGGCAACCCAGATCCAGACCGGTCCTTCGATCGAGAAATCGATCGCCCCGCTGAGGAGCTACGTCGCAGAACCGATGAGTTACGGCCGCTTGTATCTCGCCGGCGACGCGGCGCACATCGTTCCTCCGACAGGGGCGAAGGGACTCAACCTCGCCGTTTCCGACGTTCGCTACCTGTCTAGAGCAATCGTCGATCACTACGCCGGCGAGGACGACTACCTTGAGTCGTACAGCGCTATGGCGCTCCGCAGAGTATGGGGTGCGGTTCGTTTCTCGTGGTGGCTCACGAGTCTGTTACATCGATTCCCCGACCAGACTGCGTTCGACCAGCGAGCCCAGGAACAGGAACTCGGGTACCTTTCGACGTCGCGTGCTGCCCAAACCGCTCTCTCCGAGCAGTATGTCGGCCTCCCCTACGAGTAGTCGGGAGCATTCAGGTACGGGAAGCGGCAAATTTCGAGAACGCGACCATCTTCAAGATGTCGCGGCACGTCAGACCGATGATGGGACTCGTCGAACAGCACGAGGGCTTTGGTGTCGGAGTCAACCAACTGTTGACATCGTTGCCCTCGAGATCCTCACCGGGCGATCTCGGGGAACTGGGTTCGATTGTCGAGCATCATTTCTTCCCAGCTGCTGCCACTCTTCGGCGCGCAGCCTCCGGTGATTCTGCATGGTCCCTACGCGCTACTGCTTCTTTGCGGATCAGCTTCACCGGAACGCCTATGGCATCACCTGGCGGGTTGAACCCAGCCTGGTACAGCGCCACCTTCTGCTTGCTGGCAATGCGGCCACCGTTCATATCGAGCTCACGGGCGTTCGTACCCTTGGATGGCTCGATGGCTCGGCCATCCTTCCACTCGAGATCCCACCACCACTTCTTGATCGGGTTGATAGATCCGTTGCCGACCTTGTCATCCAGCATCGCGATCCACCGTCGGGTAAACGGCAGGTTGATGGCCGACCACAGAACCGATCGCTCAGCGAGCACACCTTCGATGTTGAATGGGCACGTCTTCATACACCGGCCGCAGGCCGCGCCCTTGAGGTTGCCGAGTCGGTATTTCGTGCACTTCTCCATGTCCGGCTTCCACATCTCGTAGCCGTTGAACATGATCTTGTCGCCGAACTCGATGGCTCCGCACGGGCACTCGCGGGCGCATTTCGTGCACTTGTTGCAGAAGTCCTGGAGGCCGAAATCGATGTGCTTGTCGGGCGTGATCGGCATGTCGGTGGTGACCACGACCGACTTGAATCGCGGGCCGACGAACGGGTTGAGGACGAGCTCACCTATGCGACTCAGTTCGCCGAGGCCTGCGTGGAGCACGAGTGGGATGTGCAGCACGTCGCTCGACGCGTTCGTCTGACTGCGCGCGCCATATCCGAGCGAGCGGATGTGCTCCGCGATGATGCCCGCTATCTGAGCGCTGCGCATATACGCACGCATCGACTGGGCCCCACTCACCCAGTCGTCTCCGCTGGCTCCTTCCATCGTTTCGTATCCCTGATCGAGCAGGATCACGATCGCGTTCCGGTGGTACGGATCGATGACACTGCCGTCACCCCGATGCGAGTACCAGGCGTATTCGGGGACTTCACACACACCAACCATGTCGCTACCGAGGTGATGAGCCAGCGCCTTGAGAGCGTCACTGTTTCGGCTGGGGTCGGTGGTCGAAGGATGAACCTCCGGCGCGACGTCGCCGTCCTGGAATGGCACCATGCTGCGAATCTGCTGGATGTAGGACTGTGCCTGCGGGGTCTTGTATGCAAAGACCTTCACGTCCTCTGCGAATTTCGGGCCCATGTCGCCGTTCGCAGCCCGTGGGAACCCGCCCGCCCGCACCGGTACACGCGGTACCTCGTCCTCGATGATCAACGTGGTCGGCTCGTCGACCCGTTTGATCTTCTCCATGGGGTAGCGACCCTTGTGCAACGGACGATGATCCCCATTGAGTCGACCGATTCGGGCTCGCGTGCCGCCGCGGCCCAACAGCCAGCCGAACCCGTCGGTCGACCGCAGTCGGTCGACGATTCCCCGTCGAGCCAGCGGTGCATCGGGAGCGACGGGCGCGTTCGTGGTGACGACTGAAAGACCGAAACCAGTTCCGAGGTACGGCGCCAGAAGCTCACCGTCGACAACTTCGACCAGGCCCACCTGAAGAGCGACCCGACCCAGATCGACGTCGGACGTCATCGCCGTGTGAGCGGTCGCGTCGAACCCGAGGTTTCGCAGGTACGAGGCAGTGATCGTCGACAGCTCGGCCGCCCTGATGTCGGCATTGGCCTGCCGAGTCCCGTCGATCCACTCGTCGCCAGGTTGAGGCTTGCGATTCTTCCGACTGAAGGCGACAAGTGTCACGACCGCGTTCCGGTGAGGTGCCTTCCCCCCTGTCCATGCTTCGTCAGGAACGAGGCCACAGCCGACCATGTCTGCGTCGAGGAAGTAGAGACCCGACTTCAGGTTCTTCGCAACCTCGACCGGGTCGGTGGTGACAGGAGCCTCAGGTGCGATCTCGCCAGTCCTGCGTTGGTCGAAGAGGTCGAAGTACGTCGCAAAGGCACTGTCGACCGCGAGTTCGCCAGGCTCCGCGTTCTCGCGTGGCGACTCCGGCACTGCCCCGTTCAGCCCCGGCGGCTGGGAGCCGGGATCGCCGATCCGCTTCAATCGTTCGAGCGGATATGGACCGAGGTGCACAGGCCGCTTCTTGTGAGAGAACAACTTCATCTCAGGTCATGACCCTCCCCCACGCTCCCGAACTGGCGCGCCACCGCACCGTATCGGTACGCCGGCACACCAATCCACCATGTGTCGACCACCATCCCGGCAACAGCGCGGGATACTGGCGCGACCTCGACCGGCCACCTGGAACACTGGGGAGATGCCTCGCCCGAACGTACTCCTGATCATGACCGATCAACATCGTCCAGACCACACGGGCTTCGGCGGCAACTCGACCGTCCAGACACCGACGCTCGACGATTTGGCAGCGCGGAGCATGGTATTCAGCCACGCGTTCGTGTCGAATCCGCTCTGCCAGCCCAATCGCTGCTCGATCATGACCGGCCGATACCCATCGGTCCACGGCACACGCCACAACGGGATCGCCCTTGACTGGCGCGCCAACACCTTCGTGAAGCGGCTCAGGAGCGACGGATACAGAACCGGTCTGGTGGGCAAGGGCCACCTTCAGAACTTCGGACTGGCGCCAGACCTCGCCAAGAAGATGTTCGACCAACGGTTCTCCGAACAGGCCATCGACGACGGCATGCCTCCTGGCTGGGATCACCTCGAACACATCGACCGGCACCTCCGCGAAGAGGTCGAGTATCCGGACGACTACTACGGCTTCGACCACGTCGAGATCGTGGTTGACCATGGCGACCGATGCAGCGGCCACTACATCGGTTGGCTTCGGGACAACGGCTGTGACTGGCGCAACATCAGAGGTTCTGAGAACGCGGCCGAGGTGTACTCCGGCTGGGGTGAAGTCCGGAAACCATCGATGCCAGAAGAGCTTTACCCGACGAGTTACGTCACCGAGCGATCTGTTTCGTGGATCGAGCAGAGGTCCGGCGACGAAGAGCCGTGGTTCCTCCAGTGCTCGTACCCGGATCCGCACCATCCGTTCACGCCGCCAGGCAGGTACTGGGATATGTATGACCCTGCCGACATGGACATACCTGTGACGTTCAACGACCCACACACGGCGTCGGCGCCGCACCTTCAGCGACTGATGGAGGTCCGCGGTCAACTCGACGAGTCGCCGAAACTCAAGTCGCTCAACGAAGACCAGTTCCGCCATGCGTGCGCCGCCCAGTTCGGCGCCATCACCATGGTCGACGACGGCATCGCCAAGGTACTGGCCTCTCTCGAGGCTTCTGGCCAAGCCGACAACACGGTGGTCATCTTCACGTCGGACCATGGCGACATGTTCGGTGACCACGGCCTCATCTTGAAGATGTTCGCCCACTACGACGGCTGCATCAGGGTGCCGTTCACGATCTCCGGCCCTGGCATCGATGCCGGGAAGAGCAACTCTCTCATCTGCTCGCTGGACCTCGGCGACACGATTCTCGACCTGTGCGACGTCGACGGCTACTACGGCTCGCAGGGGAAGAGCCTCGTACCGGTGCTCGATGATCCGACAATCGAGTTACGTGACGACATCCTCATCGAGGAGGACCAGATTCGCGACGGCTTGAACGCCGGCGTCCAGCCACGCATGCGGACGCTGATCACGAAGGACGCCAGGATCACCAGATACCAGAACCTCGATCGCCACGATCTCTACGACCTCGACAACGACCCAGACGAGTGCGAGAACAAGTGGCTCGACAGCGACGCCACTTCACTGCGGCGCGAGATGAGCGACCGCCTCACCGAATCGATGATCGCCCACGCCAGCCCGAGCTTCCGCCCCACCTACATCGCGTAAAAGACCAAACACTCGATCGAGGCCCTGGCGGTGACAACGGCCGGCCCTTGTTACTTCCGATGCGCTTCGTAGACGATCGGGTAGCGACGACTCGTCAAGGGGGCGCCGATTTCGAAAGGTTGGTCCTCTTCGGGGAGCAGGGCCGGGTCTTGGAACACACCCCGTCGCAGCACGAGGCGGGCATCGTCACCGACGTACCTGGCTGAGTACGCGACCCGCCGATCGGTCAGCGATCGGTTCCCACCCGACGAGTGCACGATCCTCGTGCTGAACAGCACGGCATCGCCTGCCTCGTAGCTGAACTCGATCACGCCGTGTTGCTCGGGATTTTCGTGAAACGGCGGGGCCTGATGTTCATGAAACAGATCGCGAACGTCGATGGCATGGGAGGCAAGTTCACCCAGGTCGCCAACCATCGGTGAGCCGTCGAATCCGAGAGGCGGATAGAAGCGCTGCTCGGTATGGGTGCCGCGCACAAACTTGAGGGCAGATGACTCCGGTGTGCAGTCGACGAGGCTGAGCCAGATCGACACGACATGCTGACCGTCGACCGGCCAGAAGGGCAGGTCTTGATGCCAGTAGTGGTCGTCGACGGGCGTGTTGGGCTCGAAGACGAACATGTGGTCGAAGAAGAATCGTGCGCTCGAAGATCCCATGGCCCGCGCCACGTTCTCACCCAACACCGGGTCGAGCAGATAGTCACGCAGCTCTGGGACACCGAGGCCGAAGGCACGGTCAGAGTGATAGTGCGACTTCGTCACCCATCGTCCCGGGTTGGCGACCTGCTCGTCGAGCGCCACCAGCATCGCCGCCACCTGCTCCGCGTCGATGAAGCCGGGAAGCTTCGCCACACCGTCTGCTCGGTATCTGGCAAGTTCGTCGTTGGTGATATGGCGAATCACGATCCAACTCCTACGCGAGCAATCTCGATCATCTCCTCACTCGGCACCGAATACCCGCCGAGCATGTCGCCGAGTTCGTTGGAGAGGATCGCGATGGTGTCTTCGACCATACCGGTTGTTGCAAGCGCATCGATATTCGGTCTCCGCGCATGATCATCCCCACCACACCCGAGCACGAACATGTTGTGTTGATCCGAGGTGATGACAGGAACGTTCCCCATGAGCTCAAACTAGAGGTCGATGTGCTCGGACTGGAAGACTGGTGAATCACACACAGGAGGTGATGCCAATGCCCTATGCGCAGGGCAGGACGTACTTCGACGCCGATAGTCACATCATGGAGCGACCCGACTTCATCCGCGACTACGCGGACGACGAACTGAAGACCAAGCTGGCGCCGATCGTCGGCGGAAATCAGGGCAAGACATCGACTGGCTTCACTGAGATCATTCGACGAGAAGGCCACGCCGAAGACAAGGTCGCCCAGATGGTCGCCCTTGGCGACCAGCTCATCTCAGGACCGAAGGGCTACCAGGCGCTCGGAGCCTTCAACCGTGAAGAGCGAACGATGGCCCTCGATCAGCTCGGCTTTCACAAGCAGCTGGTCTTCACGACGTTCAGCCCAGGGCACGCACTGCATCATCCCGACACCGATGTCATGTACGGAGCGGCCGAGGCTCACAACAGAGCCATGTCCGACTTCTGTGAGAACGACGACCGCCTCATGGGCGTCGGCATGCTCCCGCTCGAGGACCCCGCCTGTGCCCTGACCGCTGCCGCACAGATCATCGACCTCGGCCTGGCCGCGGCCTGGGTCGCACATCGCGACTGCGGAGGTCGGTCGCCCGGCCACGACGATCTCGATCCCGTGTGGGCCCTACTTGCAGACGCCCAGGTCCCCTTCGTTCTACATGTCGGAGGCCACCCGCTGCAGTTGCCCACGGCATGGATGAACACCGGTCGGCCCACTCCCGCCGACTGGCAGGGCGGCGGCGAGAACGTGCGCGGCAAGGACATGATCGCCCTGCACCACAACGTCGAACTCTTTCTCGGCGCCATGATCTTCGACGGCGTGTTCGAACGGCACCGCGCGCTGAGAGGCGCTGCAGTCGAACTCGGAGCCGGGTGGGTTCCGAGCTGGTTACGCCGCCTCGAATGGTCGGCAGCGATCTGGAAAAAGGAACCTGAACTCGGCTCGCTGAGCAGGACACCGACCGCGATCGTCAGCGAGCACCTCGCATTTACGCCCTATGTGTACGAGGACGTCGGCGAACTCATCCGCGAGTCGCACGCAGGGCTGTATCTCTTCTCGAGTGACTACCCGCACCACGAGGGAAGCAAGAACCCGATCGAGCGCTTCGAGGGCTTCCTAGATGGCGCATCGGACGACGACAAGTCAAAGTTCTACAGTGAGAACTTCGAGCGAATCTTTGGGGACTGACGTGACCGACACCGAACCGAAGGCCACCGCCTCAGGCCCCGATCCAGCGGACATCGAGGCGATGGTCGCGCAGTTCACGCCGGCCGACTCGGCCATGACCTACACCGAGGTCCATGCACTCGAGCGAACCAGGCAACTACGGACTGCCGACGTTGAAGCCGGCGACGAGGCTCCCGACTTCGAGCTGCCGGTGTTCGATTTCTCAACAGGAGCCAGAGTCGAGACCGATGAGGTCTTCCACCTTCAGAGCGTCGCCGCGAACACCCCCGTCGCTCTGATATTCGGTAGCTACACCTGACCTCCTTTCCGGCGCCAGTTGGGCGCCCTCCACGACATGGCCGCCAAGTACGACGGTCAGATCCGATTCCTCGTCGTCTACATCTGCGAAGCCCATCCCACAGATGGATGGCAGGTCGACATGAACATCGACGACAACGTACTGTTCGCCGATCCCACGTCCGATGAAGAGCGGGTCGAAGTCGCCACAGCATGCGCGTTGCGTCTGAACATCGACATGCCCGTCGTCATCGATCCGATCGACGACCGCCTGGCCTCCGCGTACGGTGCGCTGCCCGATCGCTTGTACCTCGTAGGCACCGATGGCCGGATCACGTTCCAGGGCGACGAAGGGCCGTGGGGATTCAATCCACAGGACCTCGAAGCCGCCATCGCGTCAGCGATCGGCTGACGTCGTGAAGGCGGTCCGTATCGGACCAGTTCTCGGAGCCAGCGTCACCGACGTCGATCTGTCAGATCTCTCCGACGCCGGGGCTCGTGAGATCGAAACGCTGCTGGCCGAACACGAGGTGCTCGTGTTTCCCCACCAACCGATCTCGGCAGAGGCCCAGCTCCGCTTCGGACGGTTGTTCGGGGCGTTGGCGGTGTCGCCGTTTTCCCCGACCGCAGCCGAGGCGCCGGAACTTATCGTTCTCGACTACTCGAAGGACACGTCTCCTCCACTCACCGACATCTGGCATGCCGATGAGACCTATAGACCAGCTCCGCCGAAGTTCACGATTCTGAAGGCGATCATCACACCCGAGCTCGGCGGCGACACGATGTTCTGCTCGATGCGAGCCGCGTACGAGGGCCTGAGCGACCGGCTGCAACGTCTCATCGCTGGCCTGACCGCACACCACGGGTTCGGACGGTTCGCCAAAATGTTCGCCGGCGACTCGGAAGGGATGAAGCGCCTCCACGCCGTCGAGGAGGAGTTCCCCCACCCGAGCCATCCTGTGGTGTCGGTCCATCCGTTCACCGGCAAACGAGTCCTGTACGTCAACCGACACTTCACCGAACACATCAACGAGTTACCAGACGACGAGGGTCGAGCCATCCTCGAACTGCTGATCCAGCAGACCACGCGACCCGAACATCAGCTACGCGTGTCGTGGGACCCTGGGACCCTCGTCATGTGGGACAACCGATCGGTGCAACATTACGCACCGCACGACTACTGGCCGCAGCGCCGCCGCATGGAACGCGTGACCGTCGAGGGCAACCCACCCATTCCTGACGGCGAAGACGGAGCCGTCACCTGGAGCCCCGTTCGAGTCGAGGACGTCACCCAACCCGACCGGCCCGACCTCGAAACCCCGCGCCGTCCCCACGAACGCCCTTAGCGCAATCGGTGTCAGAGCCAGATTGCGTTCACGCTGGCCGACTACGGCCCGACATGTGCGCGATGGCCGTCAGCCGACTGGGCGTCCACTCCGCAGAGGCCGAACGTACGAAGTGAGGACGAGGGGTCAGACCAGAAGTCCCATTGCGACCTGCGCCCGCCCTCGGCTCCTGTGGCTCGACTAGAGGCCGAGCTGAGACTTGAGACGGGCCTGTTCTGACTTGTAGTGCTCGACGTTGTTGAGCTTGATGTCTTCGTAGCCGCGGACACCGTCGGGAAGACTCATCAACTCGGTGGCGAGCTTCGCGTTGTCGGCGCTGACCGTCGGCGAAAGACGGGCGATGAGATCGAGGTAGTCGGCCATCAGCTCGCGTTCTACCTTTCGGACCTTCGCCCTACCGAACGGATCGAACGGGGTGCCGCGCAGACGCTTGGCCGGTTTCAGAGACGCCAGTGCCGGCGTGAACCACTTGCCGAGCAACATCTTCTTGTCGCGGCCCATGGCTCGCAGCATCGGCGGATGGAGGTTCCACTTCACCTTCATGTTGTCGCCAACAGCGTTCGACACGTTCAGCTTGGCCGAATCCTCGAGCAGAAGACGGGCAACCTCGTACTCGTCCTTGTAGGCCATCAGCTTGTAGGCGTAGCGGGCCACCGCCTCGGTGTAGGCATCGTGGCCTGCCGCGGCGGCTGTCTCGACGGCGTCGACGTAGGTCCTTGCGTACTTCTCGTTCTGGTACTCGGTGAGATCGGCCGCACGCAGCTTCACCAGCCGCCCAACCTCGCCTTGAGCGATACCTGCAGCCTCGATAGCGGCTTCAAGTGCCTTCGACAGCTTCGGCAAATGATCTTCGGCGGTGATCGATGCGTCGCGAACGACCTGTGGATCGATGACCCACTGACGACCCCAGTGGAACGCAGCCTTGTTCGCAACAACGGCCGCTCCGTTGAGCTCGATCGCCTGGTCGAGTGCTCCCTGCGAAATCGGAATAGCACCCAGCTGAAACGCTACTCCGAGAAGGAACGTGTTGGCCGTTGTCGACTCGCCAAAGAGTCCCTCAGTGACGGCAATGGCGTCGAAATACCGGTTGTGCTCGGCGCGGGTCTCCCCGTCGAGCTGTTCCATCAGCGGCCCGAGATCTGGGAACTCGGCGTGAACGTCACGCACCATCTCACCAGTCGGGGTCTTCGACGTCGAGATCACCGCGACCGTGCGGTCGGCAGAGACGCCTGACAGGTTCTGCGGAGCGAGCCCGACCAGCAAGTCGAACACCAGGTAGACATCGGCGGACCCGGCCGTCACCTTGTTCGTGCCCTCTACCGGTTCGATCGTGATCCTGAGGTCCGACACCACAGGACCGGCCTTCTGCGAAAGACCGGTCTGATCAAGGCCTCCGACGTACTTACCGTCGAGTGTCGCAGCGGTTCCGAGCATCTGCGAGGTCGTGACCACCCCAGTTCCACCGACACCAGGCATGCGGATCGTGCAATCGTCAGTGGGAACCAACATCGTCGGCTCTGGCAGCTTCGACACGTCGAGCTGCGGCACCCGTCGGGCGCCGCCCTTGTCACGCGAAGCCTTGTCGGCCTTCTTCTTCGGTACCACCGTCATGAACGACGGACAGTCGCCGGCGACACACGAATAGTCCTTGTTGCACGACGATTGATGAATCTGGGTCTTGCGGCCGAACTCTGTCTCGATCGGCTGGACCGACAGGCAGTTCGACTGCACTCCGCAGTCGCCGCAACCTTCGCACACACGCTCGTTGATGACGATGCGCTCAGGTGGATCGGCCACCAGACCGCGCTTTCGATCACGACGCTTCTCGGCAGCACATGCCTGGTCATGAACGAGAACGGTGACGCCTTTCTCCTCGCGGAGAATCTCCTGCGCTTCGATGATCTTCTCGCGGTCCCAGACATCGACCCCGGCCGGCATGTCGACCCCTCGGTAGGTGCTGAGATCGTCGGTGGTGACGATGACACGGGTGACGCCTTCGGCCTGCAGCGCCTTGCACAGGTTCGGCACACTCATTGCACCAGGAGCGTCCTGGCCACCAGTCATGGCGACGGCACCGTTGTAAAGGACCTTGAACGTGATGTGTGAATCGGCGGCGACGGCAGCGCGAATAGCCAGCGAGCCCGAGTGGGCGAAGGTCCCGTCGCCGAGGTTCTGAATGAAATGGTCCACGTCGACGAATGGCTCGATGCCGATCCAGTGCACACCCTCGCCGCCCATCTGGGTGTTGCCCATAACGGTACCGACGCGCTCCGGCGTCATGAGGCCGACGAGGCCGTGACAACCAATGCCACCCCCAACGAGTGAATCAGCGGGCGCCTTGGTGCCGGTGGAATGTGGGCATCCCGAGCAGTAGTACGGCGTCCTGGTCGGCAACATGTTGAGCATCTTGCGACCGCCACTGACGGAGATACGAGGCTCCTCGCTCGATCGCAGCTTCGAACGGTCGAGCTTCGTCAGCAGCGTCCTACGGAGTGGCTCGACGAGAGAGTCGGCATCGAGAGCGCCATGACTCTTGACCAGAAGCCTGTCATCACGGTCGCGCTTACCGAAGATCTGTGGCTGGGTCGATGTGCCGTACAGCGCCTCGCGCAGTTGGCTCTCGATGAACGGTCGCTTCTCCTCGACGACGAGGATCTGCTCGAGGCCTTTGGCGAAGTGGCGAACGAGCGATCGATCGAACGGGAACGGCATCGACATCTGCAGCAAGCGAATGCCGTTGTCGGCAAGACCGCGTTCGGAAAGACCGAGCACGTGGGCAGCTTCTAGGATCTCGTGATAACAGCGACCAGACGCGACAATGCCCAGCCAGGCGTCGCCAGTGGGGATCGTGATGCGATTCAGATCGTTGTCCTGGCCGTACCGAAGTGCGAGCGGCAGCCTCGCTTCGTAGATCTCTTCCTCGATACGAAGCGCAGGGCCTCCAGCCAGATTCCCATTCGGTCGAGGACGATACGGCTTGCCGTTCCACTCGAACTCGGGCACCAGTGCCTTTACTCGATCGGTGCCGATCTCGGCGGTGCCGGACGCGTCGGCGACCGATGTGACGATCTTGATCGAGGTCCACAGACCTGCAGTCCGTGACAGGTGAATGCCGTGTCGCCCGAGGTCGATGACCTCCTGCACGTTGCCTGGCTGCAAAATCGGCATGTGCAGGTCGGCGATCGTTGCCTCTGAGGCTGAAGGAAGTGTCGAGGACTTGTTCGCAGGATCATCGCCGGTCAAGGCCAACACCCCGCCATGCTCGCTGGTACCCGCGTACTGGGCGTGGCGGATGGCGTCACCAGCTCTGTCAAGCCCTGGCGCCTTGCCGTACCAAATACCGAGAACGCCGTCGAACTTCTGTCCAGGGAATGTTGCAGAGGCCTGGCTGCCCATGACCGCCGTGGCGCCAAGCTCTTCGTTGAGACCTGGCTTGTGGATGATGTTGAGAGCATCCATGATCGCCTTGTGGCTGATGAGCTCTTTGTCGAAACCACCCAGCGGCGAACCCTGATACCCGGAGATGAACGTGGCGGTGTTGAGGCCTTCACGACGGTCCGCGATCATCTGGTCGATCGGCACCCGCACGAGTGCGTGGATACCGGTGTAGAAGAAGCTGCCACTCTCCTCCCGATATTTCGCGTCGAGCGCGTACTCGGCTGGCATCAGGTCGGTCATCTCGTCCCCCGATTGACGATGGATCACTACAAAGTACTTGGGTTCGCTCGGAAGTGACCCATTCACCGGAGTCACACCGGAAGTGGGAGAACCCATAGAGTCGGTCCGGTCGAACCTGGAGGGACTCGTGGAAATCGATCTCATGACTGGCTCTGCGTCGTGGAGTGAAGCGGCCGAACTCGCTCGCACAGCTCAGGCGGCCGGATTTTCCGGACTCTGCTTCACCGAGACCAGCCAAGTTCCGTGGATGCAGATTGCGGCCGCAGCAATGGCCGCCGACGAGCTCTACTTCACCACCGGCATCGCTGTCGCCTTTCCCCGCAGCCCGATGGTGGCAGCAGCAGTTGCTCACGAGCTGGCCGCCAACACCAGCGGGCGTTTCCGGCTTGGCCTCGGAAGCCAGGTCAAAGCGCACATCGAGCGACGCTACTCATCGGAGTTCGATCGGCCGGCCGCGAGGTTGCGCGACTACGTGCTTGCTGTGAAGGCATGTTTCAGAGCGTTCAATCGAGAAGAACGGCTCTCGCACGACGGCGACTTCTACGCCATGTCGCTCCTGCCGACCAACTGGTCGCCAGCACCACACGACCATGAGATGAAGGTCGACATCTCGGCGGTTGGCCCTGTGATGACACGGGTCGCAGGCGAGGTCGCCGACGGCATCCATGTTCATCCGCTGCATTCGATGCACTACATCGAGAACCGGCTGCTGCCCGGTTTGACGGCAGGGGCAGCCAGGGTCGGAAGAGATGGGTCAAAGATCGATCTGCTCATTCCGGTATTCGCCTGCCCGGGAGATACGCCTGAAGAACGGGCGCCGTACATCGCGAGGACCAAGACACAGATCGCGTTCTACGGAAGCACGAAAAACTACGCGTTCCAGTTCGACGATCTCGGGTTCGAGGGCGTCTCGGCAACGCTGAACGAGAAGCTGAAGGCAGGCGACATCCAGGGAATGACCGACACGATCACCGATGAGATGCTCGATCACTACGCCGTCATCGCTACGTGGGACGAGCTGCCGAACGCACTCGTTTCGAGATACAGCGGTGCGGCGTCGAGGCTCATCATGTACATGGGCCGAGACGAGATCTTGCGCGACGAGCACCAACGTGCGAGATGGGCCGAAGTCGCGGGGGCGGTGGCCGCAGCATGAGCGGACGGATCGCGCTTGTCACCGGAGGCGGGAGCGGGATCGGGCGCGAAATCTGCATGGCGCTCGCCGGCGACGGTCGCCGAATCGCGGTCGCCGACATCAATTTCGCCGGCGCGCTTGCCACCGCTGAGGCCATCAACGCCGGCGGTGGGATCGCCGTTGCCGTCGCCATGGACATCACAAGTACCGACTCGGTCACGTCGGGACACATCGAGGTAGTCGACGAGCTCGGCCCAATAGAGATCCTCGTCAACTGCGCGGGCTGGGACGAACTCATGCCGTTCCTCGAAACCGACGAGGCCTTCTGGGACAGGGTCATCGACATCAACTTCAAGGGGATGCTCCGCACCACTCACGCCTGTCTTCCGGCGATGATCGAAGCTGGCTGGGGACGCATGGTGAACATCAGCTCCGACGCAGCGAGGGTCGGGTCGTCGCTCGAGGCTGTGTACTCGGGGGCAAAGGGCGGCGTCATCTCGTTCACCAAGACAATGGCGAGAGAGGTGGCCAGGCGCGGCATCACCGCGAACATCGTTTGCCCCGGCCCGACCGACACGCCACTGCTCGACGGCATCGTCGAGGCAAGCGACGGCGGCGAGAGAGTCATTGGAGCAATGGCGAGAGCGGTACCGATGAAGCGCATCGGCCAACCGGCAGAGATCGCGTCCGCCGTCTCCTACTTGACATCCGAAGCAGCAGGCTTCGTCACCGGCCAGACACTGTCGGTGTCCGGCGGTTTGACGATGTCTTGATCAACCCGATCCACGAGGAGCACGACATGATCGAGCGTTACCAAGAAGAATTCCCCAGCCTCACGTTCTCGAACCCCGAGCCAGGCGTGCTGATGATGACGCTCGAGGGGCCCGGTCTGAACGCCGTCGATCCTGAAAAGCACCGCGAACTCGGCGAGGTCTGGCTCGCGATCGACCGCGACCCCGAAGTTCGCGTCGCGCTTCTGGCAGGATCCGGCAAGGGGTTCAGTGCCGGCGGCAGCTTCGACCTCATCGACGACATCAGACAGAACTACGACACCGGCCTACGGGTGCTGCGCGAAGCGCGCGACCTGGTCCTGAACATCATCAACTGCTCGAAGCCGATCGTATCGGCGATCTGGGGACCTGCGGTTGGTGCCGGACTCGTTGCCGGTCTCCTCGCCGATGTTTCGGTGGTTGGCAAGAACGCGAGGATCATCGACGGGCACACACGGCTCGGCGTTGCGGCCGGGGACCACGCAGCCATCTGTTGGCCACTGCTGTGCGGCATGGCGAAGGCCAAGTACTACCTGTTGACATGTCGCGACATGACCGGCGAGGAAGCCGATCGGATCGGGCTCGTATCGTTGTGCGTCGAGGACGACGTCGTGCTCGACGAGGCGCTGCAGGTGGCCCGCGAGCTCTCGAACGGAGCGCAGCAAGCCATCAGGTGGACGAAGCGCACCTTGAATCACGCCTATCGCATGTTCGAGCCTGCGTTCGATGCCTCGCTGGCCTATGAGTTTCTCGGGTTCCAAGGGCCCGACTCCGCCGAGGGCGTCGCCAGCCACCGCGAGCGCAGGGCTCCCGACTTCAGTGGTGGTCCGACCTCTGAATGACGCCAGCTCGACCAGGGAGCTGTGTTCAGTCGAAGACGATCACCGATCGAGCTTCGGTGCCCTTGCGCATGCGATCGTACGCTTCGTTGATTCCGTCGAGTCCGATGCGTGCTGCTATCAGCTCGTCGAGCAGCAGCCGACCCTGGAGATACAGGTTCGCCAACATCGGGATGTCGCGTTTGAACGAGTTGGATCCCATGTTCAGGCCCTGCACCCCTTTCGCCACGCGGGCGATCGGCGACGCCGGGATCTCGAGCGTCGTGCCCTCAGGTGCGATACCGATCATGTACGCCGTCCTGCCCATACCGAGCATCCCGTAGGCTTGGGCCATGGTCTTCGTATTCCCGATGGCCTCGAACGAGTAGTCAACTCCTCCGGATGTCATCTCGACGACCGTTCCGACCGGATCGACTTCTGAAGCGTTCACCGTTTCGGTCGCTCCGAATACGCGTGCCAACCCGAGTTTCTCGGCGTGAATGTCGACCGCGATGACACGTTCGGCTCCTGCGAGCACAGCGCCCTGGATGACGTTCAATCCGATCCCACCGCAACCGATGACGGCGACGGTCGACCCTGGCTCGACCTTTGCGCCGTTGAACACCGAGCCGACACCAGTCATCACCGCACATCCGAGCAATGCGCCCCGGTCGAGAGGAAGCTCGTCTGGGACCTTCACTATCGAGTTGCGATGGACCAGCATCTCTTCGGCAAAGCCACCGAGCCCAGCCATCTGCATGATCTTCTCGCCATTGCGCGTCAGTCGCGGTGCCCGAGTCGGAGCGAGGTTCAGCGCTCCCCGACGCACGCAGGCCCACGTTCGGCCAACATGACACTCGAGGCATGTGCCGCAAAACGTCGACAAACAGCCAACCACCCTGTCACCGACGGCGAACTCGGTGACGTTCGGGCCAACAGCCTGCACAGTTCCGGCAGCCTCGTGCCCGGCAATCGCAGGTAGCGGAAACGCCATCGTGCCGTCGATGATGTGCAGATCGCTATGACACAGCCCGCAGGCCATGGTCTGGATGAGCACCTCGTCGTCGATGGGTCTGTCGACTGAGACCGTGTCGACGACCAGTTCACCCGGTGCTTCTTCGAGAATTGCAGCCTGCATGACTGGCTCCTGTGTGGTGTGATCTGCCAGGGATCGGGACTACGGACAATACGGATCAGGTGTGCCAGGAGTGATGATCGGGTGGCTGGCGAGCGAACTCTGAAAGTCGGCAACGACTTCCATGGCCGGCTTCCGCACCCAGGTGTTGGCGGGCAAGAAGATGTCATGGCGTTCGCGAGGGTCGTCGTAGAGATTGAACGCCCTCGGCACGCTGAGTTTCACGGGAGGATCGAGCATGTATTCCTGCCAGATCAGGTGAAGCTTCCAGTTACGCCACTTCACGGCGTGAAGGTCGTCGCCGACGAAACACAAGACGGATTCTCGACCGGACTCTGTGCGCTCACCGGTGAGGAACGGCACCAGATCGACCCCATCGATCGGCCGATCATCGGGGACAGTCGCTCCCCCCATCGACGCGAACGTCGTGAACAGGTCTACGGCATGACAGATCTCATTGCTGGTCAGGCCGGGTGCAATCCGTCCCGGCCACCTGACGATGAATGGGACGCGAAGCGATCCCTCCATCGCGGTGAAGTACGACCCACCCCATGGCCCCGTCCAGCCCCGCCACGGCAGCGTGTCCTCTGCACCGTTGTCGCTGGTGAGGACGAAAACCGTGTCGTCGGCGATTCCGAGTTCGTCGATGTGGTCGAGCAGCAGGCCGACCCGCGTGTCGATCTCGACAAACGAATCCGCGAAGTCCCCGTTACCGGTGATCCCTGCGAAGTCGGGATGAGGAAGCGAGGGGAAATGAGGAAACGCGACCGGCATGTACGCAAAGAACGGTCGCCCATCGGCAACGGCCCTGTCGATGAAGGCGGTGGTTCTCGCGAACATGTCCGCGTCGAAGTGACGGCGCTCTTCGGTTCCGTATGGACCGAGCGACACGCTTGGAGAGCCAGCCGCGCCCTCCCACAGATGCTCCTCTTCGACCCCTGCCGAGTCGAAACCAGGCGACTGATGCCAGAGAGACGAATCGTGAGTCTCGAGCAGGCCACACCACTCATCGAACCCACGAGCATGCGGTTGACGGGCTGGGGCGTCTCCGAGATGCCACTTCCCGAAGTGCGCGGTCGCGTAGCCCTGCCTCGACAGCAACTCGGCAATGGTCACTTCCCAGGCCACGAGTCCGCTCAGTTGCCCCGGTTGGGGAATGCGAGTCGTCCCTGACCGCACCGGGATGCGGCCCGTCATCACCGCAGAACGAGACGGCGTGCACTGCGCCTCCATGTTCATGTTCGTCGATCGGAAACCCTGGGCCGCCAACGCGTCGATACGCGGCGTCGGCGCACCACGCACTACTCCCCCGCCGTAGCAACCCAACTCGCCGTAGCCGAGGTTGTCGAGAAACAGAAAGACGATGTTGGGTGTGGTCACGCGTGTCCGATCCAGTCGAGGAGCAGTTCGTTGACTCTGTCGGGCTTCTCGAGTTGCACGAAATGACCGGCACCCTCGATGCGTTCGACGCGCATCCCAGCGGGAAAGTCGTCGTCGAACATCCCCTTGTCGAACATCCGAGTGTCGATGCACCCGTCGTCGGACCCGGTGATGGCCAGCGTTCTGACCGGAACCGAGGTGAGGCGCATCGCTTCGGTCTTGCGAAGTCCGAGCAAGATTCCCGGCGTCGCGTTCTGACGGTAGTACGCCAGCATCGCAGAGCGAACGCCGGGCGCACCGAAGGTCGTCATGAGCTCTCGCCAGTGATCGTCGTCGATCTCATAGGCGGGAGACCACCACCGCCACAGCCTTCGGAGCAACGCCCAGTGGTTTCGTGAAACAACATGGTCGGCCAGCCAACGAAGCTGGAAGAACGTCATGTACCACGACTTCACAAGTTGGAGCGGTACTCGCCTGACCGACTGCGGGATGCGCGCGAGATGAGGAACGGCGATCGTGGCAATCGAGACAAAGGATTCCGGAGACGACGCAGCCGCTACATAGGCGATAGCTGCTCCCCAGTCATGACCGATGAGATGGACTTCTTCAGCTTCGAGTTGTGCGGCCATCGCCGTCACGTCGCCAGCGAGAGCGATCAAGCTGTAGTCGCCATCTGATGGCTGTGAAGACGGTTCATAGCCGCGTAGTCGGGGGGCGATGACGAAGAAACCAGCCTCCGCGATCGCCTCCATCTGCGACGAGAACGTCGTGTGATCGTCAGGAAAACCGTGCAGCACAATCACCGCTGCTCGCGAATCCTGGGGGCCGGCTGTGAGCACCGAGAATTCGAGATCTCCGAGTTCGATGGTCGAGAGGTCCACTGGTTCGACTCAGGCCGCGAGCGCGTCGTATTTCGCCAGCGCCGCTGCGACTGACGCCGGGGTGTCGATCTTCTTCGGGTCATACCACGGTGGGGTGGCCTTGAGCACTCGCTGCACCAGCCCCGATTGCCAGTGAGCCTTCAGAACCTTTCGCTTCGTCCCCCAGGGGTTGTGCTCGTGGTCGTGGCGGTTCGGATCGTCGCTGAGCTCTTGCCAGAGGATGTGGGCAAACCGAAACGCGTATCCGAGATAGTGACTCTGGGCCCACGACCCGACACGAAGCCGGTAGAGATAGCTACCGAAGATCTTGTCGTACACATCGAAAGTGACACTCCGGTGCTCGATCTCCTCAGCGAGGTGCCACTCGACGAGCCTCGCCCAAGCCGAGTCGTAGTGATCGAAGCCTTCCTCGAACAGCATCAGCGCCAGGCCGAGTGTCATGGTCTCGAAGCCCTGGCCGTACGCAAGATTGAACTTGAGATCCTGTTCCTCGCTGAATTCGTGGTATTCCGCAGACAGGGCGGCTTCCGTTCGTTCCAAAGCCTCTGTCGTCTTCGAGTTCAGCTTCGACTTGATGAGCGCATTGACCTGCGAATGATTCCTGTGATGGTGAGCCTCTTGACCCGAGAAGTTCTTCAGGTCCGAGCGGAGCGTTTCGTCGCGGGTCACCATGGCCGCCATCCGCATCGTACGAATGAGGTACGGCTCCAGATAGGGCAACGTCATCGAGATGCCGAGCAGTTCGCACGACCGAATCAGGTCCGACGGAATCGGGAGCACGCCCAAGTCGTCCGGCCACTCGAATGTCATCTTGCGCACGGTGATATCAGCCATGACCGGTTCCCCCCGGCGACACGAGGTCGCGGTCAGAAACGTATCCGCGCTTCGGTCTCGTCGTCGACGATTTCGCCGGTTGGTTCAAATCCGTAGCGCTCGTAGAACAGCCGTGGCGAGCCCTTGCCCTCCCCCCAACTGGTGACCAGCGAGGGCCATCCCTGTGCCCTGCAGTGTCCGACGACCTGGTCGAGGATCGTTTTGCCGACACCTCTTCGCTGGTGACGGCGATCAACCAGCAGCCGCCAAAGATATGGCTCGTGATGATGCTCGGTGACGACCGCCAACATCACGAAGCCGACGTACTCGCCGTCGGCAACGACACCACGCATCCATGGAACGACCGGTGCACCGTCGATGACTTCCGGAAAGAGCGCATCGGAGAACGAGTGAAGCATCGGCGCGACAAACCGCTCTTGCGACTTGTGGGTGATGAGACGGCCGACGTCGCGCCCGTTGTTGGTGTCGACTTCGACGAGTTCGACCGTCGCCGGGTGCTCCTGCGGACGGGTGATCCAGTCGGTCCAGTCGGTGCGCGTCATGCCGTAGATCAGATCGTCAGAGTTCTCGTCGCCAACCCAACACGAGAGTCTGGCCCTTCCCTCATAGAGGAATCCGGTGCGTTCGAGAACCATCGCAGAAGCAACGTTGTCAGGATGCACCGTGCCGTGCACTCGACTCACCCCGTGCTCGTCGAACAGCCACGTGATCAACCCTCTCAGGGCTTCGGTCGCGTAGCCGTTACCCCAATACCGGCTCGCTAGCGTGTAGCCGATTTCGACGCACCGGCCCTCCGATGTCAGATGGAGCGCGAGGTCACCGATGATCTCTGTTCCTGATCGATCGGCGACGGTGACCATCCACCATTCATCGCTCTGAGAGCCACCCATGTCGATGACTCCATCGATGAGTTCGACAGCTCTCTCGCGGGCGTATGGGCTCATCCATGCCCGGTAGTCGGCGAGCAGGGACTCGTTGCGCCGTTCGTGAAGTGCGTCCACATCTGACGCAATCGGCGCTCTGAGTAGGAGGCGATCCGTGAGAAGAGGTTCGAACATGGTGACAATTCAAACACTCTGCGCTGGCTCGGGTCAGTACGTTTCAGTCATGGCTGCCACCGACTCGACTTTCACCGACGACATCGTCCGCATGTACCACGGCGAGTTCAGGGGAGAAGCACTCTTCTCGACCATCGCCGCGAACACTGCCGAAGCCAAGCTGGCATCCAGGATGTCGCTGCTCGCGAGGCTCGAACACGCCATGCAGATCGCCATCGGCGATTGGCTGTCGGCCCGCGGCATCCCGCATCAGCCACGGGACTACGACCACGCCGACTTGGTGGATCATTACGGCGACATGATCGATCTACCCGCTGGCGAGTTCATCGTTCAGTATCGTCCGATCATGACCGACGCCTGCGAGCGGTTGGCGGAGTGGGAACGCGGAGTCCCGACCGATGCCGCCACGCTGGCCAGGGCCATCATCGAGCACGACGAGGTCATCCTCGAACTGATCGACCTCGTCATCGCAGGCGCGGTCGACCAATCAGCCGCACCCGTCGTCGCGCTTCTCGACCGCCTCGCCACACCCAAGTCCTGTGAGGAGCCAGTGCATGGTCATCATCCAGACGCTCCTTGGTCACTGTGGAACCAATAGGCCACTCTCCATGAGTTCGCAGAATTTCTCGGTTCGAGCCACGGACCAGGGCAACGCTACATTCGCAACACCTCCCGTAAAGGACCCAACATGAAACTCAGCACCACCATCGGCTTCAACGGTGACCCTGAACGCCTGGCGCGCCAGGCCCAAGATCTCGAATCAGCAGGGATCGACCTTGTCTGGGGTGGCGAGATCTACGGGTTCGACCTGGTGTCGGTCCTCGCCTACTTGGCAGCCAAAACCGAACGGCTCCAACTGATGACCGGCATCTTGCCCGTGTACTCGCGAAGCCCAGCGCTGATAGCGCAGACGGCAATGACCATCGACACGCTCTCGGGTGGCCGCTTCGTCCTTGGCCTCGGCACCTCGGGGCCGCAGGTCATCGAGGGCTGGCATGGCGTGCCATTCGAGAAGCCCATCGCCAGAACCCGCGACACCATCGAGATCTGCAGAAAGGTCTGGAGCGGAGACAAGGTCACCCACGACGGAAAGGCCTTCACGCTGCCGCTGCCCGAAGACCAGGGAACCGGACTCGGCAAACCGCTCAAGCTGATGAGTCGCCCCCTGCGGACTGACATCCCCATCGTCATTGCATCGATCGGGCCAAAGAACGTCGAGATGACCGCCGAACTCGCCAACGGCTGGCAGCCGATCCACTTCGTTCCCGACCGATTCGAGCACGTGTGGGGAGAGAGCCTTGCCGCCGGGGCCGCCAAGCGCTCGGCCGACCTCCCTCCGCTCGAGATCATCGCCGGTGGAACCGTCGCGCTCGGCGATGGCCCCCACGTCCAGGAAGCCCGAGACGCCGTTCGCAACAACATCGGCTTCTATGTCGGCGGCATGGGCGCCAAGTCGAAGAACTTCTACAACGACCTCTTCAAGCGGTACGGCTGGGAAGAAGAAGCCGAGAAGATTCAAGACCTCTTCCTTTCAGGTCACCGAGCCGAAGCCATGGCCGCGGTGCCAGAGGAATATATGGATTTGGCGATGTTGTGCGGAGACGAGGGCTACGTCCGCGAACGCCTTCAGGTCTTCAAGGACGTCGGAGTGACCCATCTCAACATCACTCCCGTCGGCGACGATCCGCTCGAAACGATCGCCAAGGTCAAGGCCTGGGTCGAGTAGCCCTTCACAGTTGCCGCCTCAGCTGAGGCATGACGCCACTCGAGTATCTCGAGTTAGCGGCTCTGAACGGCGGCCAATCGGTGTCACTCGAGTTCTGGTCCGGTCAACTCATCTATAAATCCGATCTCGACGGACCCGTCGTCTTCGACGAATCCCAAGCCACAGGATCGCCAAGAAATTCGACCCCGGCCTAACCGACCAGAGCAGAACTCTGGTCAGAATGGGTGGTGTGACCGCCTTCGACGACCATCTCGCGACAGTGCTCACGCGTTGTGTGCCCGGTTTCAGCGAGTTGGTGAGTGCCGAACGTCTCTCCGCTGGTGCCAGCCAGGAGACCTATCGGATCACCATCGTGGCCGACGGCATCAGGTCGGTCCTCGCCATGAGACGGGCAGCCGGTGGGGTGAGCGAGAAGCCGGACGACACCCGACCAGGCTTGCCGGTCGAGGCCGAACTGATGCGCGTCGCTAAAGCCGCAGGGGTGCCAGAGCCGACGATCATCGAGGTCCTCGATCCAGCCGATGGTCTCGGTCTCGGTTTCATCATGGAGTGGCTCGACGGCGAGACTCTCGGCTCACGCATCCTCCGCTCAGACGAGCTGGCGCAGATTCGTCCGAAACTTGCGTTCCAATGCGGTGAAATTCTTGCCAAGATCCACGCCATCGACCCTCACGAAACCGGTCTCGTCGAGCACCTCACGGTCGTCCCGACGGAGGATTTCGTTCGCAGGATGTGGGAGCAGTACCACGAGTTTGCCTCCCCGCAGCCGATGATCGATTTCACAGCACGATGGCTGCTCGATCACCTTCCACCCGCCGACGAACCCCAACTCGTCCACAACGACTTCCGTAACGGCAACTTCATGGTCACACCAGACGGAATCAACGCAGTACTCGACTGGGAGGTCGCGCACCTCGGTGATCCGATCCGAGACCTCGGCTGGATCTGCACGAACTCATGGCGATTCGGTCGCCGTGATCTGCCGGTCGGTGGGTTCGGCGAGCGGGGAGACCTTCTCGACGGCTACGAGTCAGTGTCCGGGATCCGAGTTTCCGAGGAGCACGTCCATTTCTGGGAGGTGTTCGGTTCGTTCTGGTGGGCGATTGGGTGCATCAACATGGCGCACCACTGGCGCACCGGACCCGACCAGACCGTTGAGCGCCCAGGAATCGCAAGGCGTTCGTCGGAGTGTCAGGTCGACTGCGTGAACCTGCTCGTTCCCGGTCCAGTCACGGTCGTTGAGTCGACGACACCGGCGTCGTCGACCGACACACCGAGCGTCGAAGAGTTGCTCACCAGCGTGAGCGACTTCCTTCGCAACGATCTCAGGCCCTCGATCGAAGGCCGAAACGGGTTCTTGTCGCTCGTTGCCTCGAACTCACTGGAGATCGCCAAGCGCGAACTCACCCTCGGACCGGCACACCTTGCCGCAGAACACGCTCGACTCGAGGCGTTGCTGTCGACGCGTGCCGATCTCGACTCACTGCGATGGCAGCTGACGAACGGCCTTCGCAGCGGAGAGATCGATGTGGACATGCCAGGCCTTCACAGCCACCTGAGGGCAACGGTGGTCAACCAGGTAGCCATAGACCAGCCCAAGTACTCGGGCCTCACCGCAGCACTTGCTGCCAATCACTCCGACTCCCGGGAACCCCTGCCGCCACTCTGACCGGGAATTCGCGGCGCGGCGCTCTCGACAAATCACGATGGCACAACCGCACGCGGTCTCTCCTCGAGCAGTTGCAAGACGCTTCCTCCGTGCCGTGGCGAATTCGGGGCGTTAACAACTGTCAGCATCTCCGCTCCGAGTTGAACGAAGCGTTCAGTCCCGCTGGATCTTAAACCCCTTCTCGAGAAACGCCCAGATTTCGGCTGCCGGCATCGGTTTGGCCAACAGGTAACCCTGGCCGCAATCAACCCCCAGCCCTTCCACTATCTCAAGCTGTTCATGCGTTTCGATCCCCTCGGCGACGAGAGTGACGTCCATCGCCTCGGCCAGAGCGACCAACAACTTAACCAGCGACAGCGACACATCGGACACCCCCAGACCGGCTGTAAAGCTCTTGTCGATCTTGATGACATCGCAGGGGAGGAGCTGGAGGTAACTCAGCGACGAGTACCCGATGCCGAAGTCATCGATGAAGACCCTGACACCTCGTGATCGGAGTTCGGCGAGTGTCAACACTGCCGCATCCATGTCGGCAATGACCGACCGTTCGGTCACTTCGACATTCAACCCCTTGGTGAAGTTTGCACCAGTCGGCCCATCGAGCCAGTCAGGGCGAGACAGGAGGCTTGCAGAGACGTTCACGTTGATCGAGAGGTCTTCTCTTCCACCCCTGCGAAGCTCGTCAAGACACTGCCTGGATTGTTGCAATACGCGGATGTCGATGGCACGAATCTGTCCGGATCGTTCGGCGAAGTCGATGAACTGCATCGGAGATACCAGGCCCACCTCCGGATGGCGCCACCGGACCAGCGATTCGAATCCAATGACGTCTTCTGTCACCAGGTCAACCAGCGGTTGTAAATAGATCTCGAACTCGTTGTTCAGCAGCCCTTCATTTATGGCCGCTTCAAGGTTCAGATCCGACAGCAGAGGTGTCTCGCCAAGCACACTGCCCAACACCGCATGGCCCCGACCGTCTGCCTTTGCCTTGTACATCGCACTATCGGCAAGTTTCATCAGTGACGTCGCATCACAATGCCAGTAGGTCGACGACATGGTGTTCGACGCAGCCGTCAGCACCTCAGGTAATGGCTTGTGGATCGCAATACCAATCGACGCCGAGATCTTCACGTCGGCGGCCTTCAGCGAAATCGGGGATTCGATCGATGCAAGCAACAACTCGCCGACAGCTACTGCATCCACCGAAGATTCATCGGTCACCAACGCGGCGAACTCGTCGCCGGACAGACGCGACACAAGCACTGACTCCGGCAGAGCATCTCTGAATCTCTCGCTCACTCGACGGATCAGCTCATCACCAGTGGCGTGGCCGTACGTGTCGTTGATGAGCTTGAAGCGGTCCAGGTCCAGAATGAGAACGGCGACACTTGTGACTTCGCCATCGTCAAATCGCCGAGCGGCCTGCTCCAGTGAGGTGATGAAATGGTGGCGATTAGGAAGCTCGGACAGTGAGTCGAAGTGGGCAAGGTGATGGAGCCTTGCCTGACTTTTTTCAAGCTGGCGTAGGGCCTTACTGCTCTCGTACCTGGTTGTGATGATTGAACTCAGCGCCTCCAAGGTCATGACATGCTGCGCCGTGTAGAAATTTTTGGAGGAGTGCTCGGAGTCGATCACACCGATGATCTCCCCGCCGCTGAGGATCGGTACCGCGAGTTCGGATAGCCGGGCCATGTCATCGAGCACGTAGGACGAGTCATTCGACAGATCGTTCACGAGTATCGGCTGCCGTTCTGCCGCACAGCGCCCGGTGAGTCCCTCGCCAATTTCCAGCTCTATGGGGTTGAGGATTTCTGTAACGCCAGCTTTCTTGTTTCCGTAAGCGGCTCTTTGCACCAGCTTCTGACGAGTCTCATCCACCAGGTAGACGACACAATCCTCAAAGCCCAGATCCGCGATCACGTCGTCGGTGAGAAGCCACAGCACTTCCTCGACAGTCTCGGTGTCCATCACAGCGGTGGTGAAGCTGATGACGGCACGAGCGTAGATCAAGGGCTGTTCGTGTTCGCTCATCGGGGACGCTTCGTGTTCGGTCATCGGAGACGCTTCGTGTTCGCCAAGGGACTATATGTGTGCTCTATCACATAGGTCACGGCACTTTCCGCTGGTCCATCTGAACCACGGAGCGGGGCCAGCACATAATGGCCGTGAATCACATCCACCGGCGTCTGACGGGGAACCCTGCCAAACCTCTAGCCGGACATTCGCGACGCTGCGACCACGATGAGTCATGATGGCACAACCTTAAGTGGTCTCTCCTTGAGCAGTTACACAACGCGGGTTCTGCGCTCTGGCCAGGCCCGAGCATGACCGTCGCCGTGCACGTGGCGATCGGCGCGTCTTCGTCACCGTGATGGGTCCACCGTGGATGACACCGGGATCCGAGTCACCGACGAGATGGTTCGAGCAGGGGCCGGCGAGATCGCTGACATCGACATCATGGCCGAGGTGCAGCATGCCGATCGCAACCGGATGGTGAATGAGCAACCGATGTTCGACTGGGTTGTGCCGCTCTACCGTTATGGAGCACCGTCCTCGATCGGCTCTCCAAGGCGGATCAAGGTGGTGATCATCTTGTTGATCGGAACGTCGATGCCATGCCGTGAAGCGATTCGGTTGATCACAGCGTTTCGTGCATCCCACTCGGTCGGCGCACCTGCCAGGCGGTCGGCAACGATCGATGCCACGTGACGGCCGGCATTCTCGAGGAGCCCATCGAGCATGAGTTCGGCCAACTCATCGGGGAGATCAGCGCCCTCGGCCCTGGCCACCATGGCGACCTCGAGCATGAGCTCGAGCGTCAGTTGACGACCATCGGGATCGGCGGCGAGAACACGGTTGTCGCTCCTGCTCAACGTCCCGATTCCGCCAGATGCTGCATTCGTGAGCAGCTTCCGCCATGCAGCGGTGATCCAGTCGTCGACGGCCTCGGCCACGATGAACGAATCGACAAAGAGTTCCTCCAGCAGCTTCCCCCCAAGCGAGTTCGGCACACTGAGCAAGCCCTGCCTCTCGGTCCTCACGACACCAGGAGCGCTCCTGACCGCCGGAAGAGCGATGACCACCGGAACAATGTCGACGCCGGCGGGCACCAAGGGTGCCAATCGCTCGATGTGCTCGACGCCGTTCTGCAGCACGAACAACGTGGTCCCGGCGTGAACAATCGCGTCGAGGAACGGTCGCGCTGCCTCAGTGTGGTGGGCCTTGACCGCCAACATCACCGTGTCGCTGATAGTTGCCGCCGCCGGATCAGAGACACAGTCGATCTCTTGCAGCACCCGCCCATCAGGATGGGTGACGTCGAGAACCTCAAAGGGCGTCCGTGATGCAAAGGAGACATCGTGACCCGAGTCGATCAACGACGCGCCGACCGCTGCGCCAATGGCTCCTGGGCCGATAATGGTGACGCTTCGTGCGACCATCTGACGAGCGTATGGCCAACGGGGCCCAGTTTCGTGCTCCACCCGAGTAGCCAGCATCCATTTCCCGCGACAAGGATGCCGTTATGACGAATCCGACGTTCCCCTCCGATCCGGCAGCAATGCAGACCGCCCTCGACGATCTTGGCTGGGTCGATGCTGATCCGACCGATCCCGAGATCGAAACACTGCGCCGGCATCTTGCAGCGAACAACGGCATTCGCGGCCTCGACGTCGTGGATCCTGACGAAGTCGAACGAGCCGTCCGTATCTTCAACCGCGATGGCTTCGTCATCGTTCGCGACGTCCTCACTCGCGATCAACTCGACTTTCTCAAGGGCGGCTGCGACCGGGTGATCCACGAGATCACGTCGCTCGACAAGCACCGAGAAGGAAACCGCGGCTCTCACCGCTATTCGTTCGGCGCTTCCAGCATCACCGGTCAACAACTTCACCAACCCGAGTGGCAGATGCTGATCGATCTCGACACGGTGACGCCGATCTTGATGGCACTGTTCGGCTCGCCGCAATACGCTCTCCGCGGGAGCGGAGGCGACTTCTGTCTTCCTGGCGCCTACCGCTACCAACCGCTGCACTCCGACATGGGCGATCGCCGAACGCTCGATGACGGATCCGAACACGGCTCGTTCAAGGACCATCGTCGGCTGCTGACGACACGCGATCTCCCCACCCCGTACGTCTGCTGCAACTTTCTCACTGTCGATTTCACGCGAACCAACGGTCCGACCCGTCAGATTCCAGGCACTCAGCACTCGCGCGAACTGCCACCAGGCCTGGAGGACGAGCCCGAATGGATGAAGTTGAGCACGGTGTGCCCGGCCCCGGCCGGGTCCGTGCTCGTCCGCGACGTCAGAGCTTGGCATGGCGGGACTCCGAACGTCTCGGATCACGTCAGAGCCATCCCGAATGTCGAGTACTTCGCGCCCTGGTATCGAGAGCAGGCGCCGCCGGCGATCAGCTACGCCGACTGGGCGAAGCTGTCGGAGCATGCCCAGCGGATCTCGAGGCTGGTCGTGGCGGACTCTTCCGCGAAACTCCGCACCGGCGCCCAGATCGGTGCAACGCCGCGCGGCCTCGAAACCCCGGGGGAAAGCCCGAGTACGAACATTCGTTGATTTTCACTACCCTGTCCGACCGCGGTCAGCTCAAACCTTCCAATTGTCATCGACGAGGCGGGTCCAGCCGAACGAGCGGACCGGTGGACATCGGACTCGGTATGGAGAACGATCTCGAAGGTTTCAAGGTTTCCTGACCGGCTGGGTCGGCGACCAGTCAGGCCAGCCGGCACCCCGAAGCCACGATGGCCTCGTCGACCTCATCTCCCAGCAAGAGAGCTTCGACATCGGAGAGCTCAGGCGCCAGGAAACGATCGGGTCCGACTCCGTCGACGCTCTCGCGTACAACTCGGAGCATCGCGGCAGCCGTCGGGCCCGGTTGCAGCGGGGCGCGGAGCTCGACTGCCCGACACCCTATGGTCAGCTCGACAGCCAAGATTCGCCGGACATTGTCGATGAGCACGCGAAGCTTTCGCACAGCGCCCCATGCCATCGAGACGTGGTCCTCCTGCATGGCGCTGGTCGGCAACGAATCAACCGAGGCAGGGGCCGCCAGCCGTTTGTTCTCCGACGCCATCGCTGCGGCCGTGTAGTGGCCGATCATCAGTCCGCTGTCGACGCCGACCTCACCAGCCACGAACGGCGGGAGACCATGGCTGCGCGTCGGGTCGAGCATGCGATCCATCCTTCGCTCTGAGATCGCACCCACCTCGGCCAGGGCAATGGCCATGAAGTCGGCCACGAAACCGAGCGGAGCTCCATGAAAGTTGCCACAGCTCTCGACCCGGCCATCGCTCAACACCATCGGATTGTCGATCGCGGATGCGAGCTCGACTTCAGCAACACGTGCTGCATGCTCGACCGTGTCGCGGGCCGCACCGTGCACCGATGGAGTACACCGAATGGAATATGCGTCCTGCACACGAGGGTCGTCCTCGACATGGCTGGCCACGATCGTCGACTGATCGACCGCCATCCTGAGATTGGCTGCACTCAGCGCCTGGCCGAGATGCGGCCGAAGCGCCTGCAAATCAGCAGCAAAAGGGGCGGCGGTCGCCAGCAGACCCTCGATGGTCATGGCCGTGATGGCGTCGGCCTGGCGCAGCAGTCGCCGCGCGTCGAGGACTGCCAAACACAGCATTCCCAGAATGGCATCAGTGCCGTTGGTGACGGAGAGGCCCTCCTTCTCCTTGAGGACTACCGGTTCGATGTCTTCGGCGCGAAGAGCTTCGATTGCCGGCTTACGAGCGCCCCGGTGCATCACCTCACCCTCGCCGAGCATCGCCAGAGCACCGTGGGCGAGCGGTGCGAGATCGCCACTCGCTCCCAGCGACCCGTACTCCGGAACCACGGGCACGATGTCAGCGTTGAGCAGATCGATCATGCGTTGGGCAACAACGGGACGCGCGCCGCTGGCGCCGAGCGCGAGCGTCCTCGCTCGAAGGAACATCATCGCCCTGACGACCTCTTGTTCGACCGGAGGGCCCATACCGGCGGCGTGGCTCCTCACGAGCGCCATCTGCAGTGCTGTTCTCCGGTTCTCGGGAATCGGGACCGTGGCGAGTGCGCCGAAGCCAGTCGAGATCCCATATTTCGCCTCCCCTGCGGCAAGACGCTCGACGACGTCTCTGGCCGCCTCCATCCGAGCTGTTGCCTGGCTCGTGAGTTCGACTGCCTCTCCGTTTCGTGCAACGGCCGCAACGTCCTCGATCCGGACACCCGGACCGTCAAGCAGGTAGGTCATGGCGATGCTCCTGTTCCAAGCCGAGGTCGGCGATGAGCCCGCCGACCTCGATGAGGAGGTGATTTTCGATGTTGGAGATGGTGGGACGGTCGAGTCGGTGGTCGGGGCCGACCACCGAGATCGCGACACCGAAGTCCCAGGTCGTCGCGATGGCAAGCGACACCGCGGTGATGTCCGGTTCGACGGCACCTGTTCTTGTCGCGATCGACCCAACCTCGGTCAACGCAGCTCCGACAGCGGTGCCTGCCAACGGCAGGTTCTGGCCAACCCAGCCGACATGACGTATTGCCCGGGGACTCTCGACCGTTGCGACATAAGTGGCGACCCGGCCATCGCTCACCGCAAGATATGACGACTCACCGGTCGACTCCACCAGCGCCTCGAGTCGCGGCTTGGTCAGTGCGATGAGCCACTCGAGTTGACCCTCGTCGCGGAGCGATGTCGCCAATCGCACCATGGTAGGACCGGCACTGAACTGACCAGCATCGTCACGATCGACGTAGCCACGTGCTTCGAGTGCTCGAAGATGTCGAAGCGCCGTGGTCGGTGTGAGTCCAACTTCATTGGCAACAGCCGTGAGATTGCACCTGTCGTGTGACAACACGACCTCCAACACATCGAGGGCTCTGCCGACGGCACGCGGAACTGTTGGTGCCGATGTGACACCTTCGAGTGTCGGGTCATCTGGCGGACTCACGGCGGGACCCCTTCATACGACGATTTCATCTGGTGACAATCGATGTTGACGGTTGACAACGTAGGGGAATCCGTCAGAGACTGCAATACGAATCAGGGCATCAATACAAACTGGAGACGCAGGTGTCGGTGACTCACCTCAACATGGCAGACCACCCGATCGAAGACGAATCATTCGCCGTGGCCTGTCGGCGCCGCCTCGAGACCGACGGAGCGCTGATCCTGCGCCAGTTCTTCACACCGGACGCGATCGATAAGGTCGTACGAGACTCGGCCCCCTTCGAAGGCTCGGCTTTCTACGCAGGATCAACGCACAACGTGTACCTCACTGAGGTAGATCCTGACCTCGGCCCGGGCCACGTGTTCAATCGCCAGGTCGCGAGCAGCAAGGGCCTCATCGCTGACGACCAGATCGGCGCCGACTCACCACTCAGAGCCGTCTACGAGAACCCGATCTTTCGAGCCTTCATCGCTCGCGTGGTCGACGTCGAGACGATCCATCCCTACGCCGACGCACTCTCGTCGATCAATGTTCACTACGCAGCAAGAGGCATGGAACTCGGCTGGCACTTCGACAACTCGTCGTTCGCCATCACGATGCTGGTGCAAGCTCCGGAACGCGGCGGCATCTTCGAATACGTACCGGGGGTGCGCACCGCGGCCACAGGAGACAACGCGTACCCCAGAGTCGGTCGCATCTTGGATGGCAAAGAGCATCCCATGACGTTGAGCTTCGATCCTGGAGATCTCGTGATGTTCCGCGGCAGAGATGCCCTTCACAGAGTCACCCCGACGCAAGGCGATGTCACCAGGATCCTCGTCGTGTTCGCATTCAACGACGAACCTGGCATCAGGCTCTCGGATTCTGCACTCACGACCTTTTACGGTCGCACGGCGTGACCTCCACACAAGGATGACGACATGAGCTCAATCGGAACCCCCGTCAAGAACATCTCTGCGCCGAGAGGACTGACCCTGGCCTGCAAAGGCTGGCAGCAAGAAGCTGCTTACCGGATGCTGCAGAACAATCTCGACCCAGAGGTGGCGGAGAACCCTGACGAACTCGTCGTGTACGGGGGAACAGGGCGCGCCGCTCGATCGTGGCCGGCTTACCACGCGATGCTCGCGACCCTGCGCGATCTCGAACCCGACGAAACGATGCTCGTTCAGTCGGGCAAACCGGTCGGTGTCATGCAGACGCACGAGTGGGCCCCAAGGGTCCTCATCGCCAACTCGAACCTGGTTCCCGACTGGGCCAACTGGGACGAGTTCAGAAGACTCGAACGTCAAGGCTTGACCATGTTCGGGCAGATGACAGCCGGCAGTTGGATCTACATCGGCACTCAGGGCATCTTGCAGGGCACGTACGAGTGTTTCGCCGAGATCGGGAGGAAACGCTTCGGAGGAACGCTGGCCGGCACGCTCACCATCACCGCAGGGGCCGGCGGCATGGGAGGCGCCCAACCTCTCGCCGTGACCATGAATGACGGTGTCGCTCTGGTGATCGACGTCGATCCGGCGATGCTCCAACGTCGCGTCGACCACCGCTACCTCGACGAGATCGCACCTGACTACGCGAGCGCCGTGAAACGGGTGACCGATGCCAAAGCGTCGAGGACGCCGTTGTCGGTGGGGTTGCTCGGCAATGCAGCCGACATCTTGCCGAGGCTGTTGGCCGACGGCATCGACGCCGACATCGTGACCGATCAGACCAGCGCTCACGATCCGCTCAGCTACATGCCGAACGATCTGACCCCGGAAGCCGCGGCCGAACTCAAGGCCGCTCAGCCTGGGGAATACACACGTCGAGCCCAAGCAGCCATGGCCCGACACTGCGAGGCCATGGTCGGGTTCATGGACGCGGGTGCCGAGGTGTTCGACTACGGCAACAGTCTGAGAGCCGAAGCCGCACTCGGCGGGTTCGAGCGGGCATTCGACTATCCCGGCTTTCTCCCCGCCTATATTCGGCCGCTGTTCTGTGAAGGACTCGGTCCGTTCCGGTGGGTTGCGCTCTCGGGAGACCCCGCGGACATCGCAGCAACGGATCGAGCAGTTCTGGAAGAGTTTCCAGAGAACGAGTCACTGGCGCGGTGGATCCGGCTCGCCGGCGAGAGGGTCGCATTCCAGGGGCTTCCGGCTCGCATCTGCTGGCTCGGCTACGGAGAGCGCCATCGACTCGGCCTCAGGTTCAACGAAATGGTGAGGTCGGGTGAGCTGTCTGCTCCGGTCGTCATAGGACGAGATCACCTCGACTCTGGTTCTGTCGCATCGCCGTACCGCGAGACCGAGGACATGCTTGACGGGTCCGACGCCATTGCCGACTGGCCCTTGTTGAACGGTCTGGTCAACACCTGTTCGGGCGCTACCTGGGTCAGTATCCACCACGGAGGCGGTGTCGGCATCGGCCGGTCGATTCACGCCGGTCAGGTCAGCGTCGCCGATGGCACCGACCTCGCGGCAGAGAAGCTTGAGCGAGTGCTCACCAACGATCCTGCAATGGGCGTCATTCGCCATGTCGACGCCGGTTATGAGCGGGCATCAGAAGTCGCGACCGAGCGAGGCGTCTGCGTGCCAATGAACGAAACCACACCATGACGGTGCGCCCGATCCTGTCGATCGGCCACCCGACCCTCCGAGAAGATGCGGCGGACATTCCGGTCGACGAGATCGGCTCGGACAAAGTGCAGCAACTCATCGACGACCTCATCGACACGATGCGCGACGCCAACGGCGCCGGCATCGCTGCCAACCAGATCGGGGTCGCACGACGCGTCGCGGTGATGGAGGTGGGCGACAACCCTCGCTATCCCTATAAGCCGCGCATACCGCTCACAGTTGCCATCAATCCGCGCATCGAGGTACTCGACGACGAGACCGTCGAGATCAACGAGGGTTGCCTCTCTGTCCCACTTCGGGGCAACGTGCTGCGAGCCGTAAACATCAACGTCGTGTACCTCGATCGCGAGGGTGTCGAACACGTCGAGGCGAAACGGGGCCTGACCGCAGGCACCTGGCAGCACGAGTGCGATCACCTTGACGGCGTGCTCTTCGTGGACAAGGTTCTCGACCCGACAACGCTCACCACATGGGCCGAGTTCGAAGCGCATCACCGCGACGCGTTCATCGAACGAATCGCTGAATTCGTCCAGCGGGTCGGATCGTGACGACCCGGCGTTACTGGTGCGAGGCAGCGCTCGTCGAGGGAGAGGTCGTCGAACAGGTCGCTATCGTCGTCACCGACGGCCGATTCAGGTCGGTCGATCCTGCATCGGCCGGATCTGAGGGTGCGACGACGCTCAAAGGCCTCACACTTCCCGGGTTCGCCAATGCGCACAGCCATGCCTTCCATCGCGCGCTCCGATCGCGAACCCAGGCCGACCGGGGATCCTTCTGGACGTGGCGCGAGATCATGTACCGCGCCGCCGAGCGCCTGACCCCAGACAACTACCACCGTCTGGCCAGAGCCACCTTCTCCGAGATGGCGATGGCTGGCATCTCCTCCGTTGGCGAGTTTCACTACGTGCACCACCAGTCGGACGGCACCCCATACGACGACGCCAACGAAATGGGTCTCGCCTTGGTGAGCGCCGCGACCGACGCAGGCATTCGTCTCAGCCTCCTCGACACGATCTATCTGCACGGTGGCATCAGCAACGGCACCTACGTCGACCCTCACGCGGCGCAGGTTCGCTACAGCGACCGCTCGGTCGACGAATGGCTTCGTCGCGTCGATGCCCTCCCGAAGAGCGGTCGGCACGTCGTCGGCGCCGCGATTCATTCGGTGCGCGCCGTGGATAGCGACTCGATGGCCACAGTTGCAGCTTGGGCTGAGGAGAACGGGTCGCCCTTGCACGCTCACGTGTCAGAGCAACGCGCCGAGAACGATGCTTGCCTCGCGATGTACGGCCTGACGCCGATCCAACTCCTTGACCAGGTAGGGGCGCTCGGTCCGAACTTCTGCGCCATCCACGCCACGCACCTGACCGAGGAAGATCGTCAGCTCCTTGGCGAGTCAGGGTCGGCGGTGTGCATGTGTCCGACAACGGAACGTGATCTCGGCGACGGTGTCGGACCGACCACCGAGCTCGCTGCGCTCGGCGTCGAGCTCAGCCTCGGCTCTGACTCCCATGCGGTCATCGACATGTTCGAAGAGGCAAGAGCGGTAGAACTGGACGAACGCCTGCGCTCCGAGCAGCGCGGATTTCACTCGGCCGCGGAGCTGATGGAGGCCGCGACGGTGCAGGGGCATCGACACATCGGCTGGACCGACGCCGGAGCGATCGCGGTCGGGCAACGAGCAGACCTTGTCACGATCTCTTGGGACTCGGTGCGTCTCTCCGGAGCACCAAAGGACACGACGGCAGCTGTCTTCGCCGCAACCACTTCTGACGTCGACCACGTCGTCGTCGACGGCGAGGTCGTTGTCGTCGACGGCGCTCACGTGTCGATCGACGTCGTCAACGAACTCGAACAATCGATCACAGAATTGCTGCAACAATGAGCCACGACACGTCTTCACTCGTCATCGACAACATCGGCCTTCTGGTCACCAACGACCCAAGCCTTGGTTCGGGGCCGCTCGGTGAGCTGAAGAACGCAAGCGTCGTCATCACCGACGGCTTCGTCGAGTCGATCGGACCCTCCGGGGCCGCGGCCGACTGGCACATCGACGCTGATGGAGCATGCGTGCTTCCAGGCTTCGTCGATTCCCACACGCACCTCGTCTTCGCCGGCGACAGATCCGAGGAATTCACCGCCAGAATGGCCGGCAAACCTTACGACGGTGGCGGGATTCGCGTCACCACCGACGCCACCCGCAGGACCTCGACAGACGAACTCCACCGGCTCCTTCAACTCAGGCTTGCAGAGGCTCACCGGGCAGGAACAACGACGATCGAAATCAAATCGGGCTACGGGCTCAACGTTGACGACGAGGTCAGGTCGCTCGAGATCGCCAAGACCTACACCGCCGAGTCGACATTTCTCGGCGCCCACCTCCTCCCATCAGAGTTCGAGGGCAGGGCTGATGACTACATCGACCTCGTCTGCGGCGAGATGCTGGACGGAGCGGCAGGTCACTCGAAATGGATCGACGCGTTCTGTGAGACCGGCGCCTTCGATGTCGATCAGAGCAGGGCCGTTCTCGAGGCGGGGAAGGCTGCCGGACTCGGTCTTCGCCTTCACGGCAACCAACTCGGACATGGGCACGGGGTGCAACTCGCCGTCGAGTGCGGATGCGCCTCGGTTGATCACTGCACCTACCTCAGCGACGGCGACATCGAGGCGCTGGCTGGAAGCGACACCGTCGCCACGTTCCTTCCAGCGGCCGACTTTTCGACCAAGCAGCCTTACATCGATGCGCGCCGGGTCATCGACGCTGGGGCCACAGTCGCCATCGCGTCGAACTGCAACCCCGGTTCGAGCTACACCACGTCGATGTCGTTCTGTATTGCCATCGCTGTCCGCGAGATGGAGATGACCATTGAAGAAGCCATCCAAGCCGTGACGATCGGTGGCGCAGCAGCACTTCGCCGCAACGACATCGGCCGGCTCACTCCAGGATCGGCAGGCCACGCCGCCATCCTCGACGCGCCCTCCTATCACCACCTCGCCTACCGACCAGGCGTCCCTCTCATCCGCGACACAATCGGCCCCCTTGGCTGAATGTGCCCGCGCCGAGGCAACTCCGCTGAGTGTTGCCTGAGACAGTCTTACCGTCTCGACGCGGCACTGCTCCCGGAGGGGACAGCTCTAGTCGTTGAACCAAGGAGTGTCGCCAGGGAGCCCCAACAGAACGCGACCTGCGGTTTCCTTCCACTGGCTCGACACCATGATGTGTTGCGGAACGACACGAACATTTCGCAGTTGTCGCTCGAGTGGACAGCTCTCGAAATTCGACGTCGTTCCGGCCGCTGCAGACAGCATCTCCACCACCGTGACGGCCGTCTCGGTCGCCGACGAGCACGCCAGATGCACGTGCATCCGCTGTTCGACGGTCGTGTCATCTCCAAGAAGGATCGTGTCCCAGACTTGACTGACCGCGTCCATGACGTAGGCCCGAGACGAGTGGAGCAACATCGAGGCTTCGGCATACACGCCCTGAACTGATGCCTTGTGGCCGAGTGGCACCCGCGACGCTCGCGGCTTCTTCTCTGTCGCCAAGGTCTTGAACGACTCGAGTGCAGCCTTCGCGATACCAGTCGAGACGCCGACCTTGTTATAGGCAAGACGCGCGAACGCCGGGAATCGGTAGAGCGGACTCTCATCCATGAAACGCATCCCGACCGGGCCGTCCGCAGAGATCCTTGTGATGAGCCTGTCGGGAACGAAAATGTCGTCGGCAACCACGTCATGACTTCCGGAACCTCGCATACCAGCGACGCTCCAGGTGTCGAGGATCTCGAAGTCGCCGGCAGGAAAGGTCGCCTCGACCAGTTCAACCTGACCTTTGCTTGTTCTGATCGGTTGCTCCCCGTCCGACACGATGCACTGGCCCCAGAACCAATCGGCATTATGGCAGCCGCTCGCAAAGGGCCACTGACCGGTGATGCGGAAGCCACCATCGACGCGTACGGCGCGACCCTGCGGATTGATCGCACCTGCGGCTACGAGACCAGGATCGGCGTAAATCTCCTTGGCCACATCCGGCTCGAGCGCAGCGCCGAACAGACCCATCACCTCGATGCCGATCATGAGGTTCCAGCCCGTCGCGCCATCGATTTCGGAAGCCACCTCGATGACCTCGATCTGACGCATCGGGTCGAGCTCTTCGCCACCAATCTCTCTCGAAGCCCCGATTCGATACAGCCCGGCGTGGGCCATTGCCCTGGCCACCTCATTGGAGAGATGGCGCTGATCCTCGGCTGTCTCTGCATGCTCGAGAATGAGCGGGGCAAGCTCACGAACTCGCTCGCACGCGTCGTCCATTGGCACGGCTGGACCCCCTTGCTGTGAGCGCACTGTAGACAAGACCCGCACGGCGAACGAGGCCGACCGGCAACAATGTGGCAGGCTTCACAGATGATCGACACAGCGTTGAGGACGGCCGCCGGATCACGACCGGATGAACTCGCTCTCGCAGATGCACCCAACCGCAACGATTGTTTCCACGGCGAAGCGCTTCGTCTGACCTGGGCCGAGGTCGACCATGCCGTCGACAACCTGGCCGCCGATCTCCAAGAACTTGGGGCCGGACCTGGCATCGGCGTGGCCATCCAACTACCGAACGTGGCGGAATTGGTCGTCAGTATCCTCGCCGCTCTTCGAGTCGGAGCAGTCGCGGTCCCATTCCCGATTCAGCATCGCGCTCACGAGCTCCGACACGGCTTCTCAACAGCCGACATCGGACTCGCCATCACCGGGCCGCGGCCGGATCGGCCGGACCAGGTCGAGACCATGGCTTCGATCATCGACGAGTTGGCACCGAACACTCCACTCGCCGTATTCGGAGACTCCGGTTCGACACCGTCGACTCCACTGCACATCGACATCACCCAGCCGGCCGCCCGCATTGGCGCCGAACCCGTCGACGACATCGCAACCGTGTGCTGGACGTCAGGCACCACGGGGACACCAAAGGGCGTACCTCGGACGAACGCCATGTGGTTGGCGTCCGGCAACTTCCAGGTAGACGAGTTGGAGATCACCGCCGACGATCGCATCCTGTGTCCGTTCCCGCTGGTGAACATGGCCGGCATCGGTGGAATGCTCGTACCGTGGGCCATCGCGGGAGCGGCCCTGCACCTACATCAACCCATGAGTCTTCCCGTGTTCCTCGGCCAGCTCATCGGCGAGAAGATCACCTACACGGTTGCTCCTCCGCCGCTACTCAACATGCTGCTCGCCGACGAGTCGATCCTCGCTGACGCCGATCTGTCCAGCGTGAGGAAGATCTCGTCCGGGTCAGCGCCCCTCGATCCGTGGATGGTCGCCGGTTGGCAGGACAAAGGCATCGAGATCGTCAACGTGTTCGGATCGAACGAAGGTGCTGCGATGCTCTCGACGCTCGCCACGGTCGCCGACCCCGAAGAACGCGCTCGCTACTTCCCGCGGCCAGATCGAGAAGGCGTCGACGTACGCCTCGTCGATCTCGACACCGGGGCCGACATCACCGAGCCCGATCACCTCGGCGAGCTGCGGTTCACAGGACCAACCGTGTTCGAGGGCTACCTCGGCTCAGACGGCACAGAGTTCGATGAGCAAGGGGCCTATCGAACAGGTGATCTCTTCGAGTGGGTCGACACCCCGCCCCGACTGCTCCGGTTCGTCGACCGGGCCAAGGACATCATCATCCGCGGCGGCATGAACGTGTCTGCAGCCGAAGTTGAAGGCCTCGTGTCCAGCCACGAGTCGATCGTTGAGTGCGCTGCCGTGTCATACCCGGACACGGTCATGGGTGAGAAGGTCGGCGTGTTCGTCGTCGCTGCAGCCGATGCTTCACCGACGCTCGACGATGTAACGGCCCACCTTCGATCACTCGACGTGGCCAGCTACAAACACCCAGAGCACCTCGAACTCATCGAAGTTCTACCAAGAAACCCGGTCGGCAAGGTCGTGAAGGACGAGCTGCGCGACCGCTGGCGCTAGAGCAGGAACAGCGAGCCGCTGTTCTCGATCACATCGTTGATGCCGGCGAGGCGGAGCAGCTTCCAGATGAGCGCCTGATTGCTCGAGACCACCGCCAGACCGAGTTCGGCCTCGAGAGCAGGAATGATCGACAGCGATCGCAAACTGGTGCACGACACGAAGACCGCGTCGCATTGCTCCGTCTCGGAGACCGTCCTGACTCCGGCGGCAATCGAGGCTTCGCTGATCCTCGCCACTCTGAAGTCGCTCGGCTCGAGGAACGAACCAATCGAGACAACCTCGAGGCCGGCTCGCTCGAAGTACTCGACGATCGGCCACGTCACGTCTTCGGTATACGGCGTCACGACCGCGACCCTGGCTGCGTCCAACGTTCGAAGTGCATCGGCCGCCGCTGAGATCGGAGTGGTCACGGGCACCTCGGGGTGGTGGCGACCAATGGCTGCAGCCACGCCGGCGTCCCCGATGAGGGCCGCCGCAGATGTGCAGGCGTAGCCGATCGCATCGAACTCGAACTCGGCGGGCAACAACCTGGCCGCGGCGGGAAGATCCTGTTCCATCGCCGTCAACGTGTCGCCGTCGACCGTGTCCTGCATCGGGATGCGCGAATGAAACCAATCGACGCCGTCGCGCGGTACTTCCCTGACTTCGTGTTCGACTGTCTGGTCGGTCTCGAGCACTATGAGGCCGATCCTGGCCCGCGGGCCGAGACCTTCGTCGGTCTCGAAGTGAAGGGCAACGACCTCCCGAGTCATGCCCCGGCCGCCTTGGCTTGCTGATCGAAGAACGACGCCCCCTTCGGAACTTCGGGAAACAGCATCTCGTAGGGGGTACAGCGGACCATGCTCGTGCGCTCACCCCTGACGAGTTCGTCCTCGTATTTACTCGGCAGGTGGTTCACCTGGAGCGGTTTCGAATCCTCGGCCCTGTACTCGGCGATGAAGAGCGTGCGAGGCCGATCGGACGAATTCGGCTTAGACCCGTGCAGCAGACGAGTGTGCATGAAGCACGCGGTGCCAGCAGGCCCTGTGACGCTCACCGCGTCAGCAATGTGGCCATCGACGACCTCAGGAGCGACGGTACCGGTGTACACACCGTCATGCCAGTGGCTGAACAGCTCGCCACGGTGCGTACCAGGGACGACTTCGAGCGGACCGTTGTCTTCAGTGACGTCATCGAGAAAGATCAGCACCGCGACCAGGCCATCATTGGTGTGGGGTTGGAACATGAAGTCCTGGTGGAACTTCACTTCCGTGGCGGCACCTGGTTGCTTCGAGTTGATCTTCGAGTTGTTGAAGCACACGTTCGGGCCGATCAGATCAGCCACCACGTCCACGACCGCGTTTGCACGCATCACTTCGAGGTATACCTCGCTGACCTCCACGGGAGATGCCACGCGACGTAAGGCAGGCTTGGCAGCGCTGTGCTCCGACTCGAGGTCGAACCGAGCACGGGCATCGGCCGTTACGCCGTAGGGCGCTTCATGTTCCCGGCTCTCATCGACCCATGCTTCGAAATCGTGCCGAAGCAAGGCGATCTGCGCCGAAGTCAACGCATTGTCGACAACGAGATAGCCATCCCGCTCGTAGCGCTCGGCGTGAGACTCGGCCATTGTCGGTCCCTTCAGATGATCGGTAGCGTCGCCGCAGCTCGACGGCTCAGCAGTTCAGGACCGGACGATCGTACGACGAGATTCTCCTCGTGCACCATGGCCTTGCCTGGCGCCCAGTTCAAACCCGGTTCCAGGGTGAGAACCATGTTCTCCTCGATCACGGTGTCGTCGCTCGCCGTGTGCGACGGCCACTCGGTGACCTGCATACCGAGGCCGTGACCCATGCGACCGACGTCATTGCCAATCGAGCCATTCCGCTCCAGCACCCGATTCATCGCAGTGAAGACTTCGGTAGTCGTCATGCCGGGCCTACATGCTCCAAGTCCAGCCTCGGTCGCCTCCCAGACCGCCGCGTAGGCATCCGCTGCGTCCCGAGGTGCTGACCCGAACGCAAAGTTCCGGTCAAAGTCGCTGAAGTACCCGTCGTGAGTCGATCCGGTATCGAAGATCAGCAGGTCGCCCCGGTCGATACGACGATCGGACGGCTGGCGGATGATGTCTCCGATGCCTCCAGGTCCTGTCGCTCCGACGAGGTATGGGACGTCGTCGGCACCGCACTTCAGGATCTCTGCTCTGAACGCGGCAAAGGCCTCCCGCTCGGTCATCCCGATGCTGAGGATGCTCGGCAATGCTTCGAAGGCGTCGGAGACGATCCCGCAGATGATGCGGTGCTTTTCGATCTCGACCTCCGATTTGACCATTCGGAGCGAACGAACGATGTCGGTAGCATCGACGAACCCTCCGACGCTGGCCCGCAGCAGATCAAGATCATTTAGCGGCATCCGGACATGAGTTTCCGGACCCATCGGCAATCCGATTTGCCCCTCCGGACCAGCCACCTCACGAAGGCACTCGGTGAGCAGCGACACGCCGTCGTCCTGAGGCTGAGGGGCAGACCAGGTTCTGACGTCGTCAATCCACGTTGAGGACATCGACGGCCCCCCGATGCTGGGGATGACCGCGATCGGTTTCCCAGCCGATGGCACGACGACGAACCATGGACGAGTCGGGCTCTGCCAGAACGGTGTGTGAAACCCGGTGAAATAGCGCACTTCGGGTTCGGTGCAGACAAGAAGCGCGCCAAGCCCGGCGGAGGCCATCTTGGCCTGGCATCGGGCCACTCGGCGTTGGAACTCATCATTGGAAAACCCGCGGGCCATCGTCGCAGACTAGCGAGCGACAACCCACCCGAGCCGATCAGACCCTCGGGTGACCGAGCCGCGAACTCGGCGTGTTCTTCACTGACGTTCTGCTTCGGGCCGGTGACCATGGCGAGATCCCACGCATGAGTGACGTGGTCATCAGCCATGTCGTCACGAGTTTCGCCGAACCGCATCTGATGCGATGCATTGAGCGCCTCAGGCGTTGCTGCCGCCGATGATCTCGAAGGGAATCGACAGGGTCATCCGAAATTCGCGTCGAGAAAGTTGTCGATCGCGCTCCGAAATTCCGCCGGCTTCTCGAGGTCGATGAGATGACCAGAACCATCGATCTTCACCAGCTTCGAACCTGGAATCGCCTCGTGCATCGGCACCATCCCTCGGTGGGGTGTGGTTGCGTCCTCCGAGCCGGATATGAGCAGCGTCGGAACGTTGATGGTCGGTAACACTGAGGCATGATCGTGAGTGGTGATGCAGCGGACAGTCGCCGAGTATGCCTCTGACGACACCGAACTCATCCCTGCCACAGCGTGTGCCAACACATCGGGTTCGAGTGTCACCGAGGAGATGGTCGTGAGCACACGCTCGGCCGTGTCGGCAGGAGTGAGCCCTGCCTCGATCGGCGCCAGGCGGCTCTCGATGAAGGCCTTCGCCTGCACCGGATCCTGGCCGAAACGGCGAGACGTCGCCACGAGGATCAGCCCCTGGACTCGCTCCGGAGCGAGCTTCCACAATGCCTGGCCGATCATGCCGCCTGTCGAGTGGCCAAGGATGACCGCCGAATCGACCCCTGCATCGTCGAGCATGGAGACAACAGCCTGAGCAAGCATCGGAAACGTCATCTCCTCCAGCGGCGGAGACTTCGCGTAGCCAGGCATCGACCAGGCCAGACAGCGGTGACGTGGCGCCAAGTGCTCGATGGTCGCCGAGTAGTAGTTCTTGTTTGCCCCAAGCCCGTGCAGAAGGACGACGGTGGTCCCACCCGACCCTGTGTCGAGGTAGTCGGGAAGCGGAACCATCACGCCAGGTCGCCCTGCAACACACCCCGCTCTACGGCCAAGTGACCATCGAGAGCGATCGTGCAGTTACGCATCGGAAGGTCGAAGTGGCCGAGCGTGTGACGGCCCGCTGACGGGTTGGCACCGGTGGAATAGAGGAAGTTGCCAGCGAACACGCGCTGCTCAGTGCCGTTCGTCTGGCTCTTGTCGTAGAGATTGAACGCATCCCAGCGGGCTTGCGGGTTCATGCCCCAGCCAACGTGGCTCGTTGCATAGGCGTCTCGATCGTCCCACGCGGCCATGTAGCTCTCGAAGAGCTCAGCATCGAGCCCGTCCCCTGTGATGTCGACCACGTAGTCATTCTCGATCGTCAATGTGATCGGCGTCTCGACATAGCGCTTGAACGTGAGGTTCATGTCGCCCTTGTCCATCACGATGGTGCCGTTCACACAACCAGCTCTTGGGAACGCAGCGCACAGTCCGCCAGGCCAATGGCTGATGTCGCCCGTCCTGGTCGTCCATCCGCACCCGCCGGCGGCGAAGGCGCGCTGCATGTCGACGGTGAGGTCGGTCCCCGCGTCGGAGGTAACGCGCATCTCAGATGCGTCCTTCATGAGCTTCACGCCAGCCGCGACCTTTGGCTGAATGTCGATCCTGGGAATCAACCGCTCGAGCGTCTCGGGATGCTCGTCGGAGACCATCAACACTCGGGCCCCACTCTTGAGGATGGCGGGAAGCTCGGATGCGTGAAGGAGACCCTCGACGGTGCAGTCGGCGATGATCGTGCATGCCGAGAGTGCGGCAATCACCACTTCGGAGCCGGCTATCGCGCTCGACGCGCCCGTCGACCGAACAGGAACCGGCGCGCTCGCCGGTGGCGTCGGGACGACGATGTGAACCGGCTGTGCACCCAACTCGGCAAGCGCGAGCTCGGACAGCTGAACATTGACGCTGCGGCTCTGACTCTCCGACAGCACCGCGGCCGTCTCGCCGGCTTCGACGCCACACAACGAGAAGACCTCGATGAATGCCTCGACCCAGTTCCTCTGAACTCGTTCTGTCAACAAAATCGTGCCCTCGTCCCTCTCGGCGGTTGCAACATTCTTTCAGGCGAGCTCTTCGGTGACGACATCGACCATCGGCCACATCACGAGGTCGAGCAGCGCCGAGGGGACGTTGGGCGACGAACCGAAGCGCGCGATCGTCGAGCATGACGGTGTTGATAACGAAGGGGGTTTGGCTTCAGTTGCAGGATTGTGAAACCCTTCGAACGCTTCGGAGAGGCGATGAACAGCGACATCGATACGCCGACAACAGCAGCGATCGCTCTCACCTCCGCGAGGGTCGAGACCTCGACTTGGGGCAGTGGACCGCCGCGAGTTGTGCTGCTCCACGACGGTCTCGGCTCGGTCGGACAGTGGAGAGACGTGCCGGCATTGCTCGCCAGTACCACGGGGCTGACTGTGATGGCCTATGACCGACCCGGTCACGGCCGCTCGACGCCGACACCGCGCGGGCCGTGGTCCCCTGGTTGGCTCCACGACGAGGCGCTCTTGCTCGCCGAACTCCTCGAAGTGATCAGTGCTCCTGATCCGGTACTCGTCGGACACTCCGACGGAGGCTCCATCGCCGCCATCCACGCAGCAACAACGGCCACTACATCGACACTTGTGCTGCTGGCGGCGCACAGCTGGGTCGAGGCCGTCACCGTCGAAGCGATCGCCACAATGATCCACAACCGAGAACAGGTCGTGGCCGGGCTGGCGCGTCACCACGCAGAACCTGGCGCAGTGTTCGACGCTTGGGCGGGCGTGTGGGTCGGCGACGAGTTCGCAAACTGGGACATCCGTGAACTCATCGGCGCGATCGCATGCAGAACCGTCGTCGTGCAAGGATCCCGGGACGAGTACGCCTCGCCAGAACACGCAACCTCGACCGCCGACGCGATAGGCGACAATGCCACCTGCATGTTCCTCGACGATGTCGGCCACCTGATCCATCACCAAGCGCCTGCTGAAGTGGTCAACCTCATCGCCACGACGGTCACCGGTGTCTGAGCCTCCGGAGGTTGCGCTGGCGCTGAACACCGGTGGCACCCAGACTACGGACCTGATGAGTGGCCGTCTCGACTTCGACACCGACCCGAGTCGGTACCGACACTGGTCTCTCGACGTCGAAGCTCCAGTCGCCACGTTGCGTCTCGCAGTCGACCCCGACGGCGGCTTGCGGGATGATTACCAACTCAAGACGAACTCATATGACCTCAGCGTCGACATCGAGCTTCACGACGCAGTGCAGCGACTCCGGTTCGAGCATCCAGAAGTCGGCGCTGTGGTGGTCACCGGTGGCCTCGACAAGATCTTCTGTGCCGGCGCCAACATCCAGATGTTGGCGAACTCGAGCCACATACACAAAGTGAACTTCTGCAAGTTCACGAACGAAACGAGGAACAGCATCGAGGACGCCACCGAGAACTCGGGCCAGTCCTACATCGCCGCCGTGAACGGGACCGCGGCCGGAGGTGGGTACGAGCTGGCCCTGGCTTGTGACGAGATCGTGCTCGTCGACGACAAGGCTTCTTCGGTGTCGCTTCCCGAAGTCCCGTTGCTCGCCGTACTCCCCGGCACGGGCGGCCTGACACGGATTGTCGAGAAACGTCACGTTCGCCGCGATCTCGCCGACGCCTTTTCGACCAGGGCCGAGGGAGTCCGAGGTACGACAGCCCTCGAGTGGCGTCTCGTCGATCACATCGCGCCGCCGAGTACCTTCGACGAAGTCGTCGCTTCACTCGTCGCTCAGCGAGCGGCCGAATCCGAACGTCCGAGCGGGCCTGGCATCGACCTGACCCCACTGAACAAGTCTGTTCTCGACAACGCAGTCACCTACTCGACGGTGCAGGTGTCCATCGACCGGTCTGTCGGAGCTGCGACGATCACCATCGCTAGTCCAACGGAGCAGCAACCCTCGACCGGTGAAGAGCTCGCCGCGATTGGCGAGGAGGCCTGGATCATCCGGGCGGCGCGAGAGCTCGACGACGCTGTCCTCGACTTGCGGTTCAACGAGCCCGAAATCGGGACATGGGTGTTCAAGACCACGGGCAACCACGCCGATGTTCGCGCTGCCGAGGAGGTCATCGAAACGGACACAGACCACTGGCTCGCTCGGGAGACACGGCTGTTGTGGGCGAGGACGTTCGAACGCGTCGACGTCTCGGCGCGATCGTTGATCGCGATCGTCGGCCCTGGCAGCTGCTTCACTGGCACTCTCGCCGAGCTCGTGCTCGCGAGCGATCGAAGTTTCATGCTCACCGGAACCTGGGAGGAAGACGATGTCCCTCCCCCACCAGCTGTCCTACGACTCACCCCCGCCAATCTCGGCAGCTACCCGATGGCAAACGGTCTCACTCGACTCGCGACCAGGTTCTGGGGACGCGACGACGTGCTGCGTGCAGCAGAAGCACTCGTCGGGTTCGACCTCGACGCCGGAGCAGCCATCGCCGCAGAGCTCGTAACCTTCGGCCCTGACGATCTCGATTGGGACGATGAACTCAGGATCGCTCTCGAGGAACGAAACAGCTTCTCGCCGGACGCCCTCACCGGAATGGAGGCGAACTACCGTTTCGTCGGACCGGAAACGATGAAGACAAAGATCTTCGCTCGTCTGTCGGCATGGCAGAACTGGATCTTCCAACGACCGAACGCTGTGGGACCCGAAGGAGCGCTGACCCGATTCGGGACCGGCTCACGACCGGCTTACGACAGGCGAAGGGTGTGACCGATGGCAGCAGTTGACATCAACGCGAAGATCCCGAACAACGTCGATCTCGCCGGCGATCGCAGGCTTCAACGCGCTCTCGAACAGTGGCAGCCGAAGTTCATTCGCTGGTGGGAGGAACTCGGCCCATCTGCGTTTCAACACAACTCGGTATATCTACGAACCGCGGTCGACGTCGGCCAGGACGGCTGGGCGAACTTCGGCCATGTCGAGATGCCGGACTACCGCTGGGGAATCTTCCTCGCCGAAGCCGAGAAGGATCGTACGGTCGCTTTCGGCGATCACAAGGGCGAGCCGGTCTGGCACGAAGTCCCCGGCGAATACCGGTCGGATCTCCGACGACTGCTCGTCGTGCAAGGCGACACCGAGCCTGCATCGGTCGAACAACAACGACATCTCAGCCTCACTGCCCCTTCGCTGTACGACATGCGCAATCTCTTCCAGGTGAACGTCGAGGAGGGCCGTCATCTCTGGGCGATGGTGTATTTGTTGCATCGCTACTTCGGGCGTGACGGCCGAGACGATGCCGACGAGATGCTCGAACGACACAGTGGCGATCCCGACAACCCGAGGATTCTCGGCGCCTTCAACGAACCGACACCCGACTGGCTGTCGTTCTTCATGTTCACATATTTCACCGATCGCGACGGCAAGTACCAGCTCGCTTCGCTGCGAGAGTCGGCCTTCGATCCGTTGTCGCGAACGTGCGACTTCATGCTGAAGGAGGAGGCATACCACATGTTCGTCGGTGCCTCTGGGGTGGGGCGCGTCGTGCAGCGCACCGCCGACCTGATGCGCGAACACGATACCGATGACGTGCACCCGCACGGCGGCATCAACCTCGACGTGCTGCAGAAGTACGTCAACTTCCACTTCTCGGTGTCGCTCGACCTATTCGGTTCAGAGACGTCGACGAACGCCGCCAACTACTTTGCTTCTGGTCTCAAAGGACGGTTCCAGGAGGAGCGGCGCAACGACGACCACCGACTGAAGGACGACCATCGACTCGTTCCAGACTGCTCTGACGAAGGCATCGGCACACGCGAGGTCACTCAGCTCGCCGCGCTCAACGAGACCCTCCGCGACGACTACACCGAGGACTGTCAGAAGGGGCTCGAGCGGTGGAATCGCACGCTCGCCGAGGCGGGTATCGCGACGACGATCGAGCTCCCGCACGTCGGATTCAGTCGTCAGGTCGGAACGTTCCGCTCACACAGGATCTCACCGGACGGTCGTCTTTTGTCTGAGCGCGAGTGGGCCGAAGCAGTCGATCATTGGCTGCCCAGCGTTAGCGACAGAGATCACGTGACATCGCTCATGTCCGGAGTCACCGAGCCGGGCAAAATGGCCGGATGGGTCGCCACTCCGTCGCGTGGCATTCATCAGCAACCCATCGAGTACGAGTACGTCAGGCTCTGAGTAGCACCAAGGGGAAACATGGCCGACTTCAACACTGCTGCGTGGCTGGTCGACCGTCACGTCGATGAAGGATGGGGCGGTCGCGTCGCCATTCGCTGCGAAGGGCGGTCGACGAGCTACACGGATCTGGCTACCGAGATCGCGAGAGCACAGGCGATGCTGTCATCGCTCGGGCTCGGGTTCGGTGATCGTGTCGCGATGGTGGTCCAGGACGACGAGGCCTTCCCTGCGTTTTTTCTCGGGGCCCAACGCGGTGGAATGGTCGCCGTTCCACTCTCGACGATGCTGCACGGACAGGAGCTGGCCGCGATCGTCGCCGACTGTGGTGCAACCGTGCTCATCGTGTCCGACACCTTCGTGAGTGCGCTCGACGCGATCGCCGATGGGGCGCCCGAACTTCGTGACATCGTCGTCGCCGGACCTGCCCCGATCGCTTCGCTACCCGCCTCGATCGACGTCCATCGCTGGACCGAGTACTCGTCGAGCGAACTCCCGGCCGTGGCCCGGACCTCTCGGGACTCAGCAGCGTTCTGGCTCTATTCCAGCGGTACGACGGGGACACCGAAAGGCGTGATGCACGTTCACGGAAACGTGCCAGCGACCATCGACACCTACGCGACGACGATTCTCGGGATCGGCCCCGACGATCGTTTCCTGTCGGTGCCGAAGCTGTTCTTTGCCTACGGACTCGGAAACTCGTTGACGTTTCCGCTCGCGGTCGGCGCCACGGCGATCCTGAATCCTGCGCCGTCAACTCCGCCCGGGATAATCGATCTCATCGAGGACGAGTTGCCGACGCTCTTCTTCTCGAGTCCTGGGTTCTGTGCCGCCCTCCTCGACTCTGATCCGGATGCATCGATCTTCCACAGCGTTCGCGCCACCGTGACGGCGGGCGAATCGCTACCCGCGAACATCCAGACTCGGTTCGCCGAACTGACATCGGGACCTGTGCTCGACGGGATCGGCTCGACCGAGTTGCTGCACATCTTCATCTCGAACACGCTCGAACATCAGTCGCCTGGCAGCAGCGGCCGCGTGGTTCCCGGCTATGAGGCACAACTGCGCGACGACGCCGACACGTTGATCACCGAACCCGACACCCCCGGGTATCTGCACGTGCGGGGAGACTCAGCAGCCAGTGGTTACTGGCAGAAGCCGGACGCGACTGCCGAGGCGTTCCGTGACGGCTGGGTCAGAACCGGCGACGTGTACACACGATCAGCCGATGGAGTCTGGACGTTCCTCGGACGAAACAGCGACATGATCAAGGCCGGCGGCATTTGGGTGTCGCCGGCAGAAGTCGAGAGTGCCTTGATCGAACACCCCACCGTTCTCGAGGCAGCCGTGGTCGGTGACCGTGACGAGAAAGGGCTCGAGACAGTGGTTGCGTTCGTCGTGCCGTCCAGCGGAGCCGTTCCTGATCCTGCCGAGTTGGAGACTCACTGTCGAGCACGCATGGCGTCCTTCAAGCGACCACGCCGGATCATTGTCGTCGACGAATTTTCGAAGACGGCCACCGGCAAGATCAAACGCTTCGAGCTGCGCCAGTCCTTCCGACGCTGACCAAGTTGCCAGTGCCAGGGACCCACAACTTCACCACGGTTTTGGGAAGAGGTTGAACCGCACCTGGTCCCACGAGCGTCCGTCCCCGAGAACCGTGCCCTCGACCGAGAACCACGCAGAGACGTGCACGCCGTTCTCCGACGCCGCAACCGCTGCCGCCCTCTGATACGACTGCATGTGGTTTGGCGTCTGCTGAGGGTGGACGTCGTCATGAACCCGGATCACGTGCATGATCACGATCGGCTGGTCGTCCTCGGTCGGTGAGTGTGGCACATCGGCCCATCGTCCTCAGGCGACGTCGTAGCCAGATCCATCGCGTAGTCGCGATCGATCTGCCCATACCGAGGTCCTTCCGTCATGAGGCACCCGCATCAGCGTCGGCGAGGAGCTGCATCATCTCTCTGGCCACCATCGGCGCTGCGTTCTGATTCTGTCCTGTGACGAGATTGCCGTCGACCACCCAATGGTTGGCCAGCGGATCGCGGAACTTGGTCGCGCTCTCGAACTCGGCACCGACCGCACGAAGCTCTCGTTCGGGATGATGCGGGGTGGACTCGATCCCCAGTTCGCCGACCTGTTTGTCCGTCACCGCCGAGATGCGTCTGCCCTTCACCAGCGGCTCTCCTTCGGTGTCTTTCGCGTTCAGCAGTCCGAGCGGTCCGTGGCACACCCCACCGATGATCTTCCCCGAGGCGTTCGCTTCGGTGATCTTGGTGCCGAGTTCTTCCGAGAAGCCGAAGTCGAACGCCGCGCCCCATCCTCCAGCCAGGAAGACGACGTCGTAGCTTTCCATGTCGAGTTCGCCGATGGCGCAGGAGTCAGTCACCTTTGCGCGAAACTCCTCGTCAGCCAGGAACCGATCGTCCTGCTCGGTTCTGATCGGCGCCCTCAGCGACTGCGGATCGACCGGAACGACACCGCCGCTGGGGCTGGCGATGTCGACAGTCATGCCCGCGTCGAGGAACGCGTAGTACGGCACGGTCATCTCGCTGGCGAAGACTCCCGTCGGCTTGCCGATGTCGAGTACTCCGGAGTTCGTCGCAACCACGAGTGCGCGACATCCACTGTGGTCGAACGAGATCTGCGTCGGGTCGTCTGGGTGCATCCCGAGTTTCTTCAGCAGGTTCCTGATGGCGCGGGCTGGTGGCGGTGGAGACTTGGTCACGGGTCCTCCTGTTGGACGGCGCTTTGCATACGGCCATGCGTCATTGCGTGACGGGATCGAACGAGTCCGTTCGACCTCCAGCCGTTCGCGGAGGTGGTCGAACACCCCAACGACTCCCGGGTCGCCGGCTCGGTTGACTGCCTCGACATTGTCTTCGTCGAGGTCGTACAGCTCCCACTGGTCGGGGAGAACCTTCGTCCTGTATTCGTCACCTCCGATACCCGATGCTGCGAGGTGACGGACATGAGGTTCGGTCCACGTGGCCGGATCGTCGAACGTTCTGACGAGCTTCCACAACCGGTCGGCACCCCCGGCCGCTGTCTGATCATCGACCCTGACCACGATGCCCTCGAAGTTGGCGCCGACGTGAGCCGCGACCTGAATCGTCAGTGGAGGGGGAGGCTTCTCGACCCGACCGAGCCTCCGTGCGACACCGGAGGCACCCGAGTCGCCCTCGAGCATGTTGTCCCTGGTCATGATGTAGACGGCGCGGCCGCGATCGGCCGAGGATGGATCGTCGACGACGGGCATGAGGTCGGTTCCTGGGAGTGGATGCACCTCCGAGAAGGTGTTGGCGAGAACCTCTGCCCCGGTCGCCTCGTCGATGCCAGCTGCCCCGAGCAGGGTGGGGAGGATGTCGACGTGCGAGGTCGGAGCGTGGTCGACCATGATTCCCGTCGTGGCGCGCTCTCCGATTCTCGCGATCGAGAACGGAACCCTCGTGCTCTCGTCGTACAGCTGGAACCACTTCTGATGCAGACCGCCGTGAGAGCCGAGCAGATCGCCGTGGTCGGACGTGCGAACGATCACCGCGTCGTGCTGCCCTTCGGTGACCGCTCGGCGGACCTTGTCGACCGAACTGTCGACCTCGGCATGGAGGCGGTAGTAAAGATCGCGGTACCGCTGGGCACCCGCCGTGTACGCACGACGAACAGCCGGAGCGAGACCATACGCGGTCGGATACGAGTCGCGGTACGCGATCTGAGCCGCCGGCTTCGTCGCGAGGCTCTCGTGTTGGGTCGGCGACTCAGGCACCGGTGGCGGATCGAGCGACGACGTCGACATCGGGTTGCTGCGAACCCAGGCCGGGTACAGGACGATGTCGTGCGGGTTGACGAAGCTGGCCACGAGCAGGAAAGGCCTCATGGCCGCCTCGTCGCCTACGGCCCGCCTGGAATATCGATCCGCGAGCCACACCACCACACGATCGGCGATCAGAGGATCTCTGCGGATGCCAGCGTCGGCCAGGCGACCTCCATGCGGTTCCGGTCCGACCCAGCCTGAAAAGCCGAACGTGTCGAGCGGATCTGCATCGAGGTATCGCCGCACAGCGGCATGGTCGACATTGCCTTCGTCGTCGTTCGTGTCGAGCCGTGTTCCCTCGTCGTCGTGAAGATCGGCGTGTGTGATGTGCCACTTGCCGTCGTAGTGCGTGTCGTAACCGGCGGCGCGGAACCAGTGACCGAGGGTCGGGACCTCACCTTCGCGGAGCCACCGCATCCGCGAGTCGTCCTCCATCTTTCCGAGGCCGTTGGTCTGGGTGACGCCGTGCAGATCGGGGTACTGACCGGTGAAGATCGTGGGCCGACTGGGTACGCAGGCCAGTGAGCCCGTGTAGTGGCGAGCGAAGTTGACGGCGTTCTCGGTGAACCACTTCTGCCCGGTGAGCGTCGACTCGCGCCATGCGACGAGATCCGATGACTCGTATGGCGGAGCTGCTCGCTCCTCGTCGGTCATGATCACGACCACGTCGGGCCTGGCGTCGGCGGCTGCCATCACTCACCATCTCCAGTCACGGCGGCTCGACCGTTGAGGAACGCCGACAGTCCTCCGAGCATCTGGTCCGAGGCCGAACCGAGGCGCCTGCCGACCACCGCTGCCGCGATGCGGTGTGGAGGCCGTTGGCCTGGCCGGATGTCGGATGTGAGGCGGACATTCGTGCCACCGTGAATCGGTTCCAGACTCCACGTGTTGGAAACCGATCGGATGACGGGTGGCAACCCAACGATGGAGTACGACAACAGGTCGCCATCTGACCACTCGGTGACCGTCTCGAGCACTGTGGTCCGGGCCGTCTGAACACGCCTGACAGCTCCGACGCCGCGTGCGACATCGCTGATGATGCACGAATGATCGACGTTCGGGCCCCAGGCGCTGATGTTGCCGAACTCGGACAGAACCGACCACACGTCGGCGGTTGTGTGTGACAACAGAATCGCTCGCTGCACTTTCGGCATCGGTCAGGCTCCTGGGATCTCGACGCTGTGCAGATCGTCGCCCATCTCGACTGGTCCTTCGAAGTGGGCCGAAGCGAGCTCTCGCCATTCGGCACCATCGCTGCCAGCCGGAATTGGGGGTACGTAGTGGGTCAGGACGAGCGTCCCCACCCCAGATCGAGCTGCGGTCTGCGCTGCCTCTTCAGGAGAGGAGTGATAATTCAAGGTGTCCTTCATCCGCTGCATCGGCACGTTCTCGATGATGTCCTTGCGGATCACCGTGTGAACGAGGGCATCAGCGCCGCGGCACAAGGTGTCCAAACCGGCACACGGAATGGTGTCGCCGGCCGCTACGACCGACGCGCCTTCGAAATCGAAGCGATACCCGATACTGGGGTCGACCGGCTTGTGTTCGGTCAGACCGCACGTGATCGTTACGTTTCCCGGAAGTTCGACGATTCCTTCGCTCACCTCGATCACCTTCACCTGGGGTGGACCTTCGAGGTCGGCGTGGTGGGTGATGCGATAGCCGATGTCCGGTTCGAGCGACGCCAAGATGTGATCGACCACGGCACGAGTGCCGACAGGTCCGACGATGGTCAATGGCGTCGGCTCGAAGGCCATGACCCAGCGGGTCGTGATCACGTCGTTCAGATCGGTGATGTGGTCGCTGTGAAGGTGTGTGAGCAGCACGGCAGTCAGATTCGGAGCTCCGAGCATGACACCAGCGAGACGCATGAGCACCCCGCGGCCGGTGTCGACCAGATAGTGCTCTGCCTCGGCACCTTCGCCGGCCGAGATGAGCGTGGCCGGCCCAGCTCGATCCGGACTCGGGATGGGACTGCCGGTCCCGAGAAGTGTGATCGTGAGACTCATTGACGAGACATCTCCATTCGTGCTCTGTCATCTGCCGACTCACGCCCACCGAGGACGATGTCGACAACGTGCAGTGTGCCCTCGAACGAGAACGGACCCGAGTATCGGGTCGAGACCTGCGAGCCGTGATCGGAGCCGATACTCGCTCCTACCGAAGAGATCATGCCCATTGCGAAGGCCAGATCTGCCTGACCCACCCGCGCACCGTCGATGAACAGCGAGATGGTCGCAGGGCCACCACGCCCAGTCCGCACCAGCTGGAACGAGACCGTCGAATCGCCGGCGGGGACCTCGATGTCGGATTCGAGGATCGTGTGATCGTTGAACGCGTTGTAGTCGACGACGAGCCGATCATCCTGGACGAACACCGAGACGCCACTGTTCTGGGTGCCTGTGGCCCAGACGACTCCGCCCTGGCCCGCTGATCTCGTGATTCGGGCATCCAGGTCGAACTGGCGGCCACCCGGCGATGCCGAGACCTGCGATGGCAGCGGCGACATCGGCGGGCGGTACCGATAGTGCCGATCAGGAGGGTGGGGCGAATGTGGTCGCGGTCTCGAACCGAACAGCTCACGCAGCCTGTCATCGAGCGGTAGCACGCCGTGTCGTTCAGCCTCGCTCCACCACTGATCGACGAGGTCCTGGAGGCGCTCCGGGTTGTCAGCGGCGAGATCATTGCACTCGGACATGTCCTCGGTGAGGCAGTACAGCTCCCATTGTTCCGTGTCGTAGTCGTCACCTTTGCGATGCTTGCAGACCGCCTTCCACGACTGGCCGTCTATCTCGGCAACCAACGCTCGACTCCCCGACATTTCGAAGTACTGCAGCGTGTTCGTAGCCGGATGAACCGGATCGTCCATCAAAGGTGCGAACGAGATGCCGGTCACGGGCATCTGGTCGAACCCCTTGTATGCGTCTCGAGGTTCTATTCCGATCAGTTCGTAGATGGTCGGCGCGATGTCGGAGACGTTGACGAACTGACTGCGCTTCGTGCCCTGCTGATCGGCAGAAATCCCAGCGGGCCAGTGCATCACCATCGGCACGTGGACTCCGCCCTCATGGGTGTTCTGCTTGTACCACTTGAAGGGAGAGTTACCGCACTGTGCCCATCCCCACGGGTAGTTCGTGTGACTGTTCGGTCCCCCGATGTCGTCGATGCGTTCGACTGCCTCGTCCAGCGATTCGACGATGCCGTTGAAGAACTTCATCTCGTGCATGACACCAAGTGGTCCACCCTCCTGCGACGCGCCGTTGTCCGCGAGGACCACGAAGATCGTGTTGTCGAGTTGGTCGAGCCCGTCAAGACCTTCGATGAGGCGCCCGATCTGATCGTCGGTGTGGTCGAGGAACGCGGCGAAGGCCTCCTGCAATCTGGCCGCGAACAGTCGCTGGTTCTCCGGCAGGGAGTTCCAAGGGTCGACACCCGGGTTGCGTGGCGCCAGCTCGGTTCCTTCCGGAATCACGCCTAGCTCGAGCTGTCGTTCGTACCATCGCTGACGCACGACGTCCCAGCCCTCGTCGTACCTGCCCCTGTACTTGTCCAGGTACTCCTGCGGCGCCTGGTGCGGAGCGTGCGTTGCCCCGAACGGGACGTAGGCGAAGAACGGGCGGTCGGGTCGGATGCCGACGTTGTCACCGATCATGGCGAGCAATTGATCGATGAGATCTTCACTGACGTGATAGCCGTCGTCGGCTGAGGTCGGCTGATCGATGAGCGTGTTGTCGCGTACGAGCTCGGGGTGGAACTGGTCGGTCTCTCCTTCGAGAAAGCCATAGAAGCGGTCGAATCCACGTGCGAGCGGCCACTGCTTGAATGGGCCTGCGGCCGAGATCTGTTCTGTCGGAGCGAGGTGCCACTTTCCGGTGCAGAACGTGGCGTACCCCTCCTCCCCCAAGACCTCTGCAATCGTTGCTGCGTGATTCGAGATGTGGCCGAGCTGATGGGGGAACCCGGTCTGGAAGTTCGAGACCGCTCGCATACCGACGCTGTGGTGCGAGCGGCCGGTGAGCAGAGATGCCCGTGTCGGCGAGCACAGTGGCGTGACGTGGAAGTTGGTGAACTGGAGGCCGTTCGCTGCCAGTGCGTCGACGTGTGGTGTGTCGATGTCGGAGCCATAGCACCCGAACTGAGCGAATCCAGTGTCGTCGAGCAGCACGAGCACGACATTGGGCGCGTCGTCGCCCGGGTGCACGTCAGGGGCGAACCAGGGTTCGGAGTCGGCGAGAGTCCGGCCGACGGTGCCCTGAAACCACGAGGGAGCTGACGGATTCTCTGGCATGGTGCCTCCTTCGGACCCTGAGCGTAACAATTGCGAGTCGAACTTTCACAACTGTGCGCTGAGCGCTAGGTTGGCGCGATGGCGGCGGCCGTCCATGGCAACCAGAACAGGGTGACCGACGGCAGATCGGCACGTCGCGAACGTGGTCGCGTTGCAGTCACCGAAGCGACGCTTGCGCTCATCCTCGAGACGGGAAGTTCCCCCAGCGCCCACGAGATAGCGGCAGAGGCCGGAGTCTCCGAAGCATCCGTGTTCAGATACTTCGAGTCGCTCGACGAGTTGCGCGACGCGACCAGCGAACTCTTCATGACGAGGTTCGCCCACCTCATGGAGATCCCGAACCTGGGCAGCGGAACCAGGCGCGAACGGATCGACAGCTACATCGCTGCGCGTGTCCAACTGTTCGAAATGACCGCGAACGTACTGCGTCTCGTTCGACACAGGGCGTTCGACCACGACAGTGCGACCGATGCGCAACGACTGTTGGCGCTCAGTGCCGCACATGGTGCTCGTCAACACTTCGAAACCGAGATCAGCACGCTCATCCCCAGCGAGGCAGAAACGGTCATCGCCATCATCTCGACGTTGACGTCCTTCGATGCCTGGGAACAGATGCGTCACATCCACGGGCGAGGACCACATCAACTCACGCGAGCATGGTCCAGAGCGTTGGAGCGAATCCTCCCGTGACGTCCACGGTGGCGCTGTACGGACACTGGATCTGTCCCTTCTGGACCAGAGTCGAGTTCACGCTCGCCCAGCGTGGCAACGCTTTCGCGATGATCGGCCTGCCGCCGTCGGCCACTCGCCCGAAGGAGTTCGTCCTACCTCAGCACATGGAAACCTGCCGATCGCGCGCACCTGTTGTCCAAGGACCTGCCTGCGTTCGAGACGAATCCGTGGGCCGATGGTCCTCCTCTTGCGGAGCGACGAGTCGCACTCGTCACGACTGCGGGCCTGCACCACCGTAGAGATGACACGTTCAGCTTCGTCGACCTGAGCTACCGCGTCATTCCTGGCGATTCCGACCTCGAAGAGTTGACGATGACCCACAGCTCGGTTCACTTCGACCGGACCGGTTTCAGAGAAGACGTGAACACCGTTTTCCCGCTCGATCGAC
>JABABU010000006.1 GCA_014238065.1 Actinomycetota bacterium
ATCGACTTCGAAGGGACACAGTCGTGCAGGTGCGCGCTGCCGCCGAGCACGTCTCGCTCGATCAGCGTCACCTCTGCGCCGTAACGGGCCATGTCCGTCGCGGCCTCGTGACCGGCAGGACCGCCACCAATGACGACGACTCGAGTGCTCATCCAAGCCGAGGCTACCGACTCAGTCGCTGTACCACTGGAAGGCGCCTCAGCGAAATTGGACGCTGCTTCGTGGTCGGTGTGGGCGGCCGAGCCAGAATTATTTCTGGACCGCAGAGCCTGATCTACCCTGACTCACGTGCGCAGCCTGGGTTCGGCGATGACAAATCTGAAAACCAGGCCACCGGACATTGGAACCGCGGTCCGGATCATCATGATCATTGTTGTGCTCATCATCTCAACCGTGCAGTTCGTGCGGTTGCTCAGCTACGACTTTCGCGAAGGACCTCTCGTCGGAGATCAATCGTCCCACCTGCTCCAGGCTCTCTCGATCAGCGAGCAGGGGAACCTGAGTTTCGACAACGGCGACATCGAGGCATGGTCCGAGGTCGATTGGACACCGACACCGCGACATCTGTTCTTTCAGAAGTACGAGCATGGATTCGCGTTTGCCAAGCCATACGGCTATTCGGCGTGGCTCGCACCCTTCATGGTCGTCTTCGGCGCGGTTCGAGGGGTGGCCGTCGGCAACACGACACTTGTCGCAGCCCTCGCTGTGTTCGTGTACCTGCTGGCGCGGCGGAAGCTAGATCGTACGATCTCGATCTTCACGGCCACGCTATTCGTGTTCGGGTCAACCGCGTACATGTATGGCTTCGTCGTGCACCCAGATCTGTTCCTCGCTGTTCTCACCGCAGCAATCACCTACTTCGCCGTCCGACTCGATACCGACAAATCAATACGCTGGGCAGTCGCGACAGGAGCGTTCGTCGGGTTCGCGTTCAGCGAGAAGCCGACGTTGATGGCGATCTACGTGCTTCTGCTTGCTGCCGTTCTTTGGAGAGCACGAGAGCCTCGCCTGGTAGCAACCGTCATAGTCGCGTTCGTCGTGACGTTTCTTGTCGCAATCATCCCGTATGCGAAGTACAGCGAGCCATCGACATGGAACGCCTACTCCGGTCAGCGTATGCAATCAATCGCCGGAGACGTGCCTTTCGACGCCACGCCGGAGACCTCCGACGCTCTCGTCTCGCTGTCGGGGACCTTCTTCGGATTGAGCTTCTGGCTCGAGACCATCGGAGACGAGACAGGCGAAGTCGCTCAGACCACCGGGTACATGTTCGTCGGACGGCACACCGGGATGCTCCCGTTCATGCCATTCGCGTTCATCTTGGTCTGCATCGCGGCGTTCAGGCGATGGCAGCGATGGCACCTGGTGGAGGCTGGCGCACTCTGTGGGATCGCCGGCTATCTCATCTTCTATGCGACCTTCTTTCCGATCAACTACTTCGGCGGCGCACAATCGCTGGGAAATAGGTATCTCCTCCAGGTGATTCCTGCAGTCGTCGTGGTCATCGTCTACACGACTCTTTCACGCAAGGCCGTATTCGCCGTCCTTGGATCAGGAGCGCTTTTGTCCGTTCTGTTCCTCGGCCAACACCATCAAGATCCTCAATCCGCGTACTGGATGCCCGATCGCGTGTCTCTTGCGCAGCAATATCTGCCGTTCGAACACGGGAGAACGGGCCAACATGGCTTCGCATGTCCCGCGCGAATCAACCGGGACGGAGATCTGAGTGTGAGATTCATCGTGGAGCACGGCAGCGATCTCTGCCTCGAGTTACTGGGCATCGAGGTCGAACGCGTCATCGTCGACAACAGCGGCGGCGGCTGAGTCCCTGCCCTCGACCCGGCTCAGAAGGCGCCGCCGAGCAATCGTCACGCACACCAGGGCGACCACCTCTCCGATGATGAACAGCACCCTCGCGGCTAGGGCCCCACCAGCTGTTGTCGCCGTCTGGTG
>JABABU010000023.1 GCA_014238065.1 Actinomycetota bacterium
GACCTCTGCCGTGTGAAGGCAGCGCTCTAACCAACTGAGCCAATCGCCCGGAGCGGTTGACGATAGCGGGCCGAAACGCCCATCGACACCCGCCTTCCCAACCCCTAAGACGTTGCGGGCACGCTCGCCTCGGCTACCGAAGGTCAAACGGACGACGTGCAAGACCGCTTACGACACCGCCGAGAAGTACGCCGAATCGACTCTCGACGACTCGTTCGCCAACCCCAAGATGATCGAGGCATCACGATCGGGACAGCCGTACTACGACGGGCATGTGACGGTGCACCAAAGATGATCAGAAGGCAGCCTCACGGCGATCACTGGAACAACCCCACCACTGAAGGGTCACGAAAACGGCTCGCCAAAGGCTGGTGACCTGATCAGGCGGTGACGCCCCGCAACGAACCGAAGTCCTGCTCCGCGAACCATTCGTAGGTGCTGCGTATACCGTCGGCAAGATCGGTTGAGTGCTGCCACCCGAGATCGTGGATCTTCGACACGTCGAGCAGCCGACGCGGTGCTCCGTCGGGCTTCGTGGTGTCCCAGTCGAGCTCAGCACCTGGGTACACGACATCGCGGATCGCCTCCGCGAGCTCACGGATAGAGATGTCGACGCCGGTACCGACGTTCACGTGGCCAGCCTCGTCGTAGTTGTTCATCAGATAGGTGCAGCCATCAGCGAGATCGTCGACATGAAGCAACTCGCGTCGCGGAGCGCCCGTCCCCCACACCGTCACGGCTGGGTCGCCCGCCAGCTTGGCTTCGTGGAACCGACGCAAGAGCATCGGCAGGACGTGGGCGCCTTCGGCGTCGAAGTTGTCGTTGGGGCCATAGAGATTGGTCGGCATCGCGGAGATGAAGTTGGCGCCGTACTGCGCTCGGTATGCGTCGCAGAGTTTGATGCCGGCGATCTTGGCGATGGCGTACGGTTCGTTCGTCGGTTCGAGCGGTGCAGTCAGCAGCGCCTCTTCGTTCATAGGCTGAGGTGCTTGGCGCGGATAGATGCACGTCGAGCCGAGGTACAGCAGCTTGCGAACATCATGTGACCAGGCCGAGTGCACGACAGTGGCGTGGATCATCATGTTGTCGTAGATGAACTCGGCCGGCCTGGTGCTGTTGGCCAGGATGCCGCCGACAGTTCCCGCGACGAGGAAGACGTAGTCGGGGCGATTGGCTCTGAACCAGTAGTTGACCGCCATCTGATCGCGAAGATCGAGTTGATGGCGCGTGGCGGTCACGATGTTCCGGTAGCCGGCGTCGAGAAGGTTACGAACAATTGCCGAACCGACCAGCCCACGGTGACCGGCGACGAAGATACGCGCCTCCGGATCCATCGGTTCACGCTCAGCAGTTGCACTCACCACGGGGTCCGATCGTCGCCGTTGCGCCCACGCCGAGGGTACCGATCGCAGGTCGATCGGAGCGGCCATGCCCCACCTTCTAGCATCAGCACATGGAAACACATTCGGTGATCGAAGAACCGCTCGCCAAGATGATCTACCTGATCAAGCGTCGAGACGGAGCGACGCGCGACGAACTCATCGCCCACTGGTTCGCGAACCACATGCCTGCCGTCATCGCCAACGCCCATTCGAGGGCGGCCGGCGGACAACTCGCTGCTCGTCGGTACATTGCGTCGCTGTTCAACCCGACCGCGGTCGGCGACGTCGAGTGGGATGGCGCTGCACAGCTGTGGTGGGATCGCCCATTGCCACTTCCCGATGAGCCGTTCGGGACCGAGCCGACCGACACCTTCCAGCAGCAGGCAAAGCCGTACATGCCATGGGCGACGCGCGAATACGTCGTGCTCGACGGCGGTGATCGACTGAAGGCCGAACCGCTCACCCTCAACGAGCCGTTCCCGACGACGCGCAGCGGCTTCTACAAACTGACTGTCCTCATCACGGCAAAGGACGGCGCCGACCACGAGGCGTTCTTCAGGCATTGGCTCACGACGCATGCTTCGAACGTCGCCACGGTCATGCAATCTCACGGCGGCATCCGCTACACCGTGAGCCTGAGCTCCGATCTCGCGAACGCTCCCTACGCGGGCGCGGCGGAACTCTGGTTCGAGAACGAAGACGCATTCGATGACTACAGCAACGTGATCGAACCAGACGGAATGGCGCAGTGGGTCGCCAACCGCATCGTGCTGGTCACCACCACCGAAATGGTGGGCATCCCATAGATCCTGTTGTGACCGTTGACTCAGTCGACGAGCACGGCAAGAAGCGTCAAGTGGTCCTTCTCGGACTCGATTCGCCGCAGGTAGTACTCGTTTTCGAAGAGGGCCAGCAGCACCCCGTCACTGCGTTCCATGACTTTGGCACCCGGCAGTCGCCTGATCTCGGCGGCAGATTCGGCGTCAGTCCGCCTCGCCACCGAGAATGGCGCAGGGCTCAGCGCCACAGGCGCGCCGAACTCGTTCTCGAGCCGGTGGGTCGCAACCTCGAACTGCATCTGTCCGACAGCGGCGAGCACAGGTTCGACATCGCCAGTGTCCTCGTCGCGAAGCACCTGGATGACGCCCTCTTCGTCGAGCTGGACGAGCCCTTTTCGGAACTGCTTGAAACGGCCAGTGTCGGTGGTTCGGATCTTGCGGAAGAGCTCGGGGGCGAACGAAGGAATGCGCGGATATTCGACTGGCTCCGACTCGTACAGCGTGTCGCCGACCCTGACGTCGCCCGCGTTGACCAAACCGACCACATCGCCTGGGTAAGCAAGGTCGACCGTCTCTCGTTCGGAGCCGAACAGTGTGTGGGCGTACTTGGTGGCGAATGGTTTGCCGGTACGAGCATGAGTGACCGTCATGCCGCGCTCGAACACACCAGAGCACACGCGCACGACGGCGATTCGGTCGCGATGACTCGGATCCATGTTGGCCTGGACTTTGAAGGCGAACGCAGAGAACGGGGCGTCAACGGCTCGTGGCTCCTCGTTGACGTCGATCCTCGGAGCGGGCGCCGGCGCGAGGTCGACGATGCTCTCGAGCAGCAGCCTCACGCCGAAGTTGGTGAGCGCCGATCCGAAGAACACTGGCGTCGACTCGCCGGCCAGAAACGACTTCACGTCGACATCGGCCTCGGTCGCGTCGAGCAGCTCGAGTTCCTCAGCTGCATCGGCCCAGCCGTCGTGCTCGAAAGGATCGACGTCGGCGGCCGGGATGAGCAGCTCGGGAGCTTCGGTCGAACCCCTGGCAGTGCGGTCGAACTTGACGAACTGGTTGTTGAGCCGATCGACGACACCACGGAAGTCGCCAGGAATGCCAACCGGCCACGTTGCGGGGGTCGTGCGAATGTTGAGGTGGCTCTCGATGTCGTCGAGCAACTCGAGCGGGGCGAGACCTGGGCGGTCGTACTTGTTGATGAAGGTCAGCAGCGGAACGTTCCGCTGGCGACACACCTCGAACAGCTTCAGCGTCTGAGCCTCGATGCCCTTCGATCCATCGAGCACCATGATCGCCGCATCCGTCGCGGCGAGTACCCGGTAGGTGTCTTCGGAGAAGTCACGGTGACCAGGTGTATCGAGCAGGTTCAACACCTGACCGCGGTAGTCGAACTGGAGCGCGGTCGACGTGATCGAGATACCGCGCTTTTGTTCGAGCTCCATCCAGTCGGAGGTCGCCGAGCGTCTGCCCTGGCGCGCTTTGACCGACCCCGCCTCCGCGATAGCTCCGCCGTACAGCAGGAACTTCTCGGTCAGCGTGGTCTTGCCAGCATCAGGGTGACTGATGATGGCAAAGGTGCGCCGACGGCGCGCCTCGTCGACGACTTCAGGATTGCTCACCAACGCCAGCGTATGGGTTGGAAAACGATGTGCTGTCTGTGGCGGCACCGCTGTGATTTCCAGGCCGCGCGTTCATTCGCCTCGCAGACTCCACCCAGCATCACTCACGGACCGGCAAGGAGACCATCAGCCAAGTGTTGTCAACCCTCAGTAGCCCTTCCGTGGGGATGTCGTGATGCAACCGGGCTCCGATCGTCACCCCGCAACCCGGCGACCCCAGGTGGCCGACATCTGACTTCATCGGTCGGAATCAACCGAAAAACGCAACGACACGGGTCTGGCTTTGGCGGCAAGCACCTACTGCGGCACAATCTCTCTGGCACGTCAACGAACGCGGAGACCACCACCATGAAGCTCGCAACAGGCGCCGGCTACTGGAGCGCAGGGCCACCGGAAGGCGCCCAGCAGGCCATCCTCGATGCAGAGGCCATGGGCTTCGACTCGTTCTGGACGGCGGAGGCATACGGATCAGACGCTCTCACCCCCCTTGCTTGGTGGGGATCTCAGACCGAGACCATCAAGCTCGGCACCGGCATCATCCAACTCTCGGCACGTACCCCGACAGCGACGGCGATGGCAGCCATCACAATGGACCACCTGTCGAACGGCCGATTCATTCTCGGCCTCGGCGTGAGCGGTCCGCAGGTGGTCGAGGGCTGGTACGGCGAGCCGTATCCACGTCCTCTGGCCCGCACCCGCGAATACATCGACATAGTCCGCCAAGTCGTTGCCAGGAAAGAACCCGTCAGCTTCTCGGGCGACTTCTACCAGATGCCAAGCGAAGACGGCCTTGGTCTGGGCAAGCCACTGAAGCCGACCGTGCACCCTCTACGAAACGAGATTCCCATCTACCTCGGAGCAGAGGGACCGAAGAACGTCGCCCTTGCCGCCGAGCTGTGCGACGGCTGGCTTCCACTCTTCTTCGCCCCTGAGGACAACCACTTTTACGCCGATTGCCTGCAACGTGGCTTCGACACAGCGGGCAAGAGTGGGCTCGACTTCGAGGTTCTGTGCCCGGTGACCGTCGTGCCGATGGACGACGTCGAAGCCGCAGCCGACAGGGTCAGACCGATGCTTGCCCTGTACATGGGCGGCATGGGGGCCAAGGGAGCCAACTTCCACCACGAGGTGTTCTGCCGCATGGGCCACGAGGACGTGGCTGACGCGGTGCAGGAGCACTACCTGAACGGCCGCAAGGGCGACGCTGCAGCTGCGATCCCGCTCGAGTTGGTAGAGAAGGTCGCGCTGGTCGGACCTCCTGACAAGATCCGAGAAGATCTGGCCAAGTGGGAAGAGTCGGTGGTGACCACACTCCAGGTTTCGGGCCCGCCGCAGGTGCTCCGCATGATGGCCGAGATGTGCCTGTGAGCAAACTCGATCCGCGGACACCGGTGATCATCGGTGTCGGCCAGATGCTGCAACGTCCCGACGACTTGAGCGACGCCGTAGAGGCGCTCGAGATGATGGCGCTCACCGTCGAGAAGGCCGCTGACGACGCCGGCACCCGCATGGCGCTGAAAAAGGCCGATGCGATCCGCGTCATCAAGGGCGCATGGTCATACTCCGATCCGGCCCGTCTGTTGTCCGAGCGGTGGGGAGCCGAAGCGACCACAGGACTCTCCACCGACGGTGGCAACACGCCGCAGTCACTCGTGAATCGGTCTGCACGCGAAATCGAAGCCGGCACCCACGACATCGTCGTCATCGTCGGAGCGGAGAACATCTGGTCTCGTCGCAGGGCTCGTCGTCAAGAACTGTGGATCGACACCACAGAGCAGACCGATGCAGTCCCGGACGAAGTGCTCGGCAGCGAACTGTCGATGAACACGAAGTTCGAAGTCGAGCGTGGCCTCACCCAGCCGATCCACCTGTATCCACTGTTCGAATCGGCGATTCGGCACGCCAACGGCGAGACGCTGGAGGAACATCGCGACCGTGTCGCGAGTTTGTGGGCGACATTCAATTCAGTCGCGGTCGAGAATCCGTACAGCTGGGCAACCACCCCCATGACGGCCGACGACATCCGCGACGCGAGCCCGTCGAACCGCATGATCGGCTTCCCCTACACCAAGGCGATGAACTCGAACTGGGACCTCGATCAGGCCGCGGCCATCATCATGTGTTCCGCGAGGACCGCCGATGCACTCGGCGTCCGTCGTCACAACTGGGTGTTCCCACTCGCCGGCACCGACGGCTACGACACCTACGCCGTGTCGGAACGAGCCGACATGCACTCGTCACCGGCAATCCGCATTGCCGGCCGCAAGTGCCTCGAGTTGGGCGAAGTCGACGTTGACGAACTCGACCACGTCGACCTCTACAGCTGCTTCCCGTCCGCTGTGCAGATCGGCGCCGGCGAGCTCGGGCTCTCACTAGATCGCCAACTCACCGTCACCGGTGGCTTGACCTTCGCCGGAGGCCCGCTCAACAACTACGTGACCCACTCGATCGCGACGATGGTCGATGTACTCAGGAACGACCCCAACACCGTTGGCCTCTGCACCGCAAACGGCGGTTACACGACCAAGCATGCGTTTGGGCTCTATTCATCGGCCCCGATGAAGGGCGGATTCCGATCGGAGGAGTGTCAGGCCGAGATCGACGCCCACCCGCACTCGACACCAGCACCGGATCACACCGGCCCCGTCACCATCGAGGCCTACACCGTGATGCACGGCAGGCAAGGACCAGAGCAGGCACTTATGGCACTCGAGGTCGGCCCTGGCATCAGGACATGGGGCAGCAGCACCGATCCGGATCTGATGGCGGCGATGGTTGCCGACGAGTTCATCGGGACTTCGGGCCTCATCGACCAGGGCGGCATCGTCACCGTCAGCTGAAAGATCCACACTCTCGGCCACCGGACGGGCCAAGGTCATGACAACCAGAACAGCGATGGCACCGACACCGAATTGGTCGCCGCCGATCGCCAACTCTGGCAATTTGGGGTGATGCGGCTCGTTGAACACGTCTGGGTGCCGATGAGCGACGGCGTCCGCCTGTCGGCGCGGATCTGGCTGCCTGAAGATGTCGAAGAGTCGCCGTCACCCGCTGTGCTCGAATACATCCCTTACCGCAAGCGCGATTTCACCCGCGAGCGCGATGAACCAATCCACGCCTACCTTGCCGCCAACGGATACGCCGCCATCCGACTCGACCTCCGCGGCTCCGGCGAGTCGGAAGGGGTGATGACCGACGAGTACACCCAGCAAGAGCTGGACGATGGGTACGAAGCCATCGCCTGGATCGCTTCGCAATCGTGGTGCGACGGCAACGTCGGGATGATGGGAAAATCGTGGGGCGGGTTCAACAGTCTTCAGGTGGCCGCCATGAGACCTCCGGCGCTGAAGGCGATCACGGCCGTCTGCGCCACCGACGATCGATACGCCGACGACATTCACTACATGGGCGGCTGTTTGCTCACCGACAAGGCCGAGTGGGCCTCGATCCTGCTGGCCTTCAACGCCCGCCCTCCCGATCCGGCCATCGTCGGAACGGAGTGGTTCGACATGTGGATCGCCAGGCTCGACGCGCTCACGAGTCCTCTCGACCCGTGGCTCGAGCACCAGACGCGCGACGACTACTGGAAACACGGGTCGATCTGCGAGAACTATTCCGACATCACCTGCCCCGTACTGCTGATCGATGGATGGGTCGACGCGTACTCGAACGCTGCCATGCGCATGCTTCATCGACTCGAGGCTCCGACCAAAGCGATCATCGGCCCGTGGGGCCACATGTATCCCCACGACGGAGTGCCAGGCCCCGCGATCGGTTTCCTCCAGGAACTGGTGGCCTGGTGGGATCACTGGCTGAAAAACATCCCGAATGCAGTCCCCGATTGGCCAGCATTGCGGACGTTCGCTCTGGACAGTCAGGCTCCCGCCTCCGACACAGTTGAAGCGGCCGGTCGTTGGATCGAGATCGAAGAGTGGCCGTCGCCATCGGTCGATCGGCATGTGCTGTGGCTCGGCGAACGGAAACTTGTACGCAGCCGGTCGTCGGGCAACGCGACCATCAGCCCGAACTTGTTCGTCGGTAGCGCTGCCGGCGACTGGGGCTGCTGGGCGCTGCCTGACGAGCAGCCCGGGGACCAGCGCCCGGAGGACGACGCATCGGTCATCTTCGACAGCGATCCATTGGAAGGAGCCATGACCATCGTCGGCGCCCCGAAGGTGAGCCTGACCGTCACTGCCGACGCTCCGTTAGCGATGCTCGCGGCGAGGCTGTGCGATGTCCGACCGGACGGAAGCGTCGCACGGATCACCTGGGGCGTGGTCAACCTCACGCACCCGGAAGATCATTCAGTCGTCCGCGAGCTCGAGCCAGATGTCCCGACCAGAGCCGAGATCACGTTGAACGACATCGCCTACACGGTCCCTGAGGGGCACGTGCTCAGACTCGCGCTGTCGAGCTCGTACTGGCCACTTGTGTGGCCATCACCGACTCCGGTTGGGATCACTCTTGAACTCGCCGAATCGAACCTCACCATTCCTGCCATCGCAGAACCACAGCCCCTCGCCACCCCGTTCAGTCCCGCGCTTGCAGCTTCCGGCCCATCAATCACGCAGCTGGGTGCAGACTCGATCTTCACCAGACGACTCGAGACCATCGACGGCCGACTTGTCAGGACGGTCGACGGCACCGGAGCGACCGGCGGAGGCCTGACGCGGTTCGACGACATCGACCTCACTGTCGGGTACGAAGCCCATCGTCGCTATGAGATCGGGCTCGACGACCCGACCAGCGCAAGAGTGAGCTACACGCACCGGATCAGCTTCGATCGAGACGATTGGACGGTCACCATCGACAGCGACACGATGCTGTCGTCGACTGCGACGAACTTCGAGCACGAGGCTGCAGTCGTGGCCAAGCTAGGCCACGAGGTTGTGTTCGAACGCCGTTGGTCGAGACATTCGCCACGCCGCGGCCTCTGAAGGAATTCAGCCGCTCGCCGGTCTTGACAACCCCATGATCGTGATGAAGCGGAAGAGGCCGGACCAGCCGGGAGTTTTGGTCGGCCGGTAGCGTTCAACCAATGGTCGACATTGCGTGTCCCGCATGCGGAGAACAAGACGAGTTGCTTGGCGAACCCGTCGACGACGGCATCAAGATCACGTGTGAGACCTGCGAGACGACGTGGACCCGAGACCCCAGCCCCACCTGCAAGCGATGCGGCAGCCCCGATGTCGAAGGAGCGATCAAAGCTGTGATCGAAAAGTCGCGGGGCAGTCAACTGTCGATCGTGGCTACCCAGGTGGTTCACCTCTGCCGTTCGTGCGATGCCGAACTCCTCGCGAGCTACCGGATCAGCCGTTCGCCGCTGATGCCCGATCAGCTACCAACGCTATGAATGTCGACGGCCGGTGTGTCAGGCCTCGACGCTTCCACCTGAACGCCAATAGAAGCCGCCCTCCCTGGTGAGGAAGTTCGCGTCGACCAACCAACGACGAATCGCTGCATAGTCGTCATGCCAACGACCGACAATCGCGTTCACGTCGAGTTCGGCGTAGCGCAGACCAGGCTCGAAGTCCTGCGCGATCAGGTCGAGAATTACGAGCCTTTTCGAGTGCTGAGTCGGGAGCGAAATCAATCGGTCTCCACGAACGAAGGTGGCAATGACACGTTCCGACTCGTCGACAGGAAGCGCCGCCGATGGCGCTGCCGACCTGGCCGCTGCACCAAAGGCATCATCGATGAGTACATGAGTTCCATCAGAGCCGACGACCACCAGGCCGGCTGAGGCAAGGCGCGCGATCGCGTCGACTGCGGACCGAGCGTCGATGTCGGCCTTGGCCACCACGTCCTGGAGTTGCCGCGCGCCGAGCACGAGAGCGGCGACGACCCTTCGGCGCGATTCATCAGCGAGCAGTCCGGCCAGCTTGGCCGCGTCAAGTTGTGCAACCATCGAACCTCCGGCGAGCTGCGCGCCAACCGAGGATAGGGCGACCTCACCCAGCGATCGATGTCGTTTCTGCAGCGTCGGCAGTCAGTCGCGCCGCTAGCCGCGGATTGCTATTGACGAGGTTCGCCATCACCAGGCTCGGTATGACGAAGGTTCTGACATTCGTCAGTGCCACTGCGGTCGCTGGAATGGCCCGGCCGTAACTTCCGGCGTCGCCGAAGACGCCACCGGGACCACAGTCGATGGATGTCTCGCCATCGCTCAACTCGACAAGGCCATCGAACACGACGAAACACCGTCGATCAACTTGTCCGCCGGTCTGAATCGTCGCGTTCTGGGGGAAGTACATCCGCTGCGCTGCTTTACGCAGAAGCTTCAACTCCGCCGGCACGAGGTCGGCAAAGACAGGATGATCGGTGACACGGAGCTTGGCCGAAGGCTTCGCTGAACCAATCAACTTGCTCATCGAAGTTGCCATCTCTGTCCACCAGGCCCGTGTCTCTCGGTATCGAGGTTTCTCACTCTCCGTGAGAACTAGTTCACCATAGTTGCTAAATCGACACCATGTATGTAACAAACACACAAAATTCTGGACGATCTCGGCACAACCTCGCCTGACGCCGGCGGCAATAGCAGCCGATGATGCGATGTCGGGCGTAACGTTGCACGTCGTGAGAGGCATGCTCGAGACATCGCTGAGTTTCAGGACACACGCGTGCTGACGAGTTTCGCTGACGGCACGATGTTCGGTGAGCGGACCGGGACCAACGCTCCCCGAGTTCTCGGACTCCACGGTTGGGGACGCACACACGCTGACCTGCGGTCGGTGCTCGAGGGGTGTGACGCCATTTCACTCGATCTTCCAGGATTCGGTGCCAGCCCGGAACCCGATCACGGATGGACAACCGAGGAATACGCAGCAGCGCTGGATCCCGTCATCGACACGATGGAACGGCCCATCGTGATCGTTGCCCACAGTTTCGGTGGGCGCGTCGCAGTGCACGTTGCAGCACGCCGCCCGGCCTCAGTCGCCGGGCTCGTCCTCTGTGGAGTACCACTCCTCCATCTACAGGGCCGTCCGTCCAGGCCAAAGCTCAGCTTCCGGTTCGCAAGAAGCCTCAACAAGGTCGGCATCGTCAGCGACGCGAAGATCGAACAACTACGGAACAAGTACGGCAGCGACGACTATCAAAACTCGTCCGGCGTGATGCGAGACGTGTTCGTCTCGGCTGTCAACGAGTCCTACGAGACAGTGATGGCCAAAGTGAGCTGCCCCGTCGAACTGGTATGGGGCGACAGAGACACCGCAGCGCCACCAGACATAGCGGTTCGCTCAGAGATGCTGCTGGCCGATGCACGACTCACCGTGGTCGGCGACGTCGACCACTTTCTGCCCCTCACCAATCCGGAACCTCTGCGCGAAGCACTCGACCGACGCCGAAGGGCAGCAAGACGATGACCGCCATCGTCTTGCTGCTGTTCATCACCTCGGCTCCGATCGCGGGAGCGCGCTGGCTTCGCGTCGCCCAGCGCGAGCACTACCTCGCAGGCGAGGTCACGAAGTTCGCCGCTCGGTGGTGGAGCACCGGCACCCGCAACCGACTGCTGCTCGCCGCAGCCGTCGCAGCCACCATTGCCTCTGCCTGGATCCCATGGCTCGCCGTCATCTCGATCGAGGTAACGACGCTCGGACCGCTCGGCCTTTCGATGCGCGGCAGAACATCTCACCTCGCCTGGACACGACGGCTGAAAACAGTTGCCGCAGCAACATGTGTGTCGATCGGGATCATCGTCACGGTCGCCATCATCCTCGGAACCGGCTTGGCGGCCATCGCTGTCGCCGGATTGCTCATGCCGCTGGCACTTGATGCATCGCTGCTCGTTCTCGCACCGTTCGAGAGAAAGGCCGCCTCCAGGTTCGTCAAGTCAGCACAACGGCGACTCGACCGGGTCGGCCCGATGAGAGTTGCGATCACCGGTTCGTACGGCAAGACCACGATCAAGGGATACGTACGACACCTCGCCGGTACATCGAAAGTCATCGTCGCGAGTCCGGCCAGCTTCAACAACACCGGCGGACTGTCACGAACAGTCAACGAGATGCTCGCACCCGACACCGAGGTCTTCGTGGCCGAGATGGGTACCTATGGGCCTGGCGAGATTCGCGATCTGTGCTCTTGGGTTCGTCCCGACATCGCCGTGCTGTGCAACATCGGGCCGGTCCACCTGGAACGATTCGGTTCGCTCGATGTCATCGTCACATCGAAAGCGGAGATCTTCGAGGGCGCAGCCACATGCATCCTGAACATCGATGCGCATGGTCTGACAGACATCGCGGCATCGCTTCGCGCATCGGGTCGGGAGGTGATGACCTGCTCGACATCGCGAAGCTCCTCCGCCGACATCACCGTGACATCACATGAAACGAGCGCCACCGTCGACATCAGCGGATTCCAACACGAAGTCGCGCTTCCAGCACAAGCAGCCGGTGAGAACGTTGCGTGCGCGATCGCCGTCGCTCTCAGCGTCGGCGTCACCATCGAGACTGTCGTCGGGCTGCTCCCGACAATTCCAGGAGCCGACCACCGCTGCGAGGTCTCTGTCACGCCGACCGGCGTCACCGTGGTTGACGACACCTACAACTCGAACCCGGCCGGCGCCGCAGCCGCGTTGGACGCCCTCGCCGCGGTCGAGACCAGGCGGCGGGTCGTCGTCACCCCCGGAATGGTCGAACTCGGCAAGCAGCAGGTGCCGGCCAATGCCGACTTCGGAGCAGCAGCCGGAGCACTCGCCAACGATGTCATCATCATCGGCGAAACGAACAAGGCCGCCCTCACATCGGGGGCGACCCGCGGAGGAGCCGCCATCCATCACGTCAGGACACGCAACGAAGCTGTCGAGTGGGTGAGAGCGAACCTCGGCGCTGGCGATGCCGTGCTGTACGAGAACGATCTACCCGACCACTACCCATAGAGGCCGTTGCAGCTTCGTTTTCTGGTCGAGGTGGCCAGACCTCGACCCGATTGTGCGCCACCATGGGCGCCATGAGTCGCCCAGCCGTCTGCTTCGGCAGCCCATCACCAGAACACGACATCTCGGTTCTCACCGGACTGCAAGCCGTGCACGCCCTCGGCGGAGCCGGAGCCGACCCCATCGCCCTCTATTGGTCGAAGTCAGGCGATTGGTACCAGGTGTCATCGTCGCTCGAGGCCACGGACTTCGCAGATGGGCTCCCACGTAACGCCGAGCCCGTGAAACTGCTCACCGGATCTGAGGGCGGATTTCACACCGAGGGCAGAAGAGGCAAGACCCAACTCCTCGACATCGTCGCCGTCGTCAACTGCTGCCACGGCGTTCCGGGAGAAGACGGGACGTTGCAGGCAATGTTCGATCTCGCCGGCGTCCGCTACACAGGCCCCAGCCAATGGGGGGCCGCCATCGGTATGGACAAACTCGCGTTCTCTGCCGCTATGGCCACAGCCAACATCCCATCGCTCGACACCTGGGCACTCACCGATTCGACAGAGGTTCCGGGTCCCGGCCCTTTCATCGTCAAGCCGCGATTCGGGGGGAGTTCGATCGGTATCGAAGTCGCCCAAGACCTCGACACCGCGAAAGCGCTCGCACGTTCGCAGCCCCTGCTCAGAGAGGGCGCGATCCTCCAGCGGTATCTCGCCGACGCCATAGATCTGAACATCAGCGTGAAGACGTGCCCTGACCGCGCGTTCTCGGTCATCGAGAAACCACTTCGCGCGCCCGATGGACACATCTACACATATGTCGAGAAGTATCTCGATGGCGGCGCAGCAGGGATGGCGTCTGCTCCACGTGAGATGCCGGCCGAACTGGATCCGAAGATCGAAGGTCGGCTCAGGTCATACGCCGATGCAGTCATGGACGTCGCCCTGGTGCGGTCAGTTGCCAGGATCGACTTTCTTCTCGACGGTTCGAGCCTGTATGTCAATGAGATCAACACGACGCCCGGATCGTTGAGTTGGTATTTCTGGGCCCACGAGGGCATCCCGTTCGCCGGCTTGCTCCAGCAGATGTTGCAAGAAGCTGCTTCGGGCCCGACCCGCCGCTTCCGCACCGACGGCGCCGACGGCGTCGCCCTACGAGGCGCTGGAGGCATGGCCAGAAAACTGGCGTAGCCCTGCTTGGCGCACGACAACCCGGCTACCTCGATGGGTAGAGCCTGCGTGGCGAATGAACGCTGCGCCGGAAGGGCGGTTACGGCACCAGTGCGTTTCGCAAAAAGGCGGTGAGTTCGCCTCTGGCTTGAGCGAGGGATCGGAGAGTGGGTTCGACTCCCATCGCCCGCATGACTTCTGGTTCGGATGCAACGCCAAGCACGGCCGAGTACGCGCTGAGCAGAAGTAGTCGCGGCTCGTGTCTGCGAAGCCTTCCCGCGCTCATCTCGTGTTCGAGGAAGCTGCGGGCCCGTTCCATCAGGTCGTTCATGCCGCTGGCCAGGCGAGTGGTGTGCGGGTCACCGAGGCGGGAGACCTGTCGAAGGAGGCCGAGAAGTTCGGGGCGACGAGCCGCGATTCGAAACGTTGTTCGCACCACGTTCGCGACGCGTTCGAAGCCCACCAGTCCCTGCGTGTCGGCTTCCTCGTAGACCTTCACCAGCTCGCTTGCCGTGCGGTCAATCACTGCGCCGAGAAGGCGATCCTTTGACGAGAAGTGGTACAGAATCGCCTGCTTGGTGATGCCGAGTTCGGTGGCCAAGTCATCAAGCGACGTGCCGTCGAAGCCACGGGTGCCGAAGGCCCCCAGCGCGGCGTCAAGCACACGATCTGGCGTGGATGCCACCATGGGTCCCCACCATACAGCACCAGGTCTTACCAAATGGTAAGCAACGTGGTAGAAATGAACTCTGTGATCGCACAAGCGCTCTCTGGCACACGCATCGCCATCACGGGCGGCACCGGTTTTCTGGGCACCGCGCTCATCGAACGCCTACTGCGGTCGGTGGACGACTGTCACCTGATCCTCCTCGTCCGCAAACCTCGTCGTGGTGATGTGGATCGACGGGTGGAACGCGAGATCCTCCGCAATGACGCTTTCGATCGCCTCCGCGAGGAGTGGGGCGACGACTTCACGGATCGTGCATCGTCTCGCATCACCGTCGTCGCAGGTGATGTCGCCATCGACGGTCTCGGGCTGACCGAAGCTGACACCGCAGCATTCTGCAGCGCCGACATCGTCGTTCACAGCGCGGCGACGGTCTCGTTCGACAATCCACTCGACACGTCAGTCGAGATCAACCTGCTCGGCCCGAACCGCGTCCTGACCGTGTTGCAGGAAGCAAACGTCAGTCCACATCTGATTTCGGTCTCGACGTGCTACGTGGCGGGCAACCGCCGCGGCAAGGCAAGCGAAGAGTTCCTTTCCGACTCGCCGTTCCACATCAAGGTCGACTGGGAAGCCGAGGTCGACGCGGCCCGACGTACCAGAGCCGACCTCGACGCAACGAGCCGAACGCCCGACATGTTGAAACGGTTCGGGAAAGAGGCACGGGACGAACTCGGCGCAGCCGGCGTTCCCCTCCTGAGCGCCAAGAGCGAGCAACGCCGCGAAGAATGGGTCGACGACAAGATGGTCGAGGCCGGGCGAAGTCGAGCCACGAGCCTCGGATGGCCCGACGTCTACACCTACTCGAAGGCCCTGGGAGAGCAGGCGCTGCTCGAAATTCACGGCGACATCCCGCTCACGGTTGTTCGCCCCTCGATCATCGAGTCGGCGTGGTCTGAGCCGAAGCCTGGCTGGATCCGCGGCTTCAGGATGGCCGAGCCCCTGATCGTCTCGTTCGCCAAGGGTGAACTCGACCAGTTCCCTGGCTATCCGGAGGGCATCATCGACGTCATTCCGGTCGACATGGTCGCTGCAGCCATCTGTGCCGTCGCCGCCAAGGGACCCGCCCCTTCTCCGAGCATCTACCAAGTCGCGTCCGGATCGGTGAATCCGCTCCTCTACAAGGTGCTCACGTCCACAGTCCAGAAGTGGTTCACGGACAACCCGATCTATGACCCGAACGGTAACCCGATCGCCGTCAACGACTGGGTCTTCACTGGTGCCGCTGGTCTCGAAGAAAAGCTCGAACGAATCCAGACAGCTTTCGACAAGATCGGACTCGTCGTCAATGCCCTGCCCATCCGGGGCACCAAGGCCAAGATCGCCGAGAAGATGACCGAGAAGCGGAGAATTCTCGACCAAGCACATGGCTACATCCAGATCTACGGGGCCTACGGTCGCTGCGAGGCGCTGTACCAGATCGACCGCCTCATGGCCCTGTGGGACGAACTCGACCAAGACGATCGCGCCGACTTCAGCTTCAACCCATCCGAGATCGATTGGACCCACTACATCACCAACATCCACCTGCCCACGGTCGTGATTCAGGCCAGGGTGAAGATGACGCCCGACAAGCGCATCGGGCCATCGCGCGAAAGTCGGCTGCGCGCACAAGTGCTCGCCCCTGAGCGCCACTTCGCTGCCTTCGATCTGGAGAACACGCTCATTGCGTCAAACGTCGTCGAGAGCTATTCGTGGCTTGCCACCCGGCGCCTCGACCCGGCAGCCCGAGTCAGATTCGCGTTGAAGACGCTGGGTGAGGCTCCGTCATTGTGGACCCGCGATCGACGCGACCGTACCGATTTCCTTCGCCACTTCTACCGTCGATACGACGGTGCTCCCGTCGATCTGCTCGACGAAGACGCCCAAGAACTCCTGAGTCAGCTCATCATCACGAAGTCGTTTCCTGGAGGCATCCGCCGAATCAGAGAGCACAGGGCAGCCGGCCACAAAACCGTGCTCATCACTGGCGCTCTCGACCTCGCCGTGAAACCACTCGAGCCACTGTTCGACGAGATCATCGCCGCACGCGTCGATTCGGTCGGCGGCACCTACACCGGTGAGATGCTCGACGTTCCGCCAATCGGTGAGGTACGCGCTCAGGTCATGTTGGCGTGGGCTTCGAGCCACGGTCTCGACCCGGACCAGGGTGTCGCATACGCCGACGCGGCCTCCGATCTCCCGATGCTCGAAGCCGTCGGTTTCCCAGTTGCGGTGAATCCCGAGACTCGCCTGATCAACATCGCCGAGAAACGGGGCTGGCTCACCGAGAACTGGGGCAGAGCGCCAGGCGGACCGAAGCCGTTGTTCCCGATCGGCCGACAGGTTCGCACCACCAAACGGCGCAAGGTCGCGTCATGAACACCGTGCCAGCCAACATCATCCCCTACAGCACGACACGTGAGGAACACGCACGATGAGCCCTCGCCCCGGTCTGGTCCTCGATGTCGAGGCCACCACTCCCCCGATCCTGTTTCACCACGGCGACGGCGTCCGTTTCGAGAAGCTGCCTCCCGGAAGTCGGGTCGTGTACCCCAACGAACCGCTCGACCCGATCGAGGACGTCGACGGTGCCATCGAACACGCTCTTCTGAACCCCCTCGGTGATCAGCAGCCGCTCGATGCGCTGATGTTCGCCGGCATGAAGCTCACGATCGCATTCGACGACATCTCCCTCCCGCTTCCCCAGATGCAAGCGCCTGACATTCGGGGCCGCATCATCGAGAAGGTGCTCGATCTCGCTGCAGCAGCCGGCGTCGACGACGTCCATCTGATCGCCGCACTCGCCCTCCACCGCAGGATGACGGACCGCGAACTCCGCCACGCCGTCGGCGACCGTGTCTACGACGCCTTCGCTCCGAGCGGCCAGCTCTACAACTTCGACGCAGAAGATCCTGACGGGCTCACCCATCTCGGCGAGACCAAGCACGGCGAAGAGGTGATCATCTCGACCCGCGCAGTCGAGAGCGACCTGCTCGTGTACGTCAACATCAACCTCGTCTCGATGGATGGCGGTCACAAGAGCGTCGCCACCGGCCTGTCGGGGTACCAGGCCATCCGCCACCACCACAACGTGCACACGATGCACCGCTCGACGTCGTTCATGGATCAGGACAACAGCGAGCTCCACACCCGCAACTGGCGCCAGGGCCGACTGCTCGCCGACAGCGTCAACATCTTCCAGGTCGAGACCACGCTCAACACCGACACGTTCCCGAAGCCCTTCGACTTCCTTCAGAAGCGCGAGTGGGAGATGAACGCCAAGGACCGGGCCATGCTGCTCGGCACCAAAGTCGGCCTCGACCGCATGCACACCCGTGTCAAGCGCAACATCATGCAGGGCATCAGGGCCCCTTACGGCCTCACATCGATCCAAGCCGGCGAGGTCGAAGCGGTGCACACCGTCACGACTGCCAACGTCTATCAGCAGCAGCTCGTCAGGGTCGAAGGTCAGACCGACGTCATGACCATGGGTATCCCATTTGTCGGGCCGTACAACGTCAACTCGATCATGAACCCGATTCTCGTGGCATGCATGGGGCTCGGCTACTACTTCAACCTGTATCGCGGCAAGCCGCTGGTTCGAGAAGGCGGGGTCGTGATCATGACGCACCCGACCAAGCTCGAGTTCCACCCGGTCCACCACCCGAGCTACATCGACTTCTTCGAGGAAGTACTCGCCGACACGACCGACCCGCTCGAGATCGAGAAGAAGTACGAGAAGCGCTACGCCGAAGACGAGTGGTATCGCCACCTCTACCGAACGAGCTACGCCTACCACGGAGTTCACCCGTTCTACATGTGGTACTGGTGCGCGCACGCACTGCAACACCTCAGCCAGGTCATCGTCGTCGGCGGCGACGTCAAAGCCGTCAGGCGCCTCGGATTCCGGCCGGCCTCGACGATGAACGATGCCCTCGAAATGGCATCGGACACGGTCGGGTCACGTCCAACCGTGACGCACTTCCACAACCCGCCGATGCTGATGGCCGACGTGGTCTGAGAACGGGGGTGCACCGATGGATCTCAACAACTTGAAACGACCGGCGATCAAGCATCTCCACATGTCGACGAAGAAACTCTCGCGGCTACCTCGTCAGGCAATGATCAAGACCCAGTTCCCGGTGCGCTCTGCCCCGACGCCCGCTGGCATTGCCCCACTTCAGACGAAACTCCGCGCCAACTACGACACCGAGTGGGCGAGAAAGATGCCGGCGCGAATTGTCAGGCGGCTTGCGCTGGAGACCCTCGGCCGCGGCGTCGCGAACTACTACGCCGACCAAGAGATCTACAACACCGACAGACTCACCGATCTCGACGGTCCAGTCATCTTCGCCGCGAACCATCACAGTCACGCCGACACACTGCTGATGAAGGTCGCTCTGCCGGCGCCGTGGCGTCACAAGGTGTTCATCGCAGCAGCCGGCGACTACTTCTTCAACAACCACTCGAGCGCGATTGTCTCGGCGCTGTTCATCGGCGCCATTCCGATCGAGCGGGAATCAATCAGCCGCAAGTCGATCGAGCAACCCATCGGACTGCTCCGCAAAGGATGGTCGATGGTGATCTTCCCCGAGGGGGGCCGGGGCACCGACGGGTGGGGCCGCGACTTCAAGGCGGGTGTGGCGTTCCTCGCCAAACAAGCGAACGTGCCAGTGGTGCCCATCCACATCGAGGGCACCAGCGCCATCCTTCCGAAGGGCAAGAACTGGCCGTCGCGCAGCCATGTCACCATCAACTTCGGGTCACCGATGTGGTTCGGCGATGAGGACAGCAACAAGTCGTTCACCGAACGCCTCGAACACGAGGTGGCGGTGCTCGCCGATGAGGACACCACAGACTGGTGGTCGGCCAGGCTGCGCTCCCACGCTGGAAACACTCCATCACTGCACGGCCCTGACATCAGCGCATGGCGCCGCCGCTGGGCCAGAGGCGACCGTCGACGCAAACCCGCCAGCCAAGTCGAAAAGCCTTGGCCGTTCGTCTAGCTGCCAGCGAAGTTATCCACGCGCACATTCAGCGAAGATGTCGCTGTCCTACTACGTTCCCTGTATGGCTGAGATCGATCAGGAAGCGCTGAAGAAATACTCGTTCGCGGTGTGGAGTTACAAGCAGGGCGAGGTGGTCAGCGCGTTGATTCATCTTGGCGATCGGCTTGGGTTGTTCCACGCGATGGCCGGCGTCGGTCGTGTCGACTCGCACACACTCGGCGAGTCGACGGGTCTGCATGAGCGATTCGTCCGTGAGTGGCTGAACGGTATGGCAGCGGCTCGTCTCATCAGCCGGGTCGACGACACCTACGAACTGAGCGTCGAGGGTGCCGCCGTGCTCGCCGATGAGGAGGGTGCAGTGACCTTCTCGGCCGGGGCGTTCCGCGGCGGGTTCAGCCCCGACACGCTCGACGCCATCGCCGAATCGTTCCGGACAGGCGTCGGCATCACCTACGAGCAGCAAGGCCCCAGCGCCGCAGCCGGTCTGGCTCGCATGACAGGGCCATGGACTCGCCACGCCCTTGTCTCGACGTTGTTGCCTCGTCTCGACGGCGTCGTCGACAAGTTGAACAACGCGGCCCGTGTCGTCGACATCGGCTGCGGCGCCGGGGTCACGACCTGCACGCTCGCCGAATCGTTCCCCAACAGCACCGTCGTCGGATACGACCCATCGACCACTGCCGTCAGCCAAGCTCAGGAGCTCGCCGGATCGAAAGGCCTCGACAACGTCGAGTTCATCGCAGCCGGCGGCGAGGACGTTCCCGATGACGCCAGTGCAGATCTCGTTCTGACGTTCGACTGCCTCCACGACATGCCCCGCCCCGACATCACGATGGAGGCGATCCGAAAGACCATCAAATCCGACGGGTCATGGGTCATCAAGGACATCCGCTCGAACGGCGACTGGGATCGCGACAAACGCAATCCGCTGCTCGCCATGTTCTACGGGTTCTCAGTGACGTCGTGCCTGCAGTCAGCGATGTCGGAACCTGGTGGAATGGGCCTCGGCACTTTGGGTCTCCACGAGGCAAAGGCCAGGGAGATGACGGCCGCGGCAGGCTTCGGCCGGTTCACGACTCACGACATCGCCGAGCCGGCGAATCAGTACTACGAAGTCAAGGTCTGACGCCATCACGCCCGATCGGTTGGTGATGACGACGGGTCAGCGCACCAATCGAAGACCGGCGGGAGCCCACGAAGCATCCTCGTGTGGCAAGTCGACGACGAACTCGGTTCGGTGCGCAGCAAAGACGTGTTCGGCGAGCAGGACCGCCCGCTTCTCGGTGTCGTAGGTGACCCGCCTGGCCTTCAGCACCGGCGAACCGGTCGGCACCCGCAACAACGCGGCATCATCCGCGCTCGCGGCGTCGGCGCCGATGGTCTGGGTCGCACCACCGAAGGCGACGTTCAGCAACTCGACGAATGGCGCTCTCTGGACATCAGCTCGCGACAACTCCGCGGCGAGGCCGGCCGGGCACCAGACCGTCACCTTCGCGAATGGCTGCCCGTCGGCCAGGTTGCACCGCGACACTTCGAGCACATGATCAACTCCGAGGATCTCGGCGACGTCATCGTCGGCGTCGACGAACGCGAAGCCGAGCACCTTTCGGTCCGACTGCATCCCACTCCCGGCGAGTTGCTCCTCGATGGTCGACAACCGCGACAACGACTGCGACAACGGGTCTGTTGCCCTGAACCAGCCAAAGCCCTGCCGCGAGTCGACGAGGCCCGCTTCGCGAAGCAGCTCGAGCGACTTGCGCACTGTGACCCTGCTGGCCGAGTACGCCGAGCCGAGCTCGGACTCACTTGGCAAGAGGTCACCGAGCCCGAACTCGTCGCCCTCGATCCTGTTTCGAAGATCGTCCGCGATGTCCCTGTAACGCACCACACGAGAGCTCATCGGCGATCCGACCAATCTCGCCCTTTTGTCAACTTGTGCCGTACTTGTATCATCACCTGTATATACTACCCACCGAAACTCGCATCCCGCCGCACCACCCCGCGGTGCCTCCCAGGAGAACATCATGGCCGTCTACGCAGAGACCCCCATCGAACTCATAGAGGGCGTATACGCAACGCTCGACGACCGACTTGCCGCGGGTCGCCACAAGCTCGGGCGAGCGCTCACGCTGGCCGAGAAGATCCTCATCAACCACCTCGATGACCCAGACCAGGAACTCGAGAAAGCCGTCAGTTACGTCGACCTCAGGCCAGACCGCGTCGCCATGCAGGACGCCACCGCCCAGATGGCGTGGCTCCAGTTCATGACTGCCGGCCTGTCTGAAGTCGCTGTTCCGACCACCACCCACTGCGATCACCTCATCCAGGCCCGCGACGACGGCAAGCGCGACCTCATGGCCGCCAACGAGAACAACGAAGAGGTCTACGACTTCCTCCAGTCAGTGTCAGCCAAGTACGGAGCCGGGTTCTGGAAGCCGGGCAGCGGCATCATCCACCAGGTCGTACTCGAGCAGTACGCCTTCCCCGGCGGAATGATGATCGGCACCGACAGCCACACGCCCAATGCCGGCGGACTCGGAATGATCGCCGTGGGTGTTGGCGGCGCCGATGCCGTCGACGTCATGACCAGCTTCCCCTGGAACGTCCGTTGGCCAAAGGCCATCGGCGTGCACCTCACAGGAGAGCTCAATGGCTGGACGGCGCCGAAAGACGTCATCTTGAAGGTTGCCGAGATCCTCACCGTCAAGGGAGGCACCGGCGCCATCGTCGAATACTTCGGCCATGGCGCCAACAGCATCAGTTGCACCGGAAAAGCAACGATCTGCAATATGGGTGCCGAGATCGGCGCAACGACATCGCTGTTCGGGTACGACGACGCCATGGGTCGCTACCTGAAGGCCACCGGCCGCGAGGCCATTGCCGAGGCTGCGAATGCCGTCTCCCATCACCTCCGCGCCGACGACGACGTGCTCGCCGATCCTGGCAGCTACTACGACGAGGTCATCGAGATCGACTTGTCAACGCTGACGCCGCACATCAACGGCCCGCACACACCCGATCTCGCACGCGAGGTGAAGGACCTCGGTGATGAAGCCAGTGAGAACGACTGGCCGCTCGAGATCAGCGCGGCGCTGATCGGCAGTTGCACCAACTCGTCCTATGAGGACATCACGCGTGCAGCTTCGATCGCCCGTGAGGCTGCTGCCAAGGGACTCACCGTCAAGACGAAGCTGATGATCACCCCCGGCTCGGAGCAAGTGAGGGCGACAATCGAGCGCGATGGACTCTTGGCCGACTTCGAAGCTCTCGGCGCAACGGTCCTGGCGAACGCGTGCGGGCCGTGTATCGGGCAGTGGGACCGTTCGGCCGACCGCGACCCAGGCGTGGCGAACACCATCGTCACCAGCTACAACCGAAACTTCCCGAAACGAAATGATGGCGACGCGGCGACACTCGCATTCGTGACGTCACCTGAAACGGTGATGGCGCTCGCCCTCGCAGGCACTATCGACTTCGACCCCGTCACCGAAACACTCACCAACGTCAACGGCGAAGAGGTGTCGTTGTCGGTTCCGGTCGGCATCGAGTTGCCACCCCAGGGATTCGACGAGGGCGAGAACGGCTTCATCGCCCCGCCCGACGATGTCAGCCAGATCGACATCAGCGTCTCACCCACGTCGGACCGCCTGCAGCTCCTCACCCCGTTCGAACCGTGGGACGGCAAGGACTTCGAAGACATGCCCATCCTCGTGCAGGCCACTGGCAAATTCACCACCGACCACATCTCGATGGCAGGCCCGTGGCTGAAGTACAGAGGCCACCTCGAGAACATCTCAGGCAACCTTTACCTCGGCGCCGTCAACCGGTTCAACCCGGAGCTGGTCGGCATGGGGAAGAACCAGCTCGCTGGCGAACGAATGAGCTTCCCCGACAGCGCTCGGGCGTACCACGAGGCCGGCCAACCTTGGGTCGTGATCGGCGACGAGAACATGGGCGAAGGCTCCAGCCGGGAACACGCAGCCATGGAGCCTCGGTTCCGCGGCGGGCGAGTCGCTATTGCTCGTAGCTTCGCCAGGATCCACGAGACGAACCTCAAGAAGCAGGGAATGCTGGCCCTGACGTTTGCGAACCCAGCCGACTACGACCGGATCGAGGAGGATGACCGGATCTCGATCCGCAACCTCGATCAGCTCGCACCAGGTCATCAACTCGAGGTCGAGGTGACAACACCCAACGGAAACATCTGGTCGTTCACAACCAATCACACCCTCAACAACGAGCAGATCGAATGGTTCACAGCCGGCTCAGCGCTGAACATCATCGCCTCAAAGGGTGCATAACCAGGAGCTTTCCAAACCAAGTCGCCGTCATCGCGAAAACAGATGGTTTATATCTATAATAAGTGTTGGACAGATTGGCTACCCGTCAGTAACTTAGTGGCCAACGACAGTGGTTCTTTCTTATGAACCGCTCTCAACGCCGAGGCAGAGCCCCCCCTCAGCCTCGAGCAGTCCGGTAGGATCCCCCTCCGAGCCGGACAAGGTTCGAGACCGGCCCCTGAGGCCGGTTTCGCCGTTTTCGGGTTCCGCCGGAAACACCGCACATCAGGTCAGGCGTGGTCTACTCGTTGATGCTCACGCCTTTGGTGGTGAGAAGCAAGACGTGGCCCGTAGGTCACGATCACGAGTTGAGCCGTTCGTTCGCCGGCGTAGTCCTCGAACATCGCGCCCGAGGGCTCGCACCCGTCGAACACATGCGGCGATGGAATCAGGAATCCCATGTCCCCGCGGCATCACGCGTTGTTGCCAGCGTGGACCTCGTGGTGTGATCCCCCACCGCCGACACCCGCTAGTCCGCACACCCAATGCCCGCCACAGCAATCGCCGAGACGTCCCCGCCCAACACCCCTATCCTCGACCCGGTGGTCATTCCACCAGCCTGCCAGAGGCACACTCCAGACACTCGTCGCAATTCCGAGGACCTGGCGAGACGCACGAGCCATGCGTTGAAAACGTCGAGGGAGTGCAGTCCGTGAACGGCGAAACCGGCCTCGAGGGCCGGTCTCAAGCCTGGTCTGAACGGCAAAGGGGGCGCTGTTCAGACACTATGTCGGCAGCATGTCGGGGGAGACAGTGCCGACGATGTCGAGCGATTCTTGGGGAAGAATCTTTGCTCGTCGTGGACTCACCTTACTGGCCGTTCAATCATCTATCAAACAGTTCCTAGTGATTATTATCATCGTTTTTCTAGATAGCATCACTGGTAAGTAAGGTGGCCTCATGGACGTACGCCAACTCGAAGCCCTTGTCGCCGTCGCCGAACACAGAACATTCTCGGCGGCGGCGCGAGCTCTACACACCGTGCAGTCGAACATCTCGACGCACGTTGCTCACCTCGAGAAGGAACTCGGCGTTCTGCTCGTCGATCGAGCGGTCGGAAAGCTCACACCGGAGGGAGAGGTCGTCGTTGCTCGAGCACGACGCGTCGCAGCCGAGATCGAAGCATTGAGTGCTGACGTTGCCTCGCTGACCTCGGAGGTCTCCGGCCGCGTCAGGGTCGGCACGATCGGTACCACCGGTCGATGGATTGCGCCACACCTCCTCGATCATCTTGAGCTCTCCCATCCCGGCGTCGAAATGATTCTGACCGAGGGGACGACCTCGGGGCTGCTACCTCTACTCCTGACGGCCCAGATCGATCTGGCTGTCGTGAACATGCCGCTCAACGATGCCGACGTCGCGGTGCGAACGCTCTTCGACGAGGACCTCATCGTCGTCGCTCCCCTGGAACACCCACTGGCCCAGTCGACCGGCGTCGTCACATTCAAGGAACTCTCGACTCACCACCTGCTGCTCGGCCCGAAGAGCAGCGTGCTCCGCAACGACATCGACCTGGCGGCATCCGAGGCCGGAGTTCGGTTGCGAGCGAAGGCGCAGTTGGACGGCGTGCGCCTCACGGCGACACTTGCTTTCCAGGGTTTCGGCGCTGCCATCGTTCCGGCAACTGCAATACCCACCTGGGCCGCTCCTTCAACCTTCATCAGACGCGAGATCGCCGAGCAACCCCGACGCAGGGTAGGGCTGGCAGTACGGAGAAAAGGCATGCTGTCGGCCCCCGCCACCGCGGCTCGCGACGCGCTACAGGAGGTGGTGGACAGCGAGCTGCCGGCCCAGGCAGGCCTCCACACCCCCGAGCCTTGACCGATACCCGTTAGGCTCGTCTGGTGACCGAAACCGACTCCGCGGCACTCGTCGCCGCCGGCCACGATGATGCACCGTCGGCTCTAGAGCTCCGCTCCCACACTCCCGGTGTCGCGTCGATGAGGGTCGAATCAGTCGGCGGTCGAAGCGTCGTCGTCGTGCGCATCGACAACAGCCGTCGCCGCGGGGCACTCGCTCCGATCGACGGCGAGAACATCGCCGAGGCCGCGCGAATGGCTCTCGACAAGCGACTGCCCCTCTTGTTGTTCATGACCTCCAGTGGTGCCGACGCCAACGAAGGTGTCGCTGCGCTGCACGGATGGGGCATCGCAGCCCGCGTACTCACACGCTGCTCCGGCACGGTGCCCATCATCGCGATCGTCGAGGGCGGCGCAGTCTCCGGGAGCGCCCTTCTCATCGGTCTCGCCGATGTCGTGATCATGACCCGCGATGCGTATGCCTTCGTGTCGGGCCCCATCGGCGTTCGGCAGCTGACGGGTGTTCGGATCAACAACACCGACCTCGGCGGGGCAGACACCCACGACAGAAGCACCGGTGTCGCCCACGCCATCACCGACACCGCTGAGGAAGCCGAGGCCTTTGCGGCTTCACTCCTCGCCCTGCTCCCCAATCACACGGACGAACTCCCGCCGTTCAACCGGACCGACGATCCGGTTGGCAGGGCCACCGACGAGTGCGAGACGATCCTGCCCCAGAGTCCGTCGGGCGGATATGACATACGAGATCTGGCGGCAACCATCGTCGACGACGGCGAACTACTCGAGCTCCGGGCAGGCTGGGCACAGAACATGGTGACGGCACTCGCCACCATCGGCGGCAACACGGTCGGGATCGTGGCCAACCAGCCTCTCTCGATGGCAGGCACCCTCGACATCGCAGCTTCACAGAAGGGCGCCAGGTTCGTGGCGTTCTGCGATGCGTTCAACATCCCGTTGCTCACCCTCGTCGACACGCCTGGCTTCTACCCGGGCAAGGACCTCGAGTGGCGAGGCATGATTCGTCATGGCGCTCAGATGGCATTCGCCTACGCACGAGCCTCGGTGCCGCGGGTCAGCCTCGTCGTCAGGAAGTCGTACGGTGGCGCATTCATCGTCATGGATTCCAAAACCATGGGCAACGATGTCAACATCGCCTGGCCGACGGCGGAGATAGCCGTCATGGGCGCACGTCAGGCGGCCGAGATCCTGGCCAGACGAGAGGACGAGGCGGGCAAGGACGCCTTCGTCGTCGACTACGAACAGCGCTACCTCAACCCCTGGGTCGCAGCCGAACGCGGCTTCGTCGACATGGTGATCGAGCCCTCAGAGTCACGAAGCATCATCGCCGAGGCATTCGACCTTCTGAGGAGCAAGCGTGAGGTACTTCAGGAACGCCGTCACGACAACACTCCGCTCTGATCACACAGCGTCGACATCGCCTTTGAGAGTGCGACCGCGAACTGCAGCGCTGACCGTTCCTTCTAGTAGCTTGGTCCTCGGACACCACATGCGAGCAGCGTCGCTCGGGGTGGTCGGCTTGACTCCTCTTCGCCGACCGAAAGACAACATCAGACGATTGAAAAGTGAGTGAACCTTCAACATGTCCGAGAACTCGATCACCATCACCGACAACCGCTCCGGGAGGTCGGCGACGGCGCCGATCGAGCACGGAGTGTTTCCTTCTGCAATGGTCAGGGAACTCGACAAGGGTCTGTTCATGTACGACCCGGCATTTCTGTCGACCGCGTCGTGTGCGAGCAGCATCACTGACCTGGATGGAGCAAACGGCATCCTGCGCTACCGGGGCTACCCGATCGAGCAGTTGGCTGAACAGTCGACATTCCTCGAGGTCGCGTACCTGCTGATCCACGGCGAACTGCCCGACAAGGCGGAACACGAGCAGTGGGTTCACGACATCACGTTCCACACTTATATCCACGAGAACATCGGCAGCTTCATGCGTGGTTTCAACCACGATGCGCACCCGATGGGGATGATGGTCTCGGTGATGGCGGCGCTCTCGACGTTCTACCCAGAGGCCAAGGACATCGACGACACTCAGAACCGACTGATCCAGATCACCAGAGTCATCGCGAAGATCCCCACGATCGCTGCCTTCACCTACAGGCACAGCGTTGGTCTCCCCCGCGAATACCCGGTGAACCATCTCGATTACACGGCGAACTTTCTGAGGATGATGTGGGCCGTCGCCGATCCGAACCATGAACCAGACCCAGTGCTCGCGAAGGCGCTCGACGTCTTGTTGATCCTCCACGCCGACCACGAGCAGAACTGCTCGACGACCACGATGCGCACTGTCGGCTCGGCCCAGGCCGACCCGTTCATCGCTGTGGCCGCTGCGACGTGCGGTCTGTACGGGCCACTACATGGCGGAGCCAACGAGCAGGTCATCAACATGCTCCACGAGATCGGATCCATCGACGAGGTTCCCGCATATGTGGAGCGTGTGAAGCGGGGTGAGGTACTCCTCCAAGGCTTCGGGCACCGGGTCTACAAGAACTTCGATCCCAGGGCCACCATCATCAAGAAGACAGCCGACGAGGTGTTCGCCGTCACCGGCACGAACCCGCTGCTCGACATAGCGCTCAAGCTCGAAGAAGTCGCGCTCAAGGACAGCTACTTCATCGACCGCAAGCTGTACCCGAACGTCGACTTCTACTCCGGGCTCATCTACGAGGCCATGGGTTTCCCGATGGACTTCTTCACCGTGCTGTTCGCGATCGGTCGTGCGCCAGGCTGGCTCGCTCATTGGGTCGAACTGATCAACGATCCAGAGCAGAAGATCTACCGCCCACGCCAGGCCTACATCGGCACAGAAGCTCGCGATTACGTGGACATTGACGCCCGCTGAGCTTCGACGATGACGGTGTCATACACCGGAATCGTCAGAGGTCGATGAGAATCTTCCCGATGTTGGCGTTCGTCGCCATGTATCGCTGAGCGTCTGCGATCTGCTCCAACGGGTAGCGCGAGTCGACAACTGGCATCACCGCGCCCGAGTCGAACATCGGCAGTACTTCGGCCACAACCTTTTGGTTGATGGCGATCTTTTCTTCGATCGGTCGGGACCGCAGGACGGTGCCGATGAGACTCGCTCGCTTCGGCAGGAGCATGCCGAGCGGGAACGTCACCATCGGGGTGGCCATGACGCCGACCTGCACGACCCTGCCGCCTACCCGGATGCATTCGAGGTTCTTGGTGAGGTAGTCACCGCCGATGACGTCGAGAACCGCATCAACGCCTGCTCCCCCAGTCCACTCTCCGACCGCTTCTGCGAAGTCAGTCGAGTTGTAGTCGATGACGAGGTCAGCGCCGAGCGCCTCGCATGCCTCGACCTTGCCGGCCGAGCAGGTCACGGCCACGAAGGCACCGATCGCTTTCACGAGTTGGATCGCCGCGGTACCGACACCGCTTCCTCCGGCGTGAACGAGTCCTCGCCGACCGGCCGTGAGACCGCCTTGCACCATCAAAGCGTCGTAGGCGGTGATGAACACTTCGGGGATAGCGGCCGCGTCTTCGCGAGCCACAGAACCCGGGACGGGCATCAGCATACGTTCGTGCGTCACGACGTACTCGGCCTGAGCCGCACCAGCGACTATGCCCATCACCTCATCGCCGACGGCGGCCGACTGCACGTGAGCACCGATCTCGACGATGACTCCGGCGAACTCCATGCCAGGAATCTCGATGTCGCTCGTCGCGAAAGGTTGTGGATACCGCCCCATCCTCTGAAGCAGGTCGGCCCTGTTCAACGCAGAGGAAGCCACCTTGACCTTGACCTCATCAGGGCCCGGGTTCGGCTCCGGGACGTCTTCGATCGAGAACACGTTCTCGTCGCCGTACTCGGGGATCACTACTGCGCGCATGGAGGGAGCCTATGCCGAGCGCGACAAACGGGGTGGAGTCAGTCGAAGCTGGTCTCCACCCCGTTCTCTTGTCGTGTGTTCGACCGGCTCCTGGCAGATCGGACCCACTATGTGCGGCATCAGAGTTTTCGGCGACGCGAACGTCTTCCTGTAGGAGTTTTCGATGTGGCAGCCGTACCCTCACGGCGATGGCCGAGACCGAAGACCGACCGACCTCCATCGAGTTGGACAGAAACTCTCATCTCGGCCTCGGGTGGGCAGATGGGCTACGGGTGAAGTTCGACATCGTCGACCTCAGGCTGGCCTGTCCTTGCGCCGGCTGCCGGAGCCGCAGGGAGAAGGGCCAACGTTCGATCCCCGACGACGGAAACGCAGTCGCGGCCACGGATGCTCAGCTCGTCGGTTCGTACGCTATCGGCGTCGAATGGCGCGACGGAAGATGCAGCAGCATCTACTCGTTCGATCGGCTCCGTCGATGGGCCGAGAGCGCAAAGGCACCTGAACCAGACATTGGCTGACCCGGCCGGCTTCTGACGTGACCAGTAGGCCACGTAGAGTTCACGACGATGGACTATGACTGGCCGGAACACCTCGATGATCTGAGGGAAGAGGTTCTCGGATTTGTGGCCGAAGCTTCAGCCGATCTTGAACTCGTCGACGACGCGTGGTTGGTTCAGCCATCGAGCGTGTTCAACCGCAGGATGGGAGAGCGCGGCTACATCGGGATGAAGTGGCCAAGGGCGTACGGTGGCCAGGATGCAGATGCGTTGACCCACTTCACGGTGATGGAGACCCTGCTGCTTGCGGGAGCGCCCGTGTCAGGAGCGTGGTTTCCCGATCGTCAGATAGGACCTGTGTTGCTGCAGTACGGCTCCGAGGAACAAAAGGCGCGCTGGATCCCTGAAATCGTCGCCGGGGAGTCGTCGTGGTGCATCGGCATGAGCGAACCAGACGCTGGGTCGAACGTGGCAGGAATCGCCACCAGGGCCGAGCTGCACGGCGATCAGTTCGTGGTCAACGGGCAGAAGATCTGGACGAGTGGAGCCCACGAAGCCAGTTGGTGTTATCTCATCTGTCGAACAGACCCTGAGCAGCCACCACACCGAGGTATGAGCGAGCTCGTTGTCGACATGTCCTCGCCTGGTATCACCGTCAACCAGATCACTGATGCTTCAGGCAACGACCACTTCTGCGAGGTGTTCTTCGACGATGTCGCTGTGCCGAAGGATCACCTGATCGGCCAGATGAACAACAGCTTCGGCCAGACGATGCGCCAGCTCGAACACGAACGCGGTGGCATCGACAGACTGGTCAGCAACAAACGGCTCTATCTCGACCATGCACGTCAGGCCGACACGACCAACCCGCTCATTCGCCAACGGATGGCCGAGATCGAGACGAAGTACACGATCGGCCGCCACCTCGTGTTGAGAAACGTCCTGCGCCAGATCGACTCGGTCTACTCCACGGTGACGAAAACGTTCGCCACAGAGTTCGAACAAGAGGTCGCTTCCTTCGTCGGTGACGTGGCAGGTCCCTACGCAATGCTCTCTGGGCGAGTGGCGAGAAACCTGGTCTACGCGCCGTCGTACACGATCATGGGTGGCACGACCCAGATTCTCCGAAACGTGATGGGAGAGCGCGTGCTCGGCCTCCCGAGGGAGCCACGCCCAACATGACATCGCCGCCGCAGACGTACATCCCGCTCGAAGGTGCATTGAACCTCCGCGACATCGGCGGCTACCGGGCCTTGGATGGCGCGATCGTCACCACCGGTGTGGTGTATCGCAGCGACAACCTCAACACTCTCACCGACGCAGATCTCGACGTGTTCGACGAACTCGGGGTTCGGTCGGTGTTCGACTTTCGCGGTGACAGGGAAGTCGAACTCCAGCCATCGCGGTTCTGGTCTTGCGTCGACAACCCGGTCCGCGTCCCCATCGCAGACGACACGGTGCAGGAGAAGACGTTCGTCGAACGGGTCGAAGCACGCGAACTCGTCGAGGTCACCGACACCGAGGTCGGTGAGAGCTACATCTCGATTCTCGAGGAGAAGGGCCACCAGTTCGGCCCAGTCCTCAGAGCCATCGCCAGTCCAACAAGACGCCCCCTCCTCTTCCATTGCACTGCAGGCAAGGATCGAACAGGGCTCGCTGCCGCGCTGATCCATGGGATCTGCGGTGTGTCACGCGACGACATCATCCACGACTTCGAACTGTCGAACACCTACCGGCTACCTGCACGAGTCGCTGCACTCAAAGACCGATTCGAGCCGATGGGCATCGACATAGAGCCATTGATCCCTGCCCTAGGCGCACCGCCGAAGGCGATGGAGATGGCGCTCGACCATCTCGAGGCGAATCACGGAGGGGTTGACGGGTACGTGGTTGGACGGCTCGGGCTGTCGACCGCAACGACCGACGCCGTGAGGGCTGCGCTTCTCCCCTAGCCGCATCACTCGCTGATGGTGACGCGTCGAGTGAGTGCGATGTTCGGCGTCTCACGCATCCACCGAACGTCCTCCTGGACCAACACCACTTCCAGGTCGTACTGGCCAGGCACGTTCGGCGCGTCGATTCTGCCGACGAGATGAACGGTCTCGCTGTGGTCGACCCACCATGGCTGAACCGATCTGACCGGCTCTTCTGGGATACGTCGGCCGTCAGGAGCAATCCATTGCGCAGCGACCCTCGTCGCATGAGTCGGCGCCTCACCGACACGAACGGAGCTGCGGTTGATGATGGCGGCACCGAAATACACAGCGGCGCCAGCCGACGCGTTCGCCGGAGGCTCGTCGCAGACAGAGACCTCCAACCCACCAGCCTCATGCTCCGACAGCCGTTCGAGCTCCGGGACGATGATCGACGCTCTTGGATGCCCGAACGGAAGGTTGAATCGCGGTGGAACCCAAGTTCCTTCGACCGAGCGGATGGTGAAGTGTTCTGACTCAGACCCCTGGACGAAGAACGCGTTCACGCCGAGGCTGTCACAGCCAACCAGGTCGTAGCCGAAGGATGCTGCGATGTCGTCAAGTGCTGCGAGGCTCGCGCCATGACGCGATGTCTCGTCCCAGTGGTGGTCGGCGTCATATGGCATCACCCATCGACGCGACGTTCCCAGAGCTGCGTTGTACTCGACCACGATGACACGAGGACGATGCACTTCGCAGATCCGCTCCAAAACCCACGCGTCGTTGCCGTCGATGTCGACCACAAGCAGATCAAAATCGCGCGCAACGCCAGCGCTCGACAGCAGGTCGACGACGGAGTCGCGGTCGACGAAGGAGTCGAGCACGACGACCTCAGCCGCGTCGGGTTCACTGTCGCCCTGTGAGCCCCTCAGAAGTCGACGAGCTGCCTCGGCCTTCTCTGGGTCACCCTCAACCCAGACGCCTCCCCAACCGCTGTCGACGAGAGCACCCGTACAGTTCTCGACTCCGTCGGCGGCACCGATCTCTACGAAGGTCGACGTCGTCGTCCCGATACGTCTGAAGATCTCGGCGATGATCCCGTCCTCGCCGTTCTGCGACCTCGTCGCGTCCTCACTGTGCAGCAGATGGTCAGCATCGCTCGCCATCTGTTCGACGATCCGGCGCTCTGCCTCGTTCAGCGAGGAAACGACGTCGCGAACTGAGTCGCGGTCGAGGCGGCCGGAGGGGTGGGACTGGCGTCGGCGAGTAACCACATCGTGGAGCCTCGTCTCGAGCTTGATTCGCATCCGGCGCATCCAGCGATCCTGGCACGCTCACGAGCGTGGGAATGACAGCTGATGCCAGCGGCTCGCCTACTCCGGTGGCGTAGCGCCCTTCTGGCTCGTGATGCGATGGTAGTGCTGCGGCTCGCGATGAACGGCGAAATTGAACGTCGTGGTCTTGTAACTGATGGTCGCATCGAGATCGCAGGCAGCAGTGATCAGCTCGTCTTCCTCGGTGGCGGCTCTGGCGACGACGTCGCCTGACGGAGCGATGATGCAGGTGCCACCGATCATCGGGACTCCTTCCTCGTTGCCGGCCTTCGCGACACCAACGACCCAGGTGCCGTTCTGGTAGGCCCCTGCCGACATCACGAGTTCGTTGTGGAACCAACTGTGGCGATCGTGATCGGGAGCCGGCGGGTTCTTGACCGGTGTGTTGTAGCCAATGGCGATGAGCTCGACACCCTGGAGGCCAAGCGAACGGTACGCCTCGGGCCACCGTCGGTCGTTGCAGATAAGTGAGCCGACGACACCGCCGAACGCACGGCTGACGGTGAAGCCCTCGTCGAGCGGCGGGACCTCGAAGTAACGCTTCTCGAGATGCTGGAACTCGCGCCACGGCTCGTGCTCGGCGTGACCTGGGAGGTGCACCTTGCGGTACTTGTGCAGAACCTCACCCGAAGGACCGACCCACAGCGAGGTGTTGTAGCGGTGACGGTCCGGCGTCAGCTCGGCATATCCGAGAACGAATCCGACACCCAGTCGCTTCGCCGCATCGAACAATCGCTTGGTCTCGGGACCAGGCATCTCGGTTTCGTAGAACTCATCGAGTTCGGCCTCGTCCTCGATGAACCAACGCGGAAAGAAGGTGGTGAGCGCCAGTTCAGGGAACACAATGACATCGCAACCACGTCGGCCAGCCTGATCCATGAGAGCCAGGAGACGGTCGACCACCTCTGCCCTTGTGTGTTCACGTTGAATCGGTCCCAGTTGAGCTGCGCCAACGTTGACGATTCGGCTCATGCTTGCTCCAGAATTCAGTTGGTTGCCAGTTGCACCAGGGTACGCAGAAGGACGTTCGCCCCGGCTCTCAGGTCGGCGAGGTCGGTCCTCTCTTCGGGATTGTGACTGATGCCGTCGATCGACGGGACGAACACCATTCCCGTCGGTGCGACCCTCGCCATCATCTGCGCGTCGTGACCAGCACCCGATGGCATGCGCACGACCGAATGACCAAGAGCCCTAGCGTTCGCCTCAACCAGTCCAACAACCGTCTGATCGAACACCACCGGCTCGAATCGGGCAAGCGTCCTTGTCGTGACGTCGACGCCCTCCGAACTAGCCAACTTTTCGAGAAATCGGGCCAACCTGGCCTCGGCCTCCTGTAGGAGCTCATCGTCAGTGTTACGCAGATCAACGGTGATGGTTGCATTGGCTGCAATCACATTCACGAGATTCGGGTGAAGCGTCATCGCCCCACATGTGGCCACTTGATCGCCACTCATCTCATCAGCCAGGCCACGTATGAAGGTCGACACAGCAGCTGCGGCATAGCCCGCGTCATGGCGCAGGCGCATCGGGGTCGTGCCGGCATGGTTCGATTGGCCGACGATCTCGATTTCGGTCCACGAGATGCCCTGGACCGATTCGACCGCGCCGATCGTGACACCGCCCTCCTCGAGTACAGGGCCCTGCTCGATGTGCAGTTCGACGAAGGCATGAGGCGACAACCCGGGAATCGGTGACGAACCGAGATAACCGATGGAGTCAAGCTCATCGCGCACCTTGGTGCCGTCGATTCCGACCGTGTCGAGCGCCTCTTCGAGCGGCATACCACCCACATAGACGAGGCTCCCCATCATGTCAGGGGGAAATCGCGCGCCCTCCTCGTTGGAGAAGAACCCGACCGCCATCGGGCGATCGGTCGTGATGTCGGCATCCATGAGTGTCTCGATCACCTCGAGGCCGGCGAGGACGCCGAGACAGCCGTCGAAACGGCCGCCGGTCCTCACCGTGTCGATATGACTTCCCGTCATCACAGGGGGCCCTTCGGTGCGGCCCTGCCGGGTGGCGATGACATTGCCGATACCGTCGATCGTGATCTCGAGCCCCAGGTCGCGCATCCACGTCACGACGAGATCGCGGCCAGCACCGTCGAGTTCGGTGAAGGCGAGACGGCTCGATCCGCCTGGTTCAAGTGGTCCGATCTCGGCGAGGGCGTCGAGGCGGGCAGCGAGCCGTTCCACGTCGACGAACAACTGCTCAGCGCCAGTCACGCGCCACCCTCCATCGGGTACTCGAACGCAGCCACCTCCCTGAGCGAGGCTCCGAGGTTCGCAACCGCAGCCGCGAACTGCCGTGCGCCGCGTTCGGCTGTGGCACCGGTCGGGTCACCGATGTGCCCATCGGGCCCGAAGTCGTTCGAGAGCCAGCCGAAGGGAACGGACCCACCGAACTTCACCTTCTCGTTGTCGACCAGTGCTGCCGGCACGTTCCTGACAGCGGCTTGCATGTCGACCAACTCTGGCCGCAGATGCAGCATCATCGATGTTTCGCCGAGGCCGCCGTGGATACCCATGCCGTGCTCCTCCTCGGTGGATGGACCGCCCTGATCCGGTGGCACAGACGGGTGCATCAGAAATGTCATCAGCCCGTGATGGAGTCGAACCTCGCGCAGCGCAACACTCAACAGACTGCTGTTACCGCCATGACCGTTGATGAACACGATCTTCCTCGCAGGAAGCGGCGCAACAGACCGGGCCAAGTCGTCGATCATGGCGAGCAACGTCGTCGGGTTCATCCAGATCGACCCTGGAGACCATGCGTGCTCGTTCGACTTCGTGTACGCGAACGGTTCGAGCATGAAGAGGTCGAGTTCCTCACCGAACTCGGTGATCACGGCTCTGCTGATGGCGTCGGCGACCACGAGGTCGGTGTTGAACGGCAGGTGCGGGCCGTGTTGCTCGACAGCACCGAACGGTTGGATCAGGATCGATCTCTCGCTGACGACTTCATCAACCTGGGGTGCTCGAAGCTCGGCAAACCGACGTGTCATCTGTGACCTCACGCGTCCTTTACGTCGAATCCTTCTGCGCCAGGCACGAGGCCCTGATCGGACCATGGGAAGTTAATCCACTGGTCCGTGCGCTTCCACACATACTCGCACTTCACGAGCGAATGGCTCTTCTCGTAGATGACCGCCGACCTCACCTCACCGACGCGTTCGAGGCAATGGTTACGAACCACCTCGAGTGTCGCTCCGGTGTCGGCCACATCGTCGGCGATCAAGACCTTGGCTTCACTCATGTCAACGAAGTCGACATAGGGCGGCAACATCACCGGCACATCGAGTCGCTGGTCGACGCCGGTGTAGTACTCGACGTTCATGACGTAGATGTTCTTGACGCCCATCGCGTAGCCAAGGGATGCAGCGGCGAAGAGTCCACCTCGAGCGATGGCAAGGATCAGCTCCGGTTGAAAACCGTCGTCCACAACAATCTGCGCGAGTTCCCTCACTGCTGTGCCGTAGGTCGGCCAGTCGAGAATCTCGCGTTCACTCACATCCGACACTGGTATTCGTTCCTCTCGCCCTTGAGTCTGGACGTTGAACTTAGAGCATCGCAGCGACCACGATGGCCACGGTGCGAGGGGGCGTCAAGCCTGCATCCTGGTGGCGACTTCACGGTGGGTGGCAAGTCGTTGCTCTGTCGCGCCCGAGACGAGCGAACCATCGGCCACCAGGATCTTGCCGGCCACGATCGTGGTATCGGCCCCGATCGGTCCGCACCGCATCCAGGCCTCGACCGGGTCGAGAAGCGCCCCAGCGAACTTGAATCCCTCGAGACGCCACATCGCGACATCACCGACAGCTCCGACCGACAACTCACCCAACTCTCCGGACCGACCGAGGCACGCCGCGCCACCGCGGGTGGCCAACTCGAGGCTGACGCGAGCACTCTGAAGCGACCTCGTTCCGTCAAGGAAGCCTTTCAAACGACCAGACAGCATGGCGTTTCGGGCCTCGGTCCACATCGAAGCCGAGTCGGCCGATGCCGATCCGTCACACCCGAGGCCGACAGGAACGCCCGCCTCGCGGAGCTGGCGAACTGGGGCGACGCCCGTGCCGAGAATCATGTTCGAGCTCGGGCAATGAGCGACCCCGGTCCCCCATCGACCCAGCCTCTTCACCTCTTCGGGGTTCGGCTGAACACAGTGCGCGATCCACGATCGGTCGCTGCCCCACCCGCAATGTTCGAAATGGTCGATGGGTCGACGGCCGAATTTCGCCATGCAGAAGTCGTTCTCGTCGACATCCTCCGCGAGGTGGGTGTGCAAACGCACGTCGAGCTTGTCCGCCAGCTCAGCGGTGCGTGTCAACAACTCTGGCGTCACGGAGAACGGCGAACATGGGGCGAGAGCGATTCGCACCATGGCCCCGTGCGAGCGATCGTGATGCGACGCCACAGCAGCCTCTGACTCGGCCAGGATCGTGTCGTCGTCCTGCACCACATCATCGGGAGGGAGACCGCCATCCTTCTCCGACAGACTCATCGAACCGCGTGTGGGATGAAATCGCATCCCGAGTTCCTGAGCCGCACTGATCTCCGCGCTCAACAAATCGCCGGCACCGGCGGGGTGCACGTAGAGGTGATCGGACGATGTCGTGCAACCTGATTCGGCGAGCTCGGCCAGACCGATCCACGCCGAGATGTAGGCCGCTTCCTCATCGAGCCGCGCCCATTTGGGGTAGAGCGTCGTCAGCCAGTGAAACAGGTTGCCGTCGAGTGCCGGCGTGTAGGCCCGCGTCAGGTTCTGGTAGATGTGATGGTGCGTATTGATGAGTCCTGGCGTCACGAGGCAGCCAGAGGCATCGATCGACACCGTCGCCTCCGGCTCAGAACCGCTGGCGCCGACGCCGTCGATCAGCCCATCGGTGATCGCGACCCACCCGCCGGGGATCTCGGCGCGACGGTCGTCGACCGTTGCGACGAGCATCGCATCACGTATGAGCAGGTCGGCCGGTGACGACATCGCGAAGACGGTACCGCCCAATTTCACTACCGGTCACAGGTACCGATCAATCTCGTTGTGGCTAGTTGAGGGTCCACCTGCGATCCGCAGTTACCGTAGGTCAATGAGTATCTGCGTCGGGTGCGGCATCTGCTGCGATGGAACCATGTATCCGAACGTGACGCTGACTCCTGACGATCCTCAATCGGGTCTCTTGCAGGTCGGCGCCGCCATCACCAGCTCCGAGATCGGGTTGAGGCTCACTCAGCCTTGCGGTGCACTCCACGACCGACGCTGTGCGGTGTATGACGAACGTCCCAGCCTCTGTCGCAGCTATCGCTGCGACCTGCTGAAGGCCACCGAAGCCGGCAAAGTGTCAACCGGCGAAGCCAAACGGACGATCGCGGTAGCGATCAGACTCCGGGACGAGATCCGTCACCTCCTTCAGCAGGACACTGAGACAACGGATGAACGCTCCCTCGAGTCGCTGAGAGAGCGCCTACGCGAGGGTTTCGAGAGCGCGAACGACCAGGCCGCCTTCCAACGGCAGCACGCTGAGTTGTTCGCTCGACTCGCTGACATCCAGCATCATCTGCACTCGCACTTCGAGAAGACAGCACCCTCACCGGCATCGCCGTGACTGTCAGCCAGTCCCTGCGAAAGGTTGTTTCCGCGGGGAACCCATCGAAACTTCCCGGCACTGCTCGGTGACCTTGCGGGTCCCCGAAGATGGCCGCTACCCCATTTCTTCAGACGAGCGACAGACACCACTCGTCATCAACGAGACCAACTTCGAGTCGGTATCAGGGACCACAAGTCACTCCTTGCGACCCACCGACCTCGCTGCAAGGGCTGACGATCTAGATCGACCAATCGGCAAACGCATCGATCATGACGCGAGGGTCGGGGCCGAGCGGATAAAGGATCGGCTGCGTGCAGCCGTCTGCGATGTAGCCAGCGACCTTCTCCCGGCATTCTGCGGCGGTGCCAGCGGCACAGATCATCTGCACGATGTCGTCAGGGACGAACTTCGAAGCTGCGACGACCTGATCGTGGGTCGCAGGCCAGGTCAACACGGATCCGACGTCATCGAGCACTTTCTGCGGTACCCCAGAGGCCTTCATGATGTGAGGTTGCTGACCGAGGTACTGGGTCACCAGCATGCGGGCACCGTCGAGTGCAGCCTGGCGATCTTGGGGCGAGTCGCTGTCGGCGACGGAGGCAACGATGAGCTGTGGACGGGCGATGTCATCGACCGTTCGTCCTGACTTGGCTGCTCCGACGGCGAGCTGCTCCATCGCGCGTCGGTTGTAGTCGGGCGAAACGAGGTAGTTCAACACGACGCCGTCGCCGATCTCACCAGTGAGTTCCATCATCCTGGGCCCTGTCGCCCCGATGTAGATCGGCACGTCCTTGGGTCGGCGTTCTTGGTGGACGTAGTCCAGCTCGACACCGTCGAGCTGGACGAACTCGCCAGCGTAGGACACCGTCTCGTCGTTCAGCAGCGCACGAATACTCTCGACCATCTCGCGCATCTGCTTCAGCGGCCTGACTCTGCTGATCCCGACCTTCGATGCGAGCGGGTCCCACCATGCCCCGATGCCGAGAACCACTCGTCCGGGAGCTAGATCGTCGAGGGTGGAGAATGTCGAAGCGAGGAGTGCCGCGTTGCGCGTCCAGCTAGCGACAACGCCCGATCCGATCTTGATCGTGTCGGTGACTGCGGCGAACGCCGCCATCGGGACAACCGCTTCTCTCACCAGGCGCGACTCGGCTTGATACACCGCGTCGAAACCCTTGGCCTCCGCGTACTGCACGTATCCCATCGCGTCGCGGATTGGGTGAGCGTCCTGCAGGTACATCGCGACGGACTGTGTTGACCCCATCTTCGTTCAGCTCCCGAGTTCTTCGATAGATCTGTGGAGACGGGTCGCCGCCTCCGCTGCCTTGGCACGTACCTCGTCGGCATCGACCTTGGTCGCAACGCCATCACTGAGGACTTGTTCGCCGTCAACGGTGATGTTCAGCGGCCGCACTCCCGTCGAGAACGCCAGGTGCCATGGCTCCATCGTGTCGTAGCTCCACTCGATTGTGTCGGATGTCGCTTCCGGGAAAAGACCTCGACCTGCTTCGAGCCAACCCCAGGCGCTGTCCGGAGTCGCCTCGACATCGGCCTCACGGTGGCGGAAGTAGGCGAACTGGAACTCGGCAAGCATGTTGGCACCGATGCCGTCGCTGCCGAGCACCGTTCGGTTTTGGCGTGCTGTTGGATTCGCATAACCGACACCGTTGTTCATGTTCGAGCGCGGGTTGTGAGCGATGGTTCCAGGAAGATCTCGATCCAGGTGAACGGCATGAACGATGAGCCAGTCATCGGTGGCGAGTGATTCCAGCCGTTGTCCAGCGGCGACATCGTCGACGCCTTCCGCAACGTGAATGTGCACTCCGCTCCCCAGGTCGGCGGCGAGTCCGGCAGCTGCTTCGAGAGTTTCGTCGGTACAGGTGAAGGCAGCATGGACCCCGACCCGGCCTCGACCGCCGCTGCGAATGAACCGCTCGTTTTCCGCGAGGCCCCGCAGCGCAGCTTCGTGGCCGTGGCGGTCGGTGACCCCGTACGCACAGTCGACTCGCACACCCACCTCGCGGCAAGCTTGTGCGATCACGTCGAGGCTGCCTTCGATAGCGTTTGGCGACTCGTGATGGTCGATGATCGCCGTCGTGCCCGCCTCCAGTGCCTCGAGCGCACCGAGCTTCGCCGACCAGTAGATGGTGTCGAGGTCGAGCGCAACATCGAGTCGCCACCAGACGAGGTCGAGAATGTCCCGGAAGTTCTGTGGGGAGCGAGGTGGCGCCGGCATGCCCCTGGCCAAGGCCGAGTAGAGGTGGTGGTGAGCGCAGACAAGGCCGGGAGTGGTTGCGGTCAAGGCCGATTCAGCCCGTGACCTTGACGGGCTGGTGCACATTCAGCGGAAGGTGCGTCCTCCATTGGCCGTCGACCTGGCGCATTGCTTCTGCGACTGCGCCGGCAGTCGGGACAAGACCGATCTCACCGACACCCTTTACACCGTACGGCGAGTTCGGCTGGGGGTCCTCGACCAGAATGACATCAACGGGGGGCATGTCCTTTGCCCTGAGGATGCCGAGACTCCTCAGCGTCATGTTGGTGGGGCGGCCGAGTTCGTCCGTCGGAAACTCTTCGGTCAGGGCGTATCCGAGGCCCATGTGCACGCTGCCCTCGATCTGACCCTCACACATGAGCGGATTCACGGCCTTACCAACGTCGTGCGCAGCGACAACCCTCTCGATCTCGCCTGTCGTCTCGTCGGCGATGACGAGCTGTGCTGCGTAGCCGAACGTCGAGTGGATACACGGGTTCTCGACATTGTCGTCGAGCTTGTTTGTCCAATCGACCCGATACTCGCCCTCGTAGTCAACCCCCACTTCGCAGCCTCCGTCGGCAGCCACCTTGCAGGCATCGGCGACGGATCCAGCGGTCATCAGCGTGCCGCGGCTGCCCGTTGTCTGGCCTGCGCCGAGCTCGCGGCTGGTGTCGACGATGACATTCACCTTCGCCGGGTCGAGCCCGAGTTCTTGCACGGCCACCTGAAGAGCGACGGTGTGCACACCTTGACCCATCTCGGTCCAGCAGTGCCGAACGTCAACAGTGCCGTCCTCGTTGAAACGGACAACGGCCTTGGCGACCTCGAGAAACCCGTTGCCGAGACCCGAGTTCTTGAGACCTAGACCGAGACCAACTGCTTTGCCGGACACTCGCGCAGCTTCGTATGGCTCCTTCACAGCCTCGAGACACGAGCGAGCGCCTTTGCTGCCGTCGTCCATGATCTGGCCAGGGCCCCACACCGAGCCTGGTACGACAACATTTCGCGACCGAATCTCCCAGCCGCTGATACCGACGGCGTCGGCGAGACGATCCATCACGCCTTCCATCGCGAACTGGGCCTGGTTGGCGCCGAAACCCCTGAACGCGCCGCAGACAGAGTTGTTGGTGCGGACCGCGACAGCCCTGACGTCGATGTTGGGAACTGCGTACGGTCCGCTCGCGTGCCCTGCGGCCCGTTCGAGCACCTTCATCCCGACCGATGCGTACGGGCCGCTATCACCGAGCATCCTGGCCCGAATGGCCGTGAGATTTCCCTCTGCGTCACACCCTGCCTCGTATTCGAGGTGGATCGGGTGACGCTTGGCGTGGACGATGAGGCTTTCTTCCCGAGAGAACGTGCATTTCACGGGACGTTGGAGCAACCAGGCCGCTAGCGCGGTCTGTGCCTGGTTCGCCATGTCTTCTTTGCCACCGAACGCGCCGCCGTTGCTGACGAGCGTGACCTCGATCTGCGAGGGATCGATACCCAGCACCTTGGCCGACAGGTTCCTGTCATCCCACACACCCTGGCCGCCGGAGTACATCAGCAATCGACGATCGTCGCCGATGGTGCAGAGTGTCGATTCCGGCTCGAGAAACGCTTGCTCCACCCGCTGCGTCTCGAATGTCTCTGTGACGACATGGGCGCTACCAGCGAGCGCGGCATCGACATCGCCTCGCGCATAGGTCGACACGCTCAAAATGTTGCCGTCCAGCCCCCAGACCGCATCTTCGGCGCTTTCAACAGCGTGCTTCGGGTCGGTGATCGGCCTCAGCACGTCATAGGTGACGTCGATGAGTTTGGCCGCAAGCCTCGCTGTAGGCCGATCTTCGGCAACGACGAAGGCAATGACATCGCCGAGATAGCTCGTGCGGCCACCGACGGGAATGAAGACAGGCCAGTCCTGGTGAATCAAACCCGTCTTCAGCTCACCCTGAACGTCTGCCGCGGTGAAGACTCGAACGACTCCTGGCACGGCCTCGGCAGCGCTGACGTCGATGGCTAGCACATCGGCTCTCGAATGATCGCTGAGCCTCACGGCTGCGTGCAACATGTCGTCGACGACCATGTCGTCGACGAAGTCCTTCACGCCGAGCGTGAGTTCCTCACCCTCATAACGAACAGCTCTCGATCCGACGCCGGTTGCGATCTCGACGTTGGCTTCAGTCGGCGTTCCCGTTGCAAGTGCCTCTACCGCATCGAGGATCTTGATGTAGCCGGTGCATCGACAGAGGTGTCCCCCGAGATGTCGCGCCGCCTTGTCTCTGCTGAGTTCCGCTCCGTTCTTGTCGATGAGCGCCTTCGCCCGCATCACGATGCCGGGAGTGCAGAAGCCGCACTGAAGTGCGCCTGTCTGAGCGAATGTCGTGGCGAACCTTTGACGCTCTTCTGGGTCGAGACCCTCGAGCGTGGTGATCTCCTTGCCCGCTGCCTTCTCGAGCGACGTCTGACACGACACCATGGCCTTGCCATCCACGAGCACGACACAACAGCCACACTGGCCGCTCGGTGAGCAGCCATCCTTCGCACTGAAAACCTCGAGTTCGTCTCTGAGGGCAGCAAGAAGATGCTCGTGATCTCCGACATCGACCGGAAATCCGTTGAGTGCGAAGGCACTCACTGCCACAACCTCATGTCCGAATTTCTCCTACTGGGTGTTGGTCTGATCATGAACGACGGTGACCGGTGAACAGAACTGCAACCTGTTCACCCGGGGCGATCTCATCCGCCATCAACATTAATCCAGCGAGACCGGCGGTCCCCGTTGCATCGACGTCGATCCCAGTGTGTCCACGACCAAGATCGAGGGCTTCTACCACGGTCATCTCAGGAATCACGAGCGGCTCACCACCACTGCTGGCCATCGCTGTCATGAGGGGGACCCAGTCGTAAGTCACGTCGTCCAGAATTCCGGAAGCCGCGCTTTGGCCGACTTCTTCCCACGGCCACATGAACTCCTCAGCCAGCGCGCCGGCATCGGATCGATCGACGCCTGCGGTGCCTGCTGCATCCCAAGCGCGCCTCAGAGGAGCAGCCGACTCCGTCTGGACGCCGTAAACGCGTGGCATGGCCGCGAGCGACCCAGCGGCGACGCCGTCAGCGAGACCTGCAGCGAGGCATGCACCCAGCGCTCCTCCGCCGACTTGGACGAAAACTCGATCGAGCCGTCCAGGACCTCCGCTCTGCTCCGAGAGCGCGTCGGCGAGTTCCCAGCCGATTGTCCTGGCCCCGTCGAAAGTTCTCGGCACATCCGATCCCTGCACGCTGAAACCAGTCGATCCCGCGGCGACTGCTTCTTTGAAACGCAGGTAGCAAGGGTCGCCGATCTCGCCCTCACGTCGCTCGCATCGTTCGATCGTCACGTCGAGCGCTTCGAGTTGATCTACCACTGCCTCATCGGCCCACACCGGGATGAAGACGCGAAGGGCGCGATCGGCAGCCTTGGCGACGACGGCGGCACCCAACGCGGCGTTGCCACACGAAGCAATCACCAGTTCGTCGGAGTCACACTGTGCTTCGTGTTCGTCGATGGCGAGGTGCAGAGCGAGCCCGAACAGGTGGCGCGCCTTATGCGAGCCAGAGACGTTGTTGGTCTCGTCCTTGACCCACATGGTCGACGAGGCTTCAAGCCCGATCGCGCCCGCCAGTTGACGAAACGACGCCGTCGGCGTGACCACGAATCCGGCCCTGCCACTTGCTGCTTCGACCTGAGCGACAGATGCGTCCAGTCGTTCGACGAGATCGACGAAGCCCATGTCGTCGCGACCGGTCGCTACCCATCGAGTGTATGAATCGAGACGAGTCCGGTAGACGACGAACGGGTTCGCCTCGGTGGTCATCCCAGACCAGTTCGCGAGTTGAACTCGACGATGTGTTCGTCGAGTTCAGTCATCATCGTTCGCATGCTCGACCAGAAGTCCTGGTGCCGGCGCGCCTCGAAGTCGGCGAAGACCGTCCCCTGTTGTTCGACCCAGGTGAAATACCCGAGGTTGAAGATGCGGTTCTTGTCGACCTCACCCATCTCGAGGAAATGCGAGACATCGACCGCTCCGAGGTGGTGCGCGAACACGGCGGCAGCATCTGCTTCGCCGAACCCGCCAGCATGGCGCCGTTTGATGTATTCGCTGAGTTCGCTGCTGTACATCTCCGAGCCATCCGTTGCCACGGTCACGATGACGTCGTCGCTGGTCATGCGATAGTGCTTCGCGGTCTTGATGGCCGCCAGCGCGTTGCAGATCGACGAGTAGCCCATGTGCACCAACGAGTCGACCAGTGCCGGCTCACAGCCAACACTGTCGATGAGGTGCGTCTTGCCTGCCGGCGTGTTGAACAACGTGTGAAGCGCGTCGGTGGACGAATCGGAGATGGCGACAGCAACGTCAGTGTTCGTCACGTTGTGGATGAGTGGAATGTGCTTGTCGCCGATGCCCTGGATGTTGTGCTCACCGAAACCGTTGTAGAGCATGGTGGGACACTCGAGCGCCTCGACCGCGACGATCTTTGCGCCGTGGTGATCCTTCAAGTAGTCGCCGGCACCGAGCGTGCCACCCGATCCCGACGCGGAAACATATGCCGCGAGGCGGGCGCCGGGTGTCGTAGCGGTGATCGATTCGTACACCGCTTCGAGAGCGCGGCCGGTCACCGTGTAGTGGCCCATGTGGTTCCAGAACTGGTTGAACTGGTTGAAGATCACGTTGGTCGGATCTTTGGCCAGCTCATTACACGCGTCGTAAATCTCTTTGACGTTGCTTTCGGTGCCGTAGGTCCTGATCACGTCGTCGGGATCGCCGATCCAGCGGTCCAGCCAGTCGAACCGTTCGCGACTCATACCTTCGGGAAGCACGGCAACGCCGCGGCAGCCCATGATGCGGCTGATGGCTACACCGCCGCGGGCATAGTTGCCTGTCGATGGCCAGATCGCCCTGCTCGAGGTCGGATCGAACGCTCCGGTGACGATCGACGGGGCCAGGCACGCATAAGCGGCAAGCACCTTGTGTGCTCTGATCATCGGGAATCGGTTGCCGAGAGCGAGAACGATGCGCGCTTCGACGCCGGTGAGTTCGCTGGGCAGTTCGATGTGGTCGGGGACGTCGATCGGCCGTGGATCGTCAAGGCTGTTGAACCAGTGGACCCTGAATAGATTTCGTGCATCAGGTTCGTCCCTATGGACGCCTTCGAGTTGAGCGACCGCATCTGCCGGCAGCGTAGAAGGGTCAGCCAACTGTGCGAACGTCGGCAACCTGATGCCGTTCTCCGAGAACCTCTGAACGGCCCTGTCGTACACCGCGGTGTCAGCCATCTCGAGCGTCATGCCAAGGTTGCGGGCTGCGTCGGTTGGTTGCGTCATGGGGGCGTGGTCTCGATCTCTGTGGAGCGGTGCCTCAAGCTGCAGGAGAGAGGTCAGCTCTAAGAGTACGAAGTATTCGGTTCGCAGCGCTACGCCCCGGGTCAACAATGGATGGTGGCATCGTCATGTCCCCTGCATCGCACAGGAAAAGCCCGTCCACGGGCGTGGCATGATCGTCATGGCGGTGTCGGCGTGGCAGCGTTCCGAGCGCGGCCCTTGCCGCCAGACCACGCTGGCGGTACGGCTGGAGACCTTCGGCATCGACGGCGGCAGGTGTGATGATTCGCCACCCACTGACGGCGGTCGCCAGGTCGTGACCAAAGGCGTCGGCGGCCAGTTCGATCCAGCGAGCCGGTTCTGCTGAACCTGGCCAACCGCCGCTGAGTTCGTACGGTGCGTGGAACAGCTCGATCGACAGGGTCGACGGGGACGAAACTGCCAACGAGGAGTCGACGCCGGCCACGACCGATATGACCATCGGGGGCCGCTGTGCGATCGCGCCGTGACGAAGCAGCCGAAAGCCGTTGCTGAGCGCCCTGGCCCCCGGGGTCACGACGATCCCAGATTGAACATCTTCTGGAACTCCGCATCGCCCGAGTGAAGCGACGACATCGGCCCGTCTCACAGGAAACTCGGCGAGGACCGCGTCGATTCTTGCAACATGACCCTCTGAAACAGGCGTTGCCTCCGCCCTTCGGATCAACGACGACGCGACGGCCGGCGCAGGTTTCAGGCATTGAAGAATTGCTCGCCGTGGATCGCATGCAACCACGACACAGCCGGATTCGAATTCCTCGCCAGAGTCGACAACGACAGAGTGCACTCCTCGGGCATCGGCAACGATGCGAGACACCCGCGCCGAGGTGATGATCGACCCTCCATTTTCTCGTACCACCGACGCCAGCGCCGCCGCGACAGGGACAGAACCGGACTTGGCCGTGTCGGTCAGTCCCGAATGCGAGAGGGCGTACCCGAGGGCACCCAGCCCCGAGCCAGGGAGGTCGGGAGTTCTGCCCGACGCGACAGGTCCACGCACGAGTGCAGCGCTTCGGAGCGGTTCAGTCTCGAAGAACGAGTGCAGAACATCGGCTGCGCTGCGACGACTCCACCTTGCCAACGTTGCTGCCGCCGAGTTCCTACGATCGAGTAGCCGGCGGAGTGGAGGGGTTCGCGAATCGTCCTCTGACAACTCTTGAAGAAGTTCGATCACCGGCTTGGCTGCCGTCAGATACCGCTCGTAGTTGGCCGATTCATACCTGTGGGTGACTCTCAACGCATCGAGGGTTGCGCGTTCGCTCGCGAATCTGAGGAACGGATCGCCACCAAGCCACGACATCGCAAGCTCTGGGACGTCTCCGGTCGAGGCGACCAGGCCGTGGCGTTCCAGGTCGAGTTCGTGCGCCACGGTCGAGTTGAATCGAGACCGGGAGTCGAAAGGAACGAATTCGGCGCCGAGCGCCCTCACGCTCGTCGAAGTTCCGCCCAGATGCGCTCGCGCCTCGAGCACCTTTACCGGCAGGCCGGAGCTTGCGAGGTACGCGGCGCACGTGAGACCGGAGATTCCTCCGCCGATGACGATCGCAGGGCGCTGGTGGTCGGGTGGCTCGACGTGTTCTGATACGACTCTGGAAGGCACGTCCCACACATTACGACTATGTTACGAAATTGTCCGCGCGCTGTAACAATGTCTGAAGCCACTCTTCTGACTGTGGAGAATCGGTTCCGTCAGATGAGCAGGTCGGACAGTCCTCGCTTCACGAACCGCCCTCGACCCGTCCTGCCGACGAACTTGCCGTTGTCGATCACCATCTGTCCCCGCGACATCACCGTTTCGACAGCGCCTGTCAGGTCGAAGCCTTGCCACGCCGAGATATCGGAGTTCATATGGTGACTTTCGACGCCGAGTGTGTGTCGACGCGACGGGTCATAGATCACGACGTCGGCATCGCTCCCAGGCGCTATGACGCCCTTCTTCGGGTACATCCCGAACAGCCGCGCCGGCGTCGTCGAGCACGTCTCGACCCATCGGGCGATGCTCAGATGTCCATCGACGACGCCCTGGTGGATCAGGTCCATCCTGTGCTCGATCGAGCCGAGGCCGTTCGGTGTCAGCCGGAAATCGTCAATACCGAGAAGCTTGTCCTTTTCACAGAACGGACAATGGTCGGTGGAGACGACGGAAAGATCGTCAGCCCTCAGCCCGGTCCACAGCGAACCAGAATGATGGTGTTCGCGAAGTGGAGGCGAACACACATAGGTCAACCCGTCGATACCTTCCTGCGTGAGATGATCCTCGATCGACAAGTAGAGGTACTGTGGGCACGTCTCGGCGAAGACGTTGCGGCCCCTGTCGCGGGCAGCCGCCACCTCGGCCAGAGCCTCGGTTGCCGACAGATGCACTATGTAGACCGGCGCCCCCGCCACCGCTGCCAACGAAATGGCGCGATGCGTGGCCTCACCTTCGAGCTCAGAGGGACGGGTCCTTCCATGCCAGACCGGGTCGGTGTTACCCCGCTCGACGGCTTGCTCGCGGAGCACATCGATGGCGATGCCGTTTTCGGCGTGCACCATCACCATCGCACCGGTCTCAGCCGCCACCTGCATGGCCCGCAAGATCTGGCCGTCGTCGCTGTACACGTGGCCGGGGTAGGCCATGTAGTACTTGAAGCTCGTGATTCCCTCGTCGATGAGGGTCGGCATCTCCTTCAGCGCAGAGTCGGTCACGTCACCCATGCTCATGTGAAACGCGTAATCGATCACGCACTGGCCTTCGGCCTTCGCGAACTGTTCGTCGACCGATCGCCTGACGTCGTCACCGAGGGTTTGGTTGCAGAAGTCGACGACGGTCGTCGTGCCACCCCACGCCGCGGCCACCGTCCCCGTTTCGAACGAATCGGACACTGTGGCTTCCGGACTCATCTCGAGCGCCAGGTGCGTGTGGACGTCGACACCACCGGGGACCACGTACCGACCCGTCGCGTCGATGACCCTTTCGGCAGATTCAGCGGCCGAAGCCGCAAGGCTGCTACCTGGCGCGAGCAGGGCTTCGATGGTCTCACCTTCGACGACCACGTCAGCGGAGCTCACGCCGGTCGACGACACTACCGAACCGCCTCGAATCACGATGGACACCCGCTTCCCCTTTCGACCGCTTCATCATCTCGTACCCTCGTGATGATGTGGCGGACAGTTCCAAGCCGGCGATCGGTGCTCGCCCGATGACCCGAGGCAACGACGCGCAAGTTATCGTGATCGGCGCAGGTCACAACGGCCTCATCTGCGCGGCGTACCTGGCACGGTCGGGTCACGATGTGCTGCTACTCGAGGCACGGGCCGGGGTCGGCGGTCTGGCGTCAACCGTCAGCGACCTCGGAGCCAGATTCAACATCTGCAACTGCGATCACAACATGATCAGGGCCAATCCGCTGCTCGACGAACTGGACCTGACAAGCTTCGGCCTCTCGTATCTCGAGCCAGAGCCGTCTTTCGTGAACATGCTCTGGAGCGGAACCGACCCGTGGCTGAGCTTCTACGACGTCGATCGCACCCTCGCTGGTTTGGCGAAGACGCGACCCGACCAGGTCGCGAACTATCGCAACTACCTCGAAGTTGCGCTACCTGTCGCAGAACTCCTCGTCGAAGTCGCCGCAGTCACCCCATCGGCACCTCAGCTCATCTCATCGGTGATGCGAAAGCGAGCCAACGGCGCATCGACGCTGCTGCGATGGAGCCGGTCATCAGCCATCGACGTGATGCGTAGCTTCTTCACCGACGACACCATGATCATGCCGGGCATCAGCGTCGGTCCAACCGTCTGGGGTGCACCACCCAACGCGAAGGGAACCGGCCTGGCCGCGGCTGGTTACGCCATGCGTCACACCGTGCACACGGGCCGCCCGATCGGTGGCAGCGGAGCGCTCACTGACGCAGTATGCGATGCATACGTCGCCGCCGGCGGCATCGTTCAGTGCGGCAGCCGCGTCGAAACTCTGCTGGTCGAGAACACCAAAGCCGTCGGTGTCGTCCTCGATTCCGGCGAACAACTCCGAAGCGATCTGATCATCGCGGCATGCGACCCTCGTATCGTTCTCGGCGAGTGGATCACCGGCGAGTCGAAGCGGGCGCGACCGACAACAGCCAAATGGCGAAACAAACCGGTGCTCGACGGCTACGAATCAAAGATCGACGCGGTGGTCAGTGCACTACCGAGATATACCGCACTCGAACGGATCGCCGATCAGTTCGAGGGCGACGATCCGCTCGAACCGACCAGCGTCATCGCGCCATCCTTTGACGAAGTCATGGAAGCCCACGCATTGTTGGGCGTCGGTGAGGTCGCCGAACGGCCAACTCTTCTCGTCAACTTTCCCTCGGTGCTCGACGAGTCGATGCGCACGGCCGAAGGACATCACATCATGAGCTTGGAGGCCTTGTTCACCCCCTATGCCGTGACCGGCGGATGGCCATCGAGCAATGAGCCGATGCGCTGGATGACCAAGTGGGCCGAACTGGTTCAACCCGGGTTCCTCGACCACGTCATCAATTGGCGAGCCATGACCCCCGACCGGTACGAAAGCGAGTTCGAGATGCACCGCGGCCACACGCCGTCATATTCGGGATCACCGGTCGACGCGCTCTTCGGTCTCAACAAGGAGCTCACCCGGTACGACGCTCCGATCGATGGACTGATGCTGACGGGGGCGGGCACATACCCCGGTGCCGGCGTGTGGGGGGCATCGGGCCGAAATGCAGCAGCAGCAGCAGTGAAGAAACTTCGGCGGCGTTGACGTGACGCGTCCGTATGCGGTCACTGCCAACGTCATGCCGGATGCCCCGGCGAGTGCGGTGACCAAGGCCGCGAAGATTGCGGAGGACCTCGGATACGAATCGGTGTGGATCTTCGATGAGGGCCTCGCCATGCGCGATGTCTACGTGACTCTGGCGGCCATCGCTCTCGGAACGCAGACCATCGAGCTCGGCACCGGCGTCACCAACCCGTACACCCGGCATCCAGCCGTCACTGCAAACGCGATCGCCACACTCGACGAGATCTCTGAGGGACGGGCGTTCATCGGTATCGGTGCAGGAGGAGGCATGACTCTCAATCCACTGGTGATCGATCGCGCGGCCCCGGTTGCTGCCGTCCGCGAAATGATCACCGCGCTCCGAATGCTCTTTGCGGGCGAGGTCGTCGACTTCGATGGCACGACGATGGCCCTTCGTGGAGCACGCCTCCCTGCGACACGGACATCACTGGCCATCTGGTTCGCAGGTCGTGGCCCGAAGATGTTGGAGATGGCAGGAGCTCACGCAGACGGCGTGCATCTGGGGAACTTGCACAAGGCGACCATCGGCAACTCGGTTTCACAGGTCCGATCCAGTGCCGGCCGGAAAGTGAAGATCAGCCTCACCATCCCGATCGTCACCACCGACGCCGACTTCGCAACTGCTCGCTCGCAACTCACCTTCCGCCTTCCTGACTCTCCGCAAGCTGTCCGCGATCGGCTGGCGATCACGGCAACCGATGTCGCCGAATTGCGCGAAGCATTGGCTTCCGGCGGGCCGAGTGGTGCGGCTCAGCTCATCCGCGAAGAGTGGGTTTCTCAGTTCGTGCTCATGGGCGATGGCTCGGCGTGGCGTTCAGAGCTCGACCAGATCATGACCGGCTACGACATCGACGAATTCCAAGTGCAAGTACCGACGGTGTCAGAAGCCCACGCCCGTTTGGAAGCCGCGGCGAAGGTGCTCGCGTTGTAGTTTGCGGCTATGCGACCCGAGGCGGTACGAACTCCGATGCGGCTGGGCGTGTCACCGTTCGCCAGATCTCAAGACGCAGTCGAGAAGATCGCAGAGGCAGCTGTCCTTGGAGGACTCGACACGCTGTGGCTCGGCGACGGATACCTCCTCACCTCCGACTTTCCTGGCTGGCGCGGTGCAATGGAGAGCTTCACGACGCTCGGCTGGCTCGCCGGCCGATTCCCGACCGCACGTCTCGGCATCACTGCGGCGGTGCTGCCGATGCGCGACGTGCCGTGGGTCGCAAAGCAGGCGAACACATTGCACAGAATCGCGGGCGGAGGGTTCGTGCTCGCCGCAGCAGCCGGCTTCTGGCCGCACGATCTGGCAGCCAGAGGCGTCGAGTTCGAAGCACGAGGTTCGCGGTTCCGCAATGACGTCGACGACCTGCGCACTCATCTCGACGACATCGAGCTTGGGCCAGGGCCTCTCCGGGACGGACCGGTCCCGATCTGGCTCGCCGGCGCTGCTGCCACGATGAAGTTCAGCATCGATCGTGGCATGCCGTTCCAGTCGAGCAGAGCAACGCCCGACGAACTCGAGCCGATTGCGATGCGGTACTTCGACTCAGGCGGAACAACGCTCGCTCATCGGGTTCGAGTGACCTTCGGTGACAACACCACAGAAGGCGACCGCGTCGCCTGGCACTCTGTCACTGGCTCGGTGAATCAACTCGTCGAGGAGTTGTCACGATTCAGAGAGATGGGCGTCATCGATCTGTCGATCATTCCCGGCCACGACGACGACTCGGCATTGACCACCGTCGATGTGCTGGCGTCCGACGTTCTGCCTCAGCTGTCGTGACCGGTTGCGACGTGAGCACCCTTCGGCACCGCGTTCGTCGCCTCATGAGTTGTCGTCATGACCGAGCGCAGGCCGAGGCCCATGACGACACGATTGATGTAGTTGTAATACGCAACCATGTTGTTCAGATCGACGATGTCGAGATCGTCGAGGCCCACCGACCGGAGTTCGTCGACATCGCCGTTGCTCATCTCCGTCGGCGAGACCGTGAGCTTGGCGGCGTGTCGCAGGATGGTCCCGAGCCGCTTGTCTGCCACCTCGGCATCGGAGGGCGCGGCCAAGATCGCATCCATCGTCACCGAGTCGACTCCGAGCGAGCGAAGCTTCAGCTCGAGGCCAGAGGCGCAATGGGCCGTGCCGTTCAAGAGCGAAGCAACCCATCCAGCAGCCTGACGCTCGATCTGAGTGAGCGAGCTCTCACAATTCTCGACGACGCGGTACAGCCGAAGTCGCTCCTCGACGATGGCTGGATACATCGAACCCAACATCGTGAACTCTGCCGGCTCGCCGAGCGCGCCGGCCTGCCAGTCGTAGGCCTCACGGAGCTGTCCCTCAGCCTCTTCCCATCCGATCGTTCGGATCCACGTCATGTCTTCAACGTAGCCTCATGAACCATCCCGAGGGTGTCCGCTCCGGGGTCTGGGTCTTCCCCGATCGACCGGCACCAGAACTCGTCGAGCTGGCCGTCTTCTCGGAAGCTCTCGGACTCGACGAGTTCTGGATCGGCGACGAGGGCCCGGCGCGCGAGCCGTTCTCGGTGCTGGCGGCTGCAGCGGCTCGTACGGCGACCATCCGGCTCGGCATCGGTGTGACGAATCCGTACACCCGAGCCCCAGGCCTGACCGCTTCCACGGCGATGACGTTGCACGAAATGACCGACGGGCGTTTCACTCTCGGAATCGGCGCCGGCGGGCAGCTGTCGCTCGGGCCATTCGGACTGTCTGCTGAAGCTCCGGTGCAAGCTGTCGGAGACCTCATCGAGGTCGTCAAAGCCGCCCGCTCCGGCACCGATCGACCTGGGTACGCTGCGCAGGAGCACGCGGTGAGAGGAAGCGTCGACGGCTGCGAGCCCGCGATCTTCATCGGAGCGCGGGGCCGGCGACTGAACGAACTCGCATCGAAAGCGGCCGACGGCGTCTTCATCGCGGGTATGCCTCCGTTCAGATTCGCCGCAGCGATCGCAGCCGCTCGCTCGCAACGAGATGTCGCCGTCGCCGTGTACCCAGGAGTGGCCTTCGATGCAGAGGCTCTCGACCGGCAACGACCACAGATGATCTGGGCCCTGCTCGACGCGCCGGACGAAGTCCGAACGAGGTTCGGTCTCAGCGAGTCAGCAGTCCAAGAAGCGGCCGCCGAACTCGTCACCGGCCGCGAGGCTGCGGCCCGTCGCCTCGTCACAGACGCCATCGCTCGGGAGCTGATCCTCGTCGGCGACCCCGACGTCGTCGGTCGCGAACTCGCGGTGCTCGCACGACAACACAAGCCGACCAGCGTGGGCCTCGCCCTCATCGAACATCTGGGTACCGATGACCTGGTGCGCTGCGCAGAGGCCATGCGCGTGTTCGCACAGCACCAGGAGAGAGCCTGATGGCAGGAATCATCGGACACGTCGTCAACCCCACACCGGAAGTCGCCACACAACTGGCCGTCGCGGGAGAAGCAGCAGGGGCGGAGTGGATCGGACTTGCCGACGCCTTCTGGTGGCGCGATGTGTGGATGCTGTTGGCCGCGGTCGCCGCAGGGACCGACCGCATCCGTATCGGGCCTGCGATGACGAACCCTTACCTCAGGCACCCCTTTCACACGGCTTCAGCACTGGCCACACTCAGCGAGTTGACCGGCGACCGCACGATGCTCGGCATAGCTGCCGGAGGTTCTGAGGTGACGCACGCCGCCCACGTCTCGCGAGTCGACGCGGCTGCGCGAACTCGCGACCTGATCGACGTGGTCACGAGGGCCGCGAACTCCGAACCGCTCGACGCCGACTCTGGACGATCGCTCGACCTCGATATGCCGATGCCAAGAACCCTGATCGCTGGCCGCGGCAAAGCCATGCTGGCTGCCGCAGGCGAACTCGGAGACGATGTCTTGCTCTGGGCGATTCCCCGCAGTGATCTCGAGCGAACCGTGTCCATCGTGCGCGAAGCGGCGAAGGCAAGATCAACTCCCCCTCGTCTCATCTGGGCCCCACTCATCGACCACGGCAGTCATCACAGAGATTCGATGTTGCACGTGGCGGTATACGCGGCGCTCAACAGTGCGCCACAGATCAGATCGGCGTGGGGACTTGAGGACGAAACAGTCGCCGAGATTCGATCGGCGCTCGTTGCTGGCGGAACGGCTGCAGCGAAGGCGCTCGTGCCACAGGCCGCTCTCGACGACCTCGTGATGAGCAGCGACATCGGAGTACTTGCACCGATCGCAAGGTCGCTCGGTGTGGAGGCCATCGCAACACCAGGATTCAGCCCGGAGACCGTTGGGGAGCAGGTCTCATGGGCCCGTGACCTGGAATCGAGAATCTGAATGCGAGATGCGTCGCACGGTCCCGTGGTGCCCTCGAGGCTGCGACCTGACATGGTCGCCAGGACCACGTGACCCACCTCTAGAGTCGTGGAGATGACCTTGCCCACCAACGCGCCGCCCACCAACGCGCCGCCCACCAACGCGCCGCCCACCAACGCGCCGCCCACCAACGC
>JABABU010000005.1 GCA_014238065.1 Actinomycetota bacterium
CTGCATTCGACAGCGTTGAGCGGTACACCATCGCGCCAAGCTGTAAAGAAACGCTGAGTGCGACATGGGTGTCGACAACGATCGATGAACAGCCCTGGAGATTGGCCGCGACGGCTTCGCGGTGACGTTTGATCGCCCTAGATCGGGATTGGTATGTGCCGAACGACGGTATGTCAAGAGCAATGTGGGTCAAGGCTCGCCACAAGTCAGGATGGTGCTCTAGCTGCCCGATCGTGAGCGTCGAGTCAGGGCAGGCGAAGGCGTCGGCCTCGAACGCGATTAGGAGACGATCGAGGGCCTCGTGAAGGCAGCGTTCTTTGGTGCCGAAGTATCGGTGGAGGAGTCCGTAGTTCACTCCAGCAACCTGAGCGATGCTTCGTCCCGAGATGGCCGACGGAGGCGCAGACGCCAGAAGCTGTTCCGCGGCGCACAGCAGAGCGTCACTCGACCGGGTTTCTTCTAGATCCACAATGCCAAACGTACTGTCCTTGCTCCAGGCTCGGCGAAGAGACGCGATTGGTTTGCGGGGCTGGAAAACAAACCCCTATGGTTCGTTTAGCCGAATGGCTAAGGCCTTCCGAGACGGACGACGTCATCTTGATTTAGCGGGATTGATTTAGGGGGAGTTTGAAGTGATTTCACATTCGAGCAAATTGTGGCGAGTCCTTGGTGCTCTGGTCGCGCTCTCGCTCATCGCCGCTGCGTGCGGAGATTCAGATGACACATCGACGTCGGCATCAACTGAGGCGCCGGCCGCGACAACGACCACCGCTGCACCGACGCAGGTGACTACTGCGTCCGGTGGCGAGCAGACCACCACGACAGGTGCTGCAACAACGACCACTGAGTCGATCCCGGCGCCGGAGGGAACGCTCCGCTTCGTCGAGTTCTCTCCGGTCACGACGTTCAATCCAGCGGGAGCCCAGACAGCGCAGAGCGCATATCTGTACCCGCATTACGACACGCTGACCCGCCAGAACGCAGACCTCAGCCTTGCTCCAGGCCTCGCCACCAGCTGGACGCAGCCAGAGTCAACGGTGTGGGAGTTCACGCTTCGCGACGATGTCGTGTTCCACGACGGGTCTGCGTTCAACGCTCAGGTCGCTGCGGACAACCTCGACTACCACGCCAGCTTCGAAGGCAACCCGAACGGTGGCACGTGGGCTGCGTACGTTGCGACGACGGTTGTGGACGACTCGACGATTCAGGTCGAGTTCTCCGTCCCTGCTCCTCAGTTCCCGCTCGAGATGTCGATGGTCATGGGCATGATGATCACCCCCGCAGCCCTTGATGGTCGCGACCTCACCCGCGATCCGCATGGTTCCGGTCCATGGATCTGGTCGGACTCTGACTCACAGGCCGGCGTCACCGAGGTGTTCAACCTCAACGAGAACTACTGGAACCCTGCCGATCAGGGGGTCGAACGTGTCACTGTCACTGCTGTGCCGGACAACAACGCCCGCATGAATGCCTTGCTCACCGGCGAGGCCGACATCATGGCGACGACTCGCGATGCGCAGATCCAGACCGGTCTTGACGGCGGCAACATCCTGGTGTCAGTGCCGAACTACTTCCCGTACGTGCTCATCACCGGCCGTGACGGTGCCATCGACGAACCGCTTGGCAACCCACTGGTCCGCCAGGCCATTGCATTGTCGATGGATCGTTCCGCATACAGCGACGCAATCCACGCCGGCAAAGCTGACACGCTCGGCGGCTACTACCCGCCGGCGTTCGGTGAGTTCTACGTTTCGGAGCTGGACGACAAGAACGACTACGACCCAGACGGTGCCCGTGCGCTGCTAGCTGAAGCCGGCTACGCAGATGGCTTGACCCTGCAGATCCCGATCATGCCGGCGATCAACCCGCACGTGGAGTTGCTCGTCCAGATGCTCGGCGCCACTGGCATCAATGTCGACCTGATCAACATCAACAACGGCGAGCTCGGTCCTCGGACCCGAGCCGGCGAGTGGGGGATCACCTGGCTGCGTGACCTCCTTGTCCATCCGGCCAAGGACCTCGGCAAGTTCACTGCTCCCGATGGTGCGTTCAATCCGTTCAATCTCGACGATGTCGTTCCGCTTCACGCTCTCCTTCAGGAGGCGCTGGCTGAGACCGATCCAGAGACGGCCAAAGCCATGTACGGCGAGGTCGTCGAAGGTCTCATCGACCTTGGCGCTGTAATCCCGCTCGGCCATGGCGGCCAGAACGGCATGCATGCACCCAACGTCACAGGTGTGACGATCGGTCTCAACATGCAGGCTGCGCTCCCACATGGAGTCCGGATCGAGGGTTGATCTGACTAACGGTTTGGCGCCACGGCGCTGACCGGATCATGATTCACGTCGGGGGGCACGCCCCCCCGACGCTCATGGCTCAATGAGAGAGTGTTGAGTCTGATCACTTGGGGGATGCGGTGCTTCGTCTGCTGGTGAGTCGCATGGTTGCGGCGATCCCACTCATGTTCTTCGTCGCTACGCTCGTTTTCTTCCTCGCTCAACTGAATCCAGTGGATCCAGCTGCAACGGTGCTCGGTGAGGACGCATCCCTCGAGGCCATCGCAGAGAAACGAGCGCAGCTCGGCATCGACAGACCACTGGTGGTGCAGTACTGGAATTGGGTCACCGATGCGGCGACCGGAGATCTCGGCGTCAACTGGTTCAATGGCGAAGAGGTGACCACGGAGCTCCGCGATCGGATTCCGGTGACCATGTCGATGGTGTTCGGTTCACTGTTGGTAGCGCTGGTCGTTGGTACGACGTTCGGCATCCTTGCGGCCTTGAAGGCCGGTCGTTGGCCGGACCGCATCATCACGCTTGTCTCATCGCTGGGTCTGGCCATACCGAACTTCTGGATTGGCCTGATCCTCGCTTACTACTTGGGTGTGCGCCTTCAGTGGCTGCCCGCCATTTGGCCGACGCTTCGCCCAACCACGCCGTTCGAGTGGATCGAGGCGCTGATTCTTCCGTGCACCGCACTTGGAATCTCCGCTTCTGCCGCGATTGCGCGTCAATCGCGTTCGTCGATGATCGGCGTGCTTCAGCGCGATTACATCCGCACTGCGCTTGCCAAAGGTCTCCCGGTTCGCCGCGTTGTGTCGAGACACGCCATGCGAAATGCGGCCATCCCGGTCGTGACGTTGGCCGGTTTCCAGATGTCGGCGTTGATTGGTGGTTCGATCTTCGTCGAGTTCGTCTTCAACGTGCCTGGTCTGGGCGCCTATGGGGTCGATTCGATTCTTCGCCAGAACTTGCCTGCGTTGCTTGGCTTCGTCTTGGTCACAGCATTGACGGTCGTCATCGTCAACATCCTGCTCGACCTGAGTTATGCCTGGCTCAACCCGAAGGTGAGGCCAGAATGACCGATGCAGGGTCCGGTGACATCGACACCGTCATCTCAGCCGACCCGGCGACGGCGGGAGGACCAGACGGTGGCGAAACACAATCTGGCAAAACGAAGAGCCGTTTCTGGGCCAGGCTCCGCAAGAACAAGGTCGCGTTGGCCGGGGCCATCTACCTGGTGTTCGTGGTGGCTGTCGCCATCCTCGCGCCGTACCTGACCTCGCACGACGAGACGTTCGCCACGAGATTCCAGGACATCCTGTTCAGTCCTGGTGAAGCCGGTTATGTGCTGGGGACCGACCATGTGGGTCGCGACATTCTGACTCGCTTGTTCTTCGGGTCGAGATATGCCCTCATGGCAGGTGCTGAGGCGGTAGCTGTCGCTCTGATCATCGGCATTCCACTCGGTCTCACCATCGGCTACTTCCGAGGTTGGGTCGATCGCATCGTGATGCGATTCGTCGAGACCGTTGTTGCCGTTCCGGCCGTTGTGATGGCAATGGCCATCATCGCCGCACTTGGCACCGGGTTGACGAACGCGATGCTTGCCATCGGCCTCGTGTACTCGATGATCATCACTCGTCTCACCAGAGCAGAGGTGTTCGCGGCTCGCGAGGAGTTGTACGTCGATGGCGCAAGGGCCGCTGGGGCGCCGAGCATCCGGGTGATGTGGCGCCACATCTTGCCGAACGTCGCGCCTCCCCTCATCGTGCAGACAACCCTGCTGTTCGCGCAGGCTGTGTTGGCCGAGGCTGCACTCAGCTTCCTCGGGATCGGGGCTACTTCGAGTCAGGCGAGCTGGGGGCGCATGCTTCGGGATGCCGAGCTCAGCATCGATCGCACCATCTGGCCCGCCATCCCACCCGGCATAGCGGTGTTCTTGACGGTCGTGGCCTTCAACATCTTTGGCGATGGCTTGCGCGACGCGTTCTCACGCGAGGCGCGAGGCGGTCGCGTCGGCGTCGGCGATGTCGTGAAGACCGAGTCTGGGCCGGACACTGCGCCGCGACAAGCAGACTCGCTCATCAGCGTGCGCGACCTGTCGGTCAATTTCCCGATCCCGGGCTCGGACGAAGACGTCAACGTCGTCCAGGGCGTCAACTTCGACATCGCCAAGGGCGAGGTGCTGGCGCTTGTCGGCGAGTCAGGATCCGGCAAATCAATCACAGCGTTGTCGCTGATGGGCCTGGTGCCTGACCCCGGCATTGCGTCCTCGTCGTCGATCAGCCTCGATGGTCGTGAACTCGTTGGCATGGAGTTCGACGAACTCCGCACGATCCGCGGCAAGGACATCGGCATCATCTTCCAGGAGCCCTCGGCCGCGCTGAACCCCGCGTACACTGTCGGCCGTCAGGTCGCTGAGCCGCTTCGCGTGCATCTCGGGATGTCGAAATCCGAGGCCCGTCAGCGCGTCATCGAGCTTCTCGGCGAGGTCGGCATTCCCGACCCGGAGAAGCGGATCGATGCGTTCCCGCACCAATTTTCTGGCGGAATGGCGCAGCGTGTCATGATCGCCATGGCTCTCTCGTGCGAACCGAAGCTGCTCATTGCCGACGAACCGACCACGGCACTGGATGTGACGGTTCAGGGTCAGATGCTCGACCTCCTCGGCGAGCTTGCCGCGGAGCGGGATGTGTCGGTGATGCTGATCACGCACGACCTGGGCGTGGTGGCCGATCTCGCCGATCGTGTGGCCGTGATGTATGCGGGTGAAATCGTCGAACAGGGGACCCTGGCCGAGGTCTTCGCCGAGCCCCAGCACCCGTACACCGAAGGCCTCATCACCGCCATCCCACGGAACGAATCCAGGTTTGGCGAGTTGCCGACGATTCCTGGTGTGGTCCCGCCGCCCTGGGACTGGCCGAACCACTGTCACTTCGCAGAGCGATGCGAGTACGCGACCGATGCGTGCCTCCATGGTCCGATCGAACTCATGCCGAGTGCGAGTTCGCTGACGAGGTGCGTGAGGGCCGGCGAACTCGACCTCGCAGGTGTTCGCGATCGGGCAGAAGAGGGATCATGAGCGAACCACTTCTCAAGATCGACGATCTCACCATCGTGTTTCCGGGCGGTCGCGGTGCGCTGCCGTGGCACAAGCTGCCCGATGTGCGAGCCGTGCAGCATGTCAGCCTCAGTATCGAACGAGGTGAAACGCTCGGCTTGGTGGGTGAGTCCGGTTCCGGCAAGACAACCATCGGCCGGGCCGTTCTGAAGTTCATCGACCCCGTCGGCGGGACAATTCGTCTTGGCGAGTTCGACGTGTCGCAGTTCGGGCGGGCCGTACCAAAGCCGTATCGCAAGGCAGTCCAGGTTGTGTTCCAGGACCCGGTCGGTTCGCTGAATCCCTCGATGCTCGTGGGCGAGATCATCGGCGAACCGCTCAAGATCCATTTCGGTATGGACGCCGCCACGCGCAAGCAGCGTGCTGAAGAGCTTCTCGAACAGGTCGGCCTTCAACGCCACCACCTCGACAGATACCCATATGAGTTCTCAGGCGGTCAACGTCAACGGATCGCCGTGGCCAGAGCGCTCGCGACTGAGCCCGACCTGCTGGTGCTTGACGAGCCGGTTTCGGCCCTCGACGTCTCGACCCAGAGCCAGGTGATCAACCTGCTCGAGCGGTTGCAACGAGAGACGGGCGCAGCGTATTTGTTCATCGCCCACGACCTGGCTGTCGTTCGCCATGTGTGTCAACGAATCTCGGTGATGTACCACAGCCGAATCGTCGAGACCGGCCCGTCAGATCTCATCTGCGAGGAGCCGACACATCCGTACACCGAGCTTCTGATCGCGTCAATTCCCGATCCCGACCCTGCAGTTCAGGCAGCCAAGACTGTGCGGCGCCGCGAGCTGACTCTCGGAATCGCCGGTGCCACAGGTAATGCCCCCGAGGATGGTTGTCCGTTCGCGGAGCGCTGCCCTCATGCCATGGATGTGTGCACGACGTCGTTCCCGGAGTTCGTCCCCACGATCCACGGCGGAGAGGTTGCGTGTCACCTCCACACGTCGGGTCCTGAACTCAACGGTCGGCCGTTGTCGGAGATCGGCGCCGTCCCGAACTAACGATCTCGGTGTCGGTCACCGTCGTCGTTACCTGGTC
>JABABU010000004.1 GCA_014238065.1 Actinomycetota bacterium
CGACGGCGAGACCGCCGACGATTCCGCTCAGGACCAGAACGCTTCGCTTCAGGTTGTTGTTGTGGTTGCTCATTTTCGGTCTCCTTGGTGAGTTGGTCACGTGTAGGAGCACCGAGATCGTCAAGACCTAACAGAAACCACGAAAATATTTCCGGGAACGACACACCGGTGGGTCACGACTCTTGTGATGTGGGATCTCTGAGATGAGCGAAACGACACCCCCGACCCGAAACTCCGATGTTCTTCTGCACCAAATGTCGAAACCGACGTCGCATGTCGCTCGAGTGGTCGCGGCGGAGGACGCGATCAAGGAACTTGTACATCAGATCGTCAACCGTTCGACCGGCGGCTAGCCGCTGCTGGTCTCCCAGGTGTCGCTTGTGACTCCGGCGTCTCGGAGCGCCACCTTTCGGACCTTCTCCGTCGGGGTCTTGGGGAGTTCGTCCAGGAGGCGGATGTAGCGGGGCACCATGAATCGTGGCATCGACTCGATGAGTTGGGCGTGGAGGTCCCCCGGGGTCGGGGATACGCCAGGTCGCGTCACGACGGCGACCAGGATCTCGTCTTCTCCCCATTCCGATGGCACGGCCACAGCCGCCGATTCGAGCACGGCGTCCAGATCGTTGACGTGGGCCTCCACTTCCATCGACGAGATGTTCTCCCCTCTACGGCGGATGGCGTCCTTCTTGCGGTCCACGAAGTGAAACCAGCCGTCGCTGTCGCGCATGAAGCCGTCTCCGGTGTGGAACCAACCGTTGCGCCAGGCCTCGGCCGTCTTATCCGGCATGCCCAGATAACCGTCGTTCAGAGTCCAGGGCTCGTCAGCCCTGACTATCAACTCGCCGAGTTCGCCATCAGGAACCTCGATGTCGTGCTCGTCTACGACCCTGCACTCATAGCCGTCTCGCTGTCGCCCGCAGGCGCTCACAGGCATCCGGTCGACGTCTTCGAAGTGGGCGATTATCGGGCTGGACACCTCGGTCATGTTGAACACGGTGTGTATTCGGGTACCGAAACGGTCGTTGAACTGCTTCAACTCGGGGATCAACGGAACCATGAGGACTTTGTCGAGCAGATTGTCGGCATCGTCGGCCTGTTCGGGTTGTCGGTAGAGGAAGTTGGCCATGGCCCCGAGCAGAAGGGTGGATGTGCACTCGTAGCGGCGGACGTCGGACCAGAACTCATCGGTCTTGAAGTACTCGCGAAACACACCCTGCATCCCGGTCAGCGCAAAGGCGTAGACGAACATCTTTCCCGAGACGTGATACATCGGGAAAGGGCAGTAGAAGCAGTCGTCGTCGCCCCAGACCTCGCCAAGGGCCATGGTGGTCGCGTACTGCTGGGCGTGGCTGTAGCGAACACCCTTGGACGGGCCCGTGGTGCCCGATGTGTAGAAGATCTCGGTGATGTCCCAGGGTTCTGGCCCGTCGAAGGTGTCTGCAGGATCGTCGAGGTCTGCGAGGAACTCGGCCCTGGTCAGGGTGCGAACACCGAGGTCAGGGATCGAACCTTCGGCATCGGGCACGACAATGGTCTCGATCGTGCCGATATCGCCGTCGAGGGCGAGCACCCGGTCGAGATAACGTTCGGCGATGACGGCCACCCTGGCCCCGGAGTTCTGCAGCGTGTAGACGAGCATGCGGCCCTGGTAACTGGTGTTGACAGGCACCTCCCACGCGACGATCCAGTTGCAGCCGATCCAACAGCTGACAGCGTCTAATCCGACTGGGAGCATGGAGATGATCGTGTCGGTCCGATTCACGCCGAGACGTTCCAGGGCGTGCGCCCACGCCAATCCATCGTGGTGGGCGCGGCCGAACGTCAGGGTCTTCTCCCCCTCCACCTGGTGGATGAACACGCGATCCGGCTCCTCGGTTCCCCGCCGTTTCACGAGATGTGGCAGCGTCAGACTTCGGTCGATCATGGGGTGTCCTCCTGACCGGTCTGCCGTGAACCCCGGGAGGTCGGCAAGCCTCCCAGAACTCTCCCACAACAAGAGCCGATCGGGAACTTCGGATCCCGCCTGATGTCAAGACGCTGCGCGCCGCCACCCTTCACGTCCGCCGGTTCATCGGAGTGGGTTCCGCGCCGCGACCTACGTCACCTGCATCGGTGCCCGACCTGCTTGCGGTCAGGACGGTGTGAAGTGGGCGTCGAGTCGCTCGAGGGTTGCGGTCATGTTGGCGGGATGCTGTTTCGGGTAACCCATCAGCTCGATCGACTTGGGTGAGCGCGCCGTCGACCAATCGAAGGTCTCGGTGACCCTGGTGCCGCCCTCGACCGGTTCGAGCTCGTATCGCCAGCGATGACCGAAGAAGTGCGCCCAAGCGATGCGACGATTCGCCTCGTACTCCTTCACGGAACTCTTCATGCGGTATGGAATGCCGGCGACCTTCATCCGCATGCCGAAGCTGTCGCCGATACCAGTGAGCTTGTCTGGTCCGAATCTCTCGCCCTGAACCGTGCCGGATCCGTCGATCACGGGATGCATGGCAGGACTCGCGATGATCTGGAAGATCGCCTCGGGGCTAGCAGCGATGACTCGGCTGACGGCAACCTGCTGTTGGATCATCATCAGCAACCTAGCGCCGTTGACGTGGTCGGCGGCTTCGGGGAATGGTCGAATCTGGCAGCATCTGCGTAGGCTCGCCCGGATGACAGGTCCCGATCAGGTGCGATCAGAATCCACGTACATGCAACGAGAGGCCGACCTCTCGTGATCGAGAGCTCGACGGAACCCACCTTCCCCCTGAAGGAGCACCTCGGTTTCACCATCCAGCGAGGCGAAGGTTCGGCGTGCGTGTCTCTCGAACTCGATGAACGCCATCACAATCCGAACGCGGTAGCCCACGGTGCAGTCGCGTTCACGCTGATGGACACCGCCATGGGTGCAGCTGTGATGACGGTCGTCACCGAAGGCAGCACGTGCGCGACCATCGAACTCCACACCCGGTTTCATCGCGGGGCCAGTACCGGCACCCTGACCGCGGAGGCGACCGTGATGACAGCCGGAAAGCGCATCGTTCAGCTCGAGGCCCGCACGCTCGACGAGGACGGCAGATTGGTGGCAAGCGCTACGGGAAGCTTCGCTGTCGTTGCTCCACGCCCACCGGCCGCCACCTCATAGGCGGTTGCCGTGGCGCAACGGCTCGGCAGCGAAGAGCGAAGCAGGTCCGGTCAGGATGCGGCAGCGGTGAAGCCTGGACCTGTCTTGGTCGAGCGGGTTTGGCTCGTCATCAGCTTGGTCATGGCCACGGCCTGCGTTGCCCAGGCGTTCGGTCGCTTTACGTGGGGTGTCGCGCTTCCTGGCGCCCGCGACGACCTCTTGGACGGGTCGAACACCATGGCCGGTCTCCTCGGCACGCTCAACGTGGCCGCCTACCTGACGGGCACGTTCGCCGTCTCGTGGATGGCCTCACGAGTGACGTTGGTGGGGCTTGTCCGTATCGGGATGGTGCTGTCCACCAGCGCGTTGGGATTGGCCGCCATCGCGCCGAATGGGCCAGTACTGGCGGCCGCTCTCACGTTGATGGGACTCGGAGGAGCACTGATCTGGATTCCTTCACCCGCGATAGCAGCTAGGACGTTGCCGCCACATCGGGCGGGGATGGCCGTCGGACTTGTCGGTTCTGGCATCGGCATCGGTGTGGTCTTCTCCGGTCAACTGGCTCGCTACCTCGGCCAGCGCAGTGATGGAGGCCAGTTCTGGCAGACGCTCTACCGGATCGAGTTCGTCATTGCCGTTGTCGTGCTGATCGGGACCTTCGTACTGCTCCGCAGTCGCGGCGACCGCCCGTCTGCAACGGGTGGCTTCGGAGGTATGGGTGCTCTGAAAACGGTTCCCGGTTGGATTCCGGTAACAGCGGCCTATGCGACCTTCGGGTTTGCCTACATTCTCGTCATTGGCTTCCTGGTAGCCCGACTCGAAGACGATTCAGGGTTCAGTCCCGACCAGGCAGCGATCATGTTCTCCATCCTTGGCGCCGCCACCGTGCTCGGCGGCCTCACGCTCGGGTCTCTGTCGGACAGAATTGGTCGACGTGTCACGCTGACGGCGGCGTTTGTGCTCTTCGGCGCGTGTGCACTCCTTGCCCTCACGGGAACCCAGCCGTGGGTTGCGATTGCCGCATTCGGAGCAGGGCTGATGTTCGCAGGCCTACCAGTCCTGATCATCGCCCACATCGTGGACCACACCACAGCCGATACCTATGGCCCCGCATTCAGCGCCGCCACGCTCGCGTTCGGCGTCACCCAGATGATCTCGCCCCAGATCGGTGGCCTCCTCGCCGACCACTTCGGCTCTTTCACGTGGGTCTTCGTTCTCTCAGCAGGTGTCTCACTCGTCGGAGCAGCGTTCGCAAGCCGCATAGAGAACGTCGGGTAGGGCTACGACACGCGCTCGCGACCAAACCACCATGGCGGGCGGTCGCCGACGTCGTCGGTGACGACTGAGCCACGTCGGGAAAAATCGGTCGGGCTGGCTACCGTTGTGGCAGTTCCCAGGGCAATACCCGAACAAGGCAGGTTCGATGAAGATCACGCAAGTGGCGAAGTCGCTCGGAGCGATGTTGGCAGCACCTATTCGGATACGCAGGAACCCGCCGCTCCCTCCAAAGGACGGCGAACACTATGTGATCCGCGACCTCGCACCGAGTCTGGACGCCGCGAACACACGAGCAGCCGACGTCCCGGTGGTACGGACGCCCCGAGGACGATGGAAAGAGTGGCCACCGATGGTCCTCGCCGATTGCGATGAGCCGCTCGTGGCCGGTGCACCCGACATCAGGGGCGTCTGGAAAGTGTACAGAGGTCCGATGAAGGGTCACATCGAGCGGAATGAGCAGGCTGGGAATCGTGTGGTCATCACCGCCGGCGGTGTTGTTCACGACATGTTCGTCGACGGAACCGTGGCCGGAGGTGTTCACGACGAAGGGATCGGCGGTGCACAGATCCACGTTGTCGCTCGATTCGAGGACGGTAGGCACAACCTGTATCTCAACGACAAACGGCTGGTCGTGACCCGGTATCGCGACGGAGACGATCTTGTGTGGCGATGGGGTCCCTACACGAACCGCTTGCGCCGACTCGGCGCACCCGGCGACGTCAGGTGACGGTTCGCTGAGATTCGCTGACTCCTGTAAGCCTGGCGATGATGATGACGGGTTGCACCGGTGTTCGTGGTGACGATCAACCAAAGGCAAGGTCCTCGCAGCGCTGCAGCGCCCGGTCGACGGCTTCATCGTCTGCGATCAGTATGGCCGTGAGCCACACCCCGTTCTGTTCGATGAGAACATCGGCCGCTCGTCGCTCGGCCTCGGCGCGGCCGAACTCTGGTCGTGCGTTCTGGATGAGGTCGGCGAGCCCGAGGAGATACTGCTGCTGGGCTGCTCGATTGATTTCGGCGAACCCATCGTCAACACCGGCCAGCGACCAGAGTTGGAGCCTGAGGCTGAGATAGCTCGGAGCGAGGAACGTCGAGTCGACCGCTTGTCGGAGACAGTGACGGAGTTGATCCGATGGGCTGCCGGCCCCGGGAGGAGTCACCAAGTCCATGTCCTTGTCGCCGATCCGTCGCAACGCGGCGGAGATGAGGTCGGTCTTGGTGTCGAAGTAGTAGTTCGCCAAACCGACGGCCACATCGGCCTCGCGTGCGACGGCCCGCATGCTGACGCCTGCGACGCCCTCCCTGGCGAGAACGGCAACCGTGGCGTCGAGGATGCGCTGCTCGGTGGATACCTCGTTGCTCGCCGAGCTGCTCACTGTCAGAACCGCATCTGTTGAATCTGAGCCGACAAGCCGCCATCGAGTACCCACAGCTGGCCCGTCGCATACCTGGCCTCGTCCGAGGCGAGCCAGTGGACGAGGTTGGCCATGTCGGTCGGCGTGCCGATGGTCCGCAGTGGATGGAGGTGGGTGGCTTCGGCCCGAGCAACTTCGAGCTCGACCCCGTCGGGGTAGAACTGTTCGAGCATCGGCGTGTCGATGTAGCCAGGGCAGATCGCGTTGACCCGGATGCCCTCGGGTCCGTGGTCGCACGCCATTGCCTTGGTCAGCGCGTGCACCGCCCCCTTGGTCGCGCAATAGGCAGCCAGTTTCGGATCAGCGATGTAGCCGTCGTAGGAACCAAAGTTGATGATCGATGCATGTGATGACTGACGTAGCAATGGCAGCGCGTGCTTCGAAGTCAGGAAGGTCCCTGTGACGTTGATGGCGAAGATGCGATTCCAGTCATCGATCGATGTGTCGCTGATCGTCTTCTCGATCTCGATTCCTGCAGCGTTGACGACGACGTCGAGACGTCCATGAGCGGCTTCGATCGCGGCGATGCCGGCGCGGACCTCATCTTCGGATGTGACGTCGAACCTGAGGAACTCGCCGACCGCTGGGGCGGCTCCGATGGTTCCTTCGTCGTCGATGTCGGCTGCGAACACGTGGGCGCCCTCGTCGACGAAGCGGCGGCACACGGCCCGACCGGCTCCGCCCCGACCGCCGGTGACCAAAGCGACGCGGCCGTCGAGCGTCCCGCTGTGACCGGTCATTGCGAGACTCCTCGGTAGGCATCGAGGATGAGCCCGTGGAAGTGGTGCAGCGCGTGCTCGGACAGTCCGGAGCCTGTCGGATCGTTGACGATCCGACCCTGTTGGAACGCCGGAGTCGACATTCCTCGCTGAACGCTCTCGACGAGATTGATGTCTTCCACCTGGAGAACCTCGTCGAGGTACCGGATCGACTCGAGTTCGGTCTCGTTCGGTTCTGCCGTTTCGAGAAAGAAGTCGTAGGTCTCATAGGTCAGGTCGGTAGCGACAGGAATGACGTTCAGCACGATGAAGTTGCCGCGGCCCGGGTATCGCATCATGCAGGTGTTGGGCCACAGCCACCAGACGGCGTGATCGGTCACGGTCGCTCCGCTCACGTCGTAGGCAGTGTTGGCCGACCTGCCTGCCTCGGCCATGTGGCTCGAGTAGATCTCGTGGGTCGTGACTTCGTAGGTGTCCATGTCGACGAGCGACACGAAGTCTTTGTGCGCGACATGGCAGTGGTAACACTCGAGGAAATTGTCGATGACGTTCTTCCAGTTGCTCCTGATCTCGTATGTCAGACGATGCGCGAACGTCAGTTCCGAAACGTCGGGGGCCCAACGAGCGATCTCGGCTCCCAGGTCCCCTGACTGTTGGGCGAGCGAAACAGCGTTCGGGTCGAGATTGACGTACACGAATCCGCCGAACTCCTCCACGCCGATCTCGTCCAGACAGATGTCGCCAATTGTGAAGTCGACGAGGTCATCGGTTTCACGCGCCGCGTGGAGCGACCCGTCGAGTGCGTAGGTCCATGCGTGGTAGGGACAGACGATCGCGTTGGCCGTTCCGGTGCCCGACAGCAACTCGTGGGCCCTGTGCTTGCACACGTTGTAGAAGGCGCGCAGCACCCCGGTTCGATCTCGAACCACGACGATCGGCATCTCTCCGACGGTCTCTGCGACGTAACTGCCCGGTTCCCTCACCGTTTCCCGGTGGCAGATCCACTGCCACGACCGACGGATGATCGTGTCCTGGTCGGCGTCGAACCACCGTTGCCGGGTGTAGGCATCGGCGTGTAGCGAGAGCGATGCGCTCGCATTCGAGTCCCATCCTTGCGCTATGTCCACCGGCGTAGGTCTGGTCATGACGAACCTCCGTCCCGTTGCCCCGCAACGCTAGCCAAACTTGAACGACCGTTCAAGAACGAAAGAAGCAATCAGCTGCCATCGTCGTGTTCGTCTTCGGCTGCGCTTCCACGTTCGAGGACATCGGGTTCACCTTCGCCGGTCGGACCGCCATCGGGGTACTTCCGGGCTGGCGAACGAGACTCGACTGAGCTTGGCGCTCAGCTGTCAGCGTTCTCGAGGACGAGCAGACCGTTGCTGGTGTTCGAGGTCGGAATGTGGTGGGCCCGGTAGACCTCGCGCACGTTGGCATCGAGTGCTCCGCGCATGACCATCCACATCACCAGCTCGATGCCTTCGGACCCCGCTTCGCGGAGGTATTCGTGGTGTTCTACCGCGGCCTGGCCAGCCGGGTCATCCACGATCCTGTCGAGGAAGGCCACGTCGAACTCGGCGTTGATGAGTCCTGCCCGTTCGCCCTGAAGCTGGTGTGACATCCCGCCCGTTCCGAGGATGGCCACCCGTTCGTTGCCTGGCCACGAATCGAGCGCACGACGAATTGCCCCGCCGAGGTCGTAGCAGCGTTGGCCCGTTGGAGCGGGGTACTGGATGACGTTCACGCACAACGGAATGAGCTTGCACGGCCATGCTTCGGGTTGTCCATACACAACCGAGAGCGGCACGGTGCAGCCATGATCGATGGTCATCTCGTTGACGATGGTCATGTCGAAGTGATCGAGGATGAGCGATTCGGCAAGGTGCCAGGCCAGTTCAGGATGACCGTCTGCTGCCGGCACCTGACGAGGCCCGTAGCCCTCATCGGCGGGAGCGAATTGCGCGGCGACGCCGAGAGCGAAGGTCGGGATCAGTTCGAGCGAGAACGCGGACGCATGGTCGTTGTACACGACTAGGCACACATCCGGGCTCTTGTCGGCCATCCACTGGCGTGCGGGTTCGATCTTTTCGAAGTACGGCGCCCAGTAGGGCTCGTCCTGGCGTCCATGATCGATGGCGGCGCCCACCGCTGGAACATGGCTGGTGCCGATGCCACCTATGAGTTGGGCCGGCATCAGGTTGACTCGGTGTCTGACCACTCGTGGGCGTATCGGTTGCCGTCAGCTGGGCGGCCGCCATCGATCATCATCTGTCTGAACTCTTCGAAGGTGACACCCGACATGGCGGCCCCGATTTCTTGCATGTTCAAACCGTCGACTGCTGCCAGCTTGTACGTGTAGTAGATGTTCCCGCCCAGTTGCAGCATGCGAAGCCAGTCGCGGTTGTCGATGGCCATACGCTGTTCAGCGGTCATCGGAAACTGGTCGAGGTATCCACCGGGGTCGTTGTGCAGCGCCTGGCGATTCTTCGACACGTCGAGCGACTTGCAGAACATGTTGAGGTGGTAGCCCTCGGCGTTCCTGCGTCCGTCGAACACGTATGTACCCGGTATGTCGTCGTATTCGCGCTCGGTTCCCACGGTCCCTCCGGCGCCTACAATAACTCAGGATTGTCGACAATCTCGCTGACCGAATGGGGGAAGAGGCATGGCTGTCAGGATCGCTGTCGTCGGGTGTGGTGCTTTCGGCGCGAAGCATCTCGACGGCTTGACCGAGATCGCCGACGCAGAGGTGGTTGCGGTCGCCGACCCGGTCGATGGCACCGCGAGGCGGGTCGCTGACGAACGCGGCGTCGCCGACGCATACACATCGCTCGACATGGTCCTCGAACGTGACGACATCGATGGGGTGATCCTTGCGACACCGACTCCCTTCCATGCCTCCCAATCCATTCAGTGCCTCCAGGCCGGCAAACACGTCGAGGTCGAGATTCCACTGTGCGACTCCCTCGCCGACGGGCGGGCCGTCGTCGCGGCACAGGCAGCGTCCGGTCTTGTAGCGATGTGCGGCCACACCCGGCGGTTCAACCCTTCTCATCAATGGCTGCATTACAAACTGCGCTCCGGTGAGCTCAACATTCAGCACCTCGATGTGCAGACCTTCTTCTTCCGGCGAACGAACACCAACGCTCTGGGCGAACCTCGTAGCTGGACCGATCACCTGCTCTGGCACCACGCTGCTCACACAGTCGATCTGTTCCAGTACCAGACTGGGAGCCGTGTCACCTCTGCCCAAGTGATGGCAGGCCCAACCCATCCCGAACTCGGCATCGCGATGGACATGGCCATCCAGCTCAAGGCCGAATCGGGAGCACTCTGCTCGTTGACCCTGTCGTTCAACAACGATGGTCCACTCGGCACCTTCTTCCGATACATCGGGGACACCGGCACCTACATCGCCCGCTACGACGACCTGGTCGACGGCCGTGAGCAGTCGATCGATGTGTCCGACGTCGACGTGTCGATGAACGGCATCGAGCTGCAAGACCGCGAGTTCATCGCTGCCATCGTCGAAGGGCGCGAGCCGAACTCGAGCGTCGCATCCGTGTTGCCGTGCTACGAGGTACTCGACGATCTCGAACGTCAGCTCGGAGGTCGTTCATGATCATCGACTGCCACGGGCACTACACGACGACGCCTCCGGGGGTCGGGCAGTGGCGTGACGCTCAGAAAGCAGCAGTCGGCGACGATCCTGCTCACGTTGGTTCCAAGGGCACCATGAACGTCACCGATGACGAGATCCGCGACAGCCTCGAAGGTGCGCAGTTGAAGCTCCAGCGAGAACGCGGCGCCGATCTGACGATCTTCTCGCCCCGGGCGTCGTGGATGGCTCATCACGTCGGCAACGAGCACACGTCGTTGTTCTGGAGCCAGCATCAAAACGAGCTGATCCGGCGCGTCTGCGACCTGTACGAGAGGAACTTCGCACCGGTGTGCCAGCTTCCACAGTCGCCGGGGGCACCGGTCGACGCTTCGGTCGCCGAGCTCGAACGCTGTGTCAGCGAGATGGGTTTCATCGGTTGCAACGTCAACCCCGATCCTTCGGGTGGTCACTGGAACGGACCTCCGTTGTGGGACCGCTACTGGTGGCCGCTGTGGGAGAAGATGTGCGAACTAGACGTGCCGGCCATGATCCATGTGTCGGCATCGTGTAACGACAACTTCCACAGCACAGGGTCGCACTACCTCGGTGCAGACACGACTGCGTTCATGCAAGCCCTCAGTTCGGGGTTCATGACCGACTTCGAAGGCCTGAGGTGGATCATTCCCCACGGAGGCGGAGCGGTTCCGTACCACTGGGGCCGGTTCAAGGGCATGGCCCAGGATCAAGGCTGGGACTTCGAAAGTCTGCTCGAGCACATCTTCTATGACACCTGCGTGTATCACCAGCGCGGCATCGACCTGCTGCTCGATGTGGTGCCGACCGCGAACGTGCTCTTCGCGTCGGAGATGGTCGGAGCAGTTCGAGGCGTCGACCCTGACACGGGCAATTATTACGATGACACCAAGATCTACATCGACAACTCCGTCCTCGACGACGATGCCAAACAGGCTGTGTTCGAGCTGAACACCCGCCGAGTCTTCCCACGACTGGAGTGCTGATGAACCCGAACGAACGCGATCGCCATGTCGTCATCAGGAACATCGAGAGGGCGGATCCTGACGTGGTTGACGGCCTGGGCATGGTCGGAACGGCGACCGTCCACGAGGCGATCGGACGCCGCGGCTATGTCGGGCCTCACATCACTCCGATCCAGCAGGCCGTGAAGATCTCTGGCAATGCAGTGACCGTCTTGTCCCATCCTGGCGACAACATGATGATTCACGCCGCCGTCGAAGTGTGCGGGCCAGGAGATGTCCTCGTCGTGGCGAACACGGCACCTTCCACACACGGCATGTTCGGAGATCTGCTGGCGACCTCTCTCATGACAAGAGGAGTGCGCGGTCTCGTGATCGATGCAGGCGTCCGCGACACCTACGACCTGCGAGAGATGGAGTTCCCGGTCTGGAGCGCACACGTGTCGTGCCAGGGAACGGTCAAAGCAACGCCGGGCTCGGTCAACGTACCGATCGTGCTCGGCGGGATTACCGTCAACCCCGGCGACGTGGTGTGCGCCGACGACGATGGGGTCGTCGTCGTCGGCCGATCGGAAGCGCAGTGGGCGCTCGAACGTTCGAACTCCAGACTCCGCAACGAAGGCAGCACGCGAGACAGGCTCACCTCCGGTGAACTCGGCGTCGACTTCTACGGTCTTCGCGACAAGCTCATCGAACTTGGCGTGGAGTACATCGATTCAGCCGACGACCTCAGGTAGCTCCGTTTTCCAGGGGGTCAGGATACGGGGTCGTCCCAGTCGCGAAAGGCTTCGACGGCCGAAGCGAGGTGTGCTGCCATGGCGGTGCTCGCCGCGGAGGCGTCACCGCTGGCGATGGCCTCGACGATGGCGGCGTGCTGTTCCACCGACTCGGCGGCGCGACCCGGCCTCTGTGCCAGCCGGAACTGGTGGTGACGCGCCCTGTTGCTGAGGTTGGCGACAAGGTGGGCTCCGATGGTGTGTCGGCTGATCTCGCGGATTCTGCGGTGCAGCACCGAATTGAGTTCGGAGTACCCCTCGGTGTCGTCGGCGTCCACGGCTGCGCGCATGTCGACGATGATCGATCGCAGTTCCGGAACAGCTGCATCGTCGAGGGTCTTGGCCGCCTGGCCGGCGATGAGGCTTTCGAGCGCGGCACGCGCTTCGGTGACCTCTATGACCTCGTCGATCGTGATGGTTCTGACAGTTGCACCCCGATTGGTGGCACGCTCGACCAAGCCCTCGCATTCGAGTGCCGTCAGAGCGTCTCTGACTGCGATCCGGCCGCACTCGTACCTTTCGCACAAGCTGAACTCGACCAGCCGCTGCCCAGGAGCGAGTTCGCCGCTGAGGATGTCGGAGCGGAGGTGTTCGATGACGGTCAGATTCGTGGTCACGGCGATCAGCTGAAGTCGTAGAGCGTCGTCGGGTTGTCGACCAGGATCTGATTCCTCAGGTTCTCGTCGGGTACATAGGCTGCAAGGAGATCGAGGAGATGTCCCTCGTCTGGCATGACGGCCATGTTGGGGTGAGGCCAGTCGGTGCCCCAGAGCACTCGGTTCGGTGCCGCGTCGATGAGGGCTCGGGCCAGCGGGATCACATCGTCGTAAGGAGCGACCTTGCCTTCGGTGAGACGTTCGGCGCAGGAGATCTTTACCCAACACCGTTCATCGGACAGCATCAGCTCGAGCAGTTGCTCGAAGGATTCCTGTTCGACGCCTCCCGCGGCAGGCACGCGTGCCATGTGGTCGATGACATAGGGCACCGGCATGGCGTCGAGAAGGTCGGTGTGTGAAGGAAGATCCTTGGCGTCGAAGTGGAGCACGATGTGCCAGTCGAGCGCTGCAACCCGGTTCACGATTCTCCAGAACCCGTCGAGATCGGGTGCTCCTCCGAGATGGGCGACGAAGTTGAAGCGAGTTCCCCTGACACCTCCCTCGTGCAGTTCGGCGATGTCCGCGTCGGTGAAGGTGTCGTCGATCATCGCCACTCCGGCGTATCGTCCCTCGCCGCGTGCGATGGCATCGACCATGGCGCTGTTGTCAGTTCCGTGACAGCTCGCCTGGACGAACACTGCTCGCGACAGTCCCAGTCGGCGCTGGAGCTCGATGAATGCATCGATTCCGCTGTCGGGCGGCGTGTATGTGCGGTTCGGCGAAAACGGAAATTGCATCGCGGGTCCGAAGACATGGCAGTGTGCGTCGCAGGCGGCAGGTGGCGGCGTGAAGACGGTCGGTGCCGACGCCAGTGGAATCGGACCGGGAACGGTGGGCTCAGGGGGTTCGTCGTGACGTGGGTTTGGCTCAGCCATGAGCGCCGTCTCTCGGGAAAACGGTCCCATCCATGATCTTTCGGGCCGTGCGGACGATGCCCGCACGTTCCAGAATCACCGATCCTGGCTCGACCCTGGCCTCGACGGCGGCTTCGAACACCCCGCTGGGGTGCTCCAGCACGATGTTGTCGCCGTTCAGCTGGGCGACCTCGTTGGCGGGAGATCCAGGAATGAGAGCAGCGGTGGCCACCGACACCGCACCGAGGACACCGATGGCTTCGTGGCAGCGGTGTGGGATGAACGTCCTCGTCGAGAGATGCCCCCCGTTTCTCGGCGGCGAGACCATGGTCAGCTTCGGCACCGTGGTGTCGGTCACGTCTCCGAGGTTCATCAACTCGCCGGCAACCATTCTGATGGCCTCGAGCTTGGCTCTGAGCTCCTGGTTCGCCTCGAGTTCCTCACAGGGCTCGTTGCCTGACACACCGACCGCGTCCGCCCTCATCACCACGACGGGCATGCCGTTGTCGATCAAGGTGCAGTCGACACCTTCGATGGTGTCGAGGGGAGAACCACTCGGCAGCAGAGCGCCCCCTGTCGAACCTCCCGCGATGTCGTCGAAGTCCAGACGGATGCGCGCAGATGTGCCTGGCACGCCAGAAATTGCTGTCGCCCCGCCGTAGACCGGTCGGCCACCCGATGTCCGGATTGTCGCCGTTGCGACGGAGCCGGTGTTGATCATGTGGATGTTGACGACTGCGGCGTCCATTGTCGGCTCGACTTCGATCAGATCACGCTCGATGGCGAACGCTGCGACGCCCGAAAGGAGATTGCCGCAGTTCTGCCGGTCGCTCACCACCGGCACTTCGACACCGACCTGTAGGAACAGGTAGTCGACGTCGGCATCGTCGCGCTCACTCTTCGACACGACCGCCACCTTGCTGGTGAGCGGGTGGGCTCCTCCGATGCCATCGATCTGACGCTCGTCAGGCGATCCCATGATGCGAAGGAGCACATCGTCGCGCCGATCTGGATCGGCCGGGAGTTCGTCAGCGACGAAGTACGCCCCCTTCGACGAACCGCCTCGCATGATCATGCACCGAACACCTGTCACACCACGAGTCTCGCAGTGGGTGCTGGGATTGTCGACAATCGTGTCAGGCCAGGGCGGTATGGGGCAGCGAATCCACGGTTCCTGTGGCGAGTTCTGCAATCGCGGGATCCGGCTCGGGACCGACGAAATGCAGGCCAGCGTGGTCAGGGGCGGTGCCGGTGGGATCGTCGGCCCAGTAGCTGGCTTACAGTGCTATGCCGTTGTTGCCAGGTGAAGTCCCATATCGCCGCGACGTCGATCGGTGCCTCAATCAACGAAGAGCTGTTCGCAGCCCGTGCCGTCGAGCGCAACGTCGACGCGGTTTCTGTCCGACTCGGAAAGGGCCGCGTAGTCGGCTCTGAGCCATCTGAGACACTTGGCCTGGTACTTGAACGGGCCCTGGCGATACTCCCGACCGTCGATCTCGCAGACGACCTCGTCTGCCCCTTCGACGATTGCGCTCGCGTTGGTGAGCATGAACGGGGCGTATGTGCGTCCGATTTCTTCGAGCAGGGAACGGGTTGCCGATGTCATGTCCTCGAGCGCCAGCCATCCTTCGTCGTCGATCACGTCGAGCCACGAGAGATCGTCGACTCGATCGGTCCACGTGATCGTCTTCGGCGCCTCCCTGATCGCGACGCCGATGGGTGTCGGGTCCCAGCGCACGAGCTGCGTGAACTGGCCGTAGATCCCGAAGTCGGCTCTGCCGGGTCGGTCTCCGAGCAGAAAATCGTGCGAGGCCATCTGGTGTTGCATGCAGCGCAACACTCGCTTGTACGAGTCCTCGATGACGGGTGCGTTCCACTCTGTCGAGCCGACCAGCTCCCTTCGCCCGATCTGTCTCGAGGTGATGAACTCATACATCTGCTGAGCGCCGTCAGTGTCGAGTTGCAGGTTCTGCGAGAGCGGAAGGAGTTTCCCGGCCTTTCCGATGTCGGCTTCGTAGGTCCAGCGGTAGTGGTACATCGCCTTGGTGAGCCACTCGTCGGCGAAGTCCTCGATGAGCGCGTCGACGAACGCCAAGGCCGGATCGTTCGGGACGACGCTTCGGCCGGTGAACTCTGCTTCGAGGCGGGTGATCTGCGGCGAGGAGTCGACCATCTTCTCGCCATGGGTGCCGTCGGGGTTCGGGAACACGATCACTGGGATCAATGGCACCGGAGCCGCGCCGATGTCGTCCCACTTGGAGTTTCGTAGAACCCATTTGAACGGGATGTGGCGGTAACGAAGCACGGCCCGCATCTTGAGGCTGTATGGCGACCCGTAGCTACCTGCGAGGAGAAGGTGGTGGCTCATGAAGTGCTCCTTGTTTCGAACTCGCGGTTCACAGCGAGACGATGTATCCGGTCGTTGGATCGGCTCTGCCTTCGAGCAGGTCGGTGTATGCCTCGGCGATGGCATCGGCTCCGGCCCGATGTCGGACGTCGAGCCACGATCCTGTGTGGTCGAGAAGCTCGTGGAAAGCGCGCGCGATTCTCTTCTCGAGTTCATCGGCGCCCCACTCTGCGGTTCGCTTCACCATCTGCCCTGGAGCGAAGAAGAACTCGGGTTTCGGTCCTGCCAGCTCAGCGACGATCGTGCTCGGCGCCTCCCAGTGCGTTGCTCCGACCGTGAGGGAGAATTTGAGGCTGTCGGCGTATGCATCGTGGATGTTTGCCCGAACGGTTGCGTTGCCGGCCATGTCGACGAGGCCGGAGGCGATCGATGTGTCGAGCTGTTCGATGTCGTCGTAGGTCATGACGTCGTCGTAGAGGTCGAGTCCTTCCACGAAGGCGCGGTTGCCGGTCGAGGTGAGGCCGATGCTGCGATGCCCGTCCCTCTTGGCCAGACACGCGGCGAGGGCGATGGAGGTCTTCGAGGAGGCGCTGGTGACGAGCGTCTGGGTGGCGCCCCGGAAGTCGGTGTCGGCGAGAAGATCATCCGCGAGGAACGACGTGAGAAACAGTCCTCTGAACAGCAGGTACTCGTTTGGTCTTGTCTCGTCGAACAGCTGGTCGCGGCTTGTCTCGAGGAACAGGGTGTAGATCGGAGCGTGGTTGGAGCGGTGATCTCCGACGTCGCTGAATCCGTCGCCACGTACCTTCGCGTTGATCACACACTCTGATGCCATCGGGTAGAAGCCGAAGTAACGCCCGCCTTCGGTGATGTCGGCGTTGGCGGACTCGACGACCGACGCGAGCCCCATCGCGGGAATCTTGCCCCACGGGTGTTCCGCAGGGAAGAAGCCCCAGTAATCGAGCATGTCGCCGACGACGGCGTAGGTGATGTTGTTGGTGGTGACCGCGAGACGTTCGATGGTCATCCTGACCTGCCCGCGAGAGAGTTCATGCTGTTCTTCGTCGCGAACTCGCGTGTCGCGAAAGTCGGTACGGTTGACTTCGAAGTGCATCGCAGGACCCTATCGGAGCCTCTGAAACTATTGCCAGTTCAACACGCACTACTGTAGGTTCGCCGAGATGGACGACTCGAGCGACTTGTCGACGTGAAGATTCTTCGCTCCCCTGCGCACGCAATTGATGAGGTCGTCGGCTATCCGACAGAGCGGAGGTACGTCGAGGTCCCGGCTGGCGATGGGCAGATGCTCCGGATCCACCTCGTGGACGCCGGCAATCAAGATGCTCCGGCGGTCGTGTTCCTGCACGGAAACCCTTCATGGTCGTTCCTGTGGCGGCATCAGATCGTCGCGGCGGTCGAGGCCGGCTATCGAGCGGTGGCCCCCGACCTCGTCGGGATGGGAATGTCCGACAAACCGTCGGAGATGCACGATTATTCGGTTGCGGCCCACGTCGAGTGGATGCGAGCGCTCCTCTTCGAAGCCCTCGGTCTGAGCGACGTCACCTTCGTCCTGCACGATTGGGGTGGAATCATCGGCATGCGCCTCGCCGGTGACCATCCCGACCGCGTCGGCAGAATGGTGATCTCGAACACAGGTCTTCCGCGGCGTGACATGGAGGAACCGCTCCCTGAGATCATCGAAGCATCCGGACCTCTTGCCTCGTTCCAGGCGTTTGCAGCGGCCGCTCCGAAGTGGGAACCGTGGACCCTGCTCCCGATGGTGATGGTCACCGATCCGACGTCCGAGGTGCAGTGTGGATATGAGGCGCCGTACCCGGATCCCTCGTTGACCATAGGGAGCAGAGCGTTCACACAACTGCTCCCGACTCGCCCTGACAATCCGATGTATCCCGGAAACAACGCGGCGTGGGCGGTGCTCGAGACGTTCACGAAACCGGTGCTGACGATCTTCAGCGACAAGGACTCTGTCGCGCCGGACGGTTGGAAACCGATTGTCGCCGGCATTCCGGGCGCTGCCGGCCAGCCTCACGTCATCCTGGAGGGTGGCGGTCACTTTCTCACCGAGGACATTCCTGACGCATACACAGAGCACCTCATCGACTGGTTGGGATCGGCCTCGTGAGCCAGGTGTTCGACACGAAGACCTACACGTTGCACGACGCTCCCGTGCTCCTCGCCATGGGGCGCGTCTTCGAGCAGTTCGGCGGTGACCAGCTCCTCCATATTCGAACGATCCGCCGTGTCGAGCGCATAGAAGATGTCGAGGTGTGGGGACCGGTCGCCGACGTGGCCAGACGATGACCGGTATGGGGCTTGTGAACGACGGCCGCGTTGCACGTCGGCAGAAGAACGTCGACGTCGTGCTCGACGTCGTGCTCGAGATGTTCGCAGAGGAGTCACTGTTTCCGACCATGGAACAGGCGGCCAAGAGATCGGGGCTCTCACTGCGGTCGGTCTACCGATACTTCGCTGATCCGGGCGAACTGCTCGAGGCTGCGATCAAACGCAGTCGCGAACTTGGCGCTGATGTCGGCCGCATTTACGCGATCGGAGCGGGGGAACTCGCCGCGAGAATCGCCGCCTTCGTCTCGAGTCGTATGCGGCTGTACGAGGTCGTGGGTCCGATGTACAGGGCAACACTGGCGAACGCAGCCAATCTGCCTCGTGTCAGGGACGAGCTCGCATTGACGCGTGATCGATTTCGCGCCCAGTTCGAGCTGCAGTTCGAATCCGAGCTCGAACACCTCGGACCGGCCGATCGGGACGCTCTCGTCGGTGCTGGAGACGTACTGACGCAGTTTGACTCGCTCGAGTTTCTGGTGCGTCATCGAGGACTCTCGGCCGACGAAGCCGAATCGGTGATTCGAACAGCGTTGTCGGCTCTGTTCGCACGACCCGGGCCCTGATCGCACGAGAGCACAACGAAAGAGGAGGAGCGAATGGACGTCGTCAACGAGGTCATGCCGACCAGCCGAGAGCGGGTCGAACAGATGATGGAGCCGGGCCCCGACGGCCCGATCTACATGGTGAACCTGTTGAAGTTCAAGGACAGAGCCGTCTACGAGGACGGTAGAGAGACCACGCTGACAGGACGCGATGCCTATCAGATCTATGGGCGCGGGGTCTCAGATCTGTTGAAGGAATACGGAGGGGAGATCGTCTTCGCCGGCGACGTCACCTTTCTCGCTCTCGGCCAGGTGGAGGAGTTGTGGGACGAGGTCGCGATCGCCAGGTACCCGGGCCGGGGTGACCTGCTCGCCATGTCGTCGTCTGAAGCCTGGCGCGACCTGGCGGTTCACAGAACAGCCGGGCTGGCCGGTCAGCTCAACATCGAGACGGTGGGTGAGCTGGGGCCGATCACCTGACGAGATCCGAGATCCGACGCGCTGGCGCGACCCGGCTGGTTGCCAGCGGCGGCGAGGTACCAGGTGCGAAGGTGGTCGCACACCAGGCGCGTCGTTTCGATCAGATGTTTCTCGTCTCGAGCGGCGCCCGCATCGTCGATCACGGCCATGAGATGAGCGACCATTGCCGACCTATCGAGGCCGGTATTCGACCATGGAGTAGGCCGACCCTCGGTCCAGGGTACGAGCTGGTCGATCTCGGCGAGAACGGCGTCGATGATGGAGCCCTCGACCGCAACGTCGTGGGGATACGACACCTGGCAGGCCCACACGGCATCTTCGTCTGAAGAGGGAGCATCGTCCGGGAAGTCTTCCAGGACGACGGGACCGTCTGTGCGTTCGAGGAGCATCAGCGCCTCCGCCAACACCCTCTGCTGAAACGCGGGCTCGTGCGGCGCGCCGAAGGGGCGACCCGGCTCGAACGGAACCCAGAGGAAGCGGGGTACGCGCATGGCTTCGGTGTTCTCGCGGACAAGCGATATGCCGGTCGTCGCGACACCGGCCGATTCGAGGAAGTGCGAGACCGCGCCGACCGCGCGGGTGCAGTTCGGTCAGACTGGCACCAAGCAGACTGCATCGACGTGGTCGGCCATGAGCAGACGTGCCAGTTCGCGTGAAGTCCCCTCGATCATGTGTGGAGGCCACCCGGCGCCCATCAGCGAGTAGTGGTGGGCCGCCACCGAACCGATCAGGCCGTCGCGCTCCAGCCCGCGGAGTCGATCGAGCGGGAAAACGGTGTTCACGTCTTCTCTGAAACCGGTCCGGTCGAAGTGAACCGAGCTGTGGGTCATCGTCAACTCTTCGAGGTCGGAATCGCCAGGAATGACGCGGTAGCTCAGGTCGACGAAGCTGAACG
>JABABU010000055.1 GCA_014238065.1 Actinomycetota bacterium
CCGCAGAGTCAGGCACCGGCGCAAAGTCGATCCGTACACAGCGCGAGGCAATCGTGACGAGCTCAGGCGGTACATCGGTGACGAGCACCACGAACATCGTCGAAGGTGGTGGCTCCTCGATGGCTTTCAACACCACGGGCGCTCGGTCACCGACCAGGTGAAAATCGACCAGCAAGATCACCTTCAGCGCTGCATCGGCCGGGCTCAGTGAAGCGACTCGAACGACTTCACGTGCCGTCCCGATGTTGATGGTGGCCCCATCACGCTCGATCACCACCAGGTCGGGGTGTTGCTCGTCGCGTGCCAGACGGCGATGACGCGCCGCATCATTCTCGTCGGAGGCCCGAGACGCGAAGATCTCGCCAGCGAAGATCCGCGCCGCCTCTCGCTTCCCGGCTCCCGATGGGCCGACAAACAGGTAGGCAGGTACGGGAGATTCGACGGCCTGTGTCAGGCGCTGCGCTGCCTCTCTCTGGCCGGTGAGCTCAACGAACCCGGCGGTCGCTCCATTCACGTCACATACCCCGTCGTCTCATCCTCGGCCTCCGTCTGATCACCGCGGAACGTGAAGGATGCAAGCGCTCCGGCAACGATCATCGTCGCAGCGGCAAGCCAAAGCGCGCCACGAACGCCGGTGATCGCGATGTGGGCCGAACCGATGCCCACTTCGGAGTCGATCGTTGTTTCGAAGACCCAGTCGAGGGCCTCGCTCAGGAAGCCACCGATTCCGATGGCCAGCAGCAAGCAGAACCGGACCAACACATAGAGAGCGCTGAACACTCTTCCGCGGAGCTCGTCATCGACGCTCTCGTGCAGGATCGTGAACCCGAGCACGTAGACGCCGCCGGCGCTGATGCCGAGTCCGGTGACACCCAGCAACGTGAGGCTGAGCTCTGAAACGGACACCGCGAACAGCAAGGTGAGACCGGCGGCGAACACTGACGTTACGAACACCCTCTCCTTGTCGATCCGACGCTGGAGGGCGGACAGAATCGCCACTCCGATAGCGACACCCACCCCGAGGAAGGTCAGGATCAGTCCGAATCCGTCCTCGTCTGCCATCAGGATCTCTTTGTTGAAAACCGCTCCGAGCGGAATCAACATGCCCCCGCCGAGCATGCCGGTGCCAAGCGCTACCAGCACCGCTCTGACCCTCGAGCTGATGAATATGAACCGCCAGCCCTCACGCAACTCCCTCATCCCTTCAGTGAGGTCGATGCGACGGTCGCTGGTGGCTCGCTGGACCCGCGACCTGGCGACGAGTGGCAACGATGCAATGAACGCTGCAGCGACGAGAAATGTCAACGCGTCGGCAGTGAGTGCCAGCGACTCGCGATCAATGCCGGAGATGCCAAAGGCCCCCGACTCCCCGATCCACAGCGACACTCGCGACAGACCGGCGAACGCCGCTGCCGCAAACGGGAACGTGCCGTACGCGGCGAGGAGCGAAAGCGAGTTCGCGGTCGTGAGATGCCCGGTCGGGACGACGTTCGGAACGATCGCTTCCTTGGCGGGTCCCCAGAGCGAGGTTGCGAGTTCGAGCACGAGCGATGCGAGCACCAACGCCCACAACGTGTCGAGGAGCGGAATCGTGACCATGACACCGGCGCGGACGATGTCGCACGAGATCAGAAGGCGCTTGCGGTTCAACCGGTCGACTATCACGCCACCAACTGACGCGAGGAAAAATCCCGGAAGGATCCTGGCAATCATCACCAGCGCGATTGCAGATCCCGGTGTCGCGCCGCCAATGCGTTCTGCAACGATGATGATGGCGAGAAAACCGATCCAGTCGCCGAACGCGCTGACCAGCTGCGCAAGCCAGAGCCTCAGAAACTCTCGGGTCGCGAAGACACGGGCCATCAGCGCGTGCTGCAACGGCGTCATCGGACCGCTACGAAGACGCTTTCTTCGTGGCTGTCTTCTTGCCAGAACTCTTCTTCGTGGCGGCTTTCTTCTTGGCCGTTGCCTTCTTCTTCGTCGCCTTCTTCTTCTTCGCCGGGCCACGCTCGCGACGGAGTTGAAGAAGCTCCGCCGCCCTGACGACGTCGATCGACTCTGGATCGTCTTCTTTGCGGAGCGAGGCGTTGACTTCGCCGTCGGTCACATACGGACCGAACCGTCCGTCTTTCAGAACGATGTTGCCACCGCTGACCGGATCTGGTCCGAATTCTCTCAGCGGAGGCTTCGCGACTGCACCACGACGGGTCTTGGGTTGGGCCAGGATCGTAAGCGCTTGCTCGAGCGTCAGCGTGAACAGCTGCTCTTCGTTCTCAAGACTGCGGCTGTCGGTAGCCTTCTTCAAGTACGGCCCATACCGGCCGTTCTGGACGGTGATCTCGACCGCGTCGACAGGATCGGTTCCCACGACTCGGGGCAGCGTGAGCAGCTTCATTGCTTCGTCGAATGTCACCGTGTCGAGCGACATAGAAGAGAACAGCGAGGCCGTCTTCGGCTTCGGCTGATCGTCCTGGGGCATTCCGAGCGTGATGTAGGGACCAAACCGACCTGGCCGTGCGATCACGTCGAGACCCGACTCTGGATCAGTTCCGAGCACGCGTTCGTCAGAGGGAGCGTCCAGCAACTCCACGGCCTTGTCAATCGTGAGTTCGTCCGGCGCGATCTCCTCGGAGAGCGAACATGTGTCGTCACCGCGAGAGAGATATGGGCCGAAGCGGCCGACCCGAGCGACGATGGGCACCCCGTTTGCGTCGACGCCGATGGGAATCGAGTTGATCGCCCTCGCATCGATCTCGCCGAGGCGGACGTCGATGACGTGCTTGAGTCCCTTGACCTCGATTTCAGATGCACCTCTGTCAGGGCCGGCAGTGCCGAAATAGAACTCCGAGAGCCACGGAATGGCTTCGCGGCCACCACCGGCGATGTCATCGAGGTCGTCCTCCATACGAGCGGTGAACGCATAGTCGACGAGGTTCGGGAAGTGCTGCTCGAGCAGACCGCTCGTGGCGAAGGCCGTGAGGGCAGGAACGAGAGCAGAGCCCTTCTTCCAGACATAACCGCGGTCCTGGACGGTCTCCATGATGGATGCATACGTCGATGGGCGACCGACGCCGACCTCTTCGAGGCGCTTCACGAGCGAGGCCTCGGTGTACCTCGCCGGCGGCGATGTCTCGTGTGACTTCGGTTCGAGCTCGCGAACCGTGACAGTGTCACCTTCTTCGAGCGGCGGAAGCTGTTGTTCTAGTTTTTCGGGGTCTGCTGGCTCGTCGTCACCCTCTACATACGCAAGACGGAACCCCTGGACCGTGATGACGGTGCCGCTTGTGGAAAATTCGACGTCACTACCGTCGGAGCTGGTGCCCGTCAGCTTGATCGTGATCGTCTCGCCCGTGGCATCGATCATCTGGCTCGCGATCGTGCGCCGCCAGATGAGGTCGTAGACACGGCCCTCATCCTGGGTGACCTCCGCCGCCACGACCTCGGGAAGACGCCACGCTTCACCTGAGGGACGAATCGCCTCGTGAGCTTCCTGAGCGTTCTTCACCTTCTTGGCATACGTTCGTGCTTCGGCGGGCAGACTGGCTGCACCGTAACGCTCGTTGATGAGGTTCCGAGCTGCAGTGAGCGCCTCGGCGGACAGCGTGGTGCTGTCGGTACGCATGTAGGTGATGAAGCCGTTCTCGTACAACCGCTGAGCGGCACGCATCGTGCGGGCCGACGAGAAGCCGAGCTTGCGGCCAGCCTCTTGCTGCAGGGTCGAGGTGATGAACGGTGCGGAAGGACGACGTCGATAGGGTCGAGATTCGCGCGACGACACTGCTAGCTCACGGTGGGCGAGTGACTCGACAAGCCCCTCAGCACCACTCTGGTCGAGAACCACCACATCACCGTTCAGCTGACCACGGTCGTCGAAGTCCCTGCCTGTAGCGAGGCGCTTTCCTTCGAGGCCGACCATTGCCGCTTTGAAGACCGTCTCTTGGGCCGAGCCCGAGACCCCGCCCGCAAAGGTGCCTGTGAGACTCCAGTACCCGGCCGAGACAAATGCCATACGTTCGCGTTCGCGGGCCACGATGAGCCGGACGGCGACGCTCTGGACTCGTCCAGCGCTCAGCTTCGGCATCACCTTCTTCCACAGCACCGGAGAGACCTCGTATCCGTAGAGGCGGTCGAGGATTCGGCGGGCCTCCTGCGCATCCACAAGGCGGCGATCGATCTCTCGTGGTTCGTCGATGGCGGCCTCTATGGCCTTCTTGGTGATCTCGTGGAACACCATGCGCTTGACAGGCACGCGCGGGTTGAGGACCTCCATGAGGTGCCATGCGATGGCTTCTCCCTCACGATCCTCATCCGTTGCGAGATACAGCTCGTCGGCGTCTTTCAGAAGCGCCTTCAGGTGCCGCACCTGCTCTTTGGCTCGACCGGTGACGACGTACAGCGGCTTGAAGTCGTTCTCGGTGTCGACACCAAGCCGAGCCCACTTCTCGTTCTTGTGGCTCTGGGGCACGTCGGCGGCATTCCGTGGCAGGTCGCGGATGTGACCAATGGAGGATTCCACGATGTAGTCGTCGCCGAGGAAGCCCGCGATGGTCCGGGCTTTGGCGGGTGATTCGACGATGACGAGGGGTTTCGACACAGCGGGCTTTCAGTTGATTCAGCAGATGTTCTCGACCGACATCTACAGCGGTTTATGGAGCTACTCGTCCGGAACGTACAGGACTTGAGTCGATTTGCGACCCCTTCGTCAAGACCCTTGAGTCTTTCGGTACCCGATTTCTCCAACAGCCATGACGACGGCTGCCGCGATCAGCGCGCCGACGATCGCGCCAACCAACTCACCTGAAACGGGCTGACCGAGGGCAACATTGTCAAGGCCTTGCTCGCCGCTCGGCCACGGCCACAACACCCGTAGCGAACCAATCATGAGGCCAAGGAGCGCTGCGATCACCACATCGCGGAAGCGGCCGAGCAACCAGTGCAGAAAGGTCGAGAACGAAGAGATACCGACCAAGGCCCCAAAACCGAACACCATGATGATCTTCATGTCGCGGTCGTCGATCGCGACGGTGACGTAGTCGTACAGCCCGAACATCAGCAGGATGAACGAGCCGGAGATGCCGGGAAGAATCATTGCGCAGATCGCGATCGAACCTGCGACGAAAACAACGATGAGCGATGGGTCCTCGAGCCCTCCGGAGCGCTGGCCGAGAAGAACGAACGCAACACCGGCGAAGCCGGTCAATACGGCTAGCCGTGTCATCGTCCAGCGAGTGATCTCGCGTCTGGCGACCACGATCGATGCGGCGACGAGCCCGAAGAACACGGCGCTGACCTGAACGGGATGCTCCTCGATCTGGGTGCGAAGCCAGCTGATGAGCACCAGCACGGCCATGACGATGCCCCCGAGGAGGCTCAGCAAGAACGTCCAGTCGACGCCCTTCAGCCTCGCAAGGCCACCCTTCCAGTCGAGCCTCAAGAACCTCGCGAGGGCGCCAGCACCCTTACGAAGCTCGCCGATCAACGTCTCGTAGATGCCGAACAGCAACGCAACGGTGCCACCGCTCACTCCGGGAACGATGTCGGCGGCTCCCATGGCAAAGCCGCGCCCGATTTGGATGAAGACGCGTGTCAGCACCGGCTTGACGGTATCGCGCAGCACACGGCACGCTCCCTCATGGTTCCTTCATGATCGATGTGGAGACTCAACTCACACCCCGACTCCTGCCGATAGATGGCGGGAACCACTCTGGGCTACATCGACTGGAGATCACATGCTCGGACCAACCGAACTTCTCATCGTTCTCGGCATCGTCATGCTGCTCTTCGGGAGCACCCGTTTGCCGAAACTGGCCCGATCGCTTGGCGAGGCGCAACGCGAGCTTCGCACCGCGACCGGTGAATTCGAACCTCCCGCCAAGAGCAAACCCGTCATCGTCTCAACGGACCAGATGACACCAACCGACCAAACCACCGAGGCATCGTCCCCGTCGGCCTGACGGAATTCGCGCTCGTCGGGCCAGGACTTGCACTCGATGGCGCAGTGACACCCGTCCCCCTGCCGGCGCGCGGGCTCCACCACGCCAAAAGCCACGACTCGGGTAGCGGCACTCGAACCGACCTGCCACTGCTTGCTCATCGGTAACCGCGATACTCGAACAGTTCCGACACACTGTCTCCGATGACAACTGTCGATCCGACGTCGCAACCGGCCACGAGCGGCACCCTCTTCGCCTTCGGACTGGCCATGCTGGCTACGAGTCAGTTCGGCGGTGTGGTCTCAGACCGCTTCTCGAAGCGACTCGTCATCATCTGGGCCAACGTGCTGCTGATCGCCAGTTCCCTCTTCATCGGAACAGCTCTTCAGTCCGATGGTCTCGAGTACTGGATGCTGGTCGCCGCCAGCGCCATGCAGGGCGTTGCGTTCTCGTTCATGGGCCCCGCGCGGGCCGCATTCTCAGCTGAACTCGTCGAGAAACGACATCTGCCCAATGCGATCGCGCTCAGCCAGTTGAGCTTGAACGCCACCAAGGACATCGGACCTGCGGTCGCCGGCTTCGGCTCCGGGCCATGTTCGCCTTCACCGGCATGATCTCGCTGATCACCATCGGGGTCGCAACCCTGTGGCGAGCGACGAGGGTGCAGCATCAATGACCGGAATCCCGACGGTCGACCTTTCGTCGCCCGATCCGGCGCCAGCAATTCTCAAGGCGAGCGAAGAGATCGGATTCGTGGCGCTCACCGGGCACGAAATCGCAGCGGACACGTTCGAGCAGATGCGAGACGTACTCCGGCGCCTGTTCTCTCTCGACGACTCGACGAAGAGAACGGGAGCCATCACGCGCCACAACTATCGCGGCTTCATCCCACTCGGGTTCTTCACACCGAACCGCACCGACGCGTCCGGCGAAGGAGCCGACCTCTACGAAGGTTACAAGCTCCACTGGGAGTGTCCGAGCAACCACCCTGTCATTGGAGAATGCGCGCTGTACGGACCCAATCTGTGGCGCCCTGAGATCGCCGACATGCGCTCGGTGGTACTCGACTATTGGCGTCGGTGCGATGTCGTTTCAGCGCGTCTGCTGGACATTTTCGCCAGTCGGCTCGGGGTCGAGTCGGCCACGTTCGCACGTTGGCACAGCACTCCGCTGACGAACATGACCCTGTTGCACTATCCCACTCAGGCAGCGGCGTCACCAAAGATGGGAATCCACCCGCACAAGGACACAAACGTCATAACGCTGCTGAATCCTGATCCGGTTGGCGGCCTCCACGTCCGGCGTCGCGATGGTTCGTGGATCGGCGTCGAATACCAGCCAGGCGCTCTTCTCATGAACATCGGCGAGATGCTCGAGCTGTGGAGTGGCGGGCGTTATGTCGCCACCCCGCACCGGGTGATCAATACGAGCGGACAGGATCGCTACGCGTTCCCCTACTTCGTCGTCCCGAACCATGACATCGTCGTCGAACCGGTTGTCGAGTCAATGGCCGGCTTCACACGTGCCCCGATGGAGGTCGGGGCTGTCTCGGTCGAAGTCTGGCGAACCAACTGGCCCGATGCGGAATCCTCAACGGCCCACGACCTCGGCACTTTGGATCGCTGAGGGACCCTTGGCCAGGCGCGACCCACCTGGGGGAAGTGCCGAAGCAGCCAGCAATGGCTGCCGTGAGCGACGAGCACACGGTGTGTCCTCACCTCGAGGCTGACAGAGCCCCGGCGCGAGGGCGTCGGGGCTCTGTGAATGCTTGTGTCGACAGACAGGGCGCCAGACGCCTGTCTGTGTTCACATCAGATGAATGCGGGTACGAAGACCAGCGAAACGATGGTCATCACCTTGATGAGGATGTTCATCGCAGGACCCGATGTGTCCTTGAAGGGATCACCGATGGTGTCGCCGACCACGGCTGCGGCATGAGCGTCAGTGCCCTTGCCGCCGTGAGCGCCGGCTTCGATGTACTTCTTTGCGTTGTCCCAGGCACCACCGGAGTTCGCCATGTAGATGGCCAACATGAATCCGGTGACGACCGATCCGGCCAGGAATCCACCGAGTGCGTTGACGTCGATGAAGCCGATGATCAGCGGCAACAGGATGGCAAGACCACCGGGGATCAACATCTCGCGGAGCGCGGCCTGGGTCGAGATGTCGACACAGCGACGGCTGTCGGGCTTCACGCCCGGCTTGCCCTCACGGAGGCCTGGGATCTCGGCGAACTGACGCCGGACTTCGACGATCATCGCCTGCGCCGCACGACCGACCGACGCCATCGTCAGGGCCGCGAAGATGAACGGTGTCATCGCGCCGAGGAACAAGCCGATGGTGACGGCAGTATCGTTGATGTCGAGGTTCACGTCGCTGCCCGCTGTCAGGCTGAACGACTTGAACAGGGCAAGCGCGGTAACCGCGGCCGAACCGACGGCGAAACCCTTCGCGACGGCAGCAGTGGTGTTGCCAAGAGCGTCGAGGCTGTCGGTGACCTCACGGACCTCACCAGGAAGCTCCGCCATCTCGGCGATACCGCCTGCGTTGTCAGCGATGGGGCCATAGGCGTCGACCGCGACGATCACACCGGTCACGGCCAACATGCCGATAGCAGCGAGCGAGACGCCGTAGAGGCCGATCACATCACCGGCGCTGCCGAATGCTGCGCCGCCCATCCAGAACGAAAGGCCGATCATGAGCGCGACGATGCCGACCGACGGAAGCGTCGAGAGCTTGCCCTGGGCAATGCCTTCGATCACGACCGTCGCAGGTCCGGTTTCCGACTGAGCCGAGATGCTCTTGACGGGTCCGTAGTGCTCCGATGTGAAGTATTCGGAGACGAAGCCGATGGCCCAACCACCCAGCAATCCGGTGATGATGGTGAGCGCGAGCCAGATCGGTTTCTGGACCAGATCGCCACCGCCAGGAGCTTCTGCGCTGCCGAACAGCCAGAGAGCACCGACGATGGACAACACAACGGTGAGTCCCATGGCGATGTATTGGCCGGTGTGTAGCTGCCTCGAAAGGCTCTGGCCTTCCTTGCCGCGGGTCATGAGCGCACCCACGATCGAGGCGATCATACCGAGTGCACCGATGAGGATCGGGAAGAGAAGGAGTGCTTCGAAGTCGCCGAAGTCGAGCAACTTGCCGCCACCGTCGAGGAAGACCCCGGGTGCGAGCAGCGACACGAGTACAACCGGAGCAACGATCGAGCCGGCGTACGACTCGAAGAGATCGGCGCCCATGCCGGCGACATCGCCGACGTTGTCGCCCACGGCATCGGCGATGGTGGCCGGGTTGCGTGGATCGTCCTCTGGGATACCTGCTTCGACCTTGCCGACGAGGTCTCCACCGACGTCAGCGGCCTTGGTGTAGATACCGCCGCCGATACGGGCGAACAGTGCAATCGAACTGGCGCCGAGGCCGAACGCAGCGACGACCTGGAATGCGTCGTCGACGCCGATCCAGGTGACCCACAGGAGATAGTTGAAGGTGATGCCGAACAGCGCCAGGCCGGCGACTGTGAAGCCCATAACCGCGCCGCCCTTGAATGCGAGCGGGAGTGCGTCCGCTGCACCGTTCCGGGCTGCGTTGGCGGTGCGCGTGTTCGCTTCGGTCGCGATGCGCATACCGACGAATCCGGCTGCGGAGCTGAGTACCGCTCCGAACAGGTACGCGAACGATGCATACGGGCGACCGTCGATCGGCACGATGAGCAGCAGCACGAACATCGCAGCGACGAACGCCGAGACCCACTGGTACTCACGCCGAAGGAACGCCATGGCGCCTTCTTGGATGGCCTGACCGATCTCCTTCATGAGATCGGTGCCCTGATCGGCGGCCAAGACCACCTGGGCGAAGTAATACGCGAGACCGAGCGCCGCGATGGACGCGATCAACGCGATATAGGGAACCGCAGACACGTGTGTCCTCTCTTTGGACTTTGTTCTTCTACCCGTGCGCGGTTAGTCGGGGCGCGCTACGGAGCTGAAAGCAGCAGGAAACATTATGGTCCAGCCGAGGGCCGGCTCAACCCTTTGACGTCGATATTGGTCGTGATCGGCCAACGAGGTGATCCAACCGCTGGCCGACAACGTCACCCAGAGCACTCGGGAGCCTTCTCCACCTCTTCAGTGGCGACTTCACACCGGAGTTCCATCCGAACGAATGAACTATTCCTGACGGGTCTCGGCCCTGGCTGCGACGACTTCTTCGAAGACATGTTCGAGTTCTTCTTCCTCATCGACTTTTTCAGCCTCTGACCGCCCTGAGGCGCGGAGCACGACGAGCGCAAGGACGGCCGCCATGGCCGAGGCCACGAGAATGCCGATCTTCGCCTCATCGATCACGGCATCGTCAGTGAATGCAAGCCCGGTGATGAAGATCGACACCGTGAAACCGATGCCAGATGCGAGACCGAGACCGAAAAACTGGCCCCAGCTCATGCCCTTCGGAAGAGCGAAACCAATTCGTGTCGCGATCCAGGTGAACACAACTACACCAACCGGCTTGCCGATCACCAGGCCGGCGATGACCCCCAGTGTGACGTTCGAAGTGACCGCACCGGAGATCGAATCGCCACTGAGCTGAATCCCTGCGTTCGCCAACGCGAAAATCGGGATGATCAGGTAGCTCGTAAATGGGTGAAGGAAGTCCTCGAGACGTTCGGCAACCGAGACCGACTCCTGCAACTGGAATGCGTGGTGGCGTATGTCGTCGGCGGTCGGGTCGTCGGGAACCTCATCCGCGAGTTCTTCGGCCTCGGCCCGCGTCAGCAAGGGTCGAGCCGGGGTGAGCAGACCGAGTGCCACGCCCGCGATGGTCGCGTGGACGCCTGACCTGAACGTGGCATACCAGACGAAGGTCCCCACGATGACGTAGACGAGGATCGACCAGACCTGAGCCACCCGAAGCACCCTGGTCATCACCAGGCCCCCGGCGGCGAGCATCAGCCACATGAAGCTCAGATCGTCGGTGTAGAAGATCGCGATGACAGCGATCGCTCCGATGTCATCGACGATGGCGAGCGTCAACAGGAAGAGTTTGACCTGGGCCGAGACCCGCGACCCGAGCAGCGCCACGACGCCGAGGGCAAACGCAATGTCGGTGGCCATCGGGATACCCCAGCCATCCTGGCCTGCCCCGCCAGCATTGAAGGCGACAAAGAACAGGGCCGGAACGGCCATTCCACCGAGCGCCGCTATGCCGGGCAGGGCTGCAACCCGCGGGCTGTTCAGGCGGCCTGTCACCATTTCACGTTTGATTTCGAGCCCGACGACGAAGAAGAACAACGCCATCAGCGCGTCATTGACGAACTCTTCGAGGTGCAGCTCGATGTGCCAGGTGTGCACGTGAAGCGAGATGTCGGAAAACCAGAAGTCGTGGTAACTGTCGAAGGAGACATTCGCCCACACCAACGCTGCTGCGGTGGCGATCAGGAGGAGGATGCCAGATGCGACCTCACGCCTGATGAACTGCAGAATCGGTCTGGCGACATAGCGCGCCAAGCGTCGTTCGCTGCTGACGAACGTCGGTCTGTCGAACATGCGGGTGCTTTGATTCGCCATGGCGGTGCTCAAGGATAGGGCCCCACCCATAATTTCCAGGGTTCGGGGCGCGTCGCTCTCTGAAGGCTGAAGATTCGGGGGATCAGGGGGCGAGGAGCCGATCGACCTCGTGCGCAGCGAACGACGCCATTGCGGCTGCAGACGGTGCGGTGATGGCGAAGGAACCACCGGATTCGACGACGACCTTTCTCAGGCCGATGAGAACACCGATGCCGACCGCGTCGACGAGGTCGACGTCGGACAAATCCAACGACAAGCTTCTGCCGTCACCGACCGATCTTCGACCGCGGGTCAACAGCGCAGGCCCGGTGGCGAGATCGAGCGAGCCGTGGACGACGAGCACGACGCCATCATCGTCAGCCTGTTCGGTGATGCTGAACACGGAGACTTAGAGCCTGACGCTGCCGCCACCGACGAGCTTACGACGATGCTCGACGAAGTCGACGAGTAGGTAGTCGCCAAGGCTCTCCGGCGTGGTGAAGAACGCCCGCCCACCGTTGAGTTCGGTCATCTGCTCGACGAAACGACGAAGCGAACCATTCGGGTCGAGCATGAAGGTGTTGATGCGGATGTCGTCGCGGGTACAGCGCAACACCTCTTTCATCGTCGCGTCGACCGTCTCTTGCGCTGGCGGGTAGTTGAAGTACACGTGCCCATTCGACAGGAGATGCGCTGTCGGCTCACCGTCGGTGATCATGATGATCTGCTTCGTGCCGCTCTGCTTGCCGAGGAGGCGCCTGGCGATCATCAGCCCGTGCTGCATGTTGGTGCCGTACGCGAAGTCCCACGAAACTTCTGGCAGGTCGTTGGCCTGCAGCTCTCGGGCGCTCTCGGCGAACCCGACGATACCCATGTAGTCACGAGGGTACTGACTCGTGATGAGCGAGTGCAGCGCCATCGTGACCTTCTTGGCGGGAAGGAAGTTGTCGCGCATCGGCATCGAGAGTGAGAGGTCGAGCATCAGAACCGTGCTTGCCCGCGTGATCTCTTCGGTGCGCTCGATTTCAAAGTCGTCCTGTTTCAACCGGACGGGGGTTCCGCCACCACTGCGACGAATCGCGTTGCGCACTGTCTGCTCGATGTTCAGGCTGAACGGATCACCGAACTCGTACGGCTTCGTCTCGTACGCCCGCTCGTGGCCGATCCCGGTGCGATCGATCTTGTGAGTGCCTGCGGTGTCGCGCGTGAGCTTGTGGAACAGCTCCGCCAATGCGTTGTTTCCGATCTTCCGGATGGCGCGGGGCGTGAGCTCGAGGCGGCCTTCCTTCTGCTCGACCAGACCGGCCTCCTCGAGCATCTGAGCCATGCGTGACATCTGCTCGATGCTCCGAGCCGACTCTTCCCCGAGCAGCTGGCGGACCCTTTCGAGATCGACTTCGGCCAGAGCGGCGGGGTTCGACGCGTTCTGGAGCATCTGCTGAAGCGAATCGAGGTCGCCGAGCTCCTGCATGACCTGGCTGCCCTGGGCCATACCCATGGGGTCGTCACCACTGAACTGATACCGACGATCCCATCCTGCATCGGGGAATGCCCGCTGAAGGTTCTGCGAAAGCTGCTGGGCCTGGAACTGGAGATCCATGTCCTGCATCAACTGCTCCGACAACTGCTGAAGCTGGGCCCGCTGCTCCGGGGACATCGAGTTGAGCATCGCCTGCATCGCGGCCATGCGCTGGGCCATGATTTCCAGCAACTCGTCGATGTCCTGAGGGTTCTCCGGAAAGAAGTCGCCGTACTTCTCCATGAACCCTTCGAAGTCCGTCTCCTCCCCCCGCTGATGCGCTTCGAGCATCTGATTGAGGTCGGCCATCATGTCTTTCATGCGCTGCATGTCTTCTGGCGTGATGGATTCCATGGCGCCGGCCATCTGGTTGAAGTGGCTCTGGGCCAGCTCCTGTTTGAGCTGCTCCATGAGTTCCTCGAACTGCTGCCGGGCTTCCGGTGACACGAACTCGTAGTTCTGCAGGCTGTTCACCTTGCCGGCGAGATCGGCTGGCATGAGATCGAGTTGCAGGTTCTTGTCCTGCATCGCCTGCTCTGCGATTTCGGCGCGCCGCTCGTCTCCGCTGCTCTGCTCACCATCGAGGTGGTCGGTGATGGCGTCGCGCTCTTCCTCGACGATGTCGTCGATGGCTGACGAGATCTCGTCGTAGATTCCGCCTAGATCGAATTGCTCGAGCCTCTCTGCGCGTTCTTCGCGCAACTTCTGCATCATCTCGCGCAGACCTTCGAGGCGATTGCCGTCCTGGTCCTGCATACCCTGCTGCATCATTCTGCGCAGGGCGGCGTTCAGATCGCCGTGGTAGAGCAGATCGTCGGTCAGTTCGCCGAACAACGCGTCGGCGTCGTACTCGAAGCCGGCTTGGCTGCCGTCCCACGCCGAATACAGGAACCGTGCCCCTTCACGTTCGCGCCGACGATTCCGGGACTTCCTGCTGAAGACGCTCATCAGACCCCCGGTCTCGCCATTCCAGGAGGCTAGCGGCGAACCTCCCCGACCACGGAGTCGGCCTCGGCCAGCGCGGCCCCGCCCTCGAGCAGACGATGCCACTCGCCGACACCTATCGAACTCGGAGCTCTCGTTGAGTGAAGCTTCGTTGATCCTTGGACGCTGCTGCTCGAGATCGTCAGCTGGGAACACCTTCGAACAGTCCGCGCCGCCGTCCGGGCGCCAGGTGACGTTGCAAGCTGGTCACAGGTAGCTAGACAGCTTCGGCGAATTTGACCTCGATCCGGTGGTAGTACTCCCTGCCCGGATTCTTTGCGCCGATGATCGACCACTCGTCCGACGCGAAGACGTTCTTCATGCCTGCAGCGCGCGCATCCATGTCGTCCCACTTGATGATCCACGTCACCGTCGCGGTACCGAGCTCATCGGTCGGTGTGCCTTCGATCTGCGGCGGCTCGTCGTCGACGATCCAGAACCCGACCAAGTCGACGCGCTCGCGGATGTACGGCACAGCCAAGGCCGAAGCCCACTCGCGATACTCGTCGAGCTTCGACGGCTCGAAGTAGTAGTTCCTGATCTCGTACATGTTCCTCATCCCCCGGTGCGACTGACATTATTTCCCATATGTCAGGTGCCGACCGCAACGCCGACGAAGAGCTCTTTGCGTCGTTCACCGCGTTCGTGTTCGACCACCCCGATCCGGTTGTTGCGCTCTTCGGAGACAACCTCGCCGGCTGGGGATCGGAATGGGTGGGGCTCGAACCGCAACCGGGTGTCGCATCGGAGCAACTCGTCAAGACCGTCAATTCGACGATCGAATCCGCACGCGATCTCGTCCAGCTGTTCGCCGAGCACCGCCACAGCCGCTTCTGGGAACAGACCTACAACGCATCCGATGGGTTGGTCAGCGACGACATGCTGTCGTGCTACGGATTCGCCGAACTCCTAGGGCCACGCGGTCCGTTCGTCAGCACGCGCATTCGCGGCGGCCTTGGCCTCTACGGGGCGAACATCACCTATCCACTCCACCACCATGGGCCCGATGAGGTGTATCTCCCGGTGTCGGGCGCGGCCGACTTCACAGTCGCCGGCGACACCTCGACCCGACGAGCTGGTGAGGCCATTCACGTGCCGTCAGGGACCGAACACGGTTTCCGCACCGGCGACGCCCCGCTTGTCGTGCTCTATCTCTGGCAGAACGGCGAGCTCAGGGAGACCTCGACGTTCATCTGACCGACGACGGCGCCCGAAGCTGTGGTCGAAAGACCTGCAACCGGCTAACCGCGCGAGCGGTAGGTGGCGCGGGCGCCGAGAGCCTCTTTGTTGAGGCGCTTCGAGAGATGGAGCCCCTCGAGAACGAGTTCGATGGCGCTGGCGATGACGGCAGGATCTTCGCTGGCGGTGAGTGTCGTTACTGCGTCCTTGAGAGCTGGTACCTGGTCGAGCATCGAGGCATAGTCGCCAGCCGACAGATCGTCGCCGGTGTGGACGACGACGCCCTCTTCGAACCCATCGACGACGGCACGGAGTTCCTCGGTCGAGAAACGCGAGCGGAAGACCTCGAGCACGGCTCCCCGCAACATCTGCTCGACGATGTAGCCCTCTCGGCCCTCTTCCATCGTCTCGATCTCGATCTTTCCACCGGACGAACTCATCAAGGAATCGAGGTCGCTCACTCGTGGGACGACGTGCGTTTCGCCCCGCTGCAGGGCTCGACGAGCGGCATTGGCGACGAGGACCTCGATGTTGGACACCGTCATCCGAACCGACACACCTGAACGCTGACTCACGTGCGGGCTCGAGCGAGCAATGTGGCTGAAAGTCGCCACGATCTCGCTCATCTCCTCGGGAAGCGTGACCGTGATGCCGTCGGCCTCGAGCATGACGGCTTCCTGCTCTGCGATGTCCATCTCGGTGTCGACCGTGAGCGGGTAGTGCGTGCGGATCTGGCTGCCGAAGCGATCCTTCAAAGGGGTGATGATGCGACCCCGATTCGTGTAGTCCTCTGGGTTGGCAGAAGCGACCAACATGACGTCGAGCGGCAGGCGGACCTTGTAACCACGCACCTGCACGTCACGCTCTTCCAGGATGTTCAACAGGCCGACCTGGATCCGCTCAGCGAGATCGGGAAGCTCGTTGATGGCGAAGATGCCGCGGTTCGTTCGAGGTATGAGGCCGTAGTGAAGCGTCAGTTCGTCCGAGAGGTAACGCCCCTCCGCCACCTTGATGGGGTCGACCTCGCCGATGAGATCTGCGATCGAGGTGTCCGGCGTCGCCAGCTTCTCTCCGAATCGATCGTCGCGATGCACCCAGCCGATCGGCGTGTCATCGCCCTTGTCAGCGATGAGATCCGTTGCGTGCCGAGACACCGGATCATACGGATCATCGAGGATCTCGGAACCAGCGACAATCGGCGTCCACTCGTCGAGCAAGGTCGTCAGCGACCGGATCATCCTTGTCTTGGCTTGGCCGCGCTCGCCGAGGAAGATCACGTCGTGACCCGCCAGCACAGCATTCTCGAGCTGTGGAAGGACGGTGTCCTCGTAGCCAAGCACGCCTTCGAACAGCGGCTCGCCGTCGGCTATCAGCTTCACGGCATTGCGCCGCATCTCGTCTTTGACCGGGCGTGACACCCAGCCTGACTCCCGAAGTTCACCGAGCGTTGTTGGTCGACTCATGGGCGTGACACTATCGGCCAAGTTCGCACCATCTCTATCCGGGGCGGCCCGCGACGCGTACCTTCGAGGGTCGTGTCGTCCACCGCCCACAGCCGGTTGAGTCGCGAGCTGAACGGCAAATGGGTTGCCGCAGCCGCTTATGAAGAACTCGCCCGCGTTTTCGCATTGCCCGGACACGACGACTCAGCTTGGGAGACGATCGCAGTACCCGGCCACTGGCGGAACACCGCAGGGCTAACGCAAGCCGAAGAGATCCTGTACCGCCACCGGTTCGAGTCCGAATCGCCTGCCGAAGGGCGGCGCAGTTGGCTCGCGCTCGACGGACTCTTCTATCAGGGCGACATCTGGATGGACGGTGGCTATCTCGGCGACACCGAAGGCTACTTCCAACCACACGTTTTCGAAGTCACCTCTCACCTCAGGGACCGCTCGGAGCACGTTCTCGGCATCGAGGCCACCTGTAGACGGCCCGGCGACCTGACGGCCAAGCGCAACATCACCGGCGCCCTCCAACACTGGGACAACCTCGATCCGGCGTTGAACCCTGGTGGCGTCTGGAGGCCGGTCCGGATCGAAGAGACGGGCCCTGTCAGGATCCAGACGCTTCGGGTCACGGTCGTCGAAGCCGATTCGGAGCGGGCGATTCTGCAGTTCAGGGCACAGCTCGACGCCGCAACCGCCGCGACCGCCGCCGTCGAAACGCTCATCGAAGACGAAGGCGCCGGCGAAGTGGCTTCGCACAGTGAAGAGCATCTCCTCTCGGCGGGAACCAACGTTTTGGAGTGGCGCCTCGCCGTCGAAAATCCGAAGCTCTGGTGGCCGCACCAACTCGGCGATCAACCCGTGTACGACGTTCGCGTCGAAGTTCGCGTCGCAGGAGAGAGCAGCCACGTCAGGAAACGGCGGACGGGTCTGCGTCGGATCAGGCTGAGGAACTGGATCGCCAGCGTCAACGGAGAGCGAATCTTCCTCAAAGGGACAAACCTCGGACCGGGATCGGCCGATCTGGCCAGTCTCGAGGCAGACGATCATCGGCGCGATCTCGAGCTGGCGAAGAACGCAGGCCTCGACCTCGTCAGAATGCACGCCCACGTCGCTCACCCCGACTTCTACCGAGAAGCAGACAAGCTCGGGATGCTCGTGTGGCAGGACTTCCCGCTCCAGTGGGGTCATGCCAGGGGGATCAAGCCGGAAGCGGTTCGGCAAGCGGAGGCGATGGTCGATCTTCTCTCACATCATCCTTCGATCGCGATCTGGTGCGGTCACAACGAGCCGATCCCCCTCGAAGCGACCCCCGGCCATCGACCAGACGCCGACCCCGCAAATCGATTCCTTCGGAAGGGCTCGATACAACACGAGCTTCCTTCGTGGAATCGCACTGTGCTCGACCGAGCGGTGAAACGAGCCATCACGAGAGCCGACCCGTCGAGACCGGTGATTGCACACTCGGGCGTGTTACCTCATCCGCCCCAACTCGACGGGACCGACAGCCACCTCTACTTCGGCTGGTATCAGGGCGACATCCATGGCCTGTCGTCACTTGCGGCCAGGATCCCCCGTGTCCTCAGGTTCGTCAGCGAGTTCGGCGCGCAGTCGATCCCCCACCACACGACACTTGCGAATCCCGACCGCTGGCCCCACCTCGATTGGCCGGAACTCACCGAACTCGCAGGCCTGCAACGCGACGTCATGGCCGACCGAGTGCCGACCGATGGTCATGTGACCTTCGAGAGTTGGGCAGCAGCCACCAGGCTGTACCAGGCAAAGGTCCTGCGGACGCAGATCGAGACGATGAGGAAGCTGAAGTACCGACCAACAGGGGGCTTCTGCCAGTTCTTCTTCGCCGACGCCGCCGACATGATCTCGTGTTCGGTGCTCGATGTGAAGCGACGTCCGAAGGAGCCTGCATACAGCGCAATGGCCGCCGCCTGCAGGCCAGCAATCGTCGTTGCCGAGCCGTTACCTGCATTGATCGTCCCTGGGCTCGACCATCAGCAAGCAATTCACGTGGTCTCCGACCATCGCGAATCGATCGAGGATGCACACGTCGACGTGACACTCATCTGGCCGGGAGGTCAACGGACGTGGCACTTCACCGGCGGCCTCGAAGCCGACTCGGTCACCAAGATCGGTGACATCAACTGGAGCGTGCTTCACGGAGCGGGGCCTCTGACACTCGAACTGACCCTCTCGATCGGTGACGACCACATCGTCAACCGCTACGAATCCAGCGTCGCGCGCTGAGTCCTGGAAGGAACCAACGACCATGGCGACATTCTCCGTCCACGATCTTGATCACCAAGACAGCTACAAGCTCTTGACAGGGCTCGTGATTCCTCGGCCGATCGGGTGGATCGGCACCGTTGACCAAGACGGGCGCCCCAACCTCGCGCCGTACTCGTTCTTCCAGGCGGTGGCGAGCAATCCGCCAACTGTGCTCTTCTCCGCCGGCGTGACCGAGGCCTACGAGAAGGACAGCCTCGCCAACGCCAGAACCTCAGGCGAGTTCACCTGCAACCTCGTCGACATGGCCACGTCGGAAGCGATGAATGCCTCGTCTGCGACGCTCGGGCGCGGCGATTCAGAGTTCGACTTTGCAGGTCTCACACCTCTCGCGTCGACAGACATCGCAGCGCCTCGTGTCACGGAGGCAAAAGCGAGCTTCGAATGCGTTGCGACCCAATTCATCGAACTCGGGCGACACCCGAACCAGAACGTGGTCGTGTTCGGTGAAGTTGTGAGGTATCACGTGAACGACGAGGTGCTTGACGGAACACGGATCGACTTCGAGGCCCTCGATGCCATCGGCCGCCTCGCCGGCAACGGTTACGTCACCACCCGAGACCGCTTCAGCATCACCCGTCCCGACTGACAGTCGCCGACCTCATCGGCGGTCATCATGTCATTCGGCACCAGGGGTTCTGAACCACCTCTCGGTCCAGGTAACTTCGAGAGGTTCCCCTGCCCCCCGCAAGGGTCCCCCGATCGACGGAGGCCAACAAACGATGGCAGCTACCACCACGAGTCGAAGTGGAGTTACCCCGCTGCGGTCACAGCCGCGCCGGCCGCTCCCATGGCCGATCCAGTTCTACCGGTCGGCCGTTGGCAAGAAGTGGGTGATGGCCATCACCGGTTTCATGCTGCTCGGCTTCATCATCACCCACATGCTCGGGAACTTTAAGGCCTACCTCGGCCCTGAAGATCTGAACGTGTACGGCGAATCGCTTCGCGATCTTGGCGGGCACCTCGTGCCAAGGACCCACTTGCTGTGGATCATGCGCGCAGGCCTCGCCGGGGCTTTCGCATTGCACATTTTCTCGGCCTACTCACTGGTTCACCTCGGCAGGAAGGCCAACCCGAAGGCAAGCTTCGTCAGTGGCCAGAAGTCATATGCCGACGATCAGAACTTCGTCGCAGCGAACTTTGCGTCACGCACCATGCGTTGGACCGGGCCCATAATCCTGCTGTACCTCTTCTACCACTTGGCCGATCTCACCTGGGGCTGGTGGCCCTGGGTCGAATACCACCGCGGCTACCCATACGAGAACCTGGTCTCCAGCCTCGACAACTGGCCGATAGCGGTCCTGTACATCGCGGCCAACACCGCCCTTGCGGTGCACATCTATCACGGTATCTGGTCGGCGTTCCAGAGCATGGGTGTCAACAATCCACGCATCAACGCAGCCAGAAAGCAGATTTCAGGGGCTATTGCCGGAGCGATCCTCATCGGCAATCTGAGCTTCCCGATCATGGTCCAAGCAGGAGTTCTGGAGGTGGCGTCATGACGTTCGACTCGGCAGTCCCCCCCGGCGACATCGCCTCGATGTGGGACGACCACAAGTTCAACACCAAGCTCGTCAATCCGAACAACAAGCGCCGCTTCGAGATCATCGTCGTCGGTTCCGGACTGGCCGGCGCATCGGCAGCGGCCACCCTGTCAGAGCTCGGGTACAAGGTGAAGTGCTTCACCTTTCACGACAGCCCGCGCCGCGCCCACTCGATCGCGGCCCAGGGCGGCATCAACGCCGCAAAGAACTACAAGAACGACGGCGACTCTGTTCATCGTCTCTTCTACGACACCGTCAAGGGTGGCGACTATCGCAGCCGTGAGGCCAACGTCCATCGCCTCGCAGAGGTGTCGGTGGACATCATCGACCAGTGCGCAGCGCAAGGCGTTCCCTTCGCACGCGAGTACGGCGGTCTGCTCGACAACCGCTCCTTCGGTGGCGCCCAGGTGAGTCGAACCTTCTATGCCCGCGGCCAGACTGGTCAACAGCTGCTCATCGGCGCGTATCAAGCGTTGTCACGTCAAATCGCAGAGGGCAGTGTCGAGATGCACACCCGCAAGGAGATGCTCGACGTCGTGGTCAAGGACGGCCGGGCACGCGGCATCGTGACACGCGACCTCATCACCGGCGAAACCGAGGCGCACACTGCGCATTCGGTCGTGCTGGCCACAGGCGGCTACGGCAACGTGTACTACCTGTCCACGAACGCCATGGCATGCAATGTCACCGCTGCGTGGCGAGCTCACAAGCGTGGCGCCTACTTCGCCAATCCGTGTTACACGCAGATCCACCCGACGTGCATTCCGGCGAGCGACGAGTTCCAGTCGAAGCTGACGCTCATGTCCGAATCGCTCCGCAACGACGGCCGAATCTGGGTGCCCAGGGACCGCGACGAGGCACGTTCGGCGGCACAGATCCCCGAGGAAGACCGCGACTACTACCTCGAGCGTAAGTATCCGGCATTCGGCAACCTCGTCCCGCGCGACGTGGCTTCCCGTAACGCAAAGACAGTGGTCGACGAAGGCAAGGGTGTCGGCCCACTGAAGAACGGCGTGTACCTGGACTTCGCCCAGGCCATCGGCCGCGACGGAGTCGAGACCATCAAGGAGAAGTACGGAAACCTCTTCGACATGTACGAGCGCATCACGGGCGAGAACCCGTACGAGTCGCCGATGCGTATCTACCCGGCAACGCACTACACGATGGGCGGCCTGTGGGTCGACTACAACCTTCAGACCAGTATCCCCGGTTGCTATGCCCTCGGAGAAGCAAACTTCTCCGATCACGGCGCCAACCGATTGGGCGCATCCGCTCTGATGCAGGGGCTTGCCGACGGTTACTTCGTCCTGCCGTACACGATCGGCGCCGATCTTGGCGACCGACTCGGCGAACCGCTCGTGCCGACCGACGACGAGGCGTTCACAAGCTCGATCGACGAGGTGAAGACCCAGACGCAGGCCTGGCTCGACGTGAACGGCACCAAGTCGGTCGATTACTTCCATCGCGAGCTCGGAAAGCTCGTGTGGGACTACGTCGGCATGGAGCGTACGAAGACGGGCCTCGAGAAAGCGCTGTCAGAGATCCCAGCGCTGCGCGAAGAGTTCGAGAAGGACGTCCGTGTCCTCGGCTCCGGCGACAACCTGAACTCGAGTCTCGAAAAGGTCGGCCGAGTCGCCGATTTCTTCGAACTCGGCGAGCTCATGGCCCGAGACGCCCTCGAACGGGAGGAGAGTTGTGGCGGCCACTTCAGAGCCGAGCACCAGACCGACGATGGCGAGGCTCAGCGCGACGACGAGAACTTCGCCCACGTCGCGGCGTGGGAATGGAACGGCAAGGGTCAAGTCCAGACCAGACACAAAGAGGAGCTCGTGTTCGACAACGTCGCTCTGACCCAGAGGAGCTACAAATGAGCACCACACTCAATCTCAAGCTCAAGATCTGGCGCCAAGAGAGCCCTGAAGCGCCAGGCAGATTCCACGAGTTCGCAGCCAACGACATCAGCGAGGACATGTCGTTCCTCGAGATGCTCGACGTCATCAACGAGCAGCTGAACGAGCAGGGAATCGACCCGATCGAGTTCGATCACGACTGTCGAGAAGGCATCTGCGGCACCTGCGGCGTGATGATCAACGGCCAGGCCCACGGGCCGGAGAAGGCCACCACGACCTGTCAGCTCCACATGCGCAAGTTCTCCGACGGCGACGAGATCGTCATCGAGCCATGGCGGGCCAACGGATTCCCGGTGGTGCGCGACCTCGTCGTCGATCGAAGCGCGTTCGACACCATCGTTCAGGCCGGCGGCTACATCAGCGTCAACACCGGCGCAGCACCCGACGCCAACCTCATGCTGATCCCAAAGGACGCATCCGATGCAGCGATGGACGCTGCTGAGTGCATCGGCTGCGGTGCGTGCGTTGCAGCTTGCCCGAACAGCGCTGCTCAACTCTTCACCTCGGCAAAGATCGAGCACCTCAACCTCGTGCCCCAGGGCCAGGCAGAACGCTGGCGCAGAACCGAGAACATGGTCGAGACCATGGAGGACTTCTTCGGGTCGTGCACCAACCACGGCGAATGCCACGAGGCGTGCCCGAAAGAGATCAGCCTCGACTACATCGCGTACATGAACCGCGACTACCTCAAGTCGAAGCTGAAGAATCGCAAGCTCGCCGGCCAGGGTTGAGGTTCACGTGGCTGCTGGAGGAAGCACCAAGGCAATCGTGGCCGCGTTCTTCGCGAACCTCGGAATCGCCATTGCGAAACTGATCGGATTCTTCGTGACCGGTTCAGCTTCAATGCTGGCCGAGAGCATCCACAGCGGAGCAGACACGACGAACCAGGCGCTGCTGTTGCTTGGCGGCAAACGAGCCATCAGAGCCGCTACGTCGACCCATCAGTTCGGATACGGCCGTGAGCGCTACTTCTGGTCGTTCGTGGTTGCACTCGTGTTGTTCTCGCTCGGTGGCCTCTTCGCCATCTATGAAGGCATCAACAAGATCAGGCATCCTCATGAGATCGACTCGCTGAACGTCGCCATCATCATCCTCGTGTTCGGCATCTTCCTCGAAGGCGGCTCGCTCCGAACCGCCTACATCGAGAGCAAGCACGTGAAGCGAACCGACCAGTCCTGGTGGGATTTCATCCGGGATGCTCGGATGCCGGAACTGCCAGTGGTATTGCTCGAGGACATCGGCGCCATGTTCGGTCTCTTCATCGCGCTCGGAGCGGTCATCACCGCTTCGGTTACCGACAACCCGGTGTGGGACGGCTGGGGAACACTCACCATCGGACTTCTGCTCTTCGCGATCGCCATCGTTCTTGCCAAGGAGATGAAGAGCCTGCTCATCGGCGAAGCCATCATCAAGCCAAGCCAGGTTGCCGTCCTCGATGTTTTCGAACTGCACCCCGACGTGATCGAGTTGAAAGAACTCAGGAGCCAGCACATTGGCCCCGACACCGTACTCATCGGCGCAAACCTGACATTCAGACCGGGATTGTCGCAGCACCAGGTTGCGGTCGCCATCGACACCATCGAAGATCAACTCAGGGCCACCCTTCCCTACGAGCTGATGATCTACCTCGAACCGGATCTCCACGACTCGGACGGTGTTTGAGCTCTCCGAAAGTTCTGTTCGCAACAGCACCTCTCACCTGTAATGCTATCCGCCGAGAGGAGTCCAGCCCCCCAATGCAACCGGTGGTCGTCACAGAAGGCTTGACGAAGAAGTTCGGCAGGACCAAAGCCGTGCTCGATCTCGACCTCACGCTCGAGTCGGGTGACTACCTCGCGCTCGTCGGTCGGCCAGACTCAGGCAAGAGCACGATCCTGCATCTCCTTCTCGATCTCGTCCACCCGACATCAGGACGAACACGCGTCGTCGGATTCGACTCGACCAGGGCCGCCTATCTGATCCGCCGCAATGTGGGCTGGGTGCCGGCTCACGTTGTTCCTCCCCGCCGTCTGACCATCGAAGGTTGGCTGGACAGGATGCGAAGCTACCGGCGGTCGAAGATCGACAGCTCGCTGCGAACCCAAGTCATTCCACAACTCGATGCGGCACTCACCGACAACCTGACCGAACTCTCCCCGGCAGAACTCGGGATCGTTGCACTCGTCGGTGCACTTCAGAAGGAGCCGGAGCTGCTGCTACTCGACGAAGCCATCATCGGTATGCAACCGCACGAAGATCTCCGTGACGATCTCGTCAACGACTTCCGATCGCGTGGCGGAACGATTCTCATGACGAGCCGCGACCTCGCCACGGCAGGCGCCACGGCCGATCGGGTCGGGCTACTCGACTCGGGGAGTCTCATCGCGACGGGGACGATCGACCAACTGCGCCAGCTTGGTCGGCAGCGACTCGAGATCGTGTTCGAGTCAGACCCCCGCGAAGACATCTTCGAGGCCAGCCCATCGGTGGTCGGCGCCGTCGTCCAAGGCAACATCGCCCGTGTCCTCGTTCACGGTCAGACTGAACCGGTCGTCGAGATCGCCAGGTTGAACGGCGCCAAAGAGATCATCCTTCACGAGTCCGGCGTCGACGAACTCGTCACTGATCTCAAGAACCTGGGGCTGGCGTCGTGAATTTCAAGGCAGTCAGAGGTCCGATCGCCAGGCACTACTTCAACGACAATCAGGTCCATGCCGCCATCGCCACCACTGTGCTCATGATCGCCGCAGCAGTGGTTGTTGCTCTTGCCCCTTCATTTCGCTCCCGTGCAGGCGCAGCGACGCTTGCAGAGCGCATGCCCGACCGGCTCGCCGCGTTGCTGGGAGTTGCCCCTGGCCTCTCGTTCGACACCGCGGCAGGTCATCTGGATGCATGGTTCCTCTCGCTGGCGGCACCGCTGGTCCTCTGCGCATTGGCGCTCCCGGCTGCCGTTCGCTCCATAGCCGGTTGCGAGGCGACCGGCGAAATGGAGTGGCTCGCAGCACAGCCCATCGAGCGGGCGCAGATCGTCTTCGAACGCTTCGTCGCCATCGCCTTCGTCACTGTGCAAGCCGCGACTCCAGCCACGATCATATTGGTCCTCGGCGGCGGCGTAGGTGGGCTGGAGCTCGAGCCGGGAATGGTCGTATGGTCGATGCTTCGAGTCGTGGTCCTCGTCTCACTGCTGGCCGGGATCGTGGTGATGGTGTCGGGGCTCACCGGATCACTCGACATCTCGGTCGGCGTCGCAATCGCAGCGCCGATCGTCGCATTCGGGTTGATCCTCGGTGGGGATTCGAGCGCACGGTTGAGCCCTGTGCGGTGGGTGCTCGGCGAGGCTCCAGCCGCCGAAGGAGATACGACAATCGGCGTCCTGATGGCTGTCATCGTCCTGGCCGCGTGCATCCTCATCGGGTCTGCCGGGTTTCAGCGAAGAGACATCGTTCTCTGAACACACCGGAGGCGCATCAGCTCTCGCGCTGCGCCCACCACTCGTCGAGGCGCCTCAGGACCTCGTCGTCGCCAAGCTCGCCAGACTCCCTCTTGAGCGTAAGTAGAAACTTCATCGCCACACCGACATCCGGACCAGGGTCGATGCCAAGATGCTCCATCACTGCAGCACCGTCGATCTCCGGCCGTTCTGCTCGACGTGCATCCTCTCGAGCAAGAGCGCCGATCCTCAACTCGAGATCGTCGAGCGCCTCATGGAGAGCGCGCACTCGCTTTGGATTCCGCGACGTGCAGTCGCTCCTGACCAGCGCATTCAGATCGCCGAGAAGCGGCCCTGCATCACGGGCATACCGACGCACAGCTGCGTCGGTCCACCCGTTGGTGTAGCCCTTGAACCTGCCACTCAAGAACACCAGCTGCGAGACCTCGCGAACCATCGTCTTCTCGTAGCCGAGCTCGCGCATCCTCGGGCGCGCGATCTTTGCGCCAACGGCCTCATGATGATGGAAGGTGACACCTGTGGCATCGATCTTTCGCGTCGCGGGCTTGCCGATGTCGTGGAACAGCGCAGCCAGCCGTAGCCGCTCGCGTCCAGGAGCTTGCGACGTCACCGCGATCGTGTGGCTCAGAACGTCCTTGTGGCGGTGAATCGGATCTTGTTCGAGGCGGAGCTGCGTCAGCTCTGGAAGATGCTCGTCGGCCCACCCCGAATCGACGAGCTGCCACAGACCGTCGCTCGGGTTGTCCCTCAGGAGGACCTCTGAAAGCGCTTCGGCTGGAGAAATGACAGTCATGAGATCCGGGGTGAAGTGACCGCGACAGGGTCGCGATAGGGTCGACGGTTGGGCCGCAAAACCCTATCTGAGCGAGCGCGCAAGCTACCGCTTGTCGTACTTCACAACTCCACCTCATTCCGTCCACCACCGACACAAGGGATCCGTTGGTCGATTCGTTCGTCCATCTCCACACGCACACCGAGTTCTCGATGCTCGATGGTGCCGCAAGGGTGCCCGACGCCGTCGCGGCCGCGGTTGCCGACGGCCAGCCCGCGCTCGGTATCACCGACCACGGCAACATGTACGGGGTGCTCGACTTCTATCGAGCGTGCAAGGACAACGGCATCAACCCCGTCATCGGCACCGAGGCCTACATGGCCGGCGAGTCACGCCACGAGCGGCCGCGACGCCGTGGGCGGAAGCTCGACGACTCGGGTGGCGACACCGACGACGGCCACAAGCTCTACTACCACCTCACGCTGCTGGCCGAAAACGACGCCGGCTACCGCAACCTGCTGAAACTCTCAAGCCTCGCATTCCTCGAGGGCTACTACTACAAGCCTCGGATGGACTGGGAACTGTTCGAACGCAACTCCGAAGGCCTCATCGCCACCACCGGGTGCCTTGGCAGCGTCGTACAGCAGGCGCTGCTGCAGGGCAACTTCGACGAGGCGCTGAAGCGAGCAGGTCGGCTCCAGGACATTTTCGGCAAGGACAATCTGTTCGTCGAGATGCAGGATCACGAGATCCCTGAACAGCGGAGGTGCAACCCGCAGCTGCTCGAGATCGCAAAGCGGCTACAAGCTCCGCTGCTGGCCACGAACGACCTGCACTACACCACCCAAGCCGACGCTGTCTCCCACGACGCGTTGCTCTGCGTGCAGACGCAGTCGCTGATGAGCGACCCCGACCGCTTCAAATTCCACGGCGATCAGCACTACCTGAAGTCATCGGCCGAGATGCGGCGTCTGTTCTCCGAAATCCCCGAGTCGTGCGACAACTCACTGTGGATCGCAGAACGCGCCAACGTCAACATCGAGTTCGGCAAGCCGGAGCTCCCCGACTTCCCCATCCCTGCCGAGTTCAGCAACGACGATGCCTATCTGAAGCACCTCACGTTCGACGGTGCCAGAAAACGATGGGGCGACAACCTCTCCGAGGAGATCGTCGAGCGCCTCGCCTACGAGCTACGCGTGATCTCCGACATGGGGTTCTCGGCCTACTTCCTCATCACATGGGACCTCATCCGTCATGCGCGGGACGTCGGCATCCGCGTCGGACCTGGTCGCGGCTCAGCCGCTGGATGTGCTGTCGCGTACTCGCTCTGGATCACCGATCTGGACCCGATCAAGTACGACCTGCTCTTCGAGCGCTTTCTCAACCCCGGCCGCATCTCGATGCCAGACATAGACATGGACTTCGACGATCGACGTCGGGATGAGATGATCCGCTACACCGCCGAGATGTACGGACGCGAACACACGGCTCAGATCATCACGTTCTCGACGATCAAGGCCAGAGCGGCCGTGCGGGACGCGGCGAGGGTGCTCGGCTACCCCTACTCGGTCGGCGACAAGGTCGCCAAGGCAATGCCACCGCTCGTCATGGGTCGCGACACGCCGCTCTATGCATGCATGGAGAAGCACGAGAAGTTCGAGGACGGCTACAAGGCTGCGGCCGAGTTACGCGGGATGTACGAGACCGACCCCGACGTCTCGGCCGTCGTCGACGTGGCAAGGGGTCTCGAGGGGCTCCGACGCGGCGACTCCATTCATGCAGCAGCAGTGGTCATCACACGGAACCCACTCACTGACTACTTGCCCATCCAGCGAAAGCCGGCCACAGGCGTGGCTCCCGAGGACGCGCCCGTCGTCACGCAGTACGAAATGAACGGCGTTGAGTCGCTCGGCCTGTTGAAGATGGACTTTCTCGGTCTTCGCAACCTGTCGATCATCGATGACGCACTCGATCTCATCCGCGAAGTCCACGACGTCGAGGTCGACATCGACAACGTCGACCTCGAAGACGAGACCACCTACGACCTACTGCGGCGAGGCGACAGCATCGGCGTGTTCCAACTCGAGTCGAGTCCGATGCGGGCGCTTATGCGTTCACTGGCCCCGACCGGATTCGACGACGTTGCGGCACTCGTCGCGCTCTATCGGCCAGGTCCGATGGCCGCCAACATGCACAACGACTATGCCGACCGCAAGAACGGCCGCAAACAGATCACCCTGCTCCACGACGACCTCCAAGAGATCCTCGGCGACACCTACGGGCTGATGATCTACCAAGAAGCGATGATGCGTGTGGCCCAGAAGATCGCCGGCTACTCGCTCGAAGAGGCCGACAACCTCCGCAAAGCCTGTGGCAAGAAGAGCCGCGAACTCATTGCTCAGCACCGCGTTCAGTTCGTCGAGGGGACAGCGAACAACGGCTACGGGGCCGATCTCGGCACCGCCTTGTTCGACATCATCGAGCCATTCGCCGACTACGCGTTCAACAAGAGCCATGCGTTCGGGTACGGCCTCATCAGCTACCAGACCGCCTATCTCAAGGCGAACTATCCGGTCGAGTACATGGCCGCGCTGCTCACCAGCGCCAAGTCGAATCTCGATCGCGCCGCGATATTGCTGAACGACTGCCGACAGCTCGGCATCACCGTCGAAGTACCGAACGTGAACCGGTCCGACGTGGACTTCACGTCACAGGAAACTGCGATCCCCTTCGGATTGTCGGCGGTTCGCAACGTCGGCGAGGGCATCGTCCAGCCAATCGTCGACGAGCGCAAACAGAACGGCCCCTACGCCGACTTCTACGACTTCTGCGAGCGCGTCCCGCTGTCTGTACTGAACAAGCGAAGCATGGAATCCCTCATCAAGGCAGGAGCCTTTGATGCGCTCGGTCACCCGCGTCAGGGTCTGCTCCTCGTGCAGGAGCAGATCATCGACCAGATCACTGCCCGGCGCAGAGACGCCGACATGGGCATCCAGACCCTCTTCGGCGAACTCGATGAGTCAGCAGGGGACGGTGGCTTCAGCGAGACAATCCGCATCGAAGAGATCGAGTTCGACCAGCGGGTGAAACTGTCGCTCGAGAAGGAGATGCTCGGCCTGTACGTGTCGAGTCATCCGCTGATGGGCGCTGAGGCATCACTCAGACGAAAGACCGATACAACCATCACAGCACTTCTCGAGAACGGCAATCCCGTCAGCGGCCACGGTGAGGAGCGTGGCCGTGACCCCATCGTGGTCATCGGCGGCGTGGTCACTGCTCTGCAACGCAAGTACACGCGCAACGGCGACTTGATGGCTGTGTTCACTTTGGAAGACCTCCAGAATCAGATCGAGGTGATGGTCTTTCCGCGGACGATGACCGAGCACGGTCACAAGCTTGACGACGACGCTGTCATCATCATCAAGGGCCGACTCGACTCACGCGACGACGAAGCCAAGTTCATCGCCATGTCGCTAGACGTGTTCGAACCGATCACCGAAGCGCCGCCGCTGCGCATCCAGCTCTCAGCGAACGCTGTGTCAGACGATCTCGTTTCAGAGCTCAGAGGCGTCTTGCAGCGCCACCCCGGCGAGAGCGAGGTGTTCATCCACTTCGACCGTCAGATTGTCCGCCTTCCCGACGACTATCGCGTCGACGCCGCCAACGGCCTCGCAGGAGAACTCCGCGCCATGCTCGGCGCCGAAGCCCTGCTGTTCTGAATCCGAGACGGGAACCTGGCACCTGCTCGGACCACGAGCACTGATTGTGGGCGACAAGCGTTGCATCTCGGGAATGCTCTTACGCGGGCGGCGACAGACGCGTCTCGAAATTCCGGCGTGGCGTTGCGGTCATGTGGGTACCCTCGATCCCAATCGAAGAAGGGGCCCGTTCGTATGTGGCTCCGCCAATCAAGGAGACACAGGTCATGAGCTCAGCCATCAACGTGGTGCTACCCGACGGAAGCGAACGGGAGCTCCCGACAGGCGCAACCGGGTCCGACCTGGCGGTCTCTCTTGGCAAGCGGGCGGCGAAGGACGCCGTCGTAGCCATCGTCGATGACGTCCAGGTGGACCTCATCCGCGAGCTCGCGGACGGATCAAAGGTGAGCTTGGTCTTCGCTGATTCCGAAGAAGGGCTCGAAGTGCTCCGCCACGGCACGGCCCACGTGCTGGCTCAAGCCGTGCTGAGCCTCTACCCCGACGCCACGTTCTCGATCGGGCCACCTATCGAAGACGGGTTCTACTACGACTTCGATCTCCATGGCGACACGTTCAATGAAGGAGACCTGAAGCACATCGAGAGCAAGATGCGGGAGATCGTGGGCCGCAAGCAGCCGTTCATCCGCACCGAGGTCGACAGGGCCGAAGCCGACGAGCTCTTCGCCGATCATCCTTACAAGCTCGAGATCCTCGACGGTGAAGCCGACGACCCGACCTCGAGTCCTGAGGGCGGCGTCATCACCACCTATCGCAACACCGATGAGTTCGTCGACCTGTGTCGTGGACCACATGTCCCCGACACCGGCTATCTCGGCCATTTCAAGCTCATGCGGGTCGCGGGTGCCTACTGGCGTGGAGACGAGAAGCGTCAAATGCTCCAGCGCATCTACGGCACGGCGTGGGCGTCCAAGAAGGACCTCACAACGCATCTCGAGCGTCTCGAAGAGGCGGCCAGGCGCGACCATAGGAGGTTGGTTCAGGAGCTCGACCTTCTGAGCTTCCCGAACGAACTCGGTGGTGGCCTTGCTGTGTGGCACCCCAAAGGTGCAGCGGTCAGAAACCTGATCGAGGACTACAGCCGTCAGCGTCACGTGGAGGGCGGCTACGAGTTCGCCTACACGCCCCACATCGCGCACGAGGGACTGTTCCAGACGTCAGGTCACCTCGATTTCTACGCCGACGGCATGTATCCACCCATGGAGATGGACAACGGCGCGTACTACCCGAAGCCGATGAACTGCCCGATGCATTGCCTGATCTTCGGGCACGGCCAGAGGAGCTACAAGGAACTCCCGCTCCGACTGTTCGAATTGGGCACCGTCTATCGGTACGAACGCTCTGGAACGCTGCATGGCCTTATGCGCATCCGTGGTTTCACGCAGGACGACAGCCATTTATTCGTCGCCGAAGAGCACCTCGCAGACGAAATCGCCAGCTTGCTCGATTTCGTTCTGTCGATTCTGCGTGCCTTCGGATTCGATGAGTTCGTGTTCAACCTCTCCACGAGAGACGACCAGAAGTACGTCGGCAGCGACGAAGTGTGGTCCTATGCCACCCAATGCCTGCGTGAGGCTCTCGATCGACACGGCCTCGAATATCAGGTCAAGGAAGGCGACGCTGCCTTCTATGGGCCGAAGATCGACATCGACGTCAAGGACGCAATCGGCCGGTCATGGCAGCTGTCGACCATCCAAGCCGACTTCCAGCTTCCCGAGCGTTTCGACCTCACGTACACGGGCTCCGACGGTGACCAGCACCGGCCGATCATGCTTCATCGTGCATTGCTCGGATCGATCGAGCGTTTCTTCGGTGTCCTCGTCGAACACTTTGGTGGTGCCTTCCCCTCATGGCTTGCCCCCGTGCAAGTGCAGGTCCTCGGGGTCCGCGACGACCACGATGCGTTCGCGTCAGAACTTGTCGCCACGCTGAAGGCCGAAGGCTTCAGAGCCGAGATGGTCGAGGCCGGCGATCCGCTGGGTACGAGAATCCGAAAGGCAAAGCTCCAGAAGCTGCCGTACATCCTCGTGGTGGGCGACGACGATGTCGCAAACAACACGGCTGGGTTGAATCGGCGCGGGGGCGACGTCGAGCGAGACATTCCGATCGCCAACTTCATCGCTCGGCTGCACCGGGAAGTGGCCAGCAAGGTTTGAGAGTCAGTTGGTCTGTCTTGACGACCAACAAGGCGCCGCCTGCCTGGCGGCTCGCCACCTTCGGTGCGCTACGTCAGTTCGCGTCCTTCATGTGTCGTGCCGTGAAGCTGATCCGAGGGCCGACGAGAGCTGCGGTTTTCGGCACCGAGTGCTCCCAATCGTGCTGGCATCTGCCGCCCATGACGAGGAGATCGCCATGGGTGACGGTGAACCGCTGTGTCTCCCCGCCGAGCTTGGGGCGAAGGCAGAACGTTCTGGTTGCTCCCATGGAGATGATGACCACGAGCGGCTCCTGCGACATGATGCCGATCTTGTCGGCGTGCCACGCCACGCTGTCCTGTCCGTCTCTGTACAGATTGGCAAAATAGTGGTCGAACGAAAGCTCGTATCGATCGCCGATCTCCAGCAACGCTGACCGCAGTGGCGCAGGAACGTCGGCCTCCGAAGCCTCTCCCGACAGGCGCGGCTGCCACACGACCTTCTGGAACATCGCCATCTCCCGCTGCTCCCAGCGCAAAGTGTGCAGCAGATGATCGAAGACAGCATCGGTGCTCGAGAGCCACGCCGGCGCAAAGTCGACCCACGAGTCGCCATCGAGATTGATCCGTTCGATCGGCGGCCGCGTCTCGTCGTGCCCCTCTGAGAAGAGCGAGCTCTGCCACGAGAGACGTTCGATGTCGTCCACTGCATCGCGTATAGCGAACATATGTTCGATGGTGTCAGATTCATGACCATCGCGCAAATGCCAAGGAGCGCCTGGCCGAATGCTCCAGAGACGCTTCGACGAATACCTTCCGAGGGCCGAGGACCAGTCGATACCCTTACTGCCCATGACCTATGACCACCGCGCCATCGAAGCGGCCTGGCAACAGCGCTGGGAATCCGATGGCCTGTACCGATCTGTCGTCGACTGGGACAAGCCGAAGCACTACGCGCTCACGATGCTTCCCTACCCCTCCGGCGATCTTCACATCGGTCACTGGTACGCGATGACACCATCCGACGCCCGAGCACGCGTGATGCGGATGAAGGGCTACAACGTTCTGTTCCCGATGGGCTTCGACGCGTTCGGCTTGAACGCCGAGGTGGCTGCGGTCCAGCGAGGCGTTCACCCCGCGAAGTGGACGTGGGGAAACATCGAACGAATGCGCTCTCAGATGAAGTCCATGGGCGCCATGTTCGACTGGGAACGCGAAGCGATCTCGTGCGACCCGGCGTATTACAAGTGGACCGAGTGGCTCTTCAAGCAGATGTACGAGCATGACGTGGCGTACCGCGGAGAGGCCATGGTCAACTGGTCGCCCACGTTGCAGACGGTGCTGGCCAACGAGCAGATCATCGACGGCCTCGACGAAAGAACCGGCCAACCCGTCATCCAGAAGATGATGGAGCAGTGGTTCTTCAGCATCACGAAGTACGCCGACGAGCTGCTCGAGTTCGAAGGCATCGACTGGCCCGACTCGATTCAGGCCCAACAGCGCAACTGGATCGGCCGGTCCGAAGGTGCGAGGGTCGACTTCACCACCGAGGACGGCGACACCATCACCGTCTTCACCACCAGGCCCGACACCCTGTGGGGCGCAACGTTCATGGTATTGGCTCCCGAACACCCTCTGGTCGAGACGCTGACGGCAGACGGGCAGCGAACCGCCGTCACCGATTACTGCGAAGCGGCAGCTCGCCGAACCGAACTCGAACGACTTGAGGGCGAGGTCGACAAGACCGGTGTGTTCACCGGCGGCTACGCCATCAACCCCGTCAACAGCCAGCGAGTACCAGTGTGGGTGGCGGACTACGTCCTCATCTCGTACGGAACTGGCGCCATCATGGCGGTGCCTGCCCACGACGAGCGCGACTTCGAGTTCGCGCGAAAGTTCGGTCTGACCGTCACACCGACGATCCAACCCGCGGACGCAGATCCACTCGATGGTGCGACCATGGACGAGGCCTACATCGGACCAGGCGTCGTGGTGAACAGCGGCCCGATCGACGGCATCGCTGTCACCGAGGCCAAGGGCCGGGCCAACCCCTCGATCGCGGCGGCGATCGACTGGCTCGACCAGCACGGGGCCGGCAAAGAGTCGATCAATTACCGCGTGCGCGACTGGCTGATCTCGAGACAGCGATATTGGGGATCACCCATCCCCATGGTCCACAGAGAAGACGGCACCATCGAAGCGACAGCTGACGCCAATCTTCCCGTCGTGCTTCCAGAAGACGTCGAGTTCGATGGCAGAAGCCCGCTGGGTCGTCACGAACCGTTCTTTGCTGCGGTCGACAGCGATGGCAAACCGGCGCGCCGCGAGACCGACACCCTCGACACGTTCATGTGCTCGTCGTGGTACTGGTTCCGATACCTCTCGCCCGACTTCGCCAGCGGGCCCTTCGATCCGGAGGAGGCCGCCTATTGGTTGCCTGTCGACGTGTACACCGGCGGCGCTGAACACGCCGTGATGCATCTCCTGTACGCCAGGTTCTTCGTGAAGGCCATGCGGGACATGGGGCACTTCGAAGAGACCAGAGCCATCATGGAAGCCCACGGCAAGGATGCTGACGGCGCGTTCGACGAACCGTTCATGCTGCTTCGCAACCAGGGACAGATCCTGGGCGAAGAACGTGCCGGCGATCGCCTGGTCATCGACGGTGAGTCCGACGGCGCTCGTCTGATCGCGTCCAAGCTCAAGGTCGACGGCGAAGCTGCTGACTTCGAAGGAGCTGTCGTCGGTGAACTGATGCGTCGAACCGAGAACCTGCTGCAGGTCGACACCGGCGAGACCACGGTCACAGTCGAAGTGCCCCCGGAGGCCGTTGTCGAGATTGCCCATATCCCCGGCGGCAACGACGTAAATCAGCTGAAACAGCACCTCGAAGTCCAGAGGATGTCAAAGTCGAAAGGCAACGTCGTCAATCCGGACGACCTAGTGGACGAGTACGGCGCTGACACGGTCAGGGCCTACCTGATGTTCGCGTTCGAGTGGCTGAAGGGCGGGCCATGGGACAACCACAACATCATCGGCTGTCGTCGCTTCATCGAGGACATGTGGCGGATCGGGACGCTCGACTACTCGCCAAAAGCACCAAGCGATGACGCCGACATCGGACTGCGACGAAGGATCCACCAGTCGATCCAGAAGGTCGATTCCGAAATGATGGCCTTCAAGTGGAACACCGCCGTTGCGGCGTTGATGACACTCCGCAACGACATGCTCGACGCATCTCGAAACGAAGCTGTTTCTGTCGACGTCTGGAACGAAGGGGTGGAGACGATGATCAAACTCCTCGCCCCGATCTCACCTCACATCACCGAGCAGCTGTGGCGCGACCGCGGCAACCAGAGCTCGATCCACCTTCAGGCCTGGCCGGAAGCAGACGCTGACGCAGCACGAGAGGACACCATCACGATGATCGTGCAGGTCAACGGCAAGGTCAGGGATCGGATCGACGTCGCAGCCGACATCAACGCAACCGACGCCGAGGCAGCCGCATTCGCGTCGGGGAAGGTCAGCGAGTGGACCCGCGGCAACGAAATCCGCAAGGTCATCGTGCGCGAACCAAAGCTCGTCAACATCGTCATCTGACGCCCGAACCGTCGTCTGACCCCCGGCACAGCGCGCACCGTCGCGATTTGTTGCTTTCCCATGACGTTTTCGCACGCAGAGTGACATAGGCTCCTCGGCCGGGTGGTCATACTGATCCCCGTCGTCAGACAAGAACGTGAACCGCTGCGCTCGTGAAACACCGTGCTCTCATCGTCATAGGACTGGTGGTGGGTTCTCTCATCGCCGCGCCTCTGGCTATGGCCCAAAACGATCCGCGCGAGACACTCAGAGAAGCCAGAGAAGCCCGCGCCAAGAACCGCGCCGATCGCACGGAACTCGCCCGTCAGATCGATGTTCTCGAGGCCACCGACGTCGATCTGATCGAGGCGCTCGACGCGCTGAACGAAGAAGTCAGCGCCCAAGAACGAGCCATACAGATCGCTCGGACTGCTGTAGCAAATGCCGTCGCGGCGGAGATGGCGATACAGGACCGCATCCAGTTCACCCTCGATGAGGCAGAGCGGCTCCGATCGATGACCCAGGACCGCGTGATCGCCGCCTATGTGGCCCCCCGTACCGAGAGCCTGGACGAACAAGACCTCACGCGCCAGGCGAGACGCGACGCATTGTTCCGCTACGTCGACCTCGACGGACGCGAACTGCTCGACCAGCTTCGTGCAGTCGAAGACGACCTCGAGCGTCTCTACATCGAGGCGTCGATCCAGCGGGATGCAGCGATCTCGGCCCAGGCCGATCTCGAGACAGCACTGCAACAACTACACGACGACATCATCCGGCAGCAGAGCATCAGAGCTGAGCTAGCGGAACTCGTCGAGCACCTCGACGACGAGATCGCGGCCATGGCCGCTGCCGAAGGCGAGATCAACGCCATCATTCGCGACGCACAGCGCGAGATCGCCCGCGAGGCGGCACTGGCCTGGCTGGCAACCTCGTCGACGACGACAACAACCACCACAACGACCACCGCGCCCCCAGACGACGGAGACTCCACCGGCGATACCAGCGATGAGACGACCACCACCATCAACGAAACCGACCCTGCGGCCACCACCACAACGTCGGCTGAAGGTGGCGATGAGCCGCCACCAACATCTCTCGAGGACCTCGACCTGATCTGGCCGACAACAGGGTCGGTGACCTCCTCCTACGGCCTTCGCAAACACCCCATCACCGGGACCGAGCGACTCCACACCGGGATAGACATCGGCAACAGCGCAAGGACGCCGATCTGGGCCGCCGAATCTGGCACCGTGATCTTCTCGGGCAGGATGAGAGGGTTCGGCGAAACTGTCATCATCAGCCACGGACCCCACGTGACCACGCTGTATGCCCACATGTCACAGCGAACAGCAACGAACGGTTCGACCATCGGGAAAGGCCAGGAAGTCGGCAAGATGGGCTCGACCGGTTTCTCGACGGGCGACCACCTTCACTTCGAAGTTCGAGTTGACGGAAATCCTGTGAACCCCCGTACATATCTCCCGTGAGAAGATGGTGACTTGATGAAGGCTCTCCTCTTTCAGCGGAAGGAGGCGCGTTTCGCAGCCGCCGCAGCCGCCAGCCGCCTCAGACCAGGCATCGGAGCCCGAATCGGGCCTCTCACCCTTACCGACGTCGACGAACCCACGATGCCCGGGGACGGCTGGCACCGTGTCAAGACACGTATGAGCGGCATCTGTGGTTCGGACCTCGCCACCATCGACGGGCGGTCGTCGCGCTACTTCGAACACCTCGTATCATTCCCGTTCGTCATGGGCCATGAGGTCGTCGGAGAACTCGACGACGGTCGTCGAGTCATCGTCGAACCAGTTCTCGGTCGAGCAGCACGGGGCTTCGACGTCGAGGACGGCGAGGCGCCGGCCGATACGAATGACTACGCCCACCTGAATACGGGCCAGCTCGAGCCCGGTCTCCAGCTCGGGTCGTGCTCTTCGACAGGCGGAGCTTGGGCCGAGAGCTTCATCGCCCACGACTCGATGCTGCACTTCATCGACGATGACCTCGACGATCCCGCCGCGGTCATCGTCGAGCCGGTCGCGGCCGGCGTACATGCCGCGCTGAAAGCGAACGTGCCAGACGGCGGGACCGTAGCGGTGATGGGCGCGGGAATGATGGGTCTCGCCGCAACCGCCGCCCTCAGCCGATTCACAGGCGCCGACACCATCATCGTCGGCGCGAAGTACCCGCATCAGCGAGTGCTCGCCGACATGGCCGGCGCAGATCTGGTCGTGTCACCAGACGAACTCACGCGCGCTGCTCGCAGGGTCGTCGGCTGCGGTGTGATCGGTCAACGCCTCGCAGGAGGCACCGATGCGGTGATCGACGCTGTCGGCTCTGGAAGCTCGATCAACCAGGCCGTTGGCATCGTCCGCCCCCGTGGCAGGGTGGTCATACTCGGCATGCCAGGCACCGAGTCAGTCGACTTGACGGCGGTTTGGCACCGCGAAACAGAGCTGGTCGGCGCGTACTGCTACGGCACAGAACACCACCACGACCGTGACGTTCACACCTTCGAGCTCGCAACCCAACTGGTCAAGGAACTCGATCTCGGCCGTCTAGTGACATCTACCTACCGTATCGACGACTACAAGGACGCTATCGACCACGCTTCACTGGCAGGACTCCGGCAGGGAGTTCGGGTCGCCTTCGATTTCACCTGATCGCCATCGGGCCGCTACGTCAGTCGAGCAACTCAGACAGAAGGGTTCAGACGCGGACGTCGATCTGGTCGCGGATGGACCGAACCGCCTCGGCTCGCCCCAAGGGTGTGGTGCAGCATCAGCGCGCCCGTCATCTGCGAACGACCTCGAAGACGAGTCACGCACCGTCCTTCGGGTACACGAAGTTCATTACAGCAACCGCGCAGAGAGCACCGATGATCTGGGCGACGATGAACAGCGGGGCGCCCGACGGTTCGATTCCGGCAAAGGTGTCGCTGAACATCCTCGACACCGTCACAGCGGGGTTGGCGAAACTCGTCGATGAGGTGAACCAATATGCCCCACCGATGTAGGCGGCAACGGCTGCCGCGACGAATCGCTCCCCACCGTTGCGGACCAGTCCGACGATGACCATCAAAAGGCCAAACGTGGCTATTACCTCGGAGATGAGTTTGGGGATCGTGTCTCGATCGGTGGTCGACCACGAGATCGCGTCGAGGTCGAAGATGACGTTGGCAGCGATCACCCCGGTGATGCCTCCCACGACCTGAGCAACCACGTAGAACAGGGCAACTCTGGTCGTCAGATCACCAGACAGACGGGCCCACAACGTGACTGCCGGATTGAAGTGGGCCCCCGAGGCGGGACCCCACACTGCGATCAACGCAAACAGCGCACCAGCGGTCGCCATCGAGTTCTCGAGCAACTGGAGCCCAACGTCCGTCGAGAGTTGCTGGGCCATGATCCCGCTACCGACAACGGCAAGCAGGAGAAACGCGGTGCCGACAGACTCGGCGGTCAGACGACGACGAAGTTCGGTTTCCACGGCCAGCATGCTGCCACAGCCGGGCAAACGGGAGACACTCCGACGGCAAATACTGCAGTCACCAGAGAATTATATGAGATCTCTAGCATTCGCAAAGTAATCCCTCGATCTCTATCGTGAAGATATGGCTATGTTCAAAATCGGTGAAGCCGCGACGCTGCTCGGCGTCAGCCCCGACACGGTCAGGCGCTGGGCCGATCAAGGGAAGCTGTCGACCACACGCACCGAAGGTGGTCAACGTCTGGTCGACGGTGTCGATCTTGCCGCAATTGCCGCCGAGAGTTCGCCAACGCATGAGTTCGAGGAACTTCTGGGACGCTCGGCGCGCAATCGTTTTGTTGGGATCGTGACCGACGTCAAGATCGGTGACGTCGCTGCTCAGGTCGAGATACAGGCGGGCCCGCACCGCGTCGTGTCACTGCTCACTTCGGAAGCGGTCGAAGATCTCGGACTCGAACCAGGAATGTTGGCGCTGGCCGTCGTGAAATCGACCAACGTCGTCATCGAGGTCCCTCGTTGAGGGCGTTCTGGCTGTCAGCTGCTTGTGTGGCGAGTGCTCTCGGCGCCGGCGCCTGCTCTGACGACTCAGAGCGAAAGGTGACTGTGGTCGCGGCGTCGAGTCTCCAGGGAACCCTCGACGACATTGCGGCCGATTGGACAAGTGAATCCGGTATCGAGGTCGAGATCAGCTACGCGGGCAGCCAGACATTGGCCGCTCAGCTTCGCGACGGCTTCCCCGCCGACGTGGCGATCATCGCAAGCGTTCGCATCATCGGAGAGTTGTCATCAACTCGGGCGCTCGACGGCGAGCCAGTTGATTTCGCCCTCAATGAGATCGTCCTCGCCTTCGCGTCGGGAGTTCAGCCGGTGGCGATCGAGGAACTCATCGGATCAGATCTCATCATCACCCTCGCCGATCCTGCAGTTCCGCTCGGCGAGTACACGGCGGCGGCATTCCTTCACGTCGGAATCGACCCGGGAATCGTCGGACCCGCTTCTCTCGAGCCGAGTGCTGCTGCGGTCGTCACCCGACTGAGAACGGGTGACGCTGACGTCGCCGTGATCTACGCAACAGACGCCAGTGGCTTCGCGAATTCACCGCTCGACGGGGCGCTGGCGACCTACTCAGCGGCTGCAATCGGCGGGGCAACCGACCACGGCATCGAGTTCCTCGACCATCTCGGCTCACCAGCCTCCAGGTCCACACTCGTCGCCGCTGGGTTCCTCGTGCCATGAGATCGCTCATCGACAGCCGGATGAAGTACGTCGTCCTTCCGATGGCAGCGCTGGCCATCGCTACGCTCGTACTCCCACTGGTCGCGCTCGTCATCAGGACGCCGTTCGGCTCGTTCTTCGACCACCTCGGTCAGGAGCGGACTCGAGATGCGCTCCGCGTGACCGCCATCACCAGCTCGGTGACCACGCTGTGCGCCATCGCGTTCGGCGTTCCTCTTGCGGCAGTGCTCGCGGCGAAGAAGGGCCCGCTCACCACAGCACTTCGGGCCATCGTCACCGTGCCGATGGTCCTCCCACCTGTCGCCGGTGGCATTGCACTCGTGAGCCTGTTGGGCCGCAGAGGCGTCCTCGGCTCGGCACTCGACGAACAGTTCGGCCTCACGCTGCTCGGAACACCGGCCGGTGTCGTCATCGCGCAGCTTTTCGTGTCGTTGCCCTTCCTCGTTGTCGCGGTCGAGGCCGGGTTTCACTCGATCAACGTCCGTCAGCTCGACGCGGCAGCAACTCTCGGAGCTTCGCCATCGCAACGGTGGCGTCTCGTCGGATTGCCGATGTTGCGCCCGGCCCTGATCGCAGGAGCCACTCTCACCTGGGCACGCGCCGTGGGTGAGCTCGGAGCGACGATCACGTTCGCGGGGAGTCTCCCTGGCCAGAGCCGGACCGTTCCGACCGAAGTGTTGCTGCTGATCGAGACCGATCCAGGAGCAGCCGCCGTCCTGAGCGTGGTGCTGCTCGTCGCTTCTGCTGGCGTGTTGGTCGGTCTTCGGGGCCGTTGGCTCGGACGGATCGCCACGCCCTGAGCTCAGCCGGCGAGAATCTCGGCGACCTCGCCGGCGAGATAGGTGAGGATCATGTCGGCGCCGGCCCTCTTGATCGATGTGAGGTGTTCGAAGGCTGTGGCCTCCCCATCGATCCAGCCGTTCACAGCCGCTGCCTTCAACATCGCATACTCGCCAGACACGTGGTACGCAGCGAGCGGAACATCGAACTCGGCTCTGGCCGCGGCGATGATATCGAGGTACGCCAATGCAGGTTTCACCATGATCATGTCGGCGCCCTCGGCGATGTCGAACCTGATCTCCTCCATAGCTTCACGTGCGTTGGCAGGATCTTGCTGATAACTCTTCCGATCACCACCACCTGCGATCGAGACATCGACTGCGTCGCGGAAGGGCCCGTACTCCGCCGACGCGTACTTCGCGCTATAGCCGAGGATCGGGATGGTCGAGTGCGAGGCATCATCGAGTGCAGCCCGAATGGCGGCGACTTGCCCGTCCATCATCCCCGAAGGGGCAACGACGTGCGCTCCGGCCGCTGCCTGGGCAACGGCGGCTCGTTGGTACAGCTCAAGGGTCGCATCGTTGTCGACATCACCGTCGTCACCGACGATGCCGCAATGGCCGTGATCGGTGTATTCATCGACACACAGATCCGCCATGAGCACGACGTCGTCACCAACCGCACCACGAAGCTCCTCGAGTGCCACCTGCACGATGCCTTCTGGGTTCCAGGCCTCAGACCCCATGCTGTCTTTCCGCAGAGGCACGCCAAAGAGCATGACAGCGGGGACACCCAGATCGCGGAGTCGTTCGACCTCTGTCACCAGAGATGACCTGCTGTGCTGCACCACGTCAGGGAGCGAGACAATCGGGAGGGGTTCCTCGATGCCCTCCTTCACGAACAGCGGGGCAATGAGATCGTTCACACTCAGCTGGGTCTCGGCCACGAGCCGGCGCATCGCCGGCGTGCTTCTGAGGCGGCGAAGACGCCGGTTCGGAAAGGTCACATCTCAGAGGGTATTCGGACAAAGGCGACGACAGTACCCTGACCCCGATGACCGAATACCTGAGCGCCGACTGGATCGCACGTGTCGACGCGGCCATGAAGAGTGATCAGGAGCTCATGCAGTTGTGTCAACACGCCAACCTCACGCTCCAGCAGGAGGTTCATGGCGGCCCATACGGCGATGTCATCTTTCACCTGACCCTCAGCTCATCCGGCGCTTCGATCCAGTCCGGCCCGGCTGCTCGGCCTGACGTCGTTCTTCGTCAGACACATGCGACAGCAGTCTCTGTCCGGAGTGGTGAGATGAACGCACTCGATGGTGTGCAGACTGGCGCCATCGTGCTGTCGGGCGAAGTTGCGAGCCTCGCAGCACATCGACAGGTGCTCGCCCAGCTCGAGGCCGCGTTCACCACCGCCGACATCAACGAATCCACCACAGAACTGTCAAGAGATCGCGACGAGACCCTCAAGTAGCCTTGCCCCATGCGTGACGGCGAACACGAGAAGGCAGCGCTGCCACTCAAGATCGTGCTGACCGGGTTCATGGGAACGGGAAAGTCCACGGTCGGACGAATCCTCGCCCACCAGATCCGATTCGACTTCGTCGACACCGATCAGATGATCGAAGAGCACCACGGCCCGATCCCGGAGATCTTCGAAAGAGACGGCGAAGAGGGTTTCCGCGAGATCGAATCCTCCCTCGTAGCCGACCTGGCGGCGATGGAGGGCGTCGTGATCGCAACCGGCGGCGGTCTCATGCTGCGGGAAGAGAACGCACAGGCACTCGGCGCAGACAGCCAGGTGTTCTGTCTCGATGCCAGCGTTGACACGATCTTGGGACGGGTGACCTCTGGTCGACAGCTGCGGCCACTGATCGAAGCGTCGGGGAATCCGCGCGAAACAATCCTGAGCCTGCTTGCCGAGCGCGAGCAGAGCTATTCGCTCTACACCAGGGTGAATACTGACGGGCTGACGCCATCGAAAGTTGCATCACTCATCGCCGTCAAAGCAACCATGGCCACCCAGGCCGATCGAAGGAGTTCCGAGAGTTGAGAACCGACCTCAGTGGCCAGCGCGCCGTAGTCACGGCCGGAGCCGGAGGTCTCGGGCTCGTGATCGCCAACACACTGCGCCGCGAAGGTGCCGATGTCTACGTCTGCGACGTCGTGCCCGAAGCAGTGCATTCGCTTCCCGACGGCATCTTCGGTTCGGTGGTCGACGTCGCCGACCCCGAGGCGGTTGACGCGTGGCTTGTCCCCATCGTCTCCGATGGCGTGGACATCCTCGTCAACAACGCCGGCATCGCAGGACCAACGGCACCCATCGAGGACATCACGACCGATGACTGGCAGCGCTGTCTTCGCGTCGACCTCGACGCCATGTTCTTCACCGCACGCCGGGTCATCCCGCCGATGAAGGCAGCCGGTAAAGGCGTCATCATCAACCTGTCGTCCACTGCCGGCTTTCTCGGCATGCCACACCGCTCCCCCTATGTGGCCGCAAAGTTCGCCGTCGTCGGGCTCACAAAGACCATGGCGATGGAACTCGGACCTCACGGCATCAGAGTGAACGCCATCGCCCCTGGGTCGATCAACGGCGAAAGAATGGACCGAGTCATCGCGGCACACGCCAAGTCTGACGGGATCACCGAGGAGCACGTCAGGCGGATGTACACGCTCGGCGTCTCGATGGCGTCCTTCGTCGAGTCCGACGAGATCGCCGACATGATCCTCTACCTCACTAGCGATCACGCCCGATCGATCAGTGGGCAACTGCTCGCCGTCGATGGACACACCGAGACGTTGTATCCGAGAGGTTTCAGTGACTGAACCAGGAGCATCCATGTCCGAGTTGGCAGAAGATCGCACCCTTGAAGGTCGTGTCGCGCTAGTGACGGGGGCGAGTAGGGGGATCGGGGCTGCCATTGCTCGGAGACTGGCGGCGTCCGGCGCAGCGGTATGCGTCTCTGCCAGAACGGTCGAGCCGGGCCAGAGTGCTTTCGAAGGCACCATCACAGAGACCGTCGACGACATCGTTGCCACTGGCGGCGCCGCAGTCGCGGTCGCCGCCAACCTCGCAGCCGATGAGGACCGAGCGCGCCTCGTATCCGAAACCGAACGTGAGCTCGGCCCTGTCGACATCCTCGTGAACAATGGTGCTGTCACGTACTTCGTCCCGGTGAAAGACTTCGAGGAAAGGCATTACCGCTTGATGTTCGAGGTTCAGGTGAGGGCCCCGTTCGATCTCTCCCAGATGGTGCTACCGGGAATGATCGAGCGCGAATCCGGCTCGATCTTGAACATCTCCTCCAAAGCTGCTCTGCATCCAGAAGGACCCCCGTTCGGCGGAAGCACCGGTGGCGCCGTGTACGGGATGGTCAAGGCTGCTCTCGAACGATTCACGACAGGGCTGGCCTCGGAGGTTCACGGCAACGGCGTCACCGTGAACGTTCTGAGTCCGACAAGCATCGTGCCGACACCGGGAGTAGTGCATCATCGGCTGATCACCCCGGACAGGGTGGCGTTCGTCGAGCAGGACACTGTCATGGCCGAAGCCGCCCACCTGCTCGTGTCCCGCAAGATCACCGGTCGTATCGCCTACAGCCAACAGATCCTCGCCGAGTACGGCCTCGGTCCTGATCCCGCCGACGACATGGTCGTCGATCAGCACCCCAGAGCGAAGCGCCGACCGGGCTAGACCTCCGACCGACTCTTCGCGGTCGCCACGACCGCTGTGAGTTGACTTCGGTGAGAACATAAAGATATCTTTATAGACGCATGGAAGACCTGCTTGCGCCGCTCAAAGCTGTCGGTGAACCGACTCGGCTGAGGATCCTCGCCGTCCTCGCCAGAACAGAGCTGACCGTGAACGAGCTCTGTGCCGTGCTCGGCCAGAGCCAACCCCGGGTGAGCCGTCACCTCAAGCTGATGTGCGACGCCGGTGTCCTCGTACGGCACAGCGAAGGAACCAGTGCATTCTTCCGACCTCGCACTTCAGGCATCGGGGCCCAGGTGATCGACGCAATCGAGCCACTCATCGACCGGTCCGCCCCGTCGATGGTTCGAGACTTCGAACGGCTGGACGCAGTGCGTGCCGAACGTGCCGGTTCGGCGGCCGCGTACTTTGAACGCATCGCAAGTGACTGGGACGAGATGCGATCGCTTCACGTCGCGGACTCTGTCGTCGAAGAGGCTCTGCTCGCGGCAACCGAGGGCATGCACGTCACCGATCTCATCGACATAGGAACCGGTACTGGTCGCATGCTCGAGATCTTTGCCGACCGCATCGTCCGCGGCCTCGGTATCGACCTCAGCCGCGAAATGTTGAACCTGGCCAGAACCCACCTCGACGAACTCCACCTCCATCACTGCTCGGTCAGATTCGGCAACGTCTACGACCTCGATGTCGAACCAGGAACCGCCGACGTGGCCATCCTGCATCATGTCCTCCACTTCCTCGACGATCCATGCGGCGCAATCGCGGAGGCCTCACGAACACTACGACCAAACGGGCAACTGCTGATCGTCGACTTCGCTCAACACGACGTCGAGATCCTCCGCACCGAACACGCACACCGCCGGCTGGGTTTCAGCGAGGCGGAGGTCAGCACATGGTGTGACAGAGCAGGTCTCGACATCACAGGAACCTCCCACTTCCTCCCAGGGGCTGCCACAGACTCAGCGCTCGGAATGTTCCTGTGGGTCGCACGCCGAGTCGACACGACGGAGATCAATCTCGTCAACGCCACCGACATCGAGAAACAGGCCACATCATGATCACTCCGCTGACAGAAGAGGCCATCGACACAGCAGTCACCGAACGTCTCGCTCGACGCCCATGGCCGGTGACCCGCATCAAGACCGACGTCGAAGTGTCGTTCGAGTTCTTTCCGACCTCAACCCACGCCGGGGCAGACAACCTGTCCGACTGTGCCCGCGCTCTCGATCAGCTCGAACCATCGTTCTTCAGCGTGACCTACGGTGCGGGAGGATCGACGAAGGACCGCACGAACGACACCGTCGCGAACGTGCGGGCGTCCACTTCATCCGACGTAGCCGCTCACCTCACCTGCATCGCAGCGACCAAGGACGAAACACACGGCGTCCTCGACTCGTACCGCGAGTCGGGGATCCACAGGGTCGTCGCGCTCAGAGGTGACCCACCCGACGGCGCCGACCAGACGACTTCGGGCTACGTCGACGCAGCTGAACTGGTCGAAGGCATTCGCGGAAGAGCTGACGGCTCGATCTTCGACATTTCCGTCGCTGCCTATCCCGAAACGCACCCAAAGGCAGCATCTCGAGCCAAGGACATCGACAACCTCAAGAGAAAGCTCGACGCAGGAGCCGATCGGGCCATCACCCAGTTCTTCTTCAACACTGACGAGTACTTCCGGTTCACCGACGATTGCAGGTCGGCAGGGATCAGCGCACCCATCATCCCCGGCATCATGCCGATCACGAACTTCGAGCGTGTCAGCGGCTTCGCTTCCCGCTGCGGCACCACGATTCCCCCCTGGATGCCGGAACTCTTCGGAGGTCTCGACAAGGCACCCGAGATTCACTCGCTGATCGCAGCCACGGTCGCAGCCGAGCAGTGCAGGCAACTCTCGGAACATGGTGTCCGTCAGTTCCACTTCTACACGATGAACAAGCCGGAGCTGAGCCTGGCTGTATGCAGAACCCTCGGGCTGAGACCGGCGACGGTCTCCGTCCAGGCAACAGCGGCAAGCTGATAGAACCTGTTCCCATGGGAGACAGCACCGAACCAGTCCCCGAAATCGGTCTGGAAGCGGCCTACGCCGCGAAGACACCGAGTGGAAACAAGACCCTCTACGAAGACTGGGCCCCGACATATGAGTCGGGCTTCATCGAGTACATGGGGTACGTGTACCACCGGACCGTGGCCGATCTCTTCGTGGTCCACCAGGGCGAAGTCAAGGGAGAAGTGCTCGACGTCGGATGCGGCACGGGCATCGTCGGTGTCGAACTTCGCCGACTCGACATCGAACCAATCGACGGCATCGACATCTCACCGGCGATGCTGTCCAACGCCGCTGCCAAAACGAACGCTGACGGCGAAGCGGCCTACCGGCATCTCATCGCAGCCGACCTCATGCAACCACTCGACATAGCCGACGATACGTATTCGGGCGTGATCAGCGCCGGCACATTCACGCATGGCCACGTTGGACCAGAAGCATTCGACGAAATGCTCCGAGTCGCCAGGACCGGAGCGACGTTTGCCCTCGGCATCAACGCCGAACACTTCGTCGAACGTGGCTTCGATGCCAAGTTCGCGTCGCTGGTCGCAGCCGGTGTGATCACCGAACCCGACCTCATCGACATTGCCATCTACGAACCGGATCACGCCGCCAACGTCGAAGGCGATCACTTCGACGACCGTGCACTGGTCGCGATCTTTCGCAAGCTCGCAGGCGCAGCTCCGGTCTGATGCCGGGCGGTCTACGAGCGGCCTTTGGGGCGATCGCCATCGCGGCGACCCTGATGGCGTGCTCAGGTGACGACTCACCGGCGACAGCCGCTGCAGAGCGCCGCCAACTGCTTTCGCAGCGCTTTCCGGACATCGTCGGAGCGATCTTCGATCCGATCGGGGACACGACCTGGTCGATCCGAGTGACCATCAGCTCGCCGTACGACACCGAAGAGCGATATGCAGATGCCTGGAGGGTGCTGACCCTCGATGGCCTCGTCCTCGGTACGCGACAGCTGACCCACGACCACGCGGCAGAGCAGCCGTTCACCAGAGCACTGAACAACGTCGAGATCCCCGAAGGAACCGAATCCGTCCTGATCGAGGCGCATGACCTCATCAATGGATGGAGCGATGAGCGGATCGAATTCGCCCTACCCGAGAAGGACTGACAGACGCTGATCAGATCAGAAGTCGACTGCGAGTAGACCTCGGCCCTGCCGGCGGTCAAGCCAGTCGCCGTAGCTGCCGAAACTTTCGGGAAGTGGTGTCATGAAGCACCCCGATGTCCGTTGAACACCCATGAGTGGAGTGTCCGGTCATCCATAACCGCCCGCGTGGGTGACCGGACACCCATTCGAGTCGTACCGTTGAGATGTGCCAGAGATTCCTGAGATCAGAGCACATGCCGAGCGACTCACCGATGAGTTCCGCGGTGCGAAGCTCTCGTCGTTCCAACCCTTGTCTTTCACGGTGCTGAAGACGTTCGAGCCTCGGCCCGAGGCCGCCACTGGCAGGCCACTCGAAGAAGTTGCCGCTTACGCCAAGTACCTCCTACTCCGGTTTGGTGAGCTCACATTCGTCGTTCACCTGATGCAGGGAGGTCGACTCAAGCCAGACTCGAAACAGAGCAAGAAGCCGCGAGGCGGCCTCGCCAGATGGACGTTCGAGGACAACACCTCGCTTCTGCTCACCGAGCCAGGTACGGAACATCGCGCTGGTGTCTGGGTCGTCGCCGGCCACCCGGTCGACCAGGTGCCGATCAACAAAGTCGGGCCGGAAGCAACATCGATGAATCCACATCAGCTGTTGGAGCTGTTGAACTCGAACAACATGCGACTGCATGGATTCCTCCGAGATCAACGGCTGCTCTCGGGCCTCGGCCGACGGCTCAGCAACGAGATCTGCCATCGAGCAAAGCTGTCACCCTTCGCCATGACAGGGAAGTTCGATCTTGCGACAGCAGAGAGGATCCATGTCGCCGTCACCGAGATCGTGGAAGAAGGACTCGCCTACGATCGGGGCCGAGCCGAGATGTCGAAATCGGCTGACCGACCGAGCGCAGTCCATTCCCGAGTTGGCCAACCATGCCCCGCCTGTGGCGACACGGTGCGAACCGTCGAGTACCGGCGCTACACGATCAGCTACTGCGCGACGTGTCAGACGAACGGCAAAGCCCTCGCCGACAACACGACGAGCAAGTTCTTGAAGTAGACGGTCGAACTCTCAGCCCAGCAGGCCGAGACCCGAGACAACATCGCGTTCTTCAACCAACTCGGCCCATGACGCTTCGATCTTCGACTGCGAGAATTCGTTGATGTCAAGCCCCTGGACGATCGAATACGCACCGTCACTACAGGTGACCGGGTAGCTGGTGATGATTCCTTCCGGGGCGCCGTAGCTCCCGTCTGATGGGATTCCCATGCTCACCCAGTCGCCTTCAGCCGTTCCATGGGCCCAAGTGTGCATGTGATCGACAGCGGCACTCGCGGCCGAGGCAGCCGATGACAAGCCGCGCGCTTCGATGATCGCTGCGCCCCGCTTTTGGACCGTTGGAATGAACTCGCCGGAGAGCCAGCTTTCATCGTCGATCGTTGCCGCCGCGTTCTGACCGCTCACGTTGGTGTGGAACAGGTCCGGATACTGGGTGGCAGAGTGATTGCCCCAGATCGTCATGTTCGTGACGTCGTTGACCGTCGTACCCGTCTTGGCCGCGACCTGGGCGATGGCCCTGTTGTGATCGAGACGGGTCATTGCAGTGAATTGCGAGTCGGCAATGTTCGGCGCATTGCGCATCGCGATGAGGCAATTCGTGTTGGCAGGGTTGCCGACAACCAAGATCTTCGCGGTACTGGCAGCACTGTCGGACAGCGCCTTGCCCTGCACGGTGAAGATGCCGCCATTCGCCTCGAGCAGATCGCCGCGCTCCATGCCGGCCTTGCGAGGCATCGAACCGACGAGAAGGGCGTACTCGGCACCAGCGAACGCTTCGTCAGCGTCGGCCGTCTCCACCATGCCTGCCAGCAGAGGGAATGCGCAATCGTCGAGTTCCATCGCGACACCGCTGAGGGCGCCAAGGGCGGGTGGAATCTCGAGCATCTGCAAGATGACGGGCTGATCGGGACCGAGCATCGAACCCGCGGCGATCCTGAAGAGGAGGCTGTAGCCGATCTGGCCGGCTGCTCCTGTGACCGCCACGCGTACGGGATCGTTCATCTGGCTGGACTCCAATCGGGGGGTTGGTGAATTGATCGTAGCCGCGGTGTGGCAGCTCTCCTGATGGTCGCTCAGCCGGCCTTGGTGTTGCCCTGCCAGCTCTTGAACAAGCTGGCGTAGACACCGCCGCGGAGCACGAGTTCGCCGTGTGATCCGGATTCGAGGAGTTCGCCTTGATCGAAAACCAGCACGATGTCAGCGGCCTCCGCTGTCGACAGACGGTGGGCGATCGAGATCGTGGTTCTGCCGATCGAGAGTCGTTGCAATGCGACCGCCAACGCACGCTCGGTTTCGGGATCGACGGCGCTGGTCGCCTCGTCGAGGATCAACAATCCGGGATTGGCAAGCTGGGCACGAATCAAAGCAACCAGTTGACGTTCTCCGACCGAGAGAGACTCGCCTCGCTCGCCGACACGGGTCTCCAGACCATCGGGCATCGTGGCGAGCCAGCCGGCGAGGCCGAGCGACGTGACGGCAGCGAGAATCTGACCCTCAGACGCATCGGGGCGCCCGAAACGGATGTTCTCGCGCATCGTCGTGTCGAAGAGGAACCCGTCCTGGGGCACCATTCTCACGTTGGCACGGCGGGCCGACGGCGAAATCAGCCTCAGCTCGACCCCACCGATCTCGATGATTCCTGCCGTCGGATCAGCGAGTCGACATAGGAGCTTTGCGAACGTCGTCTTGCCTGACCCCGTCTCGCCGACGATGGCGACACTTGTCCCTGCACTGATGTCGACATCGATGCCGTGGAGGACTTCTGCCCCATCTCGATAGGTGAAACGCAATCCTCTCGTCGACACGGCGAGAGCGCCCGGCTTGAGATCGACTCCAGGATCGGGCTCGATGATCTCGACCTCCTGCTCCAACAGACCCAGCACCTTCCTGAACCCTGCGACAGCGGTCTGGGTCATGTCGAGAATCTCGGTGATCTCACCGACCGGACTCAAGAGCAGATTGAGGAGGAAGATGAACGCAATCATGCTGCCGGTGTCGAGGCCCCAGCCGCCTCCCCAGTGAACGCCCACACCAATCGCCGTAGCCATCGCGACCGCAGCAAAGATGTCGCCCAGCGGGAACATCACCGCGAAGTAGCGGACGGTGACCATCCGGGCTCGGTACTGGTTGTCGATGACGTCAGCTAGACGGCGCCTGGTTCGCCTGCCAAGTCCATACGAACGAATGACTGCGGCACCCCCAACCGTCTCGCTGATCTCCGAGAGTGTTTCCCCAACACGAGTCCTGTAGACGTCATAGGCCGCGAGTTGCCGTTTCTGCAAAACCTTGAGGACCGGCAGCAGCGGCACGTAGACCGCGATCGTCACCAGCGCCAGCTGCCACGAGTAGAAGAACATGACGGCGAGAATGCCCACAATCAGGACCGAGTTGATGATCCAGCTCATCCCGGCCCACTGGGCGAACCGTGCGAGCGTTTCGATGTCGCTCGTGACCCTGGACACCAATACGCCACGCTTCGCATCGTTGTGATCCGCAATCGACAACCGATGGATCTGGGCAAATGCACGCGTTCTGAGGGCGTAGAGGGTGTTCTCCGTCGCCTTGATCAATCGGATGAATGTCGCCCTCTGAAGTACCGCCATCGACAAGACGAGCGCAGCGCCGAGCACGCTGGCAACGAGCACGAACGCAGGCCGATAGTCGTCGCCGCTAGAGAGTCCGCGATCGACGATCTGCTGGATCAAAATCGGGAGTGCCAGCTTTCCAGCAGCACCGACGATGGCCATCAATACGGTCGTCCTGATGCCGACCCGCAGCTCAGGAGTCGCGTCCATGCCGCGCTTCAGCAGCGCGATGGCACCCTCGTCGGCGAGCGGCTCCCGCTCGACCTCGTCGACGATCACGATTCGTCCTCGTATGCGCTGACCAGCGTCTCGTAGCTCGGGTGCGAGAGGAGTTCTTCGTGGCTGCCGGAGGCCGCGATCCTGCCGTCATCGAGGAAGATCACGCGATGAGCGAGCCTGATCGTCGAAACGCGGTGGGCGACGATCAACGTCGTCGTTGCCACCGTCTCGCCCAGCCCGTCCAGGATCTCGCGTTCGATCGTCGGATCGACAGCGGAGGTGGCGTCGTCGAGGAACAAGAACCTGGGTTGCCTCGCGAGGGCTCTGGCCAGAGCAACTCGCTGACGCTGCCCGCCCGAAAGCGTCACGCCGCGTTCGCCGACGACGGTCGCGAAACCCTCCGGCATGAGGTCGATGAACTCATCGGCGCGGGCGATGCGGGCCGCTTCGCGGACGCGATCCGGGCCGAAGACTCCATCAGGATCAATGTTGATCTCCACTTGGTCAGCGAAGAGGAAGGTCTCCTGGAAGACCAGCGCAGCATCGGCTGTCAGCACGTCGGCCGGAATGTCGGCCAGGTCGTGGCCACCGAGCAGAATCGAGCCTGCCGAAGGTCGGACCAGTCGAAACAGCAGCTGAGCCAGGGTGCTCTTGCCACTTCCGGTGGCCCCGACAAGGGCAACGACTTCGCCCGGCTCGAGCCGGAAGTCGACTCCTTCCAGGACCGAGTCATCGCCGTGCGCGAACCACAGGTTGCTCACGACGAGGTCCAGCGGACCTTCCGGCAGCGCGGGCGAGCTGCTGGCGTCTTCGTCATCTGGCGCAGTGAGGACAGCCTGGATCCGCTCTGCAGCAACAAGCGAGCGCGGAAGCTCCTCGAGAAGAAATCCCATCACCCGCATCGGGAAGATCAAAATCTGGAGCAGCAGCATCGCCTGCACGACGTCACCCGTCGTGGCACCCCCGGCCGACACTCGCCACGCACCGACAGCAAGCAGCGCGACGACACCCAGGTTGGGAATCGCCTCGAGGCTCGGCTCGAAGGATGCTCGCAGCTTGCCAAACACGATCCTGTGCTCGAGCAACCTGCCGGCCTCGGCCTCTAGGCGTGCCACCTCGGCGTCCTCGCGGCCGAGCGTCTTGACGACGAGTGCGCCGTCGACACTCTCGTGAACCACGCTGCTCACTCTCCCAAGAGCGGCCTGGACTTGGAACGCGGGACCGATGACCCGATGACTGTAGATCCTGTTGGCCGCGATCAGAATAGGGAAGAGCGAGACAACGACCAGAAGCAGCCACGGATCGGCGGCCAACAAACTGCCGATTGCGGCTACGAACAGCACGATCACGCCAAGCGTCATCGGAAGCGGTTGCATGGCCATGGTCGCGGTTTCCACGTCGGTGTCGGCGTGAGCTAAGAGTTCGCCGGTCGGACGCTCCTTGAAGAACGACATGGGCACGGAGACGAATCGGTCCGACAGCTGGCTACGCCATCTCGCCTGCTGCCGGTCGGCCGTCATAGCGCCGAAGTACCGCCGCATCACCACCCCGATGGCCCGCAGCACTGCCATCGTCACGATCAGCAGCCCTGCGACGAGCAACGTCGAACCGGCCACGCTTTCGTCGAATCCCGGAATCACGACTTCGTCGGTGACTCTACCGAGCACCACCGTTCCGCCGACCGAGAAGATCGAGAAGACCGAAGCACCGAACACCGACAACGAGAACGGCCCAGGGTGACGGCGCGCGTAACTGCCGAGCAAGCGAATGCCCGGCCAGAAGATCGCCCTCGTGTCCTGCGTCTCTTCTTCCACAACAGCCAAGCGACCCACGCTATCGCCGTCCCCCTGGGAGCCGTTCAAGCACCCTGGGGGCTCTGGTCGAACAAAGTCGGGTCAAGTTCCTCGGGGCGCGTAGCGACAGGGTGAGGTGCAACCGTTCGCGGGGACGGTCCGCGATTGAGCACCCGACACTCCGGTGAAACGAAAGAGCCGATGCTGGGTCCAGGTCGCGAACTCGCAGCGAAAGATCAGTGTTTGAAATGGCGTTCGCCGGTGAAGATCATCGAGAGTCCGAGGGAATTCGCCTTGGCGATGACGGCATCATCACCGAGGGCGCCCCCTGGCTGGATGACCACGGCCACTCCGGCGGACGCCGCTGCTTCGATGCCGTCGGGGAACGGGTAGAAGGCGTCACTGGCGCACGCGCCACCAGCGGCACGTCCGTCGGCCTTGGATGTGGCGATCTGGCCGCTCTCGACACGGTTCTGCTGACCAGCACCGATTCCCCACGCCGTTCCGGCCTTGGCGAGAACGATGGCATTGGATGTGACGTGGCCGCACACTCGCCATGCGAACGCTGCATCGGCCATCTCGGCGTCGGTTGGTTGTCGTTCGGTCACGACCTTCCAACTTGCGACATCAGCCGCGAAATGATGCGGGTTCTGCGCCAGCCAGCCTCCGCTGATCTGGCGAAGATCGACCGAGATCGCATCTGGAGGCGGGCCCTCCAGCACCCGAGTGTTTCTACGTTTGGCTCGCAGTCGTTCGATGGAACCCGACTCGAAACCGGGAGCGATGATCACATCGGCTTGGGCTGCGTTCTCGATTGCGTCGACAGTGTCATGGTCGAGAACACGGTTCAGAGCCACGATGCCACCGAACGCCGAGCGCGAGTCGCACTCGTAGGCATTGCGATACGCCTCGGCGAGTGAGCTTGCAACGGCCGCTCCACACGGATTGGCGTGCTTGATGATGGCGACAGCCGGAGATTTGGCCAGGTTGCCGAGGTCGTGCACGACCCGCCAAGCCGCATCAGCGTCGAACAGGTTCAGATAGCTCAGTGCCAGACCTTCGTGCTGGACGACGTGGTCGAGCCAACGCGACTCGGCAACTGGTCGATACCTTGCCCCAGCTTGATGCGGGTTCTCGCCATATCGAAGATCGTCGGTCTTCTCGAGCGCCAGGTGCAGCGTCGGCGGAATCGGGTCGCCGTCGTCGAGCCAGTTGACGATCGCCGCGTCATAGGCGGCAGTGTGCGCGAAGGCGGCCCGTGCCAGTCGCCGACGCGTTGAGTCTGACAGCGCGCCTGAGGCGCTGAGTTCATCGATCACCTCCTTGTAGTCGGAAGGATCAGTGATGATTCCCACCGCAGCAAAATTTTTGGCAGCGGCACGCACCATGCTCGGGCCGCCGATGTCGATCTGCTCGACAGACGGCTCGTCGCGGAATGGATAGAGGTTCGACACGACAAGGTCGATGGCAGCGATCTCGAGCTCTTCGAGCCGGGCCAGATGATCGGGCTTTGTGCGGTCTGCCAAGATGCCGCCATGGATGCGGGGATGGAGGGTCTTGACTCTTCCGTCGAGCATTTCGGGTGAACCGGTCACCTCTTCCACGCTGAGAACAGGAACGCCCGCCTCGCGGAGCGCACCAGCAGTGCCACCGGAACTGACGATCTCCCAGCCCAGTTCGTGAAGGCCTTGGCCGAACTCCACGACGCCGGTCTTGTCATACACCGAAATGAGGGCTCGCATCAGGTGACCTCCACGCGCTCAAGGTCACGGATGAAGGCGGCGAGAGTCTCGGGATACAGCTCTCGCTCAACGACTTTGATCCGCTGATGGAGCGATGCCTCCGAGTCACCGGCGAGCACAGGCACCGCTGCCTGGGCCAATATCGGGCCCGCGTCGACAATCGGTGTCGCTATGTGCACCGTGCAGCCGGACACCTTCACGCCCGCGGCAAGGGCATCTCTGACTCCGTGCCAACCAGGAAAGCTGGGCAGCAGCGCAGGATGGGTGTTCAGCACGCGATGGTGAAAATCGTCGAAGAACGACGAGCCAAGAATCGTGCCGAATCCGGCCATGGCGATGACGTCGACCTTGTGGTTCGCCAACGATTCCCTCACCGCGTCGGTGTACGCATCCCGATCGAAGTCGGAGCCGTAGCTGCCACGTTCGATCCGAAGACTCATGACGCCGGCATCAGCAGCCAACTTCTCGGCACGGCAGTCGCGGTCAGCGACAACAAGGTCGACAGCGATGCCTTTCTCGAGGATCGCAGACAGGATCGAACCTGTCCCACTCGCAAGAATCGCCAGCCGCATCTCCCGAACGTAGTCGCTGGCGACCAGCGCTCAGAACGGGCGGAAAGCCCTTCCAGTCAGAGCTCGGCGACGATCTCGGCCATCAGATCGCCGGCCTCGGTCGGGTTCAGTCCCACCCTCACCCCTGCGGCTCGAAGGGCATCCATCTTGGCCTGGGCGGTGCCTTGGCCGCCCGACACGATGGCCCCGGCGTGACCCATCTTCTTCCCTGGGGGAGCTGTGACGCCGGCGATGTAAGACGACACCGGCTTCGACATGTTGCTCTTGATGAAGTCGGCGGCTTCCTCTTCGGCCGACCCGCCGATCTCGCCGATCATCATCACCGCTTTCGTTTCGGGGTCGTCCTCGAAGGCGGCCAGACAGTCGATGAAGCTGGTACCTGGAACGGGGTCACCGCCGATGCCGACACACGTGGTTACGCCGATGTCTTTTTGTTGAAGTTCGTACAGGGCCTGGTAGGTCAAGGTTCCGGAGCGGCTGACAATGCCGACGGGGCCACCCGGCTTCGCAATATGTCCCGCGGTGATACCGATGTTGCACTGTCCCGGGCTGATGATGCCGGGGCAGTTCGGCCCGAGCAGCTGCGTGCCGGGATAGTCGCGACACAACTTGTTGTAGAACCAGGCCTCGTCGTGGGCCGGAACGCCTTCGGTGATGGCCACGATGAACTCGATACCAGCCTCCGCTGCCTCGAGCACAGCGCCCTGCACGCCTGGTGCCGGAATGAAGATGCAGCTGGCTGTTGCACCAGTGGCCTCGACAGCATCGCCGACGGAGGCGTAGACCGGAATGCCATCGATGTCAGTGCCTGCCTTCTTCGGGTTGGTGCCTGCCACGACCTGCGTGCCGTACTCACGGTTCAGCAGCCCGTAGTAGCGGCCTTGGGACCCGGTGAGACCCTGGTAGACGACCTTCGTGTTTTCGTCGACGAAAATGGACATTATTCGTTCTCCCTTGATTCGTCGGCGCTACTGGGCCAGCTCGACGGAAACGCGTGCCGCTTCGAGCATGGTGTCGGCCATCATCAATTTGTCGGACAGGTGCGGTTTCAAGAGTGTCCGCCCTTCAACAGCGTTGGTCCCGTCGAGGCGGACCACGATGGGTGAATCGATGTCGACCCTTGCCATGGCTTCGATGATGCCGTTGGCCACCTCTTCGCCACGGGTGATACCGCCGAAGATGTTGATGAAGATCGACTTCACGTTCGGATCGTTGTTGATGACGGTCATGGCACCGGCCATGACGTCGGCATTTGCGCCGCCACCGATGTCGAGGAAGTTGGCTGGTCTCCCGCCGACCTGATTGATCACATCGACGGTGCTCATGGCCAACCCGGCACCGTTGGCGATGACGCCGACGCTTCCTTCCAGGCCGACGTACTGAAGACCGGCAGCGTACGCTGCTTCCTCACGCTCATCGCGTTCTTGGGTCTCTTCGAATTCGGCGTAGTCCGGATGGCGGAACGTGCTGTTGCCGTCGAGGGTCACCTTCGCGTCGAGGACGTGCACCCGCTTGTCAGGGGTCAGGATCAAGGGGTTGATCTCGCACAGATCCGCGTCGCCTTCCACATAGGCGATGTACAGCTTCTGCAGTACGTCGACTGTGCCCTCGTTGGCATCCGGGTTCAAGTTCGCGCCGGCGACCCACTCGCGCGCAGCGCCCTCGGTCAGACCTTCGACCGGGTCGATCCACACTTTCGAAATCGCTTCGGGGTTCTGCTCGGCGACAGTCTCGATCTCGACTCCACCCTCGGCTGACAGCATGCCGAGATGCATCTTCGCCGAGCGGTCGAGAGTGAAGCTCGCGTAGTACTCCTCTGAGATGTCAGAGGCCACCTCTATCCAGAGCCGTTTGACAACGTGACCACGAATATCGAGCCCAAGGATGTTCTGTGCGTGTGTCCTGACATCGTCGACGGTTGCCGCAAACTTGACACCGCCGGCCTTACCGCGGCCTCCCGTGTGCACCTGCGCCTTCACCATCACCGGTGTGCCGAGGCGCTCCGCGGCCCCCACGGCTTCTTCGACGGTCATGGCGAGCGCGCCTTCCGACACCGGCATTCCATACGAGGCGAAAAACTGCTTGCCCTGGTACTCGAACAGATCCATCTGTGGGCTCCAAGGGGTTTTGGACATCTTTTGGCGCACCGATCGGCGTCACCGTGCGGCCCGTAATACTAGGCCGACGACCGACGACACCAATCCCTGGAGGCCACGATGAGCAACAATTCCCGCCGTCTCACAGTCGGCGCTGTCGCAGTCCTGGTTGTTGTTTCGCTGGTGTGGCTCACCGCGGCGACGATCGGCAGCGATCGGGGAACGGCCAACCTCGGCGACACCCGCTTCGCGGACGTCAGATCCGACCTAGTGGTGTCTGCCGTGGCCGAGGGAGGTCCTGTCTTCTACCCAGATCTCACCGACGGACGACGCGACATCTGGATCACTCACACGGGAGACGATGCGCTCCGCGGGTTCGTCGTGCTTTCGGCACGGGCACCATCTGGCTGCCTCGTCCAGTGGGAACCGACCAGCACCGAGTTCTTCGACATCTGTGACGAAACGATTCGCTTCCCGGCCGACGGCGGCGACCTCGATCGCTATCCGGTGGACGTCGAAGACGGCAGACTCATCATCGATCTGAACTTCGCTGGTCGCGACTAGAGCGCTAACTCAGACCTTCTCGATCGGCGCCCAGCTGAGAAGGAACGTCTTCTCGCCTTCTTCAGGGAACCGGATGGTCACTTCGGTCTTGTCACCACTTCCTTGGAGCGCGAGCACGACCCCTTCGCCATACCGGGCATGCCTCACGTCGTCGCCCTCTTTGACATTTGGTCCCGATGTCGCAACTTCAGTGCCGCTCTCCATAGCCCGGTCGACGATCTTCTCTCGCGCGGCCTCCCGTCGCTTCGCCCTGCGCTCTTCCTGGCGAGCGCTGAGACCGCTTGAACTTCCTGCCGCGGCTTCAGAGAAGCCCGACCCGCCCAAGGGCCTCGACCCTCCGTTGTTGTAGGCATCGAGCGCACGCAGCGACGAACGACCACTCGAGCGGCCGCGCGGCGTCGACTTGTCGTCGAGGAGCTCGGCTGGGATCTCGTCGAAGAACCGGCTAGGCGGGTTGTATTGCGTAGTGCCGTAGATCGTGCGGCTCCACGCATTCGTGAGGTAGAGGCGTTCCTGTGACCTGGTGATGCCGACGTAGCAGAGTCTGCGCTCTTCTTCGAGCTCTTCGGGGTCACCGAGAGCTCTGAGGTGCGGGAAGATCCCGTCCTCCATGCCAAGGATGAACACGGTCGGGAACTCGAGACCCTTGGCTGAATGCAGCGTCATCACGACGATCTGCGACTCGTCATCGTCGAGCTGATCGGTGTCAGCCACGAGACTGATCTGTTCGAGGAACTCTGCTGATGTTTCGAAGTCTTCCGCGCTACCGATGAGCTCGGCCAAGTTCTCGAGCCGACCTTCGGACTCGACCGACCGCTCGGCCCTGAGCTCGTCCACGTAGCCGGACATGTCAAGTGCCCTCTGGAGCAGTCCCGCAGGACCTGCATCTGGGTCTGCTGCGAGCGAATCGAGCAGTTCGAGGAACTGGACGATGCCCTTGGCCGCACGGCCAGACACACCAGCGTCTTCCCACCGACGTAGCGCATCCATGAACGTGTAGCCGTGAGCGGTGGCCCAAGCATCGACCTTGCCAACACTGCCATCACCGACGCCGCGCTTCGGCGTGTTGATGATGCGCTTCAGCGAGACTTCGTCGGCCGGATTGACGACAGCACGCAGGTAGGCAACCGCGTCCTTGATCTCACGGCGATCGTAGAACCGGGTGCCGCCGACAACCTTGTACGGAAGCCCGAGGCGAACAAGGTGCTCCTCAAGAACTCGGCTCTGGGCATTGGTCCTGTAGAAGACAGCGACATCACTCCAGCGAAGGTCGCCTTGATCATGCAGCCTGGCAATCTCGCCGGCAACCCAACCGGCCTCTTCGGTCTCGTCGTCACCTTGGAACCGAGAGATGCGATCGCCACCGGACTTCGCTGTCCACAGATCTTTCGGCTTACGACCCATGTTCTTCGCGATCACCGCATTGGCCGCATCGAGGATGGTCTGTGTCGAGCGGTAGTTCTGATCGAGCACGACGACCGTCGTGTCGGGATACGCCTCTTCGAACTCGAGGATGTTGCGGATGTCGGCGCCGCGGAACCGGTAGATCGACTGATCGCTGTCACCCACCACGCAGATGTTGCGATGCGACGCTGCAAGCATCAACACGATCTCGTTCTGAGCCTTGTTCGTGTCCTGGTACTCGTCCACCATCACATGCTTGAAACGCTGCTGATACCGCTCGAGCACATCGGGACAACGGCGGAACAATTCGACGGTCACGGTGAGGAGATCGTCGAAATCCATCGCGCCTGCTTTGTGCAGACGGCTCTGGTACTCCACATACACATCGCCGATCTTTCGCTCGAAGATCGTCGTTGCTTGGTCTTGGTAGTCGATGGGCGAGATCAGCTCGTTCTTCGCCGTCGACACATGGTGATGGATGCTGCGCGGCGGGAACTTCTTCGGATCGAGACCGAGGTCGCGGATGACATAGCCGGTCAGTCGAACCGCATCGGCCTGGTCGTAGATCGAAAACGACGATGGGTAGTCGAGCCTGGCTGCGTCGCGTCGCAAGATGCGCACGCACGCCGCGTGGAAGGTCGACACCCACATCTTCTCTGCGACCGGGCCGACGAGAGAGCCGACCCTCGACTTCATCTCGCTCGCGGCTTTGTTGGTGAACGTGATGGCGAGGATCTCGAACGGCGAAATGCCCTGGTCGATGAGATGCGCGATGCGGTGAGTGAGCACACGCGTCTTGCCCGAACCGGCGCCGGCAACAATGAGCAAAGGCCCGTTCTCGTGGAGGACGGCATCGTGCTGGGCCGGATTGAGTCCTTCGAAAATATCGGGCGCGGTCATAGCCATGTCGCGATGAACTCTACCGAGAGGCTGGTACTGCCTCGTGCCCCTATCGTCTCGGTGATGCGTCACGGCCTCTCCATTCCCCCGTTCGGTTCCCTCAGCGACCTGGTTGTCCTCGGCGAGCTCGCCGTCGCTGCCGAGGAACATGGTTGGGACGGTGTCTTCCTCTGGGACCACATCCTGCGACCCCCTGAAGATCCGCTCGAGATCGCCGACACATGGGTGGCGCTCACCGCGATCGCGGCTGCGACCTCGCACGTGATCATCGGACCGATGGTCACCCCACCGACACGCCGCCGACCACAGAAACTGGCGAGAGAGGTCGCCTCGCTCGACCGATTCTCGAACGGGCGCATGGTGCTCGGGCTGGGATTGGGCGTCGACAGTGGAGGCGAGTTGACCCGATTTGGGGAGGTCGTCGACCCCAGGAAGCGCGCCGACCGAATGGACGAAGCCGTCGAAGTGATGTGCGGGCTGTGGAGTGGGACGGAGGTGAATCACCACGGCGAGTTCTTCGTCGTCGACGGTGTGACGATGCTCCCAAGACCGCTTCAGACGCCGCGCGTCCCACTGTGGTTCGCGGCCCGCGCCACCGCTCGACGGCCAGTCAGACGTGCCGCGCGTTACGACGGGATATTCCCGATCGAGGTCAACTTCAAGGATCTTCGTTCCATACTCCGCGTTGTTGAACAGGAGCGAGGCTCGTTGGTCGGGTTCGACGTTGCCGTGCATCACCAGCTCGCCGACGAGAACGCGCCCGTCGGAGCTGAACGTCTCGCCGAGGCCGGTGTGACCTGGATGATCCACAGCTTCGATACCCACGCGTCCAGCGATGACGTTCGACGCGTGATCGAAGTCGGCCCGTGACCACATCTCGCATTCTGACCACGGCTCACGGAAGCAAGCGAACCGCTTTCGGCCCCGTCGAATGGGCGCTGTTCATGTCCATCAGCCTCATATGGGGCTCTTCGTTCCTTCTCATTGCTGTCGGACTCGACGCGTTCGAACCAGGGCTGATCACCCTCATGCGTGTCGCCTGCGGATCGGCGACCGTCATCCTCGTTCCGAGCGCAAGAAGGGCGAAGATCGATCGCGATGACTGGCGGATCTTCGTCGTCCTCGCCGCGTCTTGGGTGGCAATTCCGTTCACACTCTTTCCGATCGCACAGCAATGGGTCAGCTCTGGCATCACAGGGATGCTCAACGGCTTCATGCCCATCATGGCCGCGACGATCTCGTCAGTTCTTCTCCGGTCGAGACCAGGAAACAAACAGCTGTTCGGGCTCTTCGCAGGCTCGATCGGGGTCGTTTTCGTCGGCCTGAGTTCGGCCGGAGACGATGACACCGCTGCTCTCGGCATGGCACTCATACTTCTCGCAACCGTCTGTTACGGATTCTCCGCCAACATCGCCACACCGCTCCAACACAAGTACGGCTCGCTCGTCGTGTTCTCGAGAGTCCTCCCGATCGCAACGGTCATGACCCTCCCGTTCGGTCTTGCGTCGATTCCCGCCTCGGGGTTTGCGTGGGACTCCCTCGTCGCTGTCATCGTTCTCGGCATCATCGGTACTGGTCTTGCCTATGTGATCATGGGCGAGATCGTCGGTAGAGCGGGTCCGACCAGAGGCTCGATGGTGACCTACCTGATCCCGGTCGTCGCTGTTCTGCTCGGCATCATGTTCCTCGACGAAACCATTGCGGCGGTCGCGATCATCGGTATGGGCCTCGTCATCGTCGGCGCGTTCATGGCCAGTCGCACAGAGACCTAGGGTCGAGGACATGACGGATCGGAAGTTTCGTTTCGGCCTCCAAGCCAGCAGGGCGTCTTCAGCCAGCGAATGGATCACGCTGGCCAGGCGCGCCGAGGACCTCGGCTACTCGACGCTCACCATGGCCGATCACTTCCCGGAACAACTGGCTCCCGGACCCGCGCTCGCTGCCGCGGCAGCGGTGACCGACACGATTCGCATCGGCACGCTGATGTACTGCAACGACTACCGCCACCCCGCCGTGCTGGCCAAGGAAGTCGCGACCCTCGACGTGCTCTCGGGCGGACGAATGGACTTCGGCATCGGCGCTGGCTGGATGACCCTCGACTACGAGGGGGCAGGCTTGGAACTCGACCGGCCAGGAATTCGGATCGACAGGATGGTCGAATCACTTGCTGTGTGCCGGGGGTTGATGAGCGGTGAACCATTCAGCTTCAGTGGCGAGCATTATCGCATCACCGAGATGACCGGGGCACCGTTGCCTGTCAAAGGTTCGATGCCTCCGATCGTGATCGGTGGGGGCGGGAAGCGGATGCTGACCGTCGCCGGCCGTGAGGCCGACGTTGTCGGCATCAACCTGAACCTCCGCTCCGGCGAGATCGGCGTCGATGCCGGAGCCGATGGCACTCCAGCGCGCACAGACGAGAAAATCGCGTGGGTGCGCGAAGGTGCAGGTCAGCGATACCCCGACATCGAACTGCAGACACGAGTCCACATTTCGGCGATAACCGACGACCGGCACGCCCTCATCGAGGCACTGGCCGGCGGATTCGGACTGACCACCGAAGAGGCCTCGGACACGCCACACGCACTCGCAGGAACCGTCGAGGAGATCTGCGCAGATCTCGAACGCATCCGCGATCGGTGGGACATCAGCTACTTCGGGATCGGCATCGAATCTCTCGACGACATGGCACCGGTCGTCGAACGGATGACGGGCCGCTGAGACAACCGTGCACTTTCTCCCCCACTGCCCCATTTGCGGAGTCAAGGTCGACCTCACGGTGCCAGCCAAGTGCCCAGCGTGTGGCACCCAGCACTATCTCAACAGCCGACCAACCGGAGGTGCGGTTGTCGAACGCGGCGACAGCATCCTTCTGGCGCGACGCGCCATCAGCCCGTTCAAGGGGATGTGGGACCTTCCAGGTGGCTTCTGCGACGGCGCTGAGTTACCCATCGATGCCGCCCGCCGCGAGATCCTCGAGGAGGTCGGACTCGAGGTCGAGATGGGTGAATTCCTCGGAATGTGGCTCGACGGATACGAGTTGGAAGATGGCACGACGTTCGACACGCTGAACAACTACTTCCGCGCGGTGACCGCTGACGACTCCGAGCCAACTCTCGATCGCGCCGAATGTTCGGAGTTCGCGTGGTTCAGCAGGGCCCAGATTCCCTGGGGCGAGATCGCATTCCCCGATCAGCAGGAACCGGCTATCCGAGCATGGCTCCGCGCCACCGACGAGAGTTGATCAGGTCGTGTAGTCGGCGTTCGTTCTCACGTAACCATCGGTGAGGTCGCATCCGTAGACCGTGAAATCGCCAGAAGCGATCCCGAGGCTGACATGGATCAGCACCTCGTCTCTCGCCATGTATGACGAAAGTGACGCTAACTCGCTGTCGTCGAGCAGCATCGGATAGACCTCATCTTCTCCGAAGCGGATCACGACGCCTGCTGGGTCGATGTCGAGTTCGTCGGAACACTTCCCGATCGCCATGGCGACCCGACCCCAGTTGGGGTCGGCGCCGTGTACCGCTGTCTTCACAAGCGGCGAATTGACGATGGCCTTGCCGACCCGCTTCGCCTGGTCGTCATCACGCGCTCCATCCACACGGACTTCGATCAAGGTCTCGGCGCCTTCGCCATCGGCTGCGATCTGTTTCGTCAGCGACAAGGCAACCTGACCGATGGCGGCCTCGAGGTCGGACATGTCGACCGCTCCGGCGTTGCCTGACGCGAACAGCAAGGCTGTGTCGCTCGTCGAAGTGTCCGTGTCGATGCTCACGGCGTTGAACGTGGTTGCAACGACTCGCCGCCAAAGCGACTCGAGGTCCACAGCATCGACTTCGGCATCGGTGGTGACCGCCGTCAGCATCGTCGCCATGTCAGGCTCGATCATGCCGACGCCCTTGGCGATGCCGACGATCCTGGCCTCCCCAACCGTTGCTTCGGCGAACTTCGGGTGCGTATCGGTGGTCATGATGGCCCTGGCCGCGGTCTCGACATCCACCCCATCGCCCGACCTGTCGAGCGCTCCGAACCAGTTGCGCACTCGCTCCATCGGCAAGAGCCGACCGATCACCCCGGTCGCGGCGACGAGAACATCGCTGCGATCGGAACCGATTGCAGCGGCGGTGAGGGTTGCCAACTCGTTCGCGTTCGCCAGACCCTCAGCGCCGGTAGCGACGTTGGCGTTTCTCGCAACGACAACCCACGCCATCGCTGCTCCGTCGGAACCGTTGTCGCGCGACACCACGACGCTCGGCCCCGCAAACCGGCTCTGTGTGTAAAGGCCCGAAGCCGGAACGACCTTGTCCGCAGCGAGGATCAGAACGTCGTTGAACTCGTCCTTGATGCCGATGTTGCCGACGTCAGCTCGAAAGCCGCGAGGGAACTGCATTGTTCACTCCCACTCGATGGTGCCTGGCGGTTTCGACGTGATGTCGTAGACCACCCGATTCACGCCATCGACCTCGTTGATGATGCGGTTCGACATCGTCTCGAGCAGATCATGAGGCAACCGAGCCCAATCGGCCGTCATGGCGTCCTCGCTGGTCACCGCCCTGATGATGATGGGCCTCGCGTACGTCCGCTCATCGCCCATCACCCCGACAGAACGAATGTCTGCGAGCACCGCGAACGCTTGCCATATCTCGCGCTCAAGTCCTGCCGAAGCGATCTCTTCACGAACGATCGCATCGGCGTGCTGAAGGATCGCGACTTTCGGCCTGGTGACGTCGCCGATGATTCGAACACCCAGACCGGGTCCAGGAAAAGGCTGGCGCCAGACGATCTCATCGGGCAGCCCGAGCGCAGAACCGACCGCTCTGACTTCGTCCTTGAACAGCCCGCGCAAAGGCTCGACGAGCTCGAACTCCATGTCGTCGGGAAGCCCCCCGACGTTGTGGTGGCTCTTGATCTTTGCCGCATCCTTGGTGCCCGACTCGATCACGTCCGGATACAGCGTTCCCTGCACGAGGAACTTGGCATCGGTGAGTCCTCCTTGGGCCCGTTCGAAGATCCTGACGAACTTCTCTCCGATGACCTTGCGCTTGTCCTCCGGGTCCTCGACACCGGCGAGAGCTTCGAAGAACTCGTCGGCGGCCCTCTCGTGGATCAGCTCGATGCCCTGAGTTCGCTGGAACGTATCGACCACCTGCTCACCCTCGCCACGCCGCATCAGGCCGGTGTCGACGAACACGCACGTCAGCTGGTGGCCGATGGCCCTGTGAACGAGCGCGGCGGCCACGGCCGAATCGACCCCACCAGACAGGCCACATATCGCACGACCGTCACCCACCTGTTCCCGAATTGCGTGAACGGACTCCTCGATGATGTCGGCGGTGTTCCAGTCACCAGCGAGGCCACAAACGTTGTGAACAAACCGCTCGATGATGCGCTGGCCCAAAGGGGTGTGCACTACTTCTGGATGGAACTGCACGCCGTAGATCTTGCGATCGTCATCTTCGAGCAGTGCCACAGGGGCATCAGGGGTCGAGCCGGAAACAGTGAAGCCCTCCGGTGCTTCGACAATGGCGTCGAAGTGGCTCATCCACACCTGTTGAGTGGCGGGAGCTTCGTCGTCGAACAACGTCGAGGTGCCGATCCTCTCCAGCTCGGCCCTGCCGTACTCGCCGCGACCGGACCGATCAACAATTCCGCCGAGCTGCTGCGCGACCAGTTGCGCGCCGTAGCAGATACCGAGCACCGGGACTCCGAGCTCGTAGACGGCAGGGTCGATCGCCGGCGCTCCCTCGACATGCACCGACTTCGGTCCGCCACTGAAGATCAGACCCGCAGGATTCCTCCCCGCAATCTCTTCCGGGGTGATGTCGTTCGGGACGATCTCGGAATACACGTTCGCCTCGCGGACTCGCCGCGCGATCAACTGCGCGTACTGAGCGCCAAAGTCCACGACCAGAACGGTCGCATGATTGTCGGGGGGCACCTGCTCAGCCAAGAGAGCATCCTAATTGCCAAGCACCTCGTGCGACGACGTTTGCCCTTGAGATGGCCTACTGATGGGCCGCAGTCCCCTTTCGGACCGCCGTAGGATCGACGTCCTCACGAGCAGGCTCTTCCCAAGTTCGACTCGATTCGAGTAGTGCGCTCAGCGTGTCCGAGTCGGCGATCCACTCTTCGAGATCATCGGCAGGCAGCGGCTTCGACATGAAGAACCCTTGGGCGTACTCACACCCGAGCGAGCGCAGAACGTCAAAGGCACCCTGGTCCTCGATGCCCTCGGCGACTACGGCCAGCCCGAGCTCGTGAGCAAGCTCGACGGTGTTCTTGACAATGACCTCATCGAGACGATTGTCAGCCAGCTCTGAAACGAACGCCCTGTCGATCTTCAGCGCATCGACTGGGAGCGACTTCAGATAGGCAAGCGACGACTGCCCGGTTCCGTAGTCGTCCACGTACAACTTGTGCCCGGCGGCGCGGAGCTTGCCGAGGGTGGCGATGACCCGACGCTGATCGGCCATGACCGCCGTCTCTGTCAGCTCGAGACCAAGTCGATGGGCCGGTAGATCGAAGAGTTCGATCAGATGCGCGATACGAGCGGGTAGACCTTCGTCGAGCAGATCGACAGGCGACAAGTTCACAGCGACCTCGATATCGATCCCGCGTCGCCGCCACTCCGCAGCCTGCGCGACGGCTGTTCTGAGCACCCACATCGACACCTCGCTGATGATGCCCGTGGTCTCGGCAAGGGTGATGAACTCGTCTGGCGCCACGAACCCGAACTCACTGTGCTGCCACCTGATGAGCGCTTCGGCTCCACACACCGAACTGTCAGACAGCGACATTTTCGGCTGGTAGTACAGCTCGAACTCACCGGCCGCGATCGCGTGCCGGAGATCGCCGACCAGACGAACCCTGCGCTGCTGCTCTCTGTCAAGCGAAGAGCTGTACACGCCGACCGGCTGGTCGATCCGGCGAGCCTCCGACAGCGCCAGGTCGGCCCAGCGGATGAGTTGCGCTGGCGAATCCGTTTCGGGCGTCGACACTGCCACACCTGCGACACAGCGAACGTCGATTCGCGACAGCTTCGTTTGGAGGTCACCTTCGACCTTGTCGAGAACACCAAGCGCTCGCTCGACGATCTGCTGAACATTGTGTCCTGGATAGACGGCGGCAAACGAGGCGCCCTCGAGGCGCGCAACAGCGACCGATTCGTCGGCCACTGCGTTTCCGAACCGGATCGCGAGCTCACCGACGACCTCATCGCCGACGTTGTGTCCCAGCGTCTCGTTGATCTCACGCAAGTCGTCCATCGAGATCACGACCAGTCCGAGCTCGTGGCCAGGCACCGACTCGAGGTCGCTCATGATCCGCTCGAGCTCGGAACGGTTGAGCAGACCTGTGAGCCCGTCGAGGCGTGATGATCGCTCGATCTCCTCGACCATGATGCCGTTCTTCAGTGTGGCCGAGACGTAGCGTGACATCGCCGCCGCCTGCTCGATGGACTCTTCATCCAGAACGCCAAACGCCTCAGAAGACTTAGTGGCGACAAACACCACGTGGTCGAGGTCACGCAACGCCAGGTCGCCGCTGAGCACCTGTCCTTCGACGATTCCGAGCTGGGCGGAGACCGCAGGATGGATGTCCCTTGTGTGCTGCAGCTTCGGCTCAGGTGAGGCCAGCTTCGCGTACTCTTCGATCGGGGCGGCCAGAGGCTCGAACACGATGCACTCGTCCCGAACGCTGTACACGCCGACCGGTGACAAACTCGTCTCCTTCAGCACGATGCCGACAACAGTCGTTGCGTTGATGATGTCGACGAGATCGGTCATCGCCGTCTGCAGCACCCTCAGATAGTTCAAGTCGTCGGCGATGCCACGGGAGAAGTCGTGCAGGCTCTGCAGCCCGGCGTGGCGGCTGGTGAGCTGAGCGTACTTCCGGAAGATCCCGATGGCGCCGACCGCGATCACGCCGAGGTACAGAACGATCCACGACCCTGATGCGAGAGCGAGGGCACCGACAACACCGACAGATCCGGCGATGAGAGTGACGAACATCTGCGCCTGGAGCACGTTGAACACCTGGCGACGTCGAAGAGTTCCTTCGAAGATGGAAATGGCCATCCACACCGCGCAGACGCCAACGACGTCGGCAATCGCAACGGCAACGACCGCGCCGATCGAATGAGCCAGATCCCCCCTCGTACCCGCGATGAGCCACATCACGGTGACGGCCAGCGCTATTTCGAGCGCGGCAAGACACAGATTGAAGAACAACTTGACCGGCGCGATCTTCCGTGCGGTCATCGCAGCACCGGCGCCGACCAACCTGGCGCCAACCAACGCCAGCGGCGACAAGGTGAACAACCCGATCACGATGACAGCTTCACCAAGGGAGAACGTGTGAGCCTGTCGGCGAATCTCGAGATGGAAGACCGTCGCCTCACTGACAGCGAACGCGGCAACGAACGCCAATGCGACCACAAGCGAGGTCGATCGATCATCGGTCCTCGGCAACAACTGAATCAGGCCAATACCGACGGTCAGCATCACCACGGAGACCGCGATGACCTTGACGGAGGGGGTGAGGCGCTGCATCACGAGCGCGCCACGACGTGGATTGCCGCCGGATGTAATTGCTCACCGGCACGAAAGTCACTGCACGTCATCAAGATGGATCCAGGAATCTCCTGGTCCATCGGTACATTTCGATGCAGAACTTACGTTGTTGACGGAATTACAGCCTCAACGGTAAGAGCGTCAATCGTGCGCTGAAGTCATGCTCGATCACCAACGAGGTGCTCGAGCAGGTCCCGTAAACCGTGGGTCTTCATGCTCGCCATCGTTCGGCCAGGCGGGGTGTCGCCCCGCTCCCATTCCATCCAGAACTCGAGAACTTTGCGCGCATCAGGGGGAGGACGATCCATGAGACGAGTCTACGGAGAACGTCACAACGGCCCGCGCCGAGACGGTACTCCTGTGTATTTCAGGCGGAGCGTTCAGGCGCCAGAGGGAAGACATGAAGCTACAACCGCGCGGGGTCATCCCAGCCCAACCGGGCGCGGCTACCCAGCCCGCTACCCCAAAAAGCACGAAAGGCCGGGCACCTGTGGTGCCCGGCCTCTGTGACGAGGAGTCTCGTTACATCATTCCACCCATGCCACCCATGCCACCCATGCCACCGCCCATTGCGGCGGCAGCAGCAGCAGCGCCGGCACCATCGTCTGGCTTGTCAGTGACAAGCGTTTCGGTGGTGAGCAGCAAAGCCGCGATGGATGCCGCGTTCTGCAATGCAGCACGCGTCACCTTGGCCGGGTCGATGACGCCGGCATCAACGAGGTCAACGTACTCGCCGGATGCTGCGTTGAAGCCGTCGTTGCCAGAGCCACTCTCGACCTGCTGGACGACAACAGCGCCTTCGAAGCCTGCGTTCACTGCGATCTGACGGCACGGTGCATCGAGGGCGCGGAACACCATCTTCGCTCCGGTTGCCTCGTCGCCGGCAAGCTCGAGACTGCTGATCGCACCACGAGCGCGAAGCAGCGCAGTACCACCGCCGGGGACGATGCCCTCGTCGATTGCAGCGCGGGTAGCCGAAACGGCGTCCTCCACGCGGTGCTTCTTCTCCTTGAGTTCGACCTCAGTCGCGGCGCCGACCTGAATGACGGCGACACCGCCGGCAAGCTTGGCGAGGCGCTCCTGGAGCTTCTCGCGATCCCAGTCGGAGTCGGTGTCATCGATCTCTCGCTTGAGCTGCGCAACGCGACCTTCGACGTCCGAGCTGTCGCCAGCTCCATCGACGATAGTGGTCTCGTCCTTGGTCACGATGACCTTGCGGGCCTGACCGAGCAGGTCGATCGAAGCGGTGTCGAGCTTGAGCCCGACCTCTTCGGAGATGACCTGGCCACCGGTGAGGATCGCCATGTCGGCGAGCATTGCCTTGCGGCGCTCGCCGAACCCAGGTGCCTTCACTGCGACGGACGTGAATGTTCCACGGATCTTGTTGACGACAAGCGTGGCAAGAGCCTCACCCTCGACGTCCTCAGCGACGATCAGGAGCGGCTTTCCACCCTGCATCACCTTCTCGAGAACAGGAACGAGTTCCTGCACCGAGCTGATCTTGCCGTTGACGAACAACAGGTATGGATCATCCAATACGGCTTCCTGACGATCAGGATCCGTTACGAAGTACGGCGACAGGAAACCCTTGTCGAACTGCATGCCCTCTGTGAACTCGAGGTCGATACCGAACGTGTTGCTGTCTTCGACGGAGATGACACCGTCCTTGCCGACTTTGTCGAACGCCTTGGCGATGACATCTCCGACGCTCGCGTCAGCAGCCGAGATGGCAGCAACCGATGCGATCTTGCCGGTGTCGGTGGACACATCTTCGCTCATGTTGCCGATGGCATCGACCGCAGCTGCGACGGCCGCCTCGATGCCACGCTTCAGTGACATCGGGTTGGCGCCGGCGGCGACGTTACGAAGACCTTCGCGAACAAGCGCCTGTGCGAGAACAGTGGCTGTGGTGGTGCCGTCACCAGCGACGTCATTGGTCTTGGTGGCCACCTCCTTCACCAGCTGGGCACCCATGTTCTCGAAGGGATCTTCGAGCTCGATCTCACGAGCGATGGACACACCATCGTTCGTGATCGTCGGAGCACCGAAGCTCTTTTCGAGCACGACGTTACGTCCACGCGGGCCGAGCGTCACTTTCACCGCATTGGCGAGCTGGTTGACTCCAGACTCAAGGCCGCGGCGAGCCTCTTCACTGAATTTGAGAATCTTGGACATAGGAGTCCTACTTCACGATCGCGAGCACGTCGCGAGCGTTCAGAATGAGGAGATCCTCACCATCGATCGTGATCTCGGTTCCGCCGTACTTGCTGTACACGACGGTGTCGCCTTCGGCGACGTCCATCGGGATCAGCTCGCCGGAATTGTCCGAACGACGACCTGGTCCAACAGCAAGGACAGCACCCTGTTGGGGCTTCTCCTTCGCGGAATCAGGGATCACGAGACCGCTTGCCGTGGTCTCTTCGGCGTCATTGGGACGCACCACAATTCGGTCTTCAAGGGGCTGCAGATTCATACCGGTGTGCCTCCATTTGGCGTTAGCACTCTCACCTAGAGAGTGCTAACGATAGGCCCGGGTGTCGGCGCTCACAACACCCGGATCAAACTTCGCGCCACGTTTTCACGCGTTGATGAACGGCAGCTTGAGGCGAGGGTTCGCTCCGGCCTCGAGATTGGTCGGGCCATCGGATTCGAGCCTCCACCAACCAGCAGCTGCGACCATCGCCGCGTTGTCCGTGCACATCGATCTCGAAGGCAGGAATACGGCAAAGCCGTCGTCGGCGCAGACGTCAAGCGTGCGCTCTCGCAACAACGAGTTCGCAGCGACGCCGCCGGCAAGACAGATTCCCTTCGCGCCGATTTCGTGAGCCGCACGCCGCGCCTTGGTGACCAGCACCTCGACAGCAGCAGCCTGAAACGAGGCTGCGACATCTGCCGTGCTCGCATCCGGATTCGCCCTGACGTGATTGATGACCGCAGTCTTGAGTCCGCTGAACGAAAAGTCGTGGCCGTCGGCGAGCAACGGTCTCGGGAACCTGATGGCCTCGGCATCACCTTCCATCGAAATGAGATCGATAGCCGGGCCTCCCGGATAGCCGAGGTCGAGATACCTTGCGACCTTGTCGAACGCCTCACCGGCCGCGTCATCGAGTGTCGAGCCAAGCAGCCGGTATCGGCCGTGGTCCTCGAAGGAGACCAGCATCGTGTGTCCACCGGACACGAGGAGAACGACCAGCGGCAGATCGAGGTCTGGCTCCTCGATGAACGAGGCGTAGAAGTGGGCTTCGAGATGGTTCACCCCGACGAACGGCACATCCCACACGAGAGCGAGCGCCTTAGCCGCCGACACGCCGACCAGCAGCGAGCCGATGAGTCCGGGACCGACCGTCGCCGCAACGGCGTCCACTCCACCATCGTCCACTCCTGCTTCGATGAGCGCCTCGGCGAGCACGGGTGTGATGTGTTGCTCGTGGGCCCGTCCGGCGATCTCCGGCACCACGCCCCCATATCGGGCGTGGAGATCGACCTGGCTGCTCACAACGCTGCTGCGAACCTCGCGTCCTCCGACAACGACAGCTGCAGCCGTCTCGTCGCATGAGGTCTCGATCCCGAGGACGACACCGCCGGACTCGATTGTCGGAATAGCTTCTGAAAACGTCATGTCGCCTCCCAGTCAGTCGTTCCAGCGATGGTCTCCTCGATCAACCGGAGCCGTGCGAGGTAGTCGGTTCGGTCGATATCGCTGGCCCACATCACGAGCGCATCTTCCCGGCCGACCTTCAACCCGTCCATCTCCCAAGTCTCCGAGTAGTAGCCCTTCCTGACTCCGACAGGCGCAAATCCAAACCGGCGGTAGAGCTCTTGGGCCCTGCTGTTGGACAGGCGCACCTCGAGCGTCAGCGCTTCACAGCCGGCCAGAATCGCACCGCGCGAGATCGCGAGCATCAACCGAGTCGCTATGGCGTTCCCTTGCCACCACGGATCGACGGCGATCGACGTCACGTGACCGTCGGAGGCGATGATCATGAGGCCGCCATACCCGACAATCGATGAGCCGACCCTGGCCACTCGATACACCCGGCCGGACCGGCGAGCCAGCTCCTGTTGATACAGGGCCAACGACCACGGCTTCGGATACACCTTCGAATCGATCTGGCGAACAGCTCGCAGGTGCCGCGACCTCATTGCCTCGACCTTCACATCCAGCGACACCGGTGGCTCCACGGCGGTCACCGCTGTGGCCTTGCCTGGAAGTTGATTCGAGCATCGGGTGTTCTGAGATACAACGGCTCGATTTCGCGCGGCGCGACGAACTCCTCGCGAACGGCTTCCATGTGGGCCAACTCGACCAAAGAGTTTGCCGTCGGATATCGGAATCCCTCCCGAGCGAGTTCGACACCCCTCAGAGCATCGAACTCGTCGGCGTAACGGGCGCCACCGTCGCCAAGAACGAGGCAATCTTCGCCAAGCGCCCTCAACTGATCGGCCACATCGCTCGGCTGGGCGACTTCCGGATCGTTCACTCGCTGCACGCCGCCGTGGACTCGCCGGTACAACGCATAGAACATCTCGCCACGCCTGGCATCGACCGTCGACACGATGAGACGACTGCTGAGTCGCCCGGGGAACGCAACGAGATCGAGCGACGACACCCCGACCATCGGGACACGAAGTGCGTGCGCAAATGCCTTCGCGGCGGCAAGACCCACCCTGAGCCCGGTGAACAATCCGGGGCCGACGTCGACTGCGATGCATCCGATCTCGCTGAGCTCGACTCGGGCCTGGGCACACACGAACTGCACAGCCGGCGCGAGCGTCTCGGCGTGGCGTTTGTCGCGGGTCGAGTGAAACGAAGCAAGCAATCCTTCTTGCCCGCCGATGGCGACGCCAACTTGTGACGTTGCCGTCTCGATGCCGAGAATCAACATCAGTCCTGCACCTCGGCCCATGATCGAAGAGCTGCAATGAGGGACGCGGAACGAGCTGTCCACGCCGACCCGACTGCGGTCACATCGATCTTCCTCACGTCCTGTCCCTCCGTGATGTCGCCGAGCGACAACCGCAGGTCGAGATAGTCACGCGGAAGTTCGGGAACGATCAGATCTCCCCACTCGATGATCGTCACACCACCATCATCAAGCATCTCCGGAAGCGCGAGATCGAACACCTCGCCCGCCTCTTCGAGTCGATACACGTCGACATGGTGCAACAGCAGCCGGCCCTCGTATTCGTGCACCAGGGTGAATGTCGGACTCGTGATGCGCTCCTCGACCCCGAGGGCTGCACCGAAGCCCTGAGTGAAGGCAGTTTTGCCCGCGCCCAGATCACCGGACAGCAGGATGACATCTCCGTCGCGTACGAGGTCGGCGACAGCTGCGGCCACGGCCCGGGTTGCTGCAACGTCTTCGGTTCTGAGCTGAATCACCGCTCGCGCTCCTTGTCCCGCGGGAGCAAGACCACCCACAATGCTATCCACGTCACCATCGGCCACCCGGGTGCCCACAACAAAGCACACAGGCCAGGACAGCTGTGATTCGATGTTGCCCGATGGCGGACTGGCTGACACGCGACGCTCTTGACCGCCTCAGCGACGGCATCGTCATCACGGTCGGGCTCACCGCGATCACCACGGTCCTCGCACTTCTGCTCGGCGGACTGCTGGCTTCAGCGCGGCAGAGCCGGAGTCGTGGAGTTCGCCGAGCATCTGGGGCCTTCGTCGATGTCTTCAGGAACGTGCCGGCACTCGTGCTCATCATCTTCTTCGCGTTCGCAGTACCCACCGTCGTCCCCCAATCGAGGCGGACAGGATTGTTCTTCGACAACTGGCTGTGGGACGCCCTGAACGAGATGACCGGCATCCCCATCCCCTACTACGCAGTCGCTGCGACCGTGGCCCTTGTCGCCAACACCGGAGCGCATCTCGCAGAGGTGATCAGGGGCGGTCTCTCGACCGTTCCGTCCGAGGAGATCGAGTCGGCGAGGCTGCTCGGTGCTGGGCGTCTGAGGGTGTGGCGGTCCGTGGCGTTTCCCGGCGCGCTGCGATCGTCATTTCCCGCAGTGAGCTCTCGACTGGTCCACAACATGAAGAACACGGCTCTGGCGTCGCTTGTCGCGGTGCCTGAACTCTTTCACAGCATGCAGGGCGAGATCGCGAGGAGCTTCAGGGCAACAGAGTTCCTGACACTCGTGGCGCTGGTCTATCTCGGGTTGGCGGCAGTGTTCTCGATGACGCTCGAGCGCGTCGAGACTCATCTCCTGCGGGGGCGACGTGGATGACCTGACATTCGTCTGGCAATCGCTTCCGGAACTGTTGGTTGGCTTCCCGGGCCATCGACCCGGCGGCATCCTCCTGAGCCTCGTCCTGGCGGTGAGCAGCGCGGCGACCGGAATGGTGCTTGCCGTCGTGCTCGGGTCGATGTCGGCATCGACGTCCCGGGTACTGCGCGTACCGGCGACGACATACGTTTGGATCATCCGCGGCGTTCCCCTCATCTTGCTGCTGTTGCTGGTTCACAATGTCTCGTCCCCGACCACCCTCCTGGGGACGCAAGGATCTCCAACTCGGTCAGCGCTCATCGCCCTCAGTCTGTACAGCACCGCCTACTTCGCCGACCCCATCCGCGCCGGCCTTCGGTCGGTTCCGCCACAGCTGATAGAGGACGCTGCCCTGCTCGGGTCGAGGCGATCGCACACGCTCATACACGTCCGCCTGCCATTCGCCCTTCGCTCGATGTTTCCTGGGCTCACGACGCAGGCCGTGACGATTTTCAAAGACACGTCGGTCGTGGTGATCATCGGCGTGGCCGACCTCACCACGAACGCGCAGCTCGTACTTGGTGCCGACGTCGCGAATTCGGAACGTTGGATTCCGCTGTACCTTGCCGTCGGCTCGCTCTACTTCGTCACCGCGTTGGCGCTGACGAAAGCGGCCTCCGTCTGGGAACTGAGGCTCACCCGGTCCCGTTCACCGATCGACCTTCGGACCGTCTGATCAGGATCTCTAGACTCCGCACCTGTCATGAAAGAACTTGGCCTCACCATCACCTCGTTGCTCATCGCCCTTCTCGCAACAGCATGCGGATCCGCCCCGGCCAACTCGGTCTACGACAAAGTCGAAGCATCATCGCTCGTCAAGATCGGTGTTAGGAACGACAACCCTCCGCTGAGTTATGTCGACGAATCAGGGAACTTGGTCGGATTCGATGTCGACCTTTCCAACGCACTGGTCGACGAACTCGGGGTCGAAGCCGAACTCGTCATCGTGGACGGGACGACGCGAATCAGCTTCCTGCAGGACGGCACCGTCGACATGTCGGTCGCCAGCATGAACCACACCCGCGATCGAGACGAAGCCATCGACTTCAGCATCACCTACTTCTGGGACAACCAGTCGTTCCTTGTCCGAGCGGGCGAGTACGACTCGATCGACGATCTCGCCGGTGCCACCGTGGCCGCGAACGCCGGAAGCAGCGCCATCGCATCCTGGACCGACTACTTGGCCGACCTGGGGCTGCCCGGGCCGGAGATCGTCGAGTTCTCCGACAAGCTGGCTGCGATGGAAGCTCTTCGTGCCGGGGCCGTCGACGGCTATACCGAGGACAACATCACTCTGCTCGCACTCGCATCAGGGGACTCATCTCTGAAGCTGCTACCGGGTGGCCACAACCCCGTGCAGTTCGGCGTCGGAGTTCCCGTCGATGACTCGCGATGGCGCGACGAAGTCAACTTCGCTCTCCAAGGATTGTGGACGAACGGGAAGTATCACCAGATCTACGACAAGTGGTTCGTCGGAGAATCAAGGGTGCTCGACTTACCACTCGGCGGCGAGATGGAGATCTGGCCATAACGGCACGGTCGTGTCCGACGGGCATGATGTCGGTGTGACGTCCGTTCAGCTCGACCACGTCTCGGTGAACATCGGCACGACTTCGATACTCGATGACGTGTCGCTCAACATCGGCGACGGCGCGTTCGTGGGTGTTCTCGGACCCTCGGGGGCAGGAAAGACCAGCATTCTGCGAATCATCGCTGGACTGGCCACTCCTTCGAAAGGTGAGGTGTTCGTCGGCGGTGAGTCGATGCGCGGCGTCAGGCCGGAGAGAAGGGGTGTTGTGATGGTGTTCCAGCGCCATGCTCTCTTCCCCTATCGAACTGTGGCGGAGAACGTCGCTTTCGGGTTGTCGGTGAAAAAGGTGCCGAAGGCGGAACGCAGTCACAGAGTCGACGCGGCCTTGGCGTCGGTGGGAATGGCCGAGTTCGGCGAACGCTGGCCCGATCAACTCTCGGGTGGTCAACAACAGCGAGCAGCTATCGCTCGGGCGCTCGCCGTTCAACCGCGCGTACTGCTCCTCGACGAACCAATGGCCCACCTCGACACCGAACTGGCCGCAGAAGTGGTGAACATCATCTCCGAACTCCACCACACGACGGAGATGACGACGATCATGGTCAGCCACCATCGCAGCGAGATGAGCGCCATTGCCGACCAGTTGGCCGTAGTGATCGGCGGCCAGATCCGGCAGTTCGGCTCTGCCCAGGAAGTCATGGATCATCCCCGAGACGACGATGTTGCCAGGGCGATCGGCACACATCCTGAGTGATCGTCAGCCGTTCAAGTACCGGCGCGGAACCCGAGCGGTGATTCCGGTGAGGATCTCGTATGGAATCATCCCGCACGCCCCTGCCAGATCCTCGACCGAAACCCCAACACCGTTGTCGGCCTCGCCGATCAAAATCACCTCATCGCCGTTGTACGCAGTTCCCCAACCGATGTCGACCATCGTCTGATCCATGCACACCCTGCCGACCACGCTGCGGCGCTCGCCCCGGACGATGACAGCAGCCGAGTTCGAACCCGAGCGTCGGTAACCGTCCCCGTAGCCGACCGGAAGAGTGATCACCCTCGTCTGCTCGCTTGGCGTCCAGGTCGAGCCGTATCCGACCGGCGCTCCAGCCTCGACGACCTTGAAGTAGATCACCCTCGACTTCCAGCTCAATGCCGGAGTCACGTCGATCGCCGGCGTCACCTCGAGATCTGGTCTCACCCCGAACACGAGTATCCCGGGGCGGACGAGGTCGAGGTGCGATTCGGGAAGCTGTTCGATCGCACCGCTGTTGGCCATGTGCAGACGCGGCGTCACGAGGCCGTGGCGTTCGTAGGTTCCTACTGCCTCGAGGAACCGTTCGAGCTGCAACCGCGCATGATCGAGATCGGCCGCATCGGCGTTCGCGAAGTGCGAGAACACACTCGAGACCTCGACATGATCCATCTGTGCGGCCTCGAGCAGGAACCGTTCTGCGTTGTAGTGATGGACGCCGATGCGCTCCATGCCCGTGTCGATCTTCAGATGCACACGAGGGGTCGTTTCCCTCTGGCGGCCTACCTCTGCGACCTCGTACAGCTTGTCGAGCGAAGGAACCGTCACATCGAGGTCGTGGTCGACGAACGCTTCGATCTGTTCCGCTACCGCCCCGCCCAGCACATGAACCCTGACCGTGATCCCTGCTTCTCGAAGAGCGACACCCTCCTCCACATAGGCAACCCCGAGCGCCGCGACTCCCGTCGATTCGAGATACGAACCGACAGCCACGAGACCGTGGCCGTATGCGTCAGCCTTAATGACCGGCATGACTTCAGCGGCTCCGACAAACTCCTGAATCGCCGAGACATTTCGGGAAATCGCGGCCAGATCGACATCGCAATACGTGGGACGAAGGGGAACGGCGGACACCGTCACGAGGTGGCAACCAGTTGCTCGCGGGCGGGACCGATCGCGTCGACGATGTCGTCGGCAACGGCTCCGTGGTGTGTCATAGATCCGGCCATGCCATGCCAGTGTGCGGCCGAAGCGGCCGACCGCCAGGGATCCCCGTCAGCACCGCCGTCGGCCAGGATCGCTGCGATCATTCCCGACAGCACGTCGCCCGATCCAGCAGTGGCGAGTCGCTGATCACCCGACGTCACAAAGGCGCATCGGCTCTCAGCATCGGCAACAAGCGTGGTTGGCCCCTTCAACAGGGCGACTCCGCCCAGCCTGGCCAGCGACCTCGCCGACTCTTCGCGCAACGCGCTCACCGGTATGTCGAATGCCGCGAACTCGCCGTCGTGCGGAGTCAGCACCGTCGCAGCCGACCGGCCGTCGAGGCACGAGGGATCTTCGGCGACAGCACGGATGGCGTCCGCGTCGATGACGAGCGGGACCGGGCATCGCTTTACGAAGTCTCTGGTCTCACGAAACAATTCGCGATCGACGCCGAGACCTGGGCCGACGATGACTGCCGCAAACCGAGCCACATCGCGAAGCGCCTCATCGACCCAATCGTCACCAAGGCGACGCTGCACGGCTGAACTCGGCAGCCCCACCAGCTCGCCTCCATCCGGTCGACTCGCGACCACCATGCCCGCTCCCGTTCTCAGTGCAGCAGCCGTGGCGAGCGCAGCCGCTCCTTCCATACCAGGCGATCCAGCGAGGACCCGCACCGCTGACCCCCACTTGTGTGCACCGCTGGCTCTGACCGGAATCGCGAGCGCAGCCGCGTCGTCGGTCATGAGCCACATGGAGGGCTCGACGACGTTGAGACGAAGCCCAATCGGAGCAACGGCGACCTTGCCACCGCGCCGCGGTCCTTCGCCGAGAAGCAATCCCGGCTTCCACGCCCCGAAGGTGACCGTCACCGTTGCTCGATAGCCACCACGATCCTCGCCGGTCATGGGGTCGAGCCCCGATGGGAGATCGACCGCGAGAACGGGCATCCGACTCACAGGCGGATCGAACTCGCCGCGAAATCCAGTGCCATAGGCCGCGTCGATGAGCAGATCCGCGTCAGGGATGTGTTTCACCCCTGCGCTGACGACCTCGGTTCTGGTACCCCATCGTTCCAGCACTCGCGCCGCAACACGCCCGTCGGCACCGTTGTTGCCCTTGCCGGCAATCACGACAACACGGCGTCCATATGTTCCGCCCATCATCGTTCTCGCTGCACTGGCAACTTCCCAGCCCGCACGTTCGATGAGAGCTTCCACCGATCCGCTGGCCGCATCGACGACCGACATCTGCTCGAGCGTCAGGATCGGCTCCAAGCTCAGGACGTCCAGTTCTCGGCCAGCACCCACACTGGCTCCGTGAGCAGATCGACCACATCGACTGTCGCCAGAAGGTCATCTCGGAACGTCGGTTCGGTTTCTGTCACGGCGTCCTTGAGGGCTGAGTAGCGACCGCGGTAGCCCTCCATCACCGCCCGCATCATCGGCGCGTCAAGTCGTTCGCTGAACTTCACGTGAAGCAGAGTGATGCCTGTTGGCTGATTGTCCTTGACCTCTGGAACATGGATGACGATTCGGCCGTCTTCACGGCCCCGCGCCACGGTGACCTCACGCTCATAGGCAGCACGGTGCTTGGTGCCACGAAGCGCCGGCTGGTCGTTGGTGCGCGAAGGAATGTCACTGGCGATACCACCACGATCGATGACATGGATGGTGGCGTCGTCTTCGACGTCTCCCTCGATGCGATACCTGGTGTAGCCAAGGACGGAAATCGCGGCCGGATCCAGAGCCGCGAGCGTCCGGAGCGACCGATAGGTGAGACGATCACGAGCCGCTCCGGCGGCAATGGTCTCTCGTACAAGCATCGCCTGCATCAAGGTCTCGTCCGAACGAGAGATCCCAACCGTCACTGTCTTGGCCTGGTGCTTGATCGCATCGACCGGTCTCGTCAACTCGTCGATGCCGATGTTGAGCGCGCGGGTGAGATCGTCGAGCACCACGGCCGGCGTACCGATCTTGCCGAAGTCGACCTGGTACGCATCAAGAGGAACCGTGCCCACCGCATACCGAAGAAGGGTCGCCATGCGAACCGCAGTGCTGGCTTCGAGATGGCCGTTGTACTCGCCTCGCCGCAGAGCATCGAAGTACCTGGCACCCGGCTCCTTCAGCCCCTGGCCGAGCGACGACCAGCCGTCTTCTTCGAGCGCACCGGTTTGCAGTGCTCCTTCTATCTCGACCCTGGCGTCACGTAACGGACGGGCCTGCGCATCGATAGCGAGGGCGGCTTCGTATCCAAAGAGATGACCGGCGACGGTGGCCAGCACGAAGTCGACCCGAGGATGAACTGCCGGCACCCGGATCAGTTCGACGGCTGCGGAGAATCGTTCGGTGTCGCCGGACGCGAACACGATCGGCGTGGCCTTGTGAGCCCGGAAAATCGCGACCTCTTTGGCCACGTCGTCAGCGGTCGATCCTTCGAGGCCTGCTGCACACACGAGGATGAGCGGCTCCGATGACAGGTCGATGTGCTTCTTGTCCTCCGTGCTGTCGTTGGCGATCGCCTTGTAACAGAGTTCGGACAACTTGATCCTCAGCTCTCGTGCTGCTGTGGCATTGCTGCCGTTGCCGACGAGGGCCCAATACCGCTTCGAAGGTGCATGGCGGCGCGCGATCTCGCTGATCGACTCGCGACCTTCGATCACGGAGGTCATGGCGTCGGGAAGCTGCTGCATCGCGGCGAGCAGTTCACTGATCTCAGCTGCATCAGCTGCATCGATGCCGACAGCTCTGGCCACAGCGCATGACAGCAGCGCTCCGGCCGCGATCTGGGCATAGAACGCTTTGGTCGATGCCACGCTCATTTCGACGTCGCGTCCATCACTCGTGTAAAGCACACCATCGCAGCGGTCTGTGAGGTCGCTTCCCCGTCGGTTCACGATGGCGATGACCGAAGCGCCCCGCCCCCGGACCAGATCGACCGTTCGATTCGTGTCGGTGGTCGTCCCCGACTGACTCACGGCGACAACAAGCGTGTCGCTCATGTCGTCGCGCAACCCGAAGCCGGACAGCTCGGTGGCAAGCGTCGACTCGACGAGGAGGCGACCACGCGCCAGTGGTACGAGGAACGCTTCGAGACTCTCGGCCGCGACCGCAGCCGTGCCCTGACCTATCGCCAGTACACGACTGATGGCTCCACTGGACAGCCGTTCTCGCACAGAAGCCGGAATCGTCAGGTCGCCAAGCCGCTCCTCGAGGCCGTGCTCGGTCTCGACGATGCGGCCACGGAGAGTCTTACGGAAGGAGGTCGGCGCCTCCGTGACTTCCTTCAGGAAGAAGTGCGGGGCGTCGCCGAGGTCGATGTCTCGCGTGGTGATCTCGGGAACGGTTAGCTCGTCGGCCGTGACATCGAGCCGCGTACCGTCGTACGCGATGCGATCTATACCGTCGATCGAGCCGGCCTTCGCTGCTGAAAGCGAGACGATCTGGCCTTGGCTGCCGACCGGGTTTGCCAGATTGGCGGGTGTCTCGCCATCCATACGGAGATACGAGGTCGCTTCCTCGACCACGCCGTAGGGCTCCGATGCAACGATGAACGCATCTTCTGCGATGCCGACGTACAGGGCCTGGCCACTGCCGCGCAGCGCCAAGAGCATCTTGTCTGGGTCGGCGCTGGTGAGACACCCGATCGCGACCGAGCCTTCGAACGAAGCAACAGAGCTTCGGAATGCCTCCAGCGGCTCCTGGCCATCGCCGACACCCCGCGAAACGAGGGTCGGAATGACCTTCGCGTCAGTGGTGATCTCTGGAGGAATTGCGAGACCGTGAAGCGCCTTGAGATCTCCGAAGTTGTCGACGTCACCGTTCAACACCGCCGTGACGAGCGGACCGGTCTGGCTACCGGACCGCTCGAGCTCAGTCGAGTCGAGTGGATGGGCGTTGGCCTCCGAGATGATCCCGACCGATGCCCATCGGGTGTGCCCGAGCACCACGACCTCGGCGTCGACACTCGACATGGCGACACGCAGCAAGTCGTCATTTTCGACCTGAGCGCGGATCGCCGCCGTGTTGTCACCGAGCTCGCCGATCTCTGCGGCTGTTTTGTACACGAACACCAGCCGCTCGCCATCAGATCGAATCGAACCGCTGCGAAACGAGCCGTCCATCAGACGCCCCTGTGCTGCGGTCGCGTTCCTCAGGTCATCTGGGTCAATACCGTGCTTCGAGACCGAAACCTCGATGCCGGCCGAGTCGCGGCCCCTGACTTCGAGTCGGTCGATCGCGCTCAGGGCAACGTGCACACTCCAGTAGCCTGCGACAACCGAAGCGTCCGCTCCAGGGCCTGCGAGTTCGGCAATCGAGCGCGCGGCACGGAGTCGATCTCGGCTCACAGCCCAGACAGCATCCTTCAGCGGCACCAGGGCGGCGTTGACGTCTTCGACCTGCCTGCCACTGAGATCGAGCCTCCCGGCGTCGAGCCTCGCCTCGATGGCGTTCATGGTCGCGCCGATCGCATCGATCTTCAGGGCTACCTCGGTGACGAGGGTGTGATCTGAAACGAGAGCACGGACGCCTGGCATGGAACGAAGCTCGAGATCGAGCGAAGCGAGCGTAGAGGCCGCAGCACCAACTGCTTCGGCCAATCGAGAGTCATCGACGTTGGTGCTGAGGCTGTGACCGACGGCGTCGAGCGCAGCCCGGATCACGTCGCAGTTGAGATCGTTCCGGTCGTCGCGTCGACGAACGACCCCGATGATTCCGCACATGTCGACCGAGGTTACTGCCCTGACCGCTCGATCTCATCTCGGCGCTACCGACTCGGGTGGCGCCCGAATCGTCTGGCCACCGCACCGGCGAGATGCTGGGCGATGGCGTCAGCCATGTCGGAAGTCTCGGCTTCCACCATCACCCGAACAACGGGTTCTGTCCCGCTGGGACGGATCAGAATTCGCCCATTGCCAGCCAGTGTGCGTTCGGCGGCACGCAACTCCGCGGAAAGATTCTCGACTACATCGGGTCGTCGTTCTGCGACGTCCACGTTGACCAACACCTGCGGAAGCCGCGTCATCACCTCGGCACTGATGTCAGCCAGCGGCCGTCCGCTACGAAGCACCAGGTCACCCAGCATCGCCCCTGCCAGCACGCCGTCGCCGGTCGATGCGATGTCGGCGAAAATGATGTGGCCACTTTGCTCGCCACCAAGGCTGTGGCCGTTGTCGGCGAGGCTGGCCAGGACGTGCCGGTCCCCGACGGGCGTGACATCGACAGCGATGTCGTTGATCGCCATGGCTCGCCGGAGACCCAAGTTCGACATGACTGTGACGACGAGCGTGTCGTTGGAGAGTCGAGCGCGATCCTTCAGGTCGATGGCGAACATGCACATCAGACGATCCCCATCGACGATCTGACCGCGGCCGTCGACCGCGATCAGTCGATCGGCGTCACCATCGAAAGCAAGGCCGATGTCGGCCCCTTTCTCGACCACCTTGGCTGCGAGGACCGAGGGGTCGGTCGATCCGACGCCATCGTTGATGTTCCGACCGTCTGGAGAGTCGTGGAGCACCTCGACCTCTGCACCGAGTTCTGCGAACACACGACCGGCGACCGTCGACGCAGCACCATGCCCACAATCGAGCACGACCGACAGCCCAGAGAGTGTTCGACCTTCGAGCGCGCCCACAACATTCGCGACGTAGATATCGCCACCGGTTTCGACAACACGAACCTCGCCTTCGGAGATGGGTTCCTCGCCGCTCGCCAACTGGTCCATCCGCCGCTCGATCGCAGTTTCTGCATCGTCGGTCAGTTTCTTGCCGCCAGGCCCGAAAATCTTCAAGCCGTTGTCGTGCCACGGGTTGTGCGAGGCCGAGACCACGACGGCGCACCCCTCGGACCTGGAGGCCATGAGCGCAATGGCCGGGGTCGGCAAGACACCCAGGAGATCCACGGTTGCCCCACGCGAGGCCAAACCTTCGGCGACGGCAACCTCGAGGCGAGGCCCCGACTCGCGTGTGTCGCGCCCAATACTCCAACGCCCGGCACCGAGCACATCAGCGGCGGCGCGACCGAGCAGGTTCGCAAGCGTTTCGGTGAGATCGACATCGACGCGCCCGCGGAGGCCGTCGGTTCCGAACCCCAGCGTCATTGGCCCAAAGCGAAGATCATCGCAGTGGAATGTAGGCGCTCATGGCACCTGACCCGCGAAATTTCGAGTTAACGCTTCGAGTACTGAGGAGCTTTACGAGCCTTCTTGAGGCCGTACTTCTTGCTCTCCTTCTCACGCGAATCGCGGGTGAGAAGGCCAGCTGCCTTGAGCGCAGGCCGCGACTCTGGGTCAAGTTCCACCAACGCACGGGCAATGCCGAGGCGGAAGGCGCCGGCCTGGCCGCTTGGGCCCCCGCCGTCCATGGTCGCATCGATGTCGTATGCCTCGACGGTCTCGGTGAGACGAAGCGGCTCGGTCACCAGCATGCGATGGACGGCCGACGGGAAGTAATCCTCGATCGGACGCTTGTTCACGGTGATCTGGCCTGCGCCGGAGCGGAGGCGCACACGGGCAACGGCGCGCTTGCGGCGACCTGTGGTCTGAACGAGGGGTGTTGACACTTTGAACTCCGGAACTATCGGTCGGCGCGAGCCTGGTCGAGCACGAGCGGCTGAGGCTGCTGGGCTGCGTGGGGGTGATCGGGGCCGGCGTAGACCTTCAGCTTCGTGAGCATCTGGTCGCCGAGTCGGTTGGAGGGCAGCATGCCCTTGATCGTCTTGCGGACGGCGTCGGCCGGCTTTCGCGACAGAAGGCTGCCGTAGGTCTCCTCCTTGAGGCCGCCCGGGTAGCCAGAGTGGCGGTAGACCATCTTCTTCTCGGCCTTCCCGGCGGTGAGGACGACCTTTTCGGCGTTCACGATGATGACGTGGTCACCGACATCGAGATGCGGGGTGAACATTGGCTTGTGCTTACCGCGCAGGATGCTGGCAACCTCGGTCGACATGCGACCAAGGACGAGATCGGTCGCATCGACAACGTGCCAGGCCCGTTGGATCTCGCTGGCTTTCGGGGAGTACGTACGCACGGAAACAGCCTCGTGGAAGAGAATCAGGTGGAGTCGACCAGCGAGTCAGCGAACTGCGCCGTCAGTGCCGGTCGGGCGAGCCCCATACGCGACGAGGCCGAAGTGCAAGGATACGGTGCCATCTCCCGCGCGACAACTCCCACGAGCACGCTCCCACACGACGCTCAAAGTGTTGTCGTCGATGCTCCGACCGCGAAACGCACCATCGACCGCAATTCACTCCCCCACCGAGACAAGCGCGTGGATGACCCCGATCGAGGGTCAGCGGGAGAGCCTGTCGGCTCTCACGTCCGATATCCACGACTGACTCAGAGATACAGCCGGAACCCTGCGGCTTCCTCCTCGAAACCGACGCTTCTGTACAGCGCGTGGGCTCCATCATCGGCATGGCGCTTGTGAGCGAGAAGCTGGATCTTGTGGCAACCGCGCCGGCGGGCGTCGTCCAGGATTCGCAGAAGCAGCCGCGATGCGATGCCCTTGCGACGATGCGCCCCCGACACCCGCATCGCCTCGATGAAGCCGGTCGGACGGCAGTCATAGCTGAGGTTGGCGAGCACCAGGAACGTCGCGCACGCCACCAACTCGCCATCGGCCTCGGCCACATACACGGTGGTGTCGGGTCGCGACATCACCTCAGCCCAGGTATCGATCTCCAGCCGACTCGGCTCCTGTCGACCGTCATACAACAGGCCGACGATCTGGGGAAGATCGGCGAGCACGGAGCTGCGAAGGAGGACTTCGGCCATCAATACAGCACGGCTTCAAGCGCCAAACCCTGAGGCGGACACACCTCAGGAGCAAGGCTCCTATCACCGGTTTCGAGGAGGCGATCGACGACATCTGGGCTCATCCGCCCCCGCGCAATCTCGACCGTCGTCCCCACGATCGAGCGGACCATCTGCTGACAAAAAGCGTTGGCCGAGACCACGAAATGGAGTTCATCGCCGCACTCCGTCCAGGTCGCCTCCGACACAACGCGAGTCAGATCCGCCTCAGGCTGTCCCTTTGGTCGACGGCAGTACCCGCTGAAGTCGTGCGAGCCGACGAACTTCGACGCAGCCTCGTTCAGGAGGTCGATGGAAACTGGAGGAGGGACGCACCACACGATGTCGGAGCGCAACGGATCCGGCACATCCGACACCAGCAGTCGATAGCGGTATCGCCGTCCAGTGGCGGAGAACCTGGCGTGAAAATTCTCGTCCACGACGTTCACTGCCTGGATCGCGATATCGGGAGCACACAACTTGTTCAGTGCCGACTTCAACTTCAGAGGGTCGAAGTGAGCAGCAGTCGTGGAGAAACTGACCACTTGACCGGTCGCGTGAACACCACGATCAGTTCTGCCGGCGACGATCAGAGACACCGGATGCCGCAGAACCTTCTCGATACCCGAGACAAGCTCGGTTTCGACGCTCGGCACGTCAGGATTCGCCGCGAACCCGTGGAATGAGGACCCGCGATAGGCGAGATCGATCCTGACGCGGGTGCTGCCGCTCATGTTCAGCGGAGAATGACGGCGCCGTCGCCCGCGGCAGTCGAACCGATCTTGGCGGCTGTGTGTCCGGTTGCAGCGAGTCGCAGAACTACCTCGCTGGTGACAGCCGGGTCGACGCCGAAGATGAGACCACCTGAGGTCTGCGCATCGGCGACGAGCAGCTGTGTCAGTTCGTCGTGGGACCCTGCATCGAGGATCGCCCGACTCCAATCGAGATTCCGCCTGCTACCACCAGGCATGATGCCGTCCGCGGCGAGGGACTTTGCCCCCGGCAGGAACGGAATTGCCTCGAAATCAATGATGGCGATGAGGTTCGATTCGATGCACATGCGGCCGAGATGTCCGAGCAGTCCGAACCCGGTGACATCAGTGCATCCGGTGGCTCCCGCCTCGACGGCGACTCTGGACGCTTCATCGTTCAGGCGAGTCATCGAAGCAATGGCGCCTGTTGCGATGTCGACGTCGGCAACATCGGCCTTGATGGCGGTGGTGATCACCCCGATCCCGAGGGGCTTGGTGAGCACGAGGTCTTGATCCGGTTTCAGGGCCGCGTTCGTGAGCATCCTGTCCGGATGTACCTCACCGGTGACTGACATGCCGTACTTCGGTTCAGGATCATCAATGGTGTGACCGCCGACAATGGCGAATCCCGCCAGGTCTGCGACATCTTGACCGCCAGCCAACAGTTCGCCGAGCAGCGACGTTGGCAAGGCGTCGGTGTTCCAGCCGACGAGGTTGAGCGCGAACAGCGGCCGCCCACCCATCGCGTAGATGTCAGAGACGCTGTTCGCTGCTGCAACTCGGCCCCAAGTGCGCGCGTCGTCGACGACCGGGGTGATGAAGTCGGCCGTCGACACGAGCGCTCGCTCGTCGTCGAGCCGCCACACCGCAGCGTCATCACCCGTGACGCTTCCGACGAGGAGTTCTGGCGGAACTGAGTTGTTCGTCTGACGCAGTACCTGCGCCAACTCGCCGGGAGCGAGCTTGCAGCCTCAACCAGCGCCGTGGGAGAACTGCGTCAGCCGAAAAGCTTCACCGTTCGCCATGTCCTCACCCCCTCCGCTATCGCTGAGTGGAACGATATCCATCACTCCCCCCAAAAGACGTGGCCTTGCAGCGAAGCCCATTGGATGCGAGCGTCAGCGAATGAGCACGTAGAGAACTTGAGGAGTCGTAGCCCCCATCTGGAAACACCCGAAGGGGAACGGATCACAATCCGAGCGAAGCAACCGAGATCAGTGCGAGCGACTAGACGAGTTCAATCCGCGCCATGGGGGCGTTGTCGCCGTGCCGGGGGCCGAGTTTCAGGATGCGGGTGTATCCACCAGGTCTGTCGACGTAACGCGGGCCGATGTCGTCGATCAGCTTCTGAGCGATTTCGACATCGCCGATCTGGCTGACGATCTGACGATGGCGGTGGAGTCCACCCTTCGATGCCTTGGTGATCAGCTTCTCTGCGACGGGTCGCAGCGCTTTGGCCTTGGCTTCTGTGGTTTCGATGGCTTCCGCGGCGAACAGCGATGCGGCAAGGTTCGCCATCATCGATTTCTGGTGCGAGGACGAGCCGCCGAGGCTTCTGCCCTTAGTGGGGGTGGGCATTGGAGCTACTCCTACAGACCTGCGGTCATGCCCTTGAGGGCAAGTCCACGCTCGTCGAGCTTGACGATGACTTCGTCGAGGGATTTCTGACCGAAGTTGGTGATAGAGAGCAGATCATCAGGCGACATGGTGAGAAGTTCACCGACGCTGTTGACCTGCACTCGCTTGAGACAGTTGCGGGGACGCTCCGAAAGATCGAGATCCTCGATCGGGAGGTCGAGATCTGGGGATCCGCCGGCTACGACCGGAAGTTCGCCGATGTCGAGCCCGAGTGGCTCATCGCTCATGTCGGCAACAAGAGCGACAAGGGTGCGCAGCGTGTCGCCTGCGGACGCAAGTGCGTCGCGTGGCGAGATGGCACCGTCGGTCTCGATGTCGAGAATGAGACGGTCGAAGTTGGTCGACTGCTCGACGCGGGTCGGCTCGACTTCGATGGCGACTCGGCGAACGGGCGAAAAGATGGCGTCGATTGGAACAACGCCAATGATAGAGCTGCCAGATCCTGCGATCGACGACTGGTAGCCACGGCCCTGCTCGACCGTGAGGTCCGCAGCGAGGCGACCTTTCTCGTTGAGCGTCGCGATGACGAGTTCCGGGTTGAGGCACTCGACCTCTGATGGGAACTGGATGTCGCCCGCTGTGATCTCGCCAGCCCCGCGGCCGTCGAGTCGGAGGGCGATTGGTTCCTCTGACTCTGACCGCAGGACGACGTCCTTCAGGTTCAAGATGATGTCGGTGACATCTTCGATGACACCGGCGATCGTGTCGAACTCATGAAGGGCTTCGTCAAAGTTGACCTGGGTGATTGCCGCGCCCGGGATCGATGACAGAAGGGTCCTACGAAGTGAGTTTCCCAGCGTGTAGCCAAAGCCTGGCTCGAGTGGACCGATCGCGAACTTCTGGCGACCGGCCTCCTCCTCGCCGACGGGTTCAACTGTGGGCCGCTGCATGATGAGCATTGGTCGGTAACTCCTGGAATGCAGGGGGAAGGGTTATTTGCTGTACAGCTCAACGATGAGCTGCTCGCGAACGGGAATATCGATCTGCTCACGGGTGGGCAGTTCTCGGACGGTGACCTGTTGGCCCCCGTCTCCAGCTTCGAGCCATGCCGGTGCGGCACGGTCGAGGACGTCAAGGTTCCAGCGAACCGTGACCATTTCACGAGACTTGTCGCGTAGTTCGATGACGTCGCCGGCACGAGCGCGATAACTCGGGATGTCGACGCGGCGACCGTTCACATTGATGTGACCGTGACCGACGAACTGGCGGGCCTGCGGGCGGGTTGCCGCCCAGCCGGCGCGGTAGACGATGTTGTCGAGCCGACGCTCGAGGAGCTGCAACAGGATGTGACCGGTGACGCCTTGGTTGTTACTGGCTTCTTTGTAGATGTTGCGGAACTGACGCTCGGTGATGCCGTAGGAGAAGCGAGCCTTCTGCTTTTCCTGGAGCTGGGTCAGGTACTCGGAGTTGTTGCTGCGGCGGCGGGTGCGACCGTGCTCTCCTGGCGGGTACGGACGGCGATCAAGCGCCTTGACCTCGCCTGCTGTTCCCCAGATGTTGACGCCGAGTCGACGTGACACCCGAGCCTTCGGACCGGTGTAACGAGCCATGTCAGACCCTCCGACGCTTTGGTGGACGGCATCCGTTGTGGGGAACCGGGGTGACATCCTTGATGCCGGTGATTTCGATTCCGGCGGTCTGGATCGAGCGGATAGCGGTTTCGCGGCCAGAGCCAGGGCCCTTCACTTCGACATCGACCCTACGCACGCCGTGTTCCATGGCCTTGCGAGCCGCCTGCTCTGCTGCTTGCTGTGCAGCGAACGGCGTTGACTTACGCGATCCCTTGAACCCGACGTTGCCAGCCGATGCCCACGACAACGCATTGCCCTGGAGATCGGTGAAGGTGATGATCGTGTTGTTGAACGAACTCTTGATGTGAGCAACGCCGTGGGTGACGTTCTTGCGCTCGCGGCGACGGGGTCGTCTCCCGCCGGCTGGTGGCTTTGCCATAACTGCTGTTGATCCTCTGAGACTGGTGTGTGTGGGGTTACCCGCGACCTAGCGCGGGACCTTCTTCTTGCCGGCAACGGTCTTGCGCGGACCCTTGCGGGTGCGAGCATTGGTATGGGTGCGCTGTCCGCGAACGGGAAGGCTCCTGCGATGGCGAAGGCCTTGGTAGCAGCCGATCTCCATCTTTCGCTTGATGTCCTGGGAGACATCACGGCGAAGGTCACCCTCGATCTTGATGTTGTCCTCGATGAAGGTGCGAATCTTGGCGACCTCTTCATCGGTGAGGTCGCGAACGCGGGTCTCACGCGAGATGTTGGTCTGGTCACAGATCAGCTGAGCCTTACTGCGACCGACGCCGTAGAGGTAGGTGAGTGAGACCTCGATCCTCTTTTCGCGAGGAATGTCGATGCCTGAAATACGAGCCATGGTGTGAGTCTCCCTAGCCCTGGCGTTGCTTGTGACGTGGGTTGGTGCAGATCACGGCGACGCGACCGCGACGCCGAATGATTCGGCACTTGTCACACATGGGTTTGACGCTTGGACGGACCTTCATAAATCTTCCACTTTGCTTTCGAGAGCACTGGCTACTTGTACCGGTATGTGATGCGTCCGCGGCTGAGGTCGTATGGGGTCAACTCGACCTGAACTCGGTCACCGGGAAGAATTCGGATGTAGTGCATCCTCATCTTTCCGCTGATGTGGGCCAGCACGCTGTGGCCGTTGTCGAGTTCGACGCGGAATGTTGCGCTCGGAAGAGGTTCAACAACCTTTCCTTCCATCACGATCACATCATCTTTGGGCTTCGGCAGTGTCTTCAACTCCTTGTTGGGTGACGGGTTTCGGTGCAGGGCGGAGATGCCACCACCTGGTGAAAGCGTCGGGGATCGCGCCACTTTTGTTGACTCTCGAAAGAGCAGTTTCAACTCCCGGGGGAGCCGAACGTGTGAATGCCCACAGGGTGAGCATTCGTGGCGCCGCGGCCATGCGTACCGAACAGCACGCGTGGCCAACGAGCCATGTTACCGGTCAGATGGGCCGACACCAAGCGCGATCTCGTTTCCTCAGCTGGCCAAATATGTGTCGATCAGTTCCGAGAGCCGCTTCTCGACCTCATCCTCTTCGCCATGGCCGTTGGCACGTACGAGCTTTCCGAGGTCGCTGTAGTACCCCATGAGCGGCGCAGTCTCAGCCTCGTACAGGTCCAGGCGGCGACGAATCGCTGCCTCGGTGTCGTCTGCTCGTCCTCGAGCGAGCATGCGTTCGATCACAACCTCGTCAGGAACCTCGAGACTCAGGACAAGATCGATTCCGCCGGGAGCGAGCGCCTCGTTGAGCCACACAGCCTGGATATCTGAACGTGGGAATCCATCGAGGAGGAAGCCCTCGACGGCGTCGGACTCTCCCAGGCGCTCGGCGACGATGCCATTCATGACTTCATCCGGCACGAGATCCCCGGCGTCCATGATCGACTTCGCCATCCGACCGAGTTCTGTGCCGGCCTCGACCGCGGAGCGCAACATGTCGCCGGTCGAAATGTGGGGGATGCCGTACCGCTCTGACAGCCGAACGCACTGAGTACCTTTACCGGCGCCCTGACGTCCGAGAATGATCATTCGAAGGTTCACCGCAAGAAGCCCTCGTAGTTCCGCATCATGAGCTGGCTGTCAACCTGCTTCATCGTCTCGAGCGCAACACCGGCGGCGATCAGGATCGATACGCCACCGAACGAGATGGCGGCGCCACCCGATCCGAGTCCACCGCCAGCGCCACCGAGGTTCGGAGCTGTGATGGCAAGCAGGACGGTGGGCACAAGCGCGACGGCCGCTATGAAAAGTGCTCCAGGAAGAGTGATCCGACTCAGGATCTTGGCCAGGTAGCGTTCGGTCTGCGGACCGGGGCGGATACCGGGGATGAAGCCGCCCTGCTTGCGGATGTTGTCGGCTTGCTTCACCGGATCGAAGGTGATGGCGGTGTAGAAATAGGCGAAGCCGACGATCATCAGACCGAAGGTCACGATGTACACGGGGCTGGCGGGCTGTGTCAGGTGGTCGTTGATGAAGCGCTGGAACCACTCAAGCTGGATGACGTTGGCAAGCAGTACTGGCAGGAAAAGCACCGAACTGGCGAAGATGATCGGGATGACGCCCGACTGGTTCACCTTCAACGGGATGTAGGTGCTCTGGCCGCCGAACTGACGACGTCCGACCTGGCGCTTTGCGAACTGGACAGGAATGCGACGCTGGCCTTGCTCGATGAAGATGATCGCGACCATGAGACCGATGGCGACGACGATGGCTGCGCCGAGATAGATGTTGCCCTCTGTCGCCTGCAGCCGAGCTCCATCGAAAGGCAACGATGAGACCACAGAAGCGAAGATCAGAAGCGACATTCCGTTGCCGACACCTCGCTGGCTGATGAGCTCACCCATCCACATCAACAACGCGGTCCCTGCCGTCAGCGAGACGATCACGAGCATCACTCTGACGAACTCGAATTCGGGGATCACGATGATGCCGGTCGTGTTACCAAGCGCACCGCCACCACCGCGGCCGAACACGAAGGTGATGCCCGTGGCCTGAAGGAACGCGATGATGAGCGTCAGATAACGAGTCCACTGGGTGATCTTGCGCTGACCCACTGCACCTTGCTGCTGCCACTCCTCGAGCTTCGGGATGGCAACTGTGAGGATCTGCATGATGATCGACGCTGTGATGTACGGCAGGATGCCGATCGCGAAGATGGCGAAGTTCGTGAGAGCGCCACCGGAGAACAGGTTGAGGATGCTCAACACTCCACCGGTCTGGTCGGCGGTTTCTCGCAACGCGATGACTGCGTCGAAATCGATACCCGGAACGGGCACCTGCGACCCGAGGCGATACAGCCCGAGGATCACGAGTGTGAACAGGATTTTCGTCCTCAGGTCGGGGACCTTGAAGATGTTGCGCATGCTCGACAGCACCGGTCGACTCCCGTCGTTCTAACGAATATGGAGGATCTAGATCAGCGGTTGGTGTGCTGATTACCTTTGGCAGGCGGACGAGGTCCACCGAAGGGCTTGTCCAGAATTTCCACGGTACCGCCAGCGGCGGTGATAGCCGACTCCGCCGACTTCGAGAACGCATGAGCCTTCACCGTGACGGCGCGAGAGATCTCGCCACCACCAAGAATTTTGACCAGGTTCTTCTTGCCGACGAGGCCGACGTCGCGAAGCGCCTCAGGTGTGACCTCGTCGAGACCAGTGGCATCGACGACTTCGAGATTTATGGCCTGGTATTCGACACGGAAAGGGTTCGTGAACCCCTTCAACTTCGGCAACCGCTGCTGAAGCGGAACCTGGCCACCCTCGTACCAGAGTGGAACAGTGTTACGAGCCTTTGTGCCCTTGGTACCGCGGCCGGCGGTCTTACCGCCCTTGCCGCCGGTGCCGCGGCCGACGCGCTTGCGTGCCTTGGTGGAACCGTCGGCTGGTTTGAGATCGTGTGGCTTGAGCATCGTCAGTTCTCTTCAATATTCACGAGATGGTTGACCTTACGAAGCATGCCGCGAATCTCTGGACGGTCGGGAAGCGTGTTCGACTTGCCGATCCGACCGAGCCCGAGGGCGCGCAGCGTACCGCGATGCTTCGGCTTCGAGCCGATCGCGGACTTCACCTGAGTGACGAGAAGGTCGGTCATGACGACACCCCGTCCGATGAGCGGTGACGCGACCGTTCGGTGTCGCGGTATGCCTGGAGAAGCGCCTTCGGGAAGAGTTCGTCCTCAGAGAGACCACGAAGTTTCGCGATCTGGTCCGGTCGTTTCTGACCTTTGAGGCCTTCCATCGTCGCCTTCGCCACGTTGATGTGGTTGGACGAACCGAGGGACTTGGCGAGCACGTCGTGCACTCCGGCCTCTTCCAGGATGGCGCGAGCGGCGCCGCCAGCAATCACACCGGTACCAGGAGATGCCGGCTTCAGCATGACGCGACCAGCGCCAAGAACGCCGACGATCGGGTGGATGATGGTGTCGCCAGCGAGAGGAACACTGATGAGGTTCTTCTTGGCCTCTTCGGTCCCCTTTTGAATCGCGAGCGGAACTTCCTTGGCCTTGCCGTAACCGAGACCTACGCGCCCTGCACCGTCGCCGATCACCACGAGGGCGGTGAACGAGAAGCGACGGCCGCCCTTGACCACCTTCGCCACGCGGTTGATGTCGATGACGCGTGACTCTCGGAGACCGTCGGCGTCGCGGCCGTTCCTGTCCCGATTGTCGTTCCGCCTGTTGTTGTCGCGACCACCGCCGCGCTGATTCTGGTTACCCATCAGAACTCCAGTCCACCTTCGCGGGCAGCGTCTGCGACTGCAGCGACCCGGCCGTGGTACTTGTTGCCGCCGCGGTCGAAGACCACGCGGGAGACGCCGATGGCTGATGCGCGTTCTGCGATCAGCGATCCGACCTTGGTTGCTGCATCGACGTTGCCCGTGGTACCGGCCGAGCGCAGATCGCCCTCGACGGTGCTCGCGGCTGCAAGCGTACGGCCCGACACGTCGTCGATCACCTGTGCGGTGATGTGACGATTCGATCGGAACACCGAGAGGCGCGGACGCTGCTCGGTTCCTTGCACCGACTTGCGAACCCTGCGGTGGCGTCGTGCTCTTTGATGTTGGTTGTTGCTCATCGGATACGCCTACTTCGCAGCCTTGCCGGCCTTGCGGACGACGTGTTCGTCGGCGTATCGGATGCCCTTGCCCTTGTATGGCTCAGGCTTGCGATATGCACGGATGTTTGCCGCCACCTGCCCGACAAGCTGCTTGTCGATACCGATGACCTTGATCTTCGTTGGCTCTGGAACTTCGAACTCGATGCCATCGGGCGCCGAGACGCTGACCGAGTGGCTGAAGCCGAGCGCGAGTTCCATGGAGTTCTTGCCCTTGGCGGTGGCGCGATAGCCGACGCCAACGATGGTCAACTCCTTCGAGAAGCCTTCGGACACGCCAAGCACCATGTTGTTCACGAGCGAACGACTGAGACCGTGAAGGGCGCGGGTGGTGCGCTCTTCGTCGGAACGAGTGACCGTGAGGATGCCTTCCTCGATTTCAGCCCCGATGCCGGCAGGAAGCGTGTGCGAGAGTTCGCCCTTGGGGCCCTTGACTGCGACATCAGCACCGGAGATGTTGATGTCAACGCCGCTCGGGACCGCGATGGGGGCTTTTCCAATACGTGACATGTTGGCCTACCAGACGTAGCAGAGGATCTCGCCACCGACTTTGCGATGGCGTGCCTCACGATCGGTCATGAGCCCGTGACTCGTGGAAATGACGGCGATACCGAGTCCGCCGAGTACACGGGGCACAGCGTCGGACTTGGTGTACACCCGCAGCCCGGGCTTGGAGACGCGCCGCAGACCAGAAATGGTCCGCTCGCGCTCGTGGGTGTACTTGAGGTCGATGGTGAGCATAGAGCTCGGCCTGTCCTCGGGTTTCTGCACACCGAAATCGGTGATGTAGCCCTCTTGCTTCAGGATGTCGGCGAGAGCTTCCTTCTGCTTGGACGATGGCATGGACACGACATCCTTCTGCGCCATGTTGGCGTTACGGATGCGCGTGAGCATGTCGGCGATTGGGTCGGTCATGGTCATGAGCAGCCCCTACCAACTTGCCTTGGTGACGCCGGGCAGTTCGCCGGCATGAGCCATTTCACGCAGGCAGATCCGGCACAGGCCGAACTTGCGGTAGACCGAACGTGGTCGTCCACAACGCTTGCAGCGTGTGTAGCCGCGCACCTTGAACTTCGGTGTGCGCTTCTGCTTCTCGATGAGTGCCTTTTTGGCCATTAGTTCTGTCCCTCCCGTCGGAACGGGAATCCGAGGGCCCCGAGCAATGCACGCCCGTGGTCGTCGTTGGTTGCGCTGGTCACAAGGGTGATGTCCATGCCACGAATGGAGGACACCTTGTCGTAGTCGATCTCCGGAAAGATCAGTTGTTCGGTCACACCGAACGTGTAGTTGCCCCTGCCGTCGAATGACCGGGGCGAGAGGCCACGGAAGTCACGGATCCGGGGGATGGCGAGGGTGACAAGACGGTCATAGAACTCCCACATTTGGGCTCCACGCAACGTCACCTTGGCGCCGATGGCATTACCTTCGCGAAGCTTGAAGCCGGCGATCGACTTCTTCGCCCTGGTCACCACTGGTTTCTGACCGGCGATGACCGCAAGATCCGCGAGTGCGCCGTCGAGGTTCGCCCTGTTCGTGAGTGCAGCACCCACGCCCATGTTGATGACGATCTTCTCCAGCTTGGGCACCATCATCACGTTGGGGAGTCCGAGTTCGACTTTCAGAGCGTCGCGGACTTCTTCGCGGTAGGTCACCCTCATGCGGGGGGTAGCGGTGCTCATGACAGCTCATCCCCCGACTTCTTGTGGTAGCGGACCTTGGTATTGCCTTCCATGCGGTAGCCGACGCGGCCGGCTTCCTTGGTACGCGGACACACCACAGCGAGGTTGCTGGCGTGGATCGGCATGATTTTCTCGATGATGCCGCCCTGCTGGTTTGCCTGCGTGGGCTTGGTGTGGCGTTTGGCCACATTCACGCCTTCAACGAGCACACGCTTGCGCCCGGGGTCGACGCCGGCGACGATGCCTTCGACACCCTTGTCCCGACCGGTGATGACTCTCACCGTGTCGCCCTTCTTGATCTTCATGCTCACAGCACCTCCGGGGCGAGCGACACGATGCGCATGAAGCGGCGATCGCGAAGCTCACGGCCGACGGGACCGAATATGCGGGTCCCTCTGGGCTCGTTGTTCGGGTTGATGAGAACAGCTGCGTTCTCATCGAAACGGATGTAGGAACCGTCGGGACGGCGACGCTCCTTCTTGGTGCGGACGACGACGCACTTGACGACCTCGCCCTTCTTCACGGCTGCACCAGGAATCGCGTCCTTGACGGTGGCGACGAAAATGTCACCGACGCCCGCGTAGCGACGGCGTGAACCGCCGAGCACCTTGATGCAGAGCACCTCCCTTGCGCCGCTGTTGTCGGCGACCTTGAGGCGCGTTTCCTGCTGGATCATCGTGCACGCTCCACGACTTCAGTGAGGCGCCAGCGCTTGCTCTTCGACATCGGGCGAGTCTCGACGACTCGCACAGTGTCGCCGACCTTCGCGTCGTTCTCTTCGTCGTGAACGTAGAGACGTTTGGTGCGCTGCACTGTCTTGCCGTACTTGGCGTGGCGAACACGATCGGTTACCGCGACGACGAGCGTCTTGTCCATCGAGTTCGACACCACACGGCCCTCACGGACCTTTCTGGCGTTCTTGCGTTCGGTGCTGGTCTCGTCAGCCATCAGGATTCCTCAGATGGGGTGGTCGAACTGGCAGTATTTGCCACAGACATCGCCTCTGCGGCCGCTATCTCTCGCTCGCGGAGCACGGTGTTGATGCGTGCGATGTCGCGCTTCACTCGGGTCAGCTCCGCAGAGTTCTCGAGGCGACCGGTGACGAACTGGAACCGAAGATTGAACAGTTCCTGCTTGGAGTCGCCGAGACGATCGATGAGGACATCATCATCGAGCGAACGTAGGTCCGATGCTCGGGTGGCCATCAGATGCCTCCATCTCGGGTGACGATGCGTGCCTTGATCGGCAGCTTCTGGATTGCGCGATCGAGGGCTTCGCGGGCGAGAGCCTCCTCGACACCGGCGAGCTCGAACATGACGCGGCCGGGCTTCACAACAGCAACCCAGCGTTCCGGGTTGCCCTTGCCGGAACCCATGCGGGTCTCGGCCGGCTTCTGCGTCACGGGCTTGTCGGGGAACACCTGGATCCACACCTTGCCGCCACGCTTCACGTGACGAGTCATGGCGATACGGGCAGCCTCGATCTGGCGAGCGGTGATCCAGCCCGGCTCGAGAGCCTGGATGCCGAACTCGCCGAAGTTCACAACGGTGCCGCCCTTGGCTGCTCCCGTCATCCGGCCGCGATGATGCTTGCGGTGCTTGACCTTCTTCGGCATCAACATCAGTCAGCGTCTCCTGGCCTGAAGTTGGGCGCCTCGTGATGCTCACGAGTCGTGCGCTCGATCTCTTCTTCTTCCTCGAGGAGCCGTTCGAACTCCGGATCGGCTTCCTTGACGAGGGGAGCCGGCTCTTCGATGACGTCGTCAGGGGCAGAAGCGGGTGCTTCTGCGCGGCGACCACTGGAAGAGACAACTGGTGCCACTGGTGCAGCGGCCGTTTCGCCGACTGCGAGGGCGGCTTCACGGCTGATCTTCTCGGCATCACTGGTGTGGTACGGAAGAATGTCTCCCTTGTAGAGCCACACCTTCACGCCGATGCGGCCGGCAGTGGTACGTGCCTCCCGGAACCCGTAATCGATGTCGGCGCGGAGTGTGTGCAGCGGCACACGACCCTCGCGATACCACTCGGTGCGACTCATCTCAGCACCGCCGAGGCGACCGGAGCACTGCACACGGATGCCGAGGGCGCCCGCCTTCTGCGCGTTCTGGACAGCGCGCTTCATGGCACGGCGGAACGCCACGCGACCTGCGAGCTGGTCGGCGACACCTTGGGCGATCAGCGCGGCATCGAGTTCTGCCTGCTTGATCTCCTGGATGTTGAGCTGGACCTTCGGGTTGCCAGAGATCTTGGTGAGCCCGACACGAAGGCGATCGGCTTCAGCTCCGCGTCGACCGATGACTATGCCAGGGCGTGCGGTGTGTACGTCGATACGAAGGCGATCGCGGGTACGTTCGACCTCGATGCGGCTGATCGCAGCGTGAGGAAGCTCGGTTCGCAAGTAGTCGCGGATCTTCCAGTCCTCGATGACGAAGTCTGTGTATTCCTTCTCGCTGAACCAGCGAGATTTCCAGTCGGTGGTGATGCCGAGACGGAACCCGTACGGGTTGACCTTCTGACCCATATCAGGCCTCCCCTTCTGCGTCGCTGTCGATGGCAGGCTTGGCTCGAGTTCCCGCCTTGATGAAACCGGCTGCTTCGGCTGCCTCGACAGAGTTGAACCAGACCTCCGCGACAGTGCTCTGGTACCAGCGGCCGCCAGGCTCGTGGTACTTCATGGAGTCGGCGTTGCCCTTGATGGTGAATCCTTCAGGAGCGCTGTCATCTTCAAGAGGCGCCGCGCTGCCTTCACCGAACGGCTGGGCCGCACCAGCGTCGTCGGGTACCACTTCGACCTCTTCGGTCTCGGCTGTGTCCTCAGAAACCGTGTCATCAGAAACCGTGTCGTCGACAAGGTCGTCCTCGATGTCCTCAACGGTGTCGTCGGTGATCTCTTCGCCTTCGGCCCCGTCGGTGGCGCGGCTGGCTGCAACACGGGCACGGCGGTCTGAACCACCTGTGCGAGCTGCTTGAAGGCCGGATGCTTCGCGAGCCTCGAGCTCTTCGTCGTCGAGACGGGCAACGATGACCGTGATGTGGCATGTGCGCTTGTTGATGCGGGTGGCGCGGCCACGAGCACGTGGGCGCCAACGCTTCAGCGTCGGACCTTCGTCGGCGTAGCACTCCGCGACGTAGAGCTCGTCTTCGTCGAGTCCTTCGTTGTTGGTCGCGTTGGCAACGGCCGAGTTGAGCACCTTGGCAATGACATCGGCAGCGCCACGTTCAGTGAACTGAAGGATGTCCGAAGCTGTGTCGACGTCCTCGTCGCGAATCAGATCGAGGACGACCCTGGCTTTCGAGGCCGACATACGTGCGAATTTGTGCGTGGCCCGTGCGCCGGCAATTTCGGTGAGATCGATCGCGCCGCTCATCGACGACCCTTGCGTTCCTGACCGGCATGGAAGCGGAAGGTACGGGTTGGTGCGAACTCGCCGAGCTTGTGCCCGACCATCGATTCGGTGATGTAGACCGGTACGTGCTTGCGGCCGTCGTGGACGGCAACCGTGTGGCCGATCATCTCTGGGATGATCGTGGATCGGCGAGACCAGGTCTTCACGACCTTCTTCTCGCCGCTGTCATTCAGGGCGTCCACCTTGCGGAGCAGGTGGTCGTCGACGAATGGGCCCTTCTTGAGACTGCGTGGCATCTGTTACCTCCGCGAACCGCGGGTACGCCTGCGGCGAACGATCATGTCGTTGGACTTCTTCTTGCGGTCACGGGTGCGGCCCTCAGGCTGACCCCATGGGGACACCGGGTGGCGCCCACCCGAGGTCTTGCCCTCACCACCGCCGAGCGGGTGATCGACCGGGTTCATCGCAACGCCGCGCGTCTGCGGACGAACGCCCTTCCAGCGGTTACGGCCGGCCTTGCCGATCTTGACGAGGTCGGCCTCGGCATTGCCGACGACACCGATGGTGGCGCGGCAGTCGATCGGGACGCGCCGCATCTCCGTACTCGGAAGCCGCAGCGTTGCGTGCGTTCCTTCCTTGGCCACAACCTGAACGCTGGTGCCTGCGCTGCGCGACATGCGCCCGCCGGCACCAGGCTTCAGTTCGACGTTGTGGACAACAGTACCGACCGGGATGTTTCGCAACGGAAGTGCATTCCCTGGCTTGACCTCTGCCTTGGAGCCGTTGGCGAGGATGTCTCCGACGTGAACGTCCTCAGGGGCGAGGATGTAGGTCTTCGCTCCATCGTGGTAGTGCAGCAGGGCGATACGACAGTTGCGGTTCGGGTCATACTCGATCGAAGCAACGGTGGCGGGAACGCCGTCCTTGTTCCGATGGAAGTCGATGATGCGGTAACGCTTCTTGTGACCACCACCGCGGTGGCGGGCAGTCTTGCGACCGTAGTTGTTGCGGCCACCGGTGCTGCTCTGCTTCGCGATGAGCGAGCGCTCTGGTCGGTCGGTGGTGAGCTCTGCGAAGTCCGAGACCGTCTGAAATCGGCGGCCGGGGCTAGTTGGCTTGCGTGTACGAATACCCATGATCAGCTCTCGAACAGATCGATCGAGTCGCCCTCGGCGAGGGTGACGAGGGCGCGCTTGATGCTGGCTCGCTGGCCATAACCACCGGTGCGGCGGTTTCGCATGCGCTTGCCCTTGCGGTTCTGCGTGTTCACCTTCATGACGGTCACATCGAAGATCGTTTCGACGGCATCGCGGATCTCAGGCTTGGAAGCCGAAGGGTGAACAATGAAGGTGTAGACACCTTCTTCGAGCAGGGCGTAGGACTTCTCCGACACCACAGGCTCGATGACGACGTCGCGAGGATCTCTCACTTCGCACCTCCCGGGAGAGTGGCCGAAGTAAAGACGAGCCAGTCGCTGCAGAGAATGTCGTAGGCGTTAAGCTCACTCGCCTCGAGGAGCGACACGCCTGGAATGTTGCGGAAGCTCTTGGCTGCTGCTTCGTCGCCTTCACCGATGACGAACACGACACGACCGCTGAGATCGAGCGATGCCATCGATGCGAGGCCGTCCTTGGTCTTCGGAGTGTCGAAATTCCACTGGTCGATGACCACCAGCCGTTCGGACTGAACCCGATCGCTGAGCGCAGACGCGAGCGCCAGACGGGTGACCTTCTTGTTGACTTTCTGCGCGTAGTCGCGGGGCTTGGGGCCATTGGCCACCCCGCCGCCACGCATGTGAGGAGCGTTCAGCGAACCCTGACGGGCACGACCGGTGCCCTTCTGACCGAAGGGCTTTGCAGCACCGCCACGGACCTCGGCCCTCGTGAGGGTGCTGTGGGTCCCACGGCGGCGAGCTGCCAGCTGTGCGGTCACGACCTGGTGGAGAACCGGCACGTTCGGCTCGATACCGAAAAGAGCTTCGTCGACATCGACGGTGCCGGCGGTTCCGCCATCTTGGGTACGAATGTTGAGGGTGACTGCCATTCGACTATCCCTTCACCGCGTCACGAACCACGACAACAGCGCCCTTCGGGCCGGGCACCGAGCCCTTAACGAGGAGCAGGTCCTGCTCTGCGTCTGCACGAACGACAGTGAGGTTCTGAGTGGTGACCTTCTGGTTCCCCATCCGGCCCGACATCCGCGTCCCCTTGAACACACGGGCAGGTGTGGCGCAGGCACCGATGGCACCCGGCTTGCGGTGCACTCGGTGTGCGCCGTGGCTTGCCCTCTGACCTGAGAAGTTGTGACGCTTCATCGTTCCCGCAAAGCCCTTGCCCTTCGAGACGGCAGTGACGTCGATACGTTCGCCTGCCTCGAGGATGCTTGCGTCGATGGCCTGACCGACTTCGTAGTCGGAGACGTCATCGAGACGGAGTTCGACGAGTCGCACGCCAGGATCGACACCGGCCGCTCCGAAATGACCGGCCTGGGGCTGGTTCAGTTTCGAGGGATCCTTGGTGCCGTAGGTGACCTGCAACGCGGTGTAGCCATCGCGTTCTGTGGTTTTGATCTGCACGATCCGGCATGGAGACACGCGCAGCATCGTCACGGGTACGACACGGTTGTCGTCGTCCCAGAGCTGCGTCATGCCGACCTTCTCGGCAACAATCGCCTTGTTCGCCATTGGCGGGCGTCTTCCTCTTGCTTGTATGACTTGACCGAGGTCGTGTCACGCGAACGCTCCGCAGGCAGGGCCGGCGGAGCGTAGTTTCGGTTGTGCTGGGTGGTTCCACACTGCCGGTGCGGCGATAGTGGCCTGCCGAGACGTCAGATTTCGACTTCCAAGAATGCGCAGATATGTCCCACGCACGAAGATGTAACGATACCGGCCGGCCCGCCCTCCCACAACCCCCAAACCAATGCCCGGAGTAGGTTCTCTGGATTACCTGGGACCACGAAGGGGACGACGATGACTGAGTTCGCGATGACCACGGAGGAGCGAGAAGTATTTCTCGCAGGAGTTCACGTCGGGGTGATCAGCATCGAGCGCATGGCGGGACCACCCCTGACTGTGCCGGTCTGGTATGACTACTCCCCCGGTGGCGACGTTCGGGTCATCATGGGTCGTGCATCATTGAAGGGTCGCCTCATCGCCGCCGCTGGCCGGCTCAGCCTGTGTGCACAGCAAGAGGAATTGCCGTACAAATACGTCTCTGTAGAGGGGCCGGCCGCGATCCGGTCAGCCGATGTCGATGGCGATCTCCGGCCGATGGCCACGCGCTATCTTGGTGAGCAGATGGGCCGGTCGTACGCCGATGACTCGACGAGTGAGGACTCTGTTGTTGTGTCGATGACCCCAGAGCGCTGGTTCTCGGTCGACTACGGCAAGCGTTGATGCCCACATCCGCCGCGTACATCGGATCCCGGCTGTGCTGCTACGCCACTTCTCCGGCCTGGCGCCTTGACGATACGGGCCGGGCTGATTCACAGTGAACCACCAAGAACTCGCAGACCTCTTGTCCTCAGAGGTCGCAGCACTCGCAGAGCAGTTCACCGTCCCGGGCGTTGCGGTTGCGTTCGACGTCGGCGGTGAGGTGTTCGAGGCGCATCACGGCTTCACGCACATCGAGCATCGCCTTCCGATCGATGGTGACACGTTGTTTCAGATCGCCTCGATGTCGAAGCCGTTCGCCGCGACAGTCACGATGATGCTCGTTCAGGACGGCGTGATCGGCCTCGACGATCCCGTGAAGCAACATCTGCCTGAGTTCGCGACCAGCGACGGGCGACACGACAATGTCGTCACAGTGCGGCACCTGCTGACTCACACCACCGGTTGGGACGGCGATGAGTTGCTCGTGCGATCGCCGCCGAACGGCACACTCGACGACGCCGCTCGAGTGATGTCTGGCGCCCGCCAACTCGTCCAGCCTGGAACGGACTTCACATACAACAACGGCGGCTTCGCCGTTGCAGGCCAGTTGATCGAGCGGGTGACCGGCCGCACGTTCGCCGAGGTCCTCCGCGACCGAGTTCTCGAGCCGATCGGGCTCTCGAGAACGGTGGCAACTGCCGACGAAGCCATCCTTCACCGCGTCGCGATGCGCCACGAGGTCATCGACCACGCTCCGAGTGTGATGTACGACCCCAGCTGGCAGCCGGGATGGGGGCTGGCCCCGATCGATCTTCCGGTCGGTGGGCTCATCTCATCGACGAATGATCTTCTGGCATGGCAACGATGCTGGCTGCAGCGCGGCGAGGCCGACACTTTGCAGCTCGATCGTTCGACACGAGACCTGATGTGCGAGCCTCACGCCGGCTGGTACAACCCGGCCAACAGTCAAGGCCTGGGTTGGGCGCTCAAGAAGATAGCCGGCGTCACCGTTCACGGCCATGGCGGTCTGACCGCCGGGTACTGCTCATACTCGTTGTTCTGTCCCGAACTCGACCTTGCGGCCGTCGTGCTCACGAACTCCACAACAGGAACTCCGCTGTGTGCCGCAGTGACAGACGAACTCGTTGCGAAGCTGTCGCCACACGCGGCCGAGGCCCCAACTCCGTTGGATCCGCAGCCGGACGCTCTCCGGATCCTGGGGAGCTACACGGGAAGCTTCGGTGTGATCACTGTTGCCCACGACGAAGAGTTGACGCTCACAACCCGGCGACATCAGGTCGAACCTGGCGAGTGGCAGCCCGAACCAGAGCTGCAGCCGAAAGTCGTCAACATGTACACCGAGGAACACGGCGTCGTCACCTCACCACCGAATTTTGCAGGCACACTCGTCGACTTCGCGCCACCGAGGTCCGGAGACCCAGCGGCGTGGCTCCGCTCCGGCGGCCGGATCCACACTCGAGTGTAAGGCCGTGGCTCACCGCCCTTGGCGGCCCTTCGACCATGTCATCGCAACTACGCGGCAACTTCGCTGGATTTTTCAGCTTCGCCGACCACACAGAGGTCGAATTCCTCGACTGGCTGCGGGCGACACCGACCACCTCAGACAGAACTGTGCGAAAGACTCTGGGCAGCAGGTGACCCCGGGGTTCATCCCGGCCCCGCGCTAGATCGCCAAAATGACAGCATCCCGCAGCCGAAGCCGCGGGACGGTATTCGTAACGGTGACGATGTCAGACCCCGTCAGTGCTAACCCTGCTGGATCTTGATCTCAATGTCGACACCGGCCGGCAGCTCCAGGCGCTGAAGGGAGTCGACAGTCTTCGGGGACGGCTCGACGATGTCGATGAGGCGCTTGTGTACGCGCATCTCGAAGTGCTCGCGACTGTCCTTGTACTTGTGCGGTGAGCGGATGACCGTGTAGCGGTGCTTCTCAGTAGGAAGCGGCACGGGTCCGCGGACCTGAGCTTGGGTTCGCACAACGGTCTCGACGATCTTCTGTGTCGATTGATCGACGATCTGATGGTCATACGCCTTGAGGCGGATACGAATCTTCTGGGAAGAGGCCATGTGGAATCCAAGTTGTCAAAGAGCTGAAAGAACAAGATACCCGGGTGGAGGTCGAAACCCCCACCCGGGCTGAGTACTGCTGTGTCGCTGTGGCTACGCGAGGATTTTGGTGACGCGGCCTGCGCCAACAGTGCGGCCACCCTCACGGATAGCGAACCTCAAACCATCATCCATGGCGATCGGGTTGATCAACTCAACCGTCATCTCCGTGTTGTCACCCGGCATA
>JABABU010000003.1 GCA_014238065.1 Actinomycetota bacterium
GTCGCCTGGGACGGCGGCGTATTCAACTTCGCCACCGACCTGGACTTCCTCGGAAGCCTCGGCGGCATCGTCCTCGAAGCACCAATAGTGGGCGTGGTACCACTACCTTCCTGACCACATGAGACCACAACACAACACCGTGAAGGATTCCCCCAAACCGACGACTCAGGGCTGGAGGCAGCGCTGTGCCCGTCGCGAAACGATCAACGAACCCGTAACACCAACGCGTCACCATTGATCAACACCATCGCGTGATCTTTGGCCTCGGCCCAAGCCAACACTTCGTCGAGTTCGAGCCACTCCCAAGCTCGCGGAAGAATGACGACGGCTACTCCGGCCGCATCGAGCAGCTCGTCCCGCTCGTCGGTGGGAAAGTCGGGCATGAAAATTTCGTTCGCCACCGTCGCTCGCCGAACCTCGTCGGAGAAGTTGAGCCAGCGAAGGGGTGAACCGTAGACGACCTTCCGCTCAGCGAGCGCCTCGACCCACCAACCCACAGGGGCCCCCCGAACCGATGGAATCGCCACGATCTCGTCTGGAGTGGTGTTGCTTCTCGCGGCATCGATCGCAAGCACCAACCCTGGGCTCATCGCTGTGTAGAAGTAACGCTGATTGTCGAGTTGGCGGATTCCGGCGAACATCTGGGCCACGATGGCGAGGCTGGCCACGCCGACCAGCGCCGTCTGACGGAACCCGCCGCGATCGACACGAACTCCGCGACGCTGTGCCTCTGCCAGCCACAGGGCCACGCTGAGCATCGACAGCGTCGGAATGAGATAGAGGTATCGCCCTTCCCTGGTGATGATCACGACGAACGCGAGCGCCACGAACATCGCTCGCACGATCCCCACGAGCGACGAGCGCCCCGACGACCACGAGATGAAAGGTGAAACCACGGTCAGCGGCACAAGGACGCGCCACAGGATCGGCGCGTCGACGTAGATGCCCTCGAGTCGATCGAAAAAGTTCGAAGTCGACAGGTTGTCCAGATCGGAGAATGGATTCGGATCGACGAACACCGCATCGATCAGGTCGATGTAGGTGCCGACCAGCCAGATACTGGGAAGAATCAGCAGCGGAAGCCAGCGCAGTACAGCCACCAGCGGAGCGGCGCTGCGCATCGCCACCACCTTGACTCCGACCAGGACGACACCTGCAACAACAGCAACGGGAGCAACAAAGTGCGATGTCGCCAACATCAGCATCACCACCGACCCCGCCATCAGTGACGTCGCTCTCCCCGGCGCTTCGACGAACTCACTGACGAGAACAACAACGATGGGGAGCAGCCCCATTGCGATCAGCTGAGGGAACCCGCCCCAGCTCGCAGCCTCACCGACCGACCCGACGCCGAGGAGCGCCAAGGCGGGAAACAGGCGGCTGCGCCCGAACTCCAGCCGACCCAAGGCATGGAACACGCCACATCCCGGAGCAATCGCCGAGAGCGACGCGAACAGCGAAACACCGCCGGTCAGGCCGAAGATGCCGACAGCGGCACTCACGCCAGCCGGGACGACGGGAGGGTACGAGATGGACGAATCGCGTACATCGCCGCCGAGCAGCGAATCACCGAACGCCAGCCAGTTTCCCGCGTCGATCGTCGGAGGTGCCCCGTCGCTCGCGAACACGACATAGCGGATCACCACCATCGTGGCCGCTACGGCCCAGAACAAGGCCGTCTGGGACGCTCCGCTCACGAAAAGCGAGTCCAGGTGTCTACGCACGTCGGATCGCTTCAAGTACGTCCGAGGTCAGATTCACCACCGCCAGAGCGGACTCGATACTCACCGGCGACTCACCGCCAGCAGCGACGGCTCCGAAGAATTCCTCGAGAAGACGGTCGTGACCCCAGTACTGACGTCGCATCGCCCGTCTCGCTCCAGTCGCAGCGAACCCGGCAACATGGCCGACCGTAGTTCGCAACGAAGTTCTCAACACTTCCAGTGCCGAATGGCCACCGTCGGATCCCGTTGCGACAGTGACATCCCTGAAGAGGTCGACATCGACCACCGATCGATCGGTCACAACTGCAACGTGCCACTCGGACACCGGACTGCCGAAGACGACTGTGACACTCCCCGACGCCTCGCTACCGCTGAGGAGAATCTCACACGTCCTCGGCTCGCTCGTCCGTGTTCCCCAATCGGTTCGCACATCTTCGATCTCGACCGACCCGCCGAGCATCTCCGATGCCACATAGAGAACGTGAGGTAACTCGTCGTGCAACAGGCCACCATCGAGCTGATCGGACCACGCCGGCAACCGCCGACCGTCCCCACTCAGCTGAACGGCGAGCAGGTGCCGGACAGATCCTGACTCGGCCAACGCAGCCCGAGCAGACTGCATCGCGTTCGACCACAAGAAGTTGTGTGAAACACACAGAATTCTTCCGGCGGCCGCGGCGGCGGCAGCCATGGCATTGGCGTCGGCCACCGACGTGGCCATCGGCTTCTCACAGAACACATGGCAACCGCGCCCCAGTGCCTCGATGGCGAGATCGGCATGTGTCCACGGCGGCGTGCAGATCACCACGGCATCCAACTCGTGATCGAACACCGTCGAGAGGTCATCTGTGGCCACCGCACCTCTCGGAGCCCGGGCGCGCGCGTTCGCGATCGAGTGGTCGTACACGACGGTGACATCAGCGGCGGACGACCGCGCGATGGAAGGGATATGTCGATCGGTCGCGACCCAGCCGGAGCCGAGCACGCCGCAACTGATACTCACAGCCTCCCCCGTCGGCAGCCTGGTCCAGCACCTTACGGGTGACTGCTGTTTCCCGGCTAGGGTCGGCTCCAAGCCTCGCCGTCGTGTTGCCTGACGACCTTGGCCGGTACGCCTGCGACAACGCTGTTTGCCGGGATCGTGCCTCTGACAACGGAGTTTGCAGCGACCACGACGTGCTCTCCGATATCGGCACCGGGCAAGATGATCGCCCCTGACCCGATCCACGAGCCAGAGCCGATCCTGACAGGCTCATCCACGGGATGCTGCCGACCGATCGGCGTATCGATGTCATCGTAGGTGTGGTTCTGATCGGTGATGTAGACGTTCATGCCGGTGTACACGCCATCGCCGATATCGATGCGAAAGTGAGAGACGATCGCGTTTCCCCTGCCGATCACACAGTCGTCTCCGATGCTGAGCACCGGATCGGACACCATCTCTTGTCCCGGAATCATCCCGACACTCAGCGTCACATGATCGGCGAAAATCGTGTTCGACCCGACATGCATGTACTTCTCGCCATAGATCGTGCCTGTCGGAAACCCGATCAGTGACCCGTCACCGAAAGCCCCGAACCGCCTCGCCCTGCGGTCACCGGGAAAGATGATCCCGCGCCACGTGACTCGCTCCCACATCCAATTGATCAGTTCCGACACCGGCCGTCTGAAACGCGGAAACTTCATCACGGCAGAGCACGGTATCCGCGTGGGGCGAACCGTGCCGGTTGGGTCCGCCGCTCATCACGGCGACACGAGACATCATCTGACCCCGACTATCCGTACAGCGCAAGCACCCGGCGAGCAGCCTCGGCACCCATCGACGCACGATTGTCAGGCGAGATCACCTCGGCATCAGGACCGGCACGAAGCAAAAGTCTTTCCAGAAACACATCGCCGGCAACGTCGAGTGTCACGAGCCATCCGCCGTCGGGAGTCGACTCGACCGTCGTTGTCGGATAGGTCTCGACGATCCACCGGCCCGTCTGCGGCAGCTTGAGCGTGACCGACTCGCCGTCGTCACCCGGCCCGAAACGGGGCGGGACAAGATCTGGAGGCGGACCGTCGAACTCGACACCCATCTCCTGAGCGGCCTCGATCCGATCGACCCGAAAGGTTCTGACTGCTTCGGCTCGGTGACACCAAGCTTGAACGAACCAGTCACCGTCATGATTGGCCACGGAATACGGATCGATCTCGCGTGTCGTGAGCTCGTCGCGGTACGCCGTGTAGTAATCGATCTTGACCCGACGACGGTTCTCCACAGCATGTTCGACGACCTCGAGCAACTCGGGTCGATCGAGCTCGATCTGCACCGAGCTCCTGTCGCCAAGTGCCACCTCGAGCTTCGCCAATGCGTTCGAGAGCGCTCCGCTCTCATCGCCGACCGCCGCCAACGCGGCGCGGCCGGCAGTCAGCAGCCCGAACCCTTCCTGGGGTCCAAGCCGAAGCGGACGGGCCAGCATCGCTCCCGGTTCGACGAGCACCTCATCGTCAACCACCACGATCCCGAGCGTGTGATCAGGACCGTAGGGAGGAATCTCACAGCACTGGACCAATGAGAGGTCTCCGAGAACGTCCGAGGGTGGCAACGAGAAGCGCTCGGCGACCTCAGCTATCGTGGCGCCCTCCCGATCGACGATCCACGGAATGATCACGAGCAGTTGTGCCAGTCTGAGTTCGGCAGACGGTCGGGCCATCAGCTGACCTCCGCCAGCGCACGGAGCCAGTCGACGACCTCGGCGCGAAGATCGTCGGGAGACAGCACAACGGCGTGCTCACGCAGACCGAGAACCCACGAACGGAACGCGTGGTGATTCCTCACCGGAACATTGACGACCACCGAGCCGTCGTCGTTCCGCTCGACCACATTGTCGATGCCGCGTTGTCGCACTACGCGGCCGGCGAGAGCCGGATCGATCCACACCCTCGCTTCGACGGACTCATCGCCCCCGATCAACAGCGGATCGCGGGGCATCGTGGCCGTCGGGTCGAAGTCGACTGGTAGCTCGTAGGACGTGTCGTCCTGTGGCGCGACATCGCCGTCGATGCGATCGACCCTGAAGGTCTTCACCGTGCCGTCGTCGTTGCCGGTCATGTACCAGTTTCCGTCGCGGTAGAACACGCTGTAGCAGTTGACGATGCGTGACCGGCCTGAATACTCGAACCGTACAGAGTTCTTCGTCCGCATCGCACCGTGCAGCACGGGCAGCGCCTCGAGCGCAGGGATCTCTGCAACCACCAGCGGCGGAGTTGCTCCCTCGCCACCGAGCTTGGCAACGGCCTGCTCGTCCCACGCCTCATCGAGTCGAACGACGGAAGCGGCGAGTTGCAGCGCGAGCCTCTCCGATTCGGTCAGGTCGAGGTCCGGGAGGAAATAGTCCTCGGGTTTGATGGTGTACCTCGTGGCTCCCGACGATGGATCGATCTCGGTCGTGATGTCGATGCCGAGGTGCCTCAGCAGCGACTTGTCTCGTTCGAACGACTTACGGGAGCTCTCGCCCCGGTCGTTGTAGAGCGATGTCTGACCAACGATGTGGTCGAACGTGACAGGGTGCTGCGTGTCGAGCAACAACATGAGCAGCTCGGTGATGCGTTCGACTCGATCGGCCACAGGTTGATCGTACGAGGCGGAGAGGAGCGGAGCGGCAACGAGTCGATTCATTCCTTCGTGGCACTCCTGGCGATGTGACAGATTTTGGACCGAAAACTCGCAATTCCGTCATCAATTTGTAATACTGAGTCACCGAGTGGAGAACGGGACGTTACAGAGAGTGCACGACAGCGCGAGAACATCGAGCCGAATCGCGCGGGCCCTTCTTGTGGGACTGCTGCTGCTTGCAGCGCTTGTGTTTGTTGCCCCTTCGAGCAATGCCTTGGCATCTGAGATCATCGATATCGCCGCGGTTCCCGGCGGTTCCGGCTACTGGCAGTTGCACGAGAACGGCAATGTCAGCAGTCATGGTGGCGCGCCCTTCCATGGCAACGGCAAGAGCCGCGCAGCAGCATTTGCCGTCACACCAGACGGAGGCGGATACTGGATCATCGGAGCCAACGGCGGCGTCGAGGCGTTCGGCAACGCCGCCGATGTTGGCGGATTCGACCATCTTCAACTCGCCAGCGGTGTCGTCGACGCGGCAACAACACCCTCAGGCGCCGGGATCTGGATCGTTGCAGGTGACGGCGGCATCTTCACCACCGGTGATGCACAATTCTTCGGTTCCACCGGCGGCATGCAACTGGCAGGGCCGGTTGTCGGCATCGCGCCGACCGCTTCAGGAAACGGCTACTGGCTGGTCGCCGAAGACGGCGGCATCTTCACCTTCGGCGACGCGGCATACCTCGGCTCGATGGGCGGCACGACCCTGGATCAGGACGTCATCGCCATCGTCACCGCGTCCCACGGCGTCGGCTACATGATGATCGCTGCCGATGGCGGCGTGTTCACCTTCGGAGCCAACGACTTCCACGGATCGCTCGGTGGACAAGGAAGAACCGACGTTGTCGGCATCGCCCCCATCCTCGATGGCACCGGCTACTTCATGACCACCATCACCGGAGCGGTGTTCGGCTTCGGAAGCGCTGTCGCTCCGCCACCGCCGACACCGGCACAAGGCAAAGAAACCGTCGAGAATACGATCGGCCGCGAGATCTTCGACAGGATCAACACCGACCGCGCGCTTCGCGGCCAACCTCCGTATCGCTGGGACACCGAGCTCGCCGACGTCGCCAAGTCGTGGAGCGCCACGATGTCATCGACAGGATTTCGGCACAGCAACCTCGATGTCGTCATCGGCAACCTGTCGACAATTCACTACACGCTTGGGGAGAACATCTACTGGGGCACAGGCCCGCATGGGAACTCTGCGGTTGCCCACCAGACCCTCATGGACAGCAGCGGTCACAGGACTGCCATTCTCGAGACGGCGTACACGACCCTCGGAATCGGCATTGTCTGCACCGGCGGCCGGGTCTGGGTCACCGAATTGTTCGGCCACCCAAGTATCGACGGACCGGTGAACAGTCAGGGCTGGCAACCGAGAAGTCCCCAGGTCGACTTCTCGGCCACCCCGTCGACCGGTTGCTGATCACAGCACCCCCGCCGACAAGCCTGAACCGATGCCCAGCTTCTCCACCGAGACCGACATCGAACTCCACTATCGACTCGAGGGTGCAGGCCCTCGCCTCGTGAACATCAGTGGTAGCGCCGGCGATCTTCGCGGTCCTTCGATCCTGCGCGACGAACTCGAACGTCACTTCACCGTCCTCAGCTGGGATCAACGCGGCCTGGGTCGATCGAGTAAGCCAGACCGACGGTTCTCAATGGCCGACTATGCCGATGACGCTGCGGCGCTGATGACCCACGTCGGATGGGACACCGCAAAAGTCGTCGGCGCCTCATTCGGCGGGATGGTGGCCCAGGAACTCGCGGTGACCGACTCTGCCCGCGTCGAGCGCCTCGCCCTGATGTGCACTTCGAGCGGAGGAATGGGTGGCTCGAGCTACCCGCTCCACGAGCTACCCGACCTGCCCCCGGACGAGTTGATGATGTTCAGGATGGAGATCATGGACTCGCGGCGCGACGCTGCATGGCGCGAAACAAACCCGGACCATCTCGCCAAACTCATCGCCGCGACCAAAGCAGCCGGAATCGGCAAAGAAGAACCCGGTCGACAAGCCGGAATTACCCGGCAGTATGCAGCCCGGGCCGAACACGATGTCTGGGACCGTCTGCCGTCGTTGGACGTTCCGACCTTCATCCTCGCCGGAAAGTACGACAATCAGGCACCGCCGCCCAACCAACTCGCACTGGTGTCACAGATCCGTGGATCGAAGCTGCAGATGTACGAAGGAGGTCACCTGTTCTCGGTGCAGGACAAGCACGCGATCCCTGACCTCGTCGAATTTCTCCAGAGCCACTGACCGGCTCTACTCGCGGCCGAAGGCCACCTATTTTCGCCCGAACGCCGACTCGAGTTCGGTGCCGAAGCCATCAGCAACGGTGCCCTGCACCACGTACCAATAGAGCACCGTCTGGAAGATGGCGTTCAATGCGGCGAGACCGGCCGACACCACCGCTATCCACACGACAGCAGCGGCGATGAACACCACAGCTCCGATGCCACCGAGACTTATGCCAACGGCGATGAGCAGAATGGCCGGAATCATCAAACCGATGCCAAGCAGCCCGAAACCGACACGCGCCGCGAGATTCTCGCCCCAGGTCTTCTTGAAATACGCACTCGACTTCTTGACAGCATCGATGGGGCCGAGATCCTCGATGATCATGATCGGCATGACGAGGAAGGTGAGGACCTCCCACGCCCCCTGCGCGAGTGCTCCGATGAAGTTGCCCAGGGGCAGGCGTTCTCGGAGGACCCTGATGATGAGGTTCACCGTGACGACCGCCAGAGCCCAAGGAGCCAGCCGATGCACCCGCCCCATAGCGCCCTTCACCGCGCTGGACACCGTCGGGTCACCGCCCGTGAGTCGCTCGTTCGCTCCATGGACGAGCGCGCCCTGGAAAAACACGCTGGTGAACGTGAACACCAGTACTCCGACGGCGACGAGCAGCATTCCAAGCCCGCCAAGTCCGCCTTGGTCATCGGCCGACAACGCAGCCGGTACGAAGAAGATCGCGGCGGCGGCAATGCCGATGAAGAAGGCCATCACCGGCAAGAGCGCGAGTTCCTTGTCCTTCTTCAGCACCTCCCACGACGACTTTGCGAGGCCCCAACTGTTACGAATCCTGTCCATGAACATTCAACGGTACTGAGCGCTGGGCGGTTCCTCGACCACAGCGCTCGGAGCCTCGTCGGTCACGGCAGTACTTCGCCCTCACTGAGCCGATGTTTCTGCACCTTACCGAGCGCGTTTCTCGGCAACTCGTCGACGAGATGAACCCGGCGAGGTCGCTTGTACGGTGCGAGCGCTTTACCGACGTGGGCTTTCAACTCCTCGACAGTGACGGGCCCTCCAACGACGTACGCTGTCACCTCCTCACCCCATTCATCGGACGGGGTTCCTGCGACGGCAACGTCGTCAACGCGGTCATGGGTTCGGATCGCGTCTTCGACCTCGCGTGGGTACACGTTGAAGCCGCCGCTGATGATGAGTTCCTTCGACCTGCCGTCCAGAGTGAGATAGCCGTCGGCGTCGAGCGACCCGAGATCGCCGGTGCGGAACCATCCTTCCTCGAACGCATCAGCGTTGGCGTCGTCCCGATTCCAGTAGCCACGGAAGACATTCGGACCTCTGACCTGGACTTCCGGCGGCTCGCCGACCAGTCGGACCTCGACGCCCGGCAGCGGGATTCCGACCGAGCCGCCGCGCCGCTCAGCGTCGTATGGATTCGACACGAGCATCGCCGTCTCGGTCATCCCGTACCGCTCGAGAACCTTCGATCCTGTGAGCTGGAACATTCGCTCATGGAGTGCTGCAGGCATCGGCGCGGATCCGGACACCATCAGCCGCAACGTGGTGAGTTCATCGGCTCTGGCCGACTGAGCAAGACGGTGGTACATCGTCGGCACGCCGAAGAAGAGAGTCGCGTTGTGCTCGGTGATTGCTTCGAAGACGGCATTCGGCTCGAAACCCTGGAGCAATACCGCACTCGCACCGGCCGCGAGCGTCCCGTGGAGTCCGACGCCAAGCCCGTGCATGTGGAACAGCGGCAGGCAGAGCACGAGTCGATCAGACGCAGTCCAGCGCCAACTCAACAGGAGGGCATTCACGCTCGCCAGAAGATTCGCGTGGCTCAGCACAGCGCCTTTGGGCCTACCAGTGGTGCCAGAGGTATATCCGATCAGCGCTGGATCGCCAGCGCGCAGCGTGGGTGGAGCGAGGTCGGACGGTTCGAAGTCGATCGACGGCGACGTGATGATCACCGCGCGGTCGGCAGCCGCGATGTGCGCTGCACGTTGGTCGTCATCGACAATCGCGAAGGTCGGCTTCGCATCGAGCACGATGTGTTCCAGTTCACCGCGGCCGTACGCCGCGTTCGTCGGAACCACCACCGCTCCGGCACGAAGGCACGCGATGTGGGCGACGACGAGGTCGAGAGTGCTTGCCGCGCTCACGATGACGCGATCACCAGCCACCAGCCCACGCCCGAGAAGCCGCGATGTCGCCCCCGCCACCAGTGCTTCCACCTCGGCGCCCGTGGTCCACCCGCGCCGATCGTGGATGACCGGCGCGTAGGGCGCCGCTGCCCATCTCCGGGCCCACAACACCGGAAGGGTTCCGCCGCGGCCGAGATCGACCGTTTCGGGGTCGACGCCGTCGGGTATGTGGACGCGCCAGTCGGGAACGCTCATCGAAACCGGCTCAGCGGCCCTCGAAGCGAGGATCTCGCCGCTCCATGAACGCTGTCACCGACTCCTTGAAGTCCTTCGTCCTGAACAGCGCCATCGTCTGCAACAACACGTGGTGCGTATGCGACTCGAAGTCCTGCGTGAGACCATGACGGAACAACCGCTTCATCGACGAGATGGCAAGCGGGGCGTTGCCTGCGATCTCGCCGGCCCAGTCCTTCGCGACTGCAACGAGGTCTTCATCGGCGACGACATCGTTCAGCAGCCCGATGTCTCGGCTCTCGTTCGCATCGAGATCATTCCCACGGAACGAAACCTCAGTGGCCTTTGCCCACCCGATCAACCGAGGCAGATACCAGGTGCCTCCAGACTCGGGCACGATTCCGCGCTTGGCGAATCCGGGAAGGAGCCTGGTCGACTCACCGCCGACTCGCATGTCACAACCAAGCGCTAGATCGAGACCGTATCCGGCTGCCGCGCCGTTGATGGCGGCGATCACAGGAGTGTCGAGGTTGAAGAGGATGTTCGTGGGCAGTGTCCGCGTATGAGGAAGTGCCGCCCCGGCATCGGGATTGCCGCCGATGTCGGAGCCGGCAGCGGCTTCCTTCATGTCGAGGCCGCTGCAGAAGCCTTGGCCGGCTCCGGTCAACACGATGCATCGAACGTCGACATCGTTGTCGGCGCGCAGGAACGCATCACCCAACTGCTGCAGCATCTTGGCCGTGATGGCATTACGCCGGTGCGGCCGATTCAACGTGATCGTCGCGATGCCGTCTCCGACCTCATACAGGACCTGTTGCTCGTCCGCGCTGACCGTCTCTTCGCTCATCTTCATCTCCTCGGCTCCAACTCTGGCGAACCGGCCAGAACCATGCGTGCAGACCACTGAGACTATGCGTCGCCGCGTAAAGCAACGACATGCGGCAAACCTCAGAACGCGGCATCGATCGTTTCGAGCGCGTCAACGATTCCGCTGTTGCCGTTTGATACTGCCTCGCCACGTTCGAGAAGCACAATCCTCACCGCCGGCGGCGCGAGTTCGGACCAGTGCTCACGCGACTCGGTGGCACGCGACATGACATCCAGGAGCGACAGTTCCAGCAACGACAACCGGAACAGATCCTGACCGCTGGCAGCCGACTGGAAATCGGGCACATCACTGTCGCCCTGGGCTCCTCTTCGATCGTCAGCGAACTCCGCGCTCCCGAGGTACTGGATGAGCGACCACACCTCGGCTTGGTCGACTCGCGAGACCGCGTAGGTGACATCGGCGATCACCGGGACGTTGCCCCGTGGTCCAGGGAACAACGCGACATCGATGGCGTCAGGTGTTCCGTCGGCAAAGCGGGTTCCTTCGGGGAAGGACTGCGCAACTTCGACGCCTCCGTGCACGAGGTGACACGAGCGATCGAGAAGGCCAACGGCTCCTTGCAGGACCTCTGGCTCGTCCTCGCCGACGTTCTGCTCCTCTTCGGGAATCCCGAATCCGACGTCTTTCGTGGCCCAGAGGTCGCGCATCTTGGTCAGATCGCCGAAGATCTTCCAGTCGGTATACGAAAGTTCCTCGGCCAGAATCTGGTCGTAGACCGACACGTCATGACTGCGAACGATGAGCTCGAAGGTCCAGTCGACGAACGATCGAGTTCGCTCAGCATCATCGTCGAACCCGCAGAACGGGACCCGGTCGTCGTCGATCATCTCCTCAGCGAGGTTGACGAGCTGGTTCCAGGTCTCCGGCACATCGTATCTGCCACCGTCGAAAGCGGCTGGCTGAAACCACACCAGCGATTCGATCGAACTGTCGATTGGAGCCCCGTAGAGCGCATCGCCGAGCCGAGCCGGAAGTGTCCAGGTAACACCCCAGGTGTCGCTGATCGCGGTGTCAACAGCTCTAGGAATCACGACCGCGGTGCGATCGATAGCGGCCTGCCGGAGAAGCGCTCCGGAGTCGATCAGAAACACATCCCCAGGAAGATCCTGCGCAGATCGCCGACCGAACTCGCGGTTCGGGTCATCCACTGCGATGTACTCGATCGATGTGCCCGTTCTCACTGCGTGCAGTCCGATGGCGTGCTCGATCGCGCCGAGGTCGGCTCCGATGCCGGCAGGCCCGATGACCAGAATCGGTTGCGGAGCTGTCGACAATGTCGGTGGCGCCGTCGTCGTCGGCGCAGCGGTGGTGCTCGAATCGGCCTTGGACGGGCCCGGCGCTGCGGTGCATGACACCGTGATCAACACGGTCGCTGCAGCGATGACACCGATGCGTGCGCGGTGCAACATGGCACCCCCAACGGGATTCGAACCCGTGCCGCCACCTTGAGAGGGTGGTGTCCTAGGCCGCTAGACGATGGGGGCAAGCTGCGGACAGCAGCTGCTGATCATAGCGTCAACGCGCCCAGAACACAGGGCCCGAGAACGAAGAAGAGGCCCGTGAAGGCCTCTTCCTGACTGCTGTTGTTCGGGGAGGAGGACTCGAACCCCCAACGACTGGACCAGAACCAGTTGTGTTGCCAATTACACCATCCCCGAAAGAAACGACTGAAGTGCAATCGTCCCGAGGGCGCCTGTGATCGTAGCGGAATACCGGTGGATTCCGAACCGAATCAGCTGGGCAGATCAGCCAACATGGCCCTGGCAGCACCGAGTCGCCGCAGCGTCTCAGCGCGCCCGAGCAGCTCGAGCGACTCGAACAGCGGTGGACCGACTGTTCTGCCCGTCACCGCCACCCTGATCGGGGCCTGGGCCTTGCCGAGCTTCAGATTGTTGGCTTGTGCCAATTCGAGCGTTCTCGCGTGAAGCGCGTCGGCCGTCCACTCGACGACGCCATACGCCTCGACAGCTGCATCGATCATCGGACAAGCAGCCTCGTTGGTGGCGAGCGCCTTCTCGAAGCTGGCTTCGTCGAACTCGGGTTCGTGGAGAAAGAGGAAGTCGACGATGTCGGGCGCCTCCTCCAGGATCTTGGCCCGTTCGCGAACGAGCGGGACCACAGCGAGGAGTTGCTCGTCGGAGACGCTAGCTCCCCACGACTTCGTGTCGACATACGGTCGAATCTTCGCAGCAAGATCGGCGTGGTCAAGCATGCGGATGTACTCGGCGTTCACCGCGGTGAGTTTCTTCACGTCGAAGGCCGCGGCAGCCTTGTTGATGTCGCTCAGCTCGAACATGTCGACGATTTCGTCGATGGGACGAACCTCGATGTCGTCAGGAGGACCCCAACCGAGCAGCGCAAGGTAGTTTCGCATCGCTGCGGGCAGGTACCCCCTGGCTCGGTAGTCCTCGAGCGCCACGTCGTCTCGTCGCTTCGAGAGCTTCTTGCGTTGCTCGTTGACGATCAGTGGCAGATGAGCGAACGTCTGCGTCGTTGCCTCACCGAGCGCGTGCCGGAGCAGGATGACCTTCGGCGTGACATTGACGAGGTCTTCGCCCCGAACGACGTGCGTGATGCCGAGGTCGAGGTCGTCCACGGCGTTGGCGATGAAGAATGTCGCAGAGCCGTCACTTCGCCTGATGACGAAGTCCTCCACATGCTCGTTCTCGAACGTCACATGGCCGCGGACAACGTCGTCCCACGAGGTCACACCCGTTTCTGGAACCCTGAAACGGACAGCGCCGTCGTCCTGGTATGCCCGGCCCGAGACCAGTAGCTGCTCGACGGCTTCGTTGTAGAGGTCACGGCGCTCGCTCTGACGAACCGGCTCGCCGTCCCAATCGATGCCGAGCCAATTCAGCGAGTCGTAGATGTTCTCGATCAGTTCAGGGCTGGCGAGTTCGGCGTTCGTGTCCTCGATGCGAAGGATCAGCTCGCCACCCATGTGCCGTGCGTACAGCCAGTTGAACAGCGCTGTCCGTGCACTGCCGAGGTGGAGGTATCCGGTGGGGGCCGGTGCAAACCGAAGTCGAATCGTCACGCCATCGAGGTTACGGCCGGCCGACGACAATGCAGCCTGCCATCTCGGGTCCCCTTCAGCCCAGAAGTCAGTCAGGGTCGCGGCCGAGGAGGTTCAGAAGGCACGCTTGGCGGTCTGCGTCCGGGGCCGGTTCGACGGCTGGTTCGAAGTACTCCGGCAGTTCTGCGAGTCGGGCGGCGAATGGACGGACGTATTCGGCGAGGGCGTCGACCAGTTCGTCGTCGAGACGGTCGTCGACGCCGATGGCGGCGGCCAGGTCCCATGCGTGGACGGCGAGGTCGAGAACCCGCTGGCGGACGTATTCGAAGGCCGGTGTTGGTCCTGACGACAGATACACAGTCCTGTCGAGGTCGGCGTCGTCGACAGCTTCGATCGCCTGAGCGCGTGCGTCCTCCCAGACAGACAGCGCGTCTTCACCGAGCACGTCACCGTCGAGCCCTCCGACATCCTCGACCCGCATTCCCATGAGCAGTGGTGACACCCACATCGATTCTGCAACGTTGTGGTTCACGAGCTCAGCAACGTCCCACTCGTCACAGGGAGTTGACGCAATCCACCATTCGGGAAGGATTTGGCGAACTCGGAAGTCGAACTCGGCGTTGGCTAGGCGGTGCAATCGCTTCCATGCGTCGTGGCTCATGAGCGGGCATTCATCAGCATTGACCGATTGCGCAGTTGTCCTCTGGCACGAGTTGGAGACCTCGGTTTCGACCGAAGCGGGCGAGCACGACGTCTTCGGGCGTCATCTCAGCAGGCTCACATGGCTCGAGGTCCGGCCAGACGCGAAGATCGCTCGGTCCCACGCCGAGCAGTCGATCGATCAGGATGTCGTCGAGGCCGGCTCCCGCAAAGATCGCTTGCTGCAGGTCATAGCCCAGGACGGTGAGCTCAGCGATCCTTGCCCAGAACTGGTCACGCCGGGTCGGCGCGAACCCTGCCGAAGTCTCGAGACCAGACACGACGGTCAGGATCGTTCGAATGCTCTCCGTCACCGCCGCTATCGGGTCATCGCCGACATCGACGGCTGCCGGAATGGGTTGTCCGCTCAGATCGGCTGCAAACTCGAGGTTCCCTTCGACGACCCTTCCGAGGAGATCTCGAACGAGCCGATCGTCGAGTGGCGCCCGTAGCCGAGCGTCGAGCTGATCCCAGCGGGGTAGACGCATGCGGGCGGCCATGTCAGTGCAAGCTCGGCGGTGCAGTCTGACGAGTTCCTTGTCTGCCGGTTGCGTCACGGACATCACGCCAGATCGAGCAGCGACCGCCAGTCGGCGCGGTGCGCACTGGCCACGGCTTCGGGCGATTGGCGAAGAGTTGCGGTCGGCACCCTCGCCACGAGCGACCGCATCTCGCTCCAATGGTGCGGGTTCTCGACCCCCGCGAAGCACTTCCGCGCTGTGATGAGTTCGTCGTCGCATTGGTCGAGAAAACCCCACACTCGCAGCGCGATCTCGAGGTCGTACACCACCGGTGCCCGCCCGTAGGACGAGGCTCGCTTCATGGCGATCTGGACTGCGCCTGCCATCACGTCCTCGGCATGCTCTCCTTCGGCGAGTACGAGCCGATCTGCGAACAGATGGCACAACGTGAGCGCGTAGCCCTGATCGGGGCCTTGGTGTCCGAGAGCCGGGCCAACGGGCTGGGCCACACCGAGGGCTGCGGCTCGATCAGCGGTCCAGCCGGCAGGGACGACATCGGGTGACTGATAACTCGGAACTGCGTTCGGGTCGGTCGGTACGTGTTCGGGAGCAGCCATGGGTGGACGATGTTACCGGCCACCCGCGACCCGAACCTACGCGGAGGCCGTAAGTACCATCGAGATCGTTCAGGTCCTATCAGCCACCGAGACGGTCAGTCAGATGTCCGGCCTTTCAGGAGCCCGTAGTAGAGACCGTCGCGGAGGGCGAGCCAGCTCGCCTCGATGATGTTCTCCGACACGCCGATGGTGGTCCACAGCTCGTCGCCATCTGACTGGTCGATCAGGACGCGGGTGACTGCAGCTGTTGCCTTATGCGTTTCGAGCACACGGACCTTGTAGTCGGTGAGGTGGATCTTCCCGATCTCCGGGTAGAACTCGCCGATTGCCTGTCGAAGGGCGCTGTCGAGTGAGTTGACGGGGCCATTTCCTTCGCCGACGGAAACTCGACGCTCTTCACCGACCAGCACTTTGACCGTTGCCTCCGTGTCGAAGCTCCGGTCAGTCCTACGGTCGGTGACGACGCGGAACGACTCGACCTCGAACCAGGACGGTTCCCAACCGGCTGCTTCTCTCATCAGGATCTCAAGCGAAGCGTCGGCGGCCTCGAAGTGGTACCCCTCGTGCTCGAGCCGCTTCAACCGGTCGACCATGTCCCCAACCGCTGCGCCGTCGAGATCGATTCCGAGCTCGTCAGCCTTCAACTGCACTGTTGCTCTACCGGCCAGATCCGAGATCAGAAACCGAGTGTGATTGCCGACCGCCTCTGGCTCAACGTGCTCGTAGCTGTCGGGCCGCTTGGCAATGGCGCTGGTGTGGAGGCCGGCCTTGTGCGCAAATGCCGACATGCCGACGTATGGCTGCTGATGCATCGGAGGCATGTTCACGAGTTCAGCCACGTGATGGCTGACTGCCGTCAGCTTCTCGAGTCGGCCCTTCGGCAGCGTCTCGATCCCCATCTTCAGCGTCAGGTTCGGGATCAGCTGTGTGTTGTCGCAATTGCCGGTACGTTCGCCATATCCGTTCATCGTGCCCTGCACCTGCGTGGCCCCCGCCACGACAGCTGCCACCGAGTTCGCCACCGCACAACCGGTGTCGTTCTGGGTGTGAATACCGATGGGAACGTCACCGAAGTGGGTGACGACCTCGCGAACGATGCGCTCGACTTCGAAAGGCAAGGATCCGCCGTTGGTGTCGCAGAGCACCAGTGCGTCGACTCCGTTCACTGCAGCAGCCTCGAGCACGCGGAGTGCAAACTCAGCGTTCCGCTTGTAGCCGTCGAAGAAGTGCTCGGCGTCGAAGAACACGCGCAGGTCCCGCGACTTCAGATAGCCGACGCTGTCACCGACCATCGCCACGCCTTCGTCAAGCGTCGTCTGCAGCGCCTCAATCACGTGATAATCCCACGACTTGCCGACGATGCAGGCCGTTCCTGCTCCTGACTCGACAAGGGTCTGCAACGTCGGATCGACATCGACCTTGCCTTGAGGACGTCGCGTCGACCCGAACGCGACCAGCTGTGCGGTCTCGAGTTCGAGTTCGGTCTTGGCTCGATCGAAGAAATCGCGATCCTTCGGGTTGGCTCCCGGATAGCCACCCTCGATCCAGTGGACACCGAGAATGTCGAGCTGACGGGCGACCTTGAGTTTGTCCTCTGCGGTGACAGAGATGCCTTCGAACTGGACGCCGTCACGCAGCGTCGTGTCGAAGATCTCAACGGCCGCCGGCCACGACGGATCACGTCGTCCGACCCTGTCGACCGGTGGCGTTTCGGAGCCGGTCACACCAGCTCGTTCCAGCGTTCGTATCGCGGCAGCTCGCCACGTACGGCAGCAAAGAAGGTCTCTTGGACCCTCGATGTCACAGGGCCACGACTGCCGATGACCCGATCGTCGACAGAACGAATCGGAACCACCTCAGCAGCCGTGCCTGACAGGAACGCTTCGTCTGCGGTGTAGAGGTCGGATCGAAGAATGTTGCCGGTGACGTACGGGATGTCGAGGTCCTCGGCAATCGTACGGACCGCATCCTGGGTGATACCACCGAGCGCTCCCGCCGAAACGGGAGGGGTGACGATCGTGCCGTTCTTGACTATGAAGAGGTTCTCGCCGGTGCACTCGCTCACAAACCCCTGTGGCGACAACAAGATCGCCTCGTCGTACCCGGACTTCACCGCTGCGACCTTGGCCATCTGCGAGTTGATGTAGTGACCAACGCCTTTAGCAGCGGGAGGCATCGCGTTCGGGTCGTGACGCTGCCACGACGAGATCATCATGTTCACGCCGCTCTCAAGGCTCTCTTCACCGAGGTATGCGCCCCACGGCCACACCGCGATCGCAACATTGGTTTCGCATGGAAGCGGATTGAGGCCCATCTCGCCGTAGCCGAGGTAGGCGAGCGGTCGGATGTAACAGCTCGGGAGACCGTTGATACGCACCGTGTCCTTGGTGGCTTCGATGAGTTGGTCGACCGTGTAGGGAATGTCGATCATCAGGATCTTGCAGCTGTCGAACAGCCGCTGAATGTGTTCGGTGAGGCGGAACACAGCTGTTCCCTTCGGCGTCTCGTAGGCACGAATGCCTTCGAACGCGCCGTTCCCGTAGTGGAGGGTGTGGGTGAGGATGTGCACTTTGGCATCGGCCCACGGCACCATCTCACCGTCCATCCAGATCTGATCTGATGCGTCGATCGGCATGTCGTTCCCCTTGTCATCCTATGTTTCGATGTCATGTGGTTGTTCGTGAATTGGCACTCAGAGCGCAGCGATGACCGCCGCCGCCATCGTGGCTGTGTCCCCGTCGTCTGAGGCCATGGCGCAAGCTCGTTTGATTCGCGCCGCTGCTTCGTCCTCGCCAAGAAACTCCAGCATCATGGCGGCGCTGAGGATGGCCGCAACGGGGTTGGCGATACCTTTCCCCGTGATGTCAGGAGCCGATCCATGCACCGGCTCGAACAGCGAAGGACCGGTGCGATCGGGATTGAGGTTCGCCGAAGCGGCCCGGCCGATACCGCCAGAGATGGCTCCTCCGAGGTCGGTGAGAATGTCTCCGAACAGGTTGTCGGTGACGATGACGTCGTATCGTTTCGGATCTTCGACGAAGTAGATGCAAGCGGCATCGACGTGGTTGTATGCGGTCTCGACGTGCGGGTAGTCGGCCGCAACTTCATTGAACGTCCGCTGCCACAGATCGCCGGAGAACGTCAGCACGTTGGTTTTGTGAACGAGGGTGAGGTGCTTGCGAGGCCGCGAGCTGGCCAGTTCGAACCCATACCTGATACACCGTTCGACGCCCTTGCGGGTGTTCACCGAACCCTGGGTCGCGACCTCGTCGGGTGTGCCTTTCTTGAGGAAGCCACCTTCACCAGCGTAGGTCCCCTCGGTGTTTTCGCGAATGACCAGAAACTCCTGGCCGCTGTCGAGTTCGAATGGTCGAAGGTTGATGTATGTGTCGAGGGCAAACCGAGCTTTCAACAGCAGGCCACGCTCGATGATGCCTGGCGGAACCTCGGGATTCCCGACGGCGCCGAGAAGGATTGCGTGAAAGCCACGAAGCTCCTCGAGGATCTCATCGGGGAGAACAGTGCCGTCCTCGAGGTACCTCGCTCCACCCAGGTGAAAGTCAGTGGTGTCAAGCTCGACTCCGGCTGCGGCAACGACGTCGAGAGCGACAGTGACGACCTCGGGACCGATGCCGTCTCCACCGATGACTGCGACTCTGTGACTCACTGTTTGGCACTCCAGTTCGGGATTGGCCACGACCAGCCTGGCCGTCACACGAAAAAACCGTCCGCATCTGCGGACGGCTGAATGCGCACCTGGACCTCCAGGTGCGCTAGCGAATGACGACGACGCTCAAGGCGCTGCAACGCATGCACCTAGTGTCATGCACAGGCGGAGTCAGGTCAACACATCGCTACCCTTTCTCTCATGGCCGAGACCCAGCGACTGTCCCAAGCTGCATACGACCGCCTCGTTGCGGAGCACAAGGATCTCAGCACACGCGGTCGCATCGACATCGCGGACAAGATCGAAGTAGCCCGTCTCATGGGTGACCTCAAGGAGAACGGCGATTACCACGCCGCCAAAGAGGAACAGGGGAAGATGGAAGGCCGCATCACGATGTTGGCCGGCATCATCGAGAACTCCGAGATCATCGGAGACTCCGACGATGGCACCGTCCAACCAGGATCCGTGGTCGAAATCCGCTACGAAGGAGACATCGACACCGAGAGGTTGCTCTTCGGTTCGATCGAAGAGCAACGCGATGGGCTCGACATCTGCTCGCCGGGCTCGCCTCTCGGACAGGCCCTCGAAGGAGCGACTCCGGGGTCGACGGTGACTTTCGCCGCGCCGAACGGGGCAGTACTCGAGGTCGAGGTCGTCACGGTCGAGGCCTGAACTGGCCGCCCGACTGCTTCTGAGCACTCGCTCGGTGAAGAATCAGTGCTTGCCGGGAACCGATCGCCTGGCTGAGAACGTCAGAATTGTGACGGCGCGGGCGCGACGTCAAGGACACGGCCACACCACATGACCTCCCGAACAGCGGCAGACGTGACTCCATCGATCCCGGATCACGTCACCCTTCCCCCTGGGCGATTGATCCCCCTCGCGGACCGCGGGTCTGCTTTCGTACGGCATACCAAAGGCCCGTCGGGCGCTCCAACTGTTGTGTTGCTTCACGGATGGGGAGCAACGGCCGACCTGAACTGGTTCCGGAGCTACGGAGCACTGATCGAGAAGTACTCCGTTGTGGCCATGGACCACCGCGGCCACGGTCGCGGTATCCGGGCTGACACTCGTTTCACATTGCGCGATTGCGCAGACGATGTCGTCGCCTTACTCGACACCCTCGGCATCGACCGAGCGATCGTCGTCGGGTATTCGATGGGCGGCACCATTGCCCAGGTGTTGTGGAGACAACACCCTGACCGGATGCGCGGGATTGTGCTGTGCGCAACGGCGGCAACATTCCGCAGCACGGCGCGGGAGCGGGCCATGTTCGCCGCCATCATGCCGACGACGGCGATCGGCAAGCTCACGCCCGCACGACTCAGAAACAGCGCGGCGTTGAAGATCATGTTGTCGAAGGACGATCGCGAGCTTCGTCTGTGGGCTCAGGCCGAAATCGCGAAACACGACTGGATGCGCGTCCTCGAGGCAGGCAGGGAGATCGGCAACTTCGACAGCTCAGGCTGGATCAGCGGCGTCGATGTTCCTGCCGCGCAAGTGATGACCATTCACGACGAGATCGTCTCTCTCCTACGTCAGCAGCAGCTCGCCGACCTCATTCCACAAGCGTCGCTGCATCTCGTCCCCGGGGGGCACTCGGTGTGCATCGAGGGGCCAGAGGCCTTTGTTCCAGCGCTCGTCAGGGCGATCGACTCTGTGGCGGTGAAGCCGCTCTCGGGCACGATCTGAGCGTCAGTCACCCGACAGTGCCTCTGCTGCCAGCAGCGCAGCTCCGATGGCACCAGAGTCGGAGCCGAGTTCGGCCAGGGTCACTTCGACCCGAGGCCGATGTTCACCACCAAGAAGCAGCCGGTCGAGCCATCGTTGAGTGCCGTCCTTCAGTGGCGTGCCGATCTCGGCAAGACCACCGCCGACGACGACAAGTTGCGGATCGAAGATCACCGCCAAGTTCGCGATTCCGCGTGCCACCTCGCGACAGAATCCGTCGAAGATGGCAGACGCATCCGCATTATCGACCACGAGCGCCTCTGCAACGTGATAACCGGTGATCGACGCTACATCGCCTGCCAACTTGATCCCTTTGGCGAACGCGCCGGACTGCGCAGCTTCTCTTGCCATCCTGCCGAGCGCTGTTCCGGAGGCAAAGTACTCCCACGGTCCACGCTGGCCGGTACGGTGCGCCGGCCCGTCCATGTCGACAACCATGTGCCCCGATTCGCCAGCGAATCCGTTGGCGCCAGTCATCAAGCGCCCGTCAGCAACGAAGCCAGTGCCGATCCCGGTGCCGAGAGCAACGTAGATGAAGTCGTCGGCTCCTCTGCCGGCGCCGAACTTGGCTTCAGCCCATGCTCCAGCTGTCGCGTCGTTACCGACCACCACAGGCACCCTGGATGCCGCTTCGACTTCAGGTCCGATGGGGAACTCGATCAGATCAGGAAGATTTGGCGAGTAGTGGATGGTTCCGGAGCGACTGACCAAACCGGCGACTCCGAGACCGATTGCCTCGACACGACACCCGTACGTGCGCTCGAGGTTCGCCACCATCTCGAGGACTTTCGCGACGAGGGCAGGACCGCCTCCAGCCGAGCCGTCCCGAGAACTGTGGAGGACCTGACCAGTAGAGGGCTCGACGAGCAGCGCTCTGGCGTTGGTACCACCGATGTCGAATCCGGCGAGCATGGGCACGCAGGGTATTGCCGTCACGGCCGTCCCGAAACGCGGACCCGATGGCGAGCACGCCCTGAATCGATCGATCAGCCGAGCAGCACCGACACTCGGCGGGCGGCCTCCGCGACCACGTTGCCGTAGCGGCTCCCAGGGTCGTCCGTGGTTCTCTCGACGGGCCCCGAGACGCCGAGCGCGGCCACGACCGCTCCAGTCGCATCTCTCACCGGTGCGCTCACAGAAGCGACACCAGCGGCCCGCTCTCCGACGCTTGCGACCCAGCCGGAAACGCCTTCTACCCCACGGAGGGCCGCTCCGGCCGACCCCCTGTCGAGCGGAAGTCGGGCTCCAGGAGCGACGACAGTTCTCAGCTCATCGGGGGAATCGAGTGACGCGACACATCGTCGCTGAGAACCATCGCGGACGTACATCTGCACACTCTCACCGGTCTCGTCACGGAGGTCGGCGAGAACCGACATCGCCAACTCGACCAACGCGTCGCCGCTCTCGGCCGCGCGGCCCAGAGTCACCAGCTTCCACCCGAGGGCGTACCGGCCTCGCTCGCTGCGACGCAACAGGCCGTGCGCCTCCAGCGAAGCCGCCAGCCTGTGCACCGTTGCCCTACTGAATCCAGTCGCCTCGACGAGTTCGGCGAGCGATCGGTCCTTGGCAGCAACCACATCCAGGATCGACACGGTCTTGTCGATCACCCCTACAGACGTCGTAATGACTCGCGCTAGACTCGATTCCACAATGCAAGATTAGTATCTCACTATGTAAGACGCGATCAACATGATACGTCGAGCACTGTGCCGAGGAGGAGCCGTGGCATTGAAGACTCTGAGCGAAAAGGTGTGGGACCGCCATCTCGTCCACAGTGGCGAAGGAGAACCCGATCTGCTGTACATCGACCTTCACCTCATTCACGAAGTGACATCACCGCAGGCGTTCGACGGTCTCAGGATGTCGAACCGAGGCGTCAGGCGACCGGACCTCACCATCGCCACCGAAGACCACAACGTTCCGACCAGTGACATCGATCAGCCCATCGCGGATCCGATCAGCGCCAAGCAGATCGAAACGCTGAGGGGCAACTGCGACGAATTCGGCGTCACGAACTACCCGATGGGGCACCTGAACAGCGGCATCGTCCATGTGATCGGCCCTGAGCAAGGTCTGACGCAGCCGGGAATGACCGTGGTCTGCGGTGACAGCCACACCTCGACGCACGGCGCGTTCGGTGCTCTGGCGTTCGGCATCGGGACGAGCGAGGTCGAGCATGTCCTGGCCACCCAGACACTCCCCCAGCAACGACCAGGCACGCTCGCCGTCACCGTCACCGGCGAACTGCCGACCGGCGCAACAGCGAAAGACGTCGTCCTCGCCATCATCGGGCGCCTCGGCACCGGCGGAGGCATCGGCTCGATCATCGAATACCGCGGTCCTGTCATCGAGGCCCTCTCTATGGAAGGGCGTATGACGGTGTGCAACATGTCGATCGAGGCAGGAGCAAAGGCCGGACTGATCGCACCCGACCAGACCACGTTCGACTACCTCGAGGGCTTGGATCACGCCCCGAAGGGTGACGCCTGGGACGCCGCCATCGCCGAGTGGACATCGCTTCACACCGATGACGATGCAGTCTTCGACCGAGAGTTGGTGATCGACGGGTCAGAGATCGGACCAAATCTCACCTGGGGAACCAACCCGGCCCAAGTCACCCGAATCGATGGGAACGTGCCAGACCCGTCCAGCTTCGACGACGCCAACCTTCGTGATGCAGCGACACGCGCCCTCGCATACCAGGGCCTCACAGCCGGCACACCGATCAAAGACATCATCGTCGACACGGTGTTCATCGGTTCATGCACCAACAGCAGGATCGAAGATCTGAGGTCGGCCGCCGCAGTCGCCGAGGGTCGCTCGGTCGCGGATGGTGTGAGAACTCTCGTCGTACCCGGTTCACATCGGGTCAAGGCCCAGGCGATCGAAGAAGGTCTCGACCAGATCTTCGCTGCAGCAGGATTCGATTGGCGGGAACCGGGCTGCTCGATGTGTCTTGCCATGAACCCCGACAAGCTCGCACCGGGCGAACGATGCGCCAGTACGTCGAACCGCAACTTCGAGGGCCGTCAGGGAAGAGGTGGCAGAACCCACCTCGTCTCCCCAGCCGTCGCAGCAGCAACCGCCATCGCAGGGCGGTTCGCAACGCCGTCAGATCTGGACTGAGGAGCAGCCATGAAAGCAGTACACATCGTCTCGGGCACCGCGGTGCCTCTCGACAGAAGCGACGTGGACACCGACCAGATCATTCCGAGCGACTGGCTCAAGCAAGTCGAGAGGACCGGTTTCGAGAAGGGCTTGTTCAGCGAGTGGCGCGACGACAGAGAGTTCGTGCTGAACAACGAGGCCTACGCCGCCGCGAGCATCCTGATCGGCGGACTCAACTTCGGAACCGGTTCGTCGCGGGAACACGCGGTGTGGGCCATTCAGCAGTACGGATTCGACGCGGTCATCTCGCCACGGTTCGCCGACATCTTCAGGAACAACTGCACGAAGAACGGGCTCGTACCAGTTCAGGTCTCTGTAGAACTCGGCCAAGCGCTGATGGAAGCCGTTCAGCACGATCCATCGCTCGAGATCACCGTCGATGTCGCCCGGCTCACCGTCGAGGCACCACAAGTCGGGCTCAGCGGTACCTTTCCGCTCGATCGCTCGACGCAGGAACGCTTCCTCGAAGGCCTCGACGACATCGGAATCACGCTCCGCACAGAGTCTGCGATCGGTGACTACGAGGCGGCTCGCCCGAGTTGGCTGCCAGCAGTGAGTTCCTGACAGCGCTATCAGGGGTTTCACATCACTGAACCGGTGCTCATCGCGGTCGACGGATCGATCAAGGCGCAGTAGCCACGCACGCGCCGTGAGCATTGATGAACAACCAATCTGTCGAACTCAGCTATTTCAGCGGTGCCTTCATCCGACGTTGGCATCTCCCCCTCGGTCTCGCCGTCATCGGCGCGCTCATCGGGCTGCAACTTCGGGCCGAAGTCGGTCCGACGATGTACGAGGCTGAGACAAGGCTCCTGATCCGACCGGTCACAGACTCGGTGTTCGATTCGAACATTCGCGTCGACCAGATCATCAACGAGGACACAGAGGCTCAACTCGCAGCATCGGAACTCGTGGTGGTCAATGCACTCGAACTGCTCAGCACCAATGCCGCCGACGACCTCTCCCCGGCAACCATCGAGGAAGCTCTCAGCGTCAAGATCAGGTCCGACTCTCAGATCGTCGTCATCCGGTTCCGACACCAAGATCCCGACACCGCGGGAGCAGTTGCCAATGCCATTGCTTCGGCCTACCTCAGCCACAGGAGCAGCACCGCAGTCGCCGAAATGGACCGTCAGGTCAACCAGTTCGCCGCCCAGATCTCCGATCTCACCCGCGACCTCACCATCGCAAATGTCACCATCGCAACTGGCGCATCCGAACAGCAGGCACGGCGATTGCTGGAGCAGCGGATCGCGAAACTCGAGGAGGTTGTCGCCATCGCAGCGCTGCAGGGGGAACCATCCGCTGTGGTGGGTGACCCGATCGGCGACCTGGTCGCCGAACTCTCAGCACTCGAGACAACCGTCGACCCTGTCGCACTTGCAGCAGCCAACACAAGCGCCGAGCTCATCACCGAGCAGATCTCCAATCTCCGCGAGGAACTGCTCACGTTGTTGACCATCGAAATCGATGGCGGCGAATCGATCCAGACTGCCGCTCGAGGTGAAGCCCTGCTGCCTCCGAACGACCTGGTCCGGCCGGCGATCGGCAGTCTTGTCGGACTGCTTCTCGGACTCGTGTTGGCCGTGATCGTCAACCGATCGGTCATCGCAAAAACGACGTCAGCCACGGCAACCGTCGGAGGTGACGCACAGAACCCCCCCGATGTCGGGAACCAGCGATCAGATGCGGGGACAGCAACTACCGATCCGATTACGGATACACAGCCGATCCACGAACACGAATCCTCTCTAAAGGCGACCGAGTTCAAAGGGTCCGAGCCGATCTTCGACGCCGACAACGAACCCGCTGTCGGCGAAGCTGGTCGATTCGCTGCCCCTCGACCCGTCCAGGGCCGCGATGCGCGGAGCGGACTGCACACCAACGCCCATCAGTCGGCCGAATCGACGACATCTGCCAACAACACCGTTGTTTCACTTGCCGACATCGAAAAGATCCCGCGTTCCGCTACCCAGCCCATCGTGGTGACCGCGCCCCGATCGGAGGCAGCCTTGGCCCTTCGTCGAGTGGCCAGGGTCATTCAGAACGACGCAGCCGATCTGACGACTCCTTCGATTCTGATCACGAGCGCAAGGGAGCACGAGGGCAAGAGCACCGTCGCCATGAACCTGGCCGCCGCATTGCGCCAGGACGGCATGTCGGTCCTATTGATCACCGATGCTCACGCAGAGACCACCGTTCCCGGCGTTCACGTTCTGCCACCCGGAATGCAACTCGGCCCGGAACTGGTGTTCCCGGACACCGACCGCCTGAAGCAACTGCTCGCCGAAGCCCGCGATCTGGTGGATGTGGTGCTGATCGATGGTCCAGCAGTCTTGACGAACACCGAGGCTTCTCGGCTCGCAAGCGTCACCGATCACGCCGTCCTCGTCGCAGTGAACTCAAAGACCAGCGCCTCAGATGTCTCCGCGAGCGTAGCGATGCTCGAAGAGAGCGGAACCACCTTGTTCGGCCTCGTCACCACCTCACGTCCGTCATGGCTGGTCAGGCGTGTCACCGGCCCAGACACCGCCATCAGCTGAGCCGTTCCGCCTGATACTGACGTCCCGCGTAGCATCAGATCGCACTGATAGCGTGCCCACATGGCTGGCCTCATCCGTTCGCTCATTGCTCTCGTGGTACTCGCGTTCATCGCGAAGACGATCGAGCGCAAACGACACTCGGCACAGGCTGATGACGCGACACAGTGGCCGGCGTGGAATCAAGGTGCTTCAACACCAGGTGAATCAGCATCGAATGCAACAGTCCCAGAACCAGAACCAGAGCCGGTTTCGGTGGCGGCGTCCGAGTCATGGTCCGCCCCCATCGACGGCGATTGCCCTCCCGGGTTTCCGGTGAAGGTCAAGCTGAGCAGTCGCATCTACCACGTCGAAGGAATGATGCACTGGGGTCGCTTACATGCCGACCGGTGCTACTCGAGCACGGTCGCGGCCGAAGCTGACGGGTTCAGGGCTTCCAAGATGTAACTACAGGGGTTCGGAAAATCGAGCCCTGTCAGCCGAGAAGACCGGCAACCCGACTGATGCCCTCGACCAGGTCATCATCAGACAGTGCAAACGAGAACCGGCCATACCCAGGAGCGCCGAACGCCTCACCAGGGACAAAAGCGACCCTCGCCTCGTCGAGCACGACGTCGGCCAGCTCGAGGGTCGATCCGATGCTTCGGCCGGCCACAGTCCGTCCGATGAGGTCTTCGAAAGAAGGGAACGCGTAGAACGCGCCCTGCGGCTCTGGGCAGATCACGCCGTCGATCTCGTTCAGCATCCTGTGAATCGTCCGGCGACGTCTGTCGAAAGCCCCTCGCATCATCGCCACATCGTCAAGGCCACCCGTCAGCGCGGCAATACTGGCAACCTGACTGATGTTCGCCACGTTCGATGTGGCGTGCGATTGCAGGTTCGTGGCTCCGGTGATCACATCGTGAGGCGCGATCATCCACCCGACGCGCCAACCCGTCATCGCGTAGGTCTTCGCGACGCCGTTGAGCACGACGCACTGTTCGGCCAGATCGGGGACAACGGTGGCGATCGAGTGATGCTCGTTGGTGCCATAGACAAGGTGCTCGTAGATCTCGTCGGTGATGACCCATATGCCTCGTTCCACTGCCCATTGGCCGATCGCTCTGATCTCCTCGAGCGGATACACAGCGCCGGTCGGGTTCGAAGGCGAAACGAACACGATCGCCTTCGTGCGATCTGTGGTCGCAGCCTCGAGTTGATCGACAGTGACCCGAAATCCGCTCTCGGCATCGGTTGGAAGCGTCACCGTTGTTCCACCCGCGAGGGCAATGGGTTCTGGATACGTGGTCCAGTAGGGGGCTGGAAGAAGGACTTCGTCGCCAGGATCGATCAGGGCCAGCATCGTGTTGTACACGGCATGCTTTCCTCCGTTCGTCACAAGAACGTTCGACGGAGAGACCTCGAACCCAGAATCGCGTCGCGTCTTGTCGACGATTGCCTGCTTCATCTCGGGAAGCCCACTGGCAGCGCTGTACCGGTGATACTTAGGGTCCTGGCATGCCTCAACCGCTGCTTCGACGATGTGTGCCGGGGTCGCGAAATCGGGTTCACCCGCACCAAAACCGACCACTGACTCGCCGGCTGCCTTCAGGGCCTTCGCCTTGGCGTCCACGGCGAGCGTCGCCGAAGGGGCGATGGCTGCGATGGCCTCTGATACACGCTTCATCGGATCTCGACTCCTGAGTTCTGCCGCTGGCGAACAGAGCTCGTGCGGCGGTTGCAGCTGACAGTGTGTCAGCCAGGATCGTCGAAGAGACGCACAATTTGACTTCAGGCTTCAGTGCCGAGCAGCGCAAATCGATCGTGGTCGCACCATCGTCCTCCTACCATGAGATAGCTCGGCGAGAATCCCTCGTAGCGGAACGACAATGCCTCTACCAGACGTCGCGATGCCGAGTTGCCTGGCTGGATGTTCGCTTCGACGCGATGGAGGCCGAGCTCGCGAAACGCCCGCCTCAGAACCATCGCTACGCTCTCGCGTACCAGTCCGAGTCCTGCTGTCTCCGCGAACCCGTAATAACCGAGCGATCCGGACTGGAGCGAGCCCCTGAATATGTTGTTGATGTTCACCACACCGGCGAGTCGACCGTCATAGGTGGTGGCTAGATGTGCCTCGACCGATGGCTTCTTGATGGCTTCCAGCCACATCTGGTACGCGACCGGTGTCCGCGGCGGATGAACCCAGCCATCGTGCAAGGCTTCGCTCGCTTCGACCGAAGCACAGAACCGCTCGAGGTCGGCGCCTGTGGGACGCCGAAGCACAACTCGGTCACCCCTGGCAAGAACGTTCACAGCGCGATCTTGTCAGCAGGACACAGCAAGACCAAGACGCGCCAACTAGGTTCGGCCGATGCTCGTACGCGATGGCCACCCGATCGACGCAGACGTGTTCGCCCGCCGCACCGGTTGGTCGATCAGGCCCGAAGGCGCGTGTAAGGACGACACCTGCATTCCATTGCCGGACAGGCCGGTGACCGCCCAGAGCCTGAGCGAAAGACTCGGCATGGCCATTGCGACGTCTCCTGGAAACGACGTGATCGCCCTCGGTCCCCCCTCCATCGGCGGTCGGGCACTCGACAGCGTCACGGTTCCACACGACCTCGATTTCCTCGATTTCGATGACAACACCGTCCGGTTGAGAGACGTCAGAGGAAGCCGAACGGTTCTGGTGTCCTGGGCGCCATGGTGAGGCTGCGCCAACGATCTGCCCGTGTGGCAGTCACTTCATGAACAGGTCTCTCCTCACGGCGTGAACATCGTCTCGGTCTGTCTCGACACAGCAGGCACAGAAGCCGCCATGCCCCACGTCAACGCAGCCAGAGCAGTAGCGCAGGGCGAACCGCACCCGATGTTGTTCGACCCAGGTCACCTCGTCGATGAAGTCTTCGGGATGATCAATGTGCCAAACGCCGTCTGGATCGACGGGTCAGGCAAGCTCGTCCGCCCCTCGGAGCCAGCCTGGCCGGCCGCGGCTCCGGAGCGGCCCGTACCTAGCGCTCCGCCCCCCGACGGCCGAATCGGGGCCATGATGGCCAACGCAGGTCAGATCGTGGCAGACAGAGCCGAGTACGCAGCAGCAGTCCACGACTGGGCACTCAAAGGCGCCAGCAGCCAATTCGTGCTTGCCGCCGACGAGGTCATTGGACGCTCGCTGCCCCGCGGACGAAATGAATCGCTTGCAGCTGCTCATTTTGAAATCGCGCAATTTCTCCACCGCAACGGAAGCGAGAGCGATGCGGTCGAGCATTTCCGTCGTTCGCACGAGTTACAGCCAGACAACTGGACGTACCGGCGCCAGGCGTGGTCGATGCAACCATCCGCGCTGGATGGCGGCCTCGAACGATTCTGGCAGGGCCCGATCGATGGGACGGATTGGCCTTATCGGGGTGACTGGGTATCGGACATCGAACAGTCAGGCCCTGAGAACTACTACGGCCGGTTCGTCCCCTGAAACCCCACCCTCTCGGAGCCAGTGCCTGACACGGCCTAGTTGAGCCGCGGGTCGTCGGGGAAAAGGCGGTAGCGCGATCGATCGTCTGGTTGGCGGCCGAGCACTCGATACCACAGCTCTTGTGGTTCGGGCCCGAAGATGTCGTCGTCGTGCGCGTCGACGAGCCACCAGGCATCCTCCGCCAGCTCCATCTCGAGCTGGCCAGCCGACCATCCGGCGTAGCCCCGAAAGAGACGTACGGGACCGACATTCATCGGCCCGAGTTCGAGGTCGGCAGGACTGACGTCGCCTTCGCTGTTGCGTCCGACGCCGAGAACACCTGTCGGTTCGACAGGACCGCCTGTAAACAGCACCGTGGGCTCGACGGTTGCAACCTCCCATCCGGGGAACGACTCGGCGACCGTGACTTCGCTCGGTCGGTTGAGAACCACTCCGAGACTTCCAGCATCGTTGTGTTCGAGCATGAGGATCACCGTTCGGCGAAACGTGCGTTCCCCAAGCATCGGTGTCGCCACGAGTAGCTGCCCTGGGGCCGGTCCCATGACCTCTTTCTAGCGCCAAGCAGCCAAGCCGCGACCGATCATGAGTCTGCCGCTGCCGAACGCGGGATCGAGATGACCACCTCTGCTCCTCCGCCGGCCTGATTACCAGCGATGATGTCGCCTCCGTGCACCTCGACGATCCGTCTCGCGATCGCCATGCCGAGACCGGTCGAACCCTTTCTGTCGCCGCGATGGAATCGATCGAACACGTGGGGGATGTCACCGGTTGCGAAGCCGTCACCGTCATCACGAATGATGACCTGGCCGTTTCTCTCCGTCTGGTCGACCGAGATCGTGACCCGGTTCGCTCGTTCGACCGCGTTACGAACGACGGTTGTCACCGCCTGGCGGAGCAGGCTGTAATCGGCGTCGACGACGACCACGAAACTCACGTCGGCAGAGACCACGGCATGGTCATGCCGCACACCGGCAGCCACCTCCTCGGCTAGCAGATCAAGTCGAAGCGGAGCAACGCGAGGAAGCGCCTGACCCGATTCGAGCCTGGCGAACTCCAGCAGTTCGTTGACGCCGACGCTCGCTCGATCGGCCGCAAGTGCTATCTCACTCAGCGACGCCCTGTACTCGTCTTCGCTCCGATTACGTCCGAGCGTGTGACTCGCCGATGCTTGGATCACCGCAAGCGGCGTTCTGAGCTCATGGGCTGCATCTGCGATGAAATCACGTTGCTGGGCGAGCACATGGCGCGTCGGCGTCAACGATCGACCGGCGACGAACCATCCGATCGCGCTCGTGATGACGATCGCACCGACGGCTGCGAGCATGATGCGAAGACGAAGTGCCGAGATGTCGGCATTGAACTCGTCGAGCGCGATGAACGCCACGAAAGCGTCATCGACATCCTCCGACGCCCGGTGCGCAGCCGAGAGCCATTCGCCGTCCTGATTGAACCGGCCGTACGTTTCGCCGTTCCACAGGGCGTTCTGAGTCACGGTCTGCAGCGGAGGTTCGATCCACGCATCGCCGACAGCCTCCTCGTAGCCGTCGCCCTCGATGCTGACGTACCAGGTGTTGTTCGTGCTCTCGCCCGCCTGAGCCTCGAGAACGACCGAATCGGCCTCTCGCTCGGCAGAATCAAGGATGCGCGAACGGCCGGACTCGGCCGCGACGAAGGCGAGCGCGCCGACCGCCACTGCCGACAACACGCCATAGATGACAGCCAGCTGCGTTCTCAGACGCCTGAGGTTCACTTCGCCGCCACTCCGGGAACGGTCGGTTCACGCATTGAGCCGGTACCCAACTCCCCTGACGGTCTCGATCACTCCGTCGGCACCGGGAAGTTCGAGCTTCCGCCGGAGGTTCGCAATATGAACGTCCACGACGTTCGACAAGCCGTCGTAGTTGGCGTCCCACACATGATCGAGAAGTGTGGTCCGCCGTACGACCTCATCGCGGTGCTGCATCAGATAGTGCAAAAGTGAGAACTCCTTCGGCGTCACCGGCACGACTATCGCGCCACGCCAGACCGTGTGAGCCGCAGGGTCGAGTCGGATCTCGCCGATCTCGAGGATCGGCGTCAGCGACTCGGCAGGACGCCGAAGCAGAGCCCGCACACGTGCCGACAACTCAGGAAACGCGAACGGCTTCGTCAGATAGTCGTCTGCGCCTGCGTCGAGGCCACCCACCTTGTCGCTGAGGGCGTCGCGTGCGGTCAACATCAACACCTTGGCACTGTGCCCATCGGCACGCATCTTCGCGCACAGCGCCGTCCCATCACCGTCGGGCAACCCCAGATCGAGCACCACCAAGTCATACTCCTCGACCAGCAGAAACTTCTCGGCGGCGGCGACAGTCGAGGCCAGATCGACCGCATGACCATCCTCGGCCAATCCGCGCCGAAGCACAGCCCCCAACGCCCTGTCGTCTTCCACCACCAACACCCGCATCAACACATGCTGCCAGACGGTTGGTGAAGCCAAGATGAAGGTTCCGACGGAGAACGCCGAGCCTGAAACCGGCGATTTCGGGGCGCCGAGAAGATAGCGAGTCTGGCGGGACGCAACCCGTTCAGTTAGCGGTTGCGCTCAGAGCTCTTCGGGACCGAAACTCAGTCCACTGCGCCGCCGCTGGCGGCGGTGATGTCCTGTTTGCCGGCGGTGATCCACGGCATCATGGCGCGAAGTTCACGGCCAACCTCTTCGATGGGATGGTCCATGCCCTCCTGGCGCTTGCGGAGGTAGTTGGGGCGGCCATTGCGGTTCTCGGCCATCCACTCCTCGGCGAACGTACCGTCTTGGATTTCGGTGAGGATCTTCTTCATCTCGGCGCGGGTTTCGTCGGTGATGATGCGAGAACCGCGCGACAGGTCGCCGTACTCGGCGGTGTCGGAGATCGAGAAGCGCATGCCGGCGATACCTGCTTCGTAGATGAAGTCGACGATGAGCTTCACTTCGTGGAGCGTCTCGAAGTATGCAGACTCCGGTTGGTAGCCGGCCTCGACCAGCGTGTCGTAGCCGGCGCGGATGAGCTCGGTGAGTCCGCCGCACAGGACGACCTGCTCGCCGAACAGGTCGGTTTCGGTTTCCTCGAGGAACGTGGTCTCCAGCACCCCACCACGCGTGCCGCCGATGCCCTTCGCGTAGGCGAGGCCGACGGCGTGGGCGGTGCCTGTTGCATCCTGGTGGACGGCGATGAGGGCTGGAACGCCGCCACCTTCGACATAGGTCCTCCGCACGTTGTGTCCAGGGCCCTTCGGGGCGATCATCCAGACGTCAACGTCGTCCGGAGGCATGATCTGGTCGAAGTGGATGTTGAAGCCATGGGAGAAGGCGATGGACATCCCCGCGCTGAGGTTCGGCTCGATCGACTCCGAGTAGATCGAGCCCTGCTCGGTGTCGGGAAGCGCGAGCATGATGATGTCGGCTTCGGCGGTGGCGGCCGCCACCGACAGCACGCGGAGCCCTTCGGATTCTGCTTTGTCCTTCGACGACGATCCTTCACGAAGTCCGACGATGACGTTGACACCGCTGTCGCGCAGGTTCAGCGCGTGAGCGTGGCCCTGCGACCCGTATCCCAGAATGGCGACGGTCTTGTCGCCGAGGAGTCCGAGGTCGGCGTCGTCTTCGTAGTAGATGGTGGCCATGTGTGTGTTCCCTGGTTCTTTCTCGAAGCTGATGGTTGAAGTCGTGTCTTGTCGCAGATGGTGCTAAGTCGTGCCGACGGCTTCGCGAGCGAGCCTGCGGAGCGCTACCCGACCGGTGCGCTGGATGTCGGTGATGCCATACTGTCTCATCATTGCCTCGCATTCGTCGAGACGTTCAGGTGCACCCGAGAACGAGAACGTGATGTGATCTTCGTCGAAGTCGACTGCGAATCCATTGAACGTCAGGGCTGCCTCGACGACATCGTGAGCTTCCAGACCCTTTTCGACGGTGATGACCATGAGCTCGCGTTCGATGGCGTCGTTCGGGTGAAGTTCCCCGATGTCGATGACATTGATGAGCTTGTCGAGTTGTTTGATGATCTGTTCGAGCGGGGCCGAGGCCACATCGACCACGATCGTGATTCTGCTGAAGGCCTCGTCGTCGGTCGGAGCGACTGCGAGCGAATGGATGTTGAACCCGCGTCGGGCGAACAGCCCTGACACACGGGCGAGCACGCCGGCCTTGTTCTCGACAAGCACGGTGAGAATGTGCAACTGCTGGCCGGCGGCACCGGTGAATTCGCTCATGATGGCGCAACCCCCGACTTGGCGGCCTCTGCGTCGCCTTCTGGCCCGAGGATGACAACGTCGTTCGAGCCGCCAGCCGGCACCATCGGATAGACCTTCTCGAATTCGTCGACCCTGAAGTCGATCACCACAGGACGGTCGTTGATGCTGTTCGCCAGTTCGATGGCCGCATTCACCTCCTCTGCCTTGTCGACACGAATGCCGACGCAACCCATCGACTCAGCCCAGAGGACGTAGTCGGGGACATCCGGCGAGAGATAGACCTCGCTGTATCGCTCTTCGTAGAACAACTCTTGCCACTGACGCACCATGCCGAGGTACGCGTTGTTGAGGATGCAGATCTTCACCGGGATTTTCTCAGTGGAGGCTGTGATGAGTTCCTGGCCCGTCATCTGGAAGCAACCGTCACCATCCACGGCCCACACCGTGGCGTCCGGCTGACCGACCTTGGCCCCGACGGCTGCCGGGACAGCGAAGCCCATGGTGCCGAGGCCACCGCTGTTGACCCACGTGTACGGATGGTTGAAGTGCCAGAACTGGCTGGCCCACATCTGGTGCTGACCAACGCCAGAGACCACGATGGTGTCGCGTGGTGAATTGTCACGCAGTTGCTCGAGGACGAACTGCGGCTTCAGCGGAAACCCGGAGTCGGATTGGTCGTAACCCAGCGGGAACTGCTCTTGCCATCCGCTGACGGTGGAGTTCCAGGGCGTCCTGTCGATGTCGCCGAGACCAGTCGTGCGCAATGCCTCCGTCATCAGCAAGACGGCACGCTTGGCGTCGCCGAGGATGGCGACCTCAGGTTTACGTACCTTGCCGTGCTCGGCGGCATCGATGTCGACGTGAATGACCTTGGCGTCAGGAGCAAAGAACTCGGGGTTGCCCGTGACCCTGTCGTCGAATCGGGCGCCAAGGCCGATGAGCAAGTCGGTCTGTTGGAAGGCCGTGATGGCGGTGTAGTTGCCGTGCATACCCGGCATGCCAAGGCACTTCTCGTGGTCGTCAGGAAACACTCCCCGTGCCATCAGCGTCGTCACGACGTGAATACCGGTGAGTTCGACGAAGTCGGCGAGTGCGTCTGAGGCGTGGGCCTTCAGCAAGCCGCCGCCGGCGTAGATCACTGGCCGTTCTGCGGCGCGAATCAACTCGACTGCCGCGGCGATGTCCTCGGCTGATGGTTCGGTCACCGGCTTGTAGCCAGGGAGCAAGATCGGATCATTCCAACCCGCTTCGATCGAGTCGTCCCACTCCATCTCCAGGTTGGAGATGTCCTTTGGCAGGTCGAGCAAGACCGGTCCAGGACGTCCTGTCGTTGCGATGTGGAATGCTTCGCGGACAAGTCTCGGGATGTCGGAAGGGTCAGTGATGAGTTCGTTGTGCTTCGTGACCGATCGGGTGATGCCGACAGTGTCGCACTCCTGAAACGCGTCGGTTCCGATGTTGGAGAGTGCCACCTGACCGGTGATGGCCACCAGAGGAACCGAGTCGATGAAAGCATCACACAGCGGTGTCACGATGTTCGTGGCAGCAGGGCCGCTCGTAACGATGATCACGCCAGGCTTCCCCGTCACCTGCGCGTAGCCCTGCGCAGCATGACCGGCGCCCTGTTCGTGGCGCACCAGAACGTGTCGGATCGGCGACTCGATGATCGGGTCATACACCGGAAGAATGGCCCCACCAGGCAGACCGAATACGACCTCGACCCCACACAGTTCCAGGCTCTTGATGAGGACTTGGGCGCCGGTGAGTTTCATGAGGTCGCTCTCTCGGTTTACTGATGGGTCATTTCAGCTTCGCGGTCCTGTATCCGTCGAGAGACAGGACTTCTTATACAGAAAGGCCTCCCCATTTGGGGAGGCCGGAGACGCACGCTGTTCAGCGTGCGTCAGGTCAGTACTACAAAGATGGCAAGATCTGCGCGCATCGCGGACCATTGTGTCGGCTCGCGGGCCCCATCGCAACACGGAATACCCTGACGCACGCCCAACTGGAGGGAACCAATGAAGGTCGGGGTCATGCTCGGACTCGCCGTCGCCCTGGCCGGGACCTGGTTGTTGTTCGTCGACTCCGACGGACGTCCTCCTGAGCTGGGAACATCCGCCGCATTTGATCGGACGCTCAATCAGGCATGCGACACGCACGAACGGCCGCCGTTGCTTCGAGACCTCGTCCCATTGACGTCTTTCACCGTCGCGGACGTTGTCCAAGGCACTGCGATGGCCACCAGCCGCGAGATGGCCTACGTGGGCACTCTGACCGGCATCGTCGTGGCGGTCGAGCCAGATGGGACCACACACGATGTCCTCGACATCAGCGCCGACACGAGCGTTGGTTCCGACAGAGGGCTACTCGATCTTGTCGTTGCACCTGACGGTGAAACTCTTCTTCTGCTCCGGACCAACGCCACCGGAGACACCGAACTCACAGCGCACAAGCTCGACTCACCAACCGAGTCGGTGGTGCTCTTGACCATCGATCAGCCAGACCCGCGACACAACGGTGGAGGACTCGCGTTTGCGGCGAACGGCGACCTTCTCATCGGAATCGGCGACGGCGGAGGACAGGGCGACCCGAACGGTGAGGGCGCGAATCCAGCGACGAAGCTCGGCTCGATTCTTCGGGGAAGAGTCGACCTCGATACAGGCGAACTCGCTCCAGTCCGCGAACCGATCCCTGGGTTCGACGATCTCGTGTGGGCCTTCGGCCTCAGAAACCCGTTCCGGATCTGGTTCGGAGCCGAAGGAGACCTCTGGGTCGGTGACGTCGGAGAGCTCTGCAACGAAGAGGTGACCCGCATCGACGGTTCGGCTCACGGCCAGGACCTCGGATGGAACGCCTTCGAAGGGTCCCGACGGTTCGGCCAGTCCGATGGCAGAACCCCGATCGACCCGACAGTCGAGTGGACACATGCCGACGGTTCGTGTGCGGTCATCGGAGGGACGGAGTACCAGGGCGACATCGTCGAGCTGCGCGGTACCCAGATCGTGGCCGATCTGTGTACCGGTGACCTGTACTCCATCAATGAGACCTATTTGAGGCAGATTCCTGTGCGATTGGACTCCCCGGTCGATGTCAGTATCGGCCCCGATGGGGAGCTGTGGGTGATCGACATGGAACACGGCGTGCGACGAATCACCGCCACGCCGCCGACGCCATGAAGATTCAGCTCCGTTCGCCATACGACCGAGACATTCTCCGACTCGCGGTTCCCGCCTTCGGCGCGCTTGTCGCCCAGCCGCTATACGTGCTGACCGACACCGCCATCGTCGGTCACCTCGGCACGAGCGAGTTGGCCGGACTCGCACTCGCTTCTGCCGTGCTTCTCACGCTCTCGAGCATCCTGATCTTTCTCGCCTACGGCACCACCGGTACCGTCGGCCGACACCTAGGGGCGGGTGACGAACCGGGAGCGGCCCGTCACGGCGTCCAGGCCGTATGGCTGGCGCTCGGCATAGGCGGGGTGTTCGCGGTGCTGCTCGGATTCGGCGGCGAGGCTTTCATCGGCCTGTTCGGTGCGGAACCCGAGGTCGTGGAGTCCGCCAACACATACCTGACCATCTCCGCTGTTGGCATCCCAGCGGTGCTCGCCGTCATGGCTGGCACCGGATATCTACGAGGCCTGCAGGACACCCGCACGCCATTGTTCGTCGCCCTCGGGACAGCAGCGTTCAACCTCGTCCTCGAGATGGTGTTCGTATACCCGCTCGACATGGGGGTTGCCGGCTCTGCATGGTCGACCGTGATCGCCGAGTACGTCGCTGCCGCCATCTATCTCGGAACGATCTTTCGAAGAGCGGGCGAGGCGGGTGTCGGCCCGAAGCCGAATGTGTCTGCGCTCGGTGTATCTCTACGGGGCGGCTTGCATCTCTTCGTGAGGACGCTCGCACTTCGCGGCGCGTTTCTCCTGTCCACGATCGTCGCAGCCCAGATGAGCACGACCGACCTCGCTGCCCACGAGATCGGCCTGCAGATGTGGGCGCTCTTGGCGTTGTCGCTCGATGCTGTCGCCATCGCCGGTCAGGCTCTCGTCGCCAGATTCCTCGGCGCAGGCGACACCACATCAGCTCGCCACGCAAGTCAAAGAATGATCGTGATCGGTGTCGGGTTCGGTGTGCTGGTCGCGGTGGTGCTGCTCGGACTCTCGAGCGTGGTAGCCCAAGTTTTCTCCAATGATCCGGCAGTCGTGGACCTTGCTGCTTTCGTTCTGATCTGGGTCGCCATCACCCAGCCAATCGGAGGCCACGTGTTCGCCATCGACGGCATCCTCATCGGTGCTGGCGACCTCGCGTACCTCGGCAGGGCAATGTGGACTGCCACCCTGGTGTTCGCAACCTGTTGCTCGGCAGTCGTGTTCGGCGACCTCGGCATCGGGTGGCTCTGGGCGTCGCTGATGATGTTCATGATGGCCAGGTCGGCAACGCTGCAGTGGCGCTTCCACACCGACAGCTGGCAGGTCACCGGCATCTGAGAAAGGCACCGACAACCATTGCGGAACAGTCGCTGACAGTCGCGGTCCATGTCTTCGGGTTGATTGCAGACTGTCCCGGCCACATCAGGATCTGTCGGCCACCCAGTTCGCGATCACATCGGCGACCTCGTCACGCGCACCCGTCGGCTCACGGAAGTAGTGGTCGCCGCGCATGGTGATCATCGTCGTGTCCGTCGCAGCAACTGCGGCCATGATCGCCAGCGAGTCCGATGGGAACACCCCCGAGTCACCATCGGCATCGATCAGAAGGGTCGGTACCTTCAGGCGGGCGAGATGCGGTGCTGCCTGACACTGCGAGTCCGCGAGGCTCCACATCGAGAGCCAGGTCCTGAGCGAGCTGACCAGCCCGACGCCATGGATGGACGAGTTGGCGCGTTGTGGATCCCCGAGGTAGCACGTGTTCGGCGTCCGCTGATTCGCGTCGATCGTCGGATCGACGAAACGGGGGTCGGCCCAGACTCGATGCGTCGTGAAGAGACGGTCGCTGAACCCGGCAGCCTGACATCGCTGGAGCTCTGCTTTTGCCCACTTGGTGATTCGATGGTTTCGCGCTACCTGGGCGGCGCGGTAACGACCGAGAAACTCCGCGGTGAACGGCGGACCATTCGATGGTTTGTAGATGTCGAGTTCAGGATCGATCGCGAGCGGGTCGTTCTCGTCACTCACCGCACCATCCATCCAATTGGTGAAGATCTCCGGTCGACCGGGGTGCGCCGAAACGAAGACGAACAGATCCCCGCTGACAAGGTCGTCGATGCAGCCGAGCGGCCTGGCACCGACCGTCGGCTCGATGTTCGGCTCGACCGACTGCGATTGATAGGCACCCATCAGCGACCCGCCGCCTGAGTTACCGACGATCACGACCGTGTCCACACCGGCAACCTCTTTCAACCACCGGACACCAACTCCGATCTCGGCCACCGCGTGGTCGAGAAGGAAGGTTCTCTCGGCGCCGCGGAACCGTGTGTTCCAACCCAGAAACCCGAAACCGCGCTCTGCCAGGTACTCGGCCAAGTAGTGCTCGGAGAAGTCGACGTTGTAGTGGGTGGCGATGAACCCGACCGTCGGCTTTGTCCCAACCGGTGTGTGCCAAATTCCCTGACACGGATGGCCACCGGCTCCGGACCGACCGACAATGGGCGAAGGGAGTCCGACGAACTGCCTGTTGATCCCAAATCCGCTCGTCACCCCCATCGACGCAGAAGCTATCGGAGACCGTGGAACAACATCAGCGTGAGTGACGCCTCACCTGCTCGACGGCAAGTGCACCGATGGCGATCCGGTTGACCGATCCGCGACTTCACCGCCCCGACGAACGTTTCAGCCGGCTCCGGGGATCGCACCGATGTATGGTCGATCCACATCGACCGGGGGTCGCTACCACATGCGCCGGTGGGTTACCGGCGAAAGGAGCAAGTTCATGACTGCAATCGCTCGCATCGAAGGTATCGGTGCAAGGTACGCAAAGAATCTCGTCGGGGAGGGCATCAACACCTGCGAGAAGTTGCTTGATGCAGGAGCCACGCGGAAAGGTCGCAAGGCGATCGCCGACAAATGCGGCATCAGTGACAAGCTCGTGCTCGAGTGGGTCAACCGCGCCGACCTCATGCGGGTGAACGGCGTGTCAACCCAGTACAGCGACCTGCTCGAGGCTGCCGGCGTCGACACGGTGAAGGAACTCCGTCGCCGCAACGCGGCATCGCTGACCGAGAAGATGGTCGAAGCGAACAACGCCAAGAAGAACCGCTTGGTTCGCCAATGTCCAGCGGAGTCCCAAGTCGGTCGCTGGATCGACCATGCCAAGACACTTTCTCCAGTCGTCAAGTATTGAGAAGGGCGTTCAGCCTCGCTTCGATCTGAGCAATGCACCGACGGCCTTGCCGTCGGCCTGACCTCGGCTCGCCTTCATCACATGGCCGACAAAGGCTCCTTGGACTTTGTCCTCCCCCTCGCAGAACTTCGCCCACGCTTCAGGATCGGCCGCTATGGCCTCGTCCACCAGCGTCTCGAGTTCAGAGCTGTCCATGGCCTCGAATCCACGGGCAGCCGCGATCTCCGATGGGACTCCACCGGATGTCGCCATCTCCGACAACACAGTCTTGGCCTGAGTCGAGCTCAGAGCGCCGGAGACTTCGAGAGAAATCAGGTCCGCGAACGCAGCGCCATCGAAGGCAGCACCGTCTTCGGCCAGGTTGTTGACGGCGTGATTGATCGCCTTTGATCCATCGGCTCCCGCAGCTACCGCAGCGAGCACGAGTTGGTCGAGGCCTCGACCCACAACTGTCGCAGCATGCTCCTGCGATGCGCCGGCAAGGCTCATCAGCGCGGCTCGCCGCTCGGCGGGAAGAGCCGGCATCGCAGCCTCGATCTCGGCAACCCAATCAGCGTCAGGATCGATGGTGACCAGATCCGGCTCTGGGAAATACCGGTAGTCGTTCGCCTCCTCTTTCGAGCGCAGCGTGTGCGTTCTGCCCTCGTCCTCGGCCCAGTGGCGAGTTTCTTGATCTGGCGCCTCGCCATTTTCGTAGAGGTCGATGTGACGAGCGGCCTCATACTCGATGGCACGGCCGAGCGACCGGAACGAGTTGACGTTCTTCACCTCGCAACGAGTCCTGAGTTCAGTGTCCCCGCGCGGTCTCACGCTGACGTTTGCGTCGACCCGCATCGAGCCTTCTTCGAGCCGCGCGTCGGAGGCACCTGTTGCCAGAAGGATCTGGCGAAGCTCCTCGGCGTAGGCCCTCGCATCCTCAGCAGAACGAAGATCGGGGCGGCTGACGATCTCGAGCAGCGGAACGCCGGCTCGGTTGTAGTCGATCATCGAGTAGTCGGATCCGTGAATTCGTCCGCTGTCACCACCGATGTGCGTCGACTTGCCGGTGTCCTCTTCGAGGTGGGCCCGCTCGATTCCGATCACCGTTCCGTTCGGCAGTTCGAGAGATCCGTCACTACATATCGGCAACTCGTATTGGCTGATCTGGAAGTCCTTCGGCATGTCCGGGTAGAAGTAGTTCTTCCTCGCGAACGTCGATGGCCTGATCTCGCAGTTCAACGCAAGACCAAGGCGAATCGCATGCTCGACAGCTCCCTTGTTGAGAACAGGAAGCGAGCCGGGCAAGCCGAGACAGACCGGCGTGACGTTGATGTTGGGGTCATCGCCGAAACTGTTCGGGGCCGCGGAGAACAACTTCGTATTGGTCGCGAGTTCGACATGAACTTCGAGACCGATGACCGTTTCCCAGTCGGTTCCTGCTTCAGACACGAACCTCTCCTCCTTCTGCTTCGAGCACAGCCGCGGCCTGAAACATCGTCGCTTCGCCCATGGCAGGAGCCAGCAGTTGCACGCCAACCGGCATCCCCGCTTCTCCCGTACCGAACGGAACAGACATCGCAGCGTCACCCGCGAGCGAAGATGGAATGGTGCAGATGTCGCATCGGTACATTGCCATCGGGTCGGCCTTGGCCCCGAACTCGAACGCAACCGATGGCGCAGTCGCGCTGAGCATCAGGTCGACCGATTCGTATGCGGTGTCGAACTCCTGACGCACGAGCGTCCTCAGCTTCTGCGCCTTTCCGTAGAAGGCGTCGTAGTACCCGGCAGACAGCGCGAATGTTCCAAGCATGATCCTGGCCTGGACCTCGGCTCCGAAGCCATCCGTTCTGGTATTTCGCATCATCGCCGTCACGTCAGGACCATCGACCCGATTGCCATAACGCACGCCGTCAAAGCGGGCCAGATTCGACGACGCCTCGGCGGGAGCAACGAGGTAGTAGGCCGTCAACCCGTACAGGGCTGCTGGAACAGACACCTCGACAACTTCCGCCCCGGCAGCTTCGAGTGCTTCGGCGGATGCGACGACACGGGCGGTGACGTCGGCGTCGGCCACACCATGGAGCTCCTTTATGAGCCCGACGCGCATCCCTTCGACGCCGCGCCCGAGGCACGAGGAAATGTCGAGACGATCGACGTCGATCGACGTCGAGTCCTTCGGATCGTGGCCGCCGATGACCTCCATGCTCAAGGCAGCATCAGCGACGTCGTGGGTGAAGGGGCCGATCTGGTCGAGTGAACTCGCGAACGCGATCAAGCCATATCTCGACACGGCACCGTAGGTCGGCTTCACCCCGACAAGGCCGCAATACGCGGCTGGTTGCCTGATGGACCCACCGGTGTCGGATCCAAAGCCGACGCTGGCGAACCCAGCTGCCACCGCGGCAGCGCTTCCTCCACTGGACCCACCTGGCACACGCATGGTGTCCAGTGGGTTTTTGGTAGGACCGAACGCCGAGTTCTCCGTCGACGACCCCATCGCGAACTCATCGAGGTTCGTCTTGCCGACGAACACGGCTCCTGCATCACGCAATCGCTCAACGACCGTCGCGTCGTAAGGGGGCTTCCAACCTTCGAGGATTCGCGACGAACACGTCGTGTCGATGCCCTCGGTGCACAAGTTGTCCTTGAGAGCGACTGGCACTCCCGCCATCGGGCCCGCATCCCCACCGGCCGCAACGGTTGCGTCGACAGCGGCAGCCATCTCGAAGGCCCGGTCGCGCATCACGAGGTTGAAAGCGTGAATATCGGATTCCCTGGCATCGATCTCGGCGAAGTGTTGCTCGAGAACCGAGACAGCAGTCGTACTCCCGGACCCCACAGCGGTGGCGATATCGACCGCCGATCTCATGGTGCCTCTCCCAAGATCGGAGGCACGCGGAAACGGCCTCCCTCGGCGACGGGCGCCTGAGCGAGCACCGCGTCACGATCGAGCGTGGCACCGACGATGTCCTCCCGCATGACGTTCGTGAGCGACCGCGGATTCGTCATCGGCTCAACACCGTCGAGATCGAGATTCTCGATCTCAGATGCATGGTCGAGCACGCTGGCGAGGTGCTGGGTGAAGTGATCGATCTGCCCGTCGTCGAGGTCGAGACGGGCGAGACCGGCTACATGAGCAACGTCGTCGCGGCTGATGCGCTGCGTCATGACGTCACCTCCTTGATAAAGCCGAGCATTTCGGAGATCAGGAATGCCTGATCGTGGTCTTGTGTGGCCACGTGGTAGCTGTCCTCGAGAGTGATCGTGCGCTGTGGACCGGTCACACGCGCCGCGAGCACCCGGGAGTTGACCGGATCGATGACGTGGTCCTGCGGACTGGTCGCGATGAGCACCGGTACGTCAATTTCGCCAAGGCGCGGCGCCAGTTCTTCGAGCGCGGCTTGGATGCTGAGAAGTGGTCGCAACGGAGTGCCGTCGTACGCGACCTCGGCGACGCCGGGCTTTGCGATGTCTGGACCATCGCCGGGTGCCAACTCGATTCCCGAGTCGATTGCGTCAGTGGCCTGGGCGATGAGGTCCTCAGGCAGTGGAAGAACGAAGGGGTTCACGAACATCAGGCCGTTGACCCGCCGTCGCAACGTCAGCCACGACGCCCACCCGGCTCCTGCCGACAGGGCCACGATGACGAGGCGTTCGACACGCGATCGCAGATGCTCGTGTGCTTCCTCCAGATCCCCGGTCCAGTCGGCCCACTCGGTCGCCATCAGATCCTCGACACAGGTTCCATGCCCTGCGAGACGAGGAAGCTCGACGGTGTACCCCTCCGCGGCGGCGGCAAGGGCCATCGCCCGCATCGACGAAGGACTTCCGGTGTAGCCGTGCACGAAAAGCACGCCGATCCCATTGCCGGACACCGACAACGGCTCTGCGCCGGGGATCACCGCTGTCATGTCATGCTCCTCAACTCGATCTCCTGGGCCGATCTTCACGGCGCGGCGGACTCAGTACGGGTCGTTGGTACTCAGTGGCTCTTCCCACCAGTCCTGTGGCGATGGCGTCCAGTTCTCGGCAGGAAGTTCGTAGATGCAGTCGACCGGACACGGCTCGATGCACTTGTTACAACCCGAGCACAGTTCGGGGAGAATGATGACGTCGATGCCGTGATTGAAGATCGCGCCGAACGACGAAGGGCAGTATCGAATGCACGTGTCGCAGTTGATGCACTCGTCCATGTCGATGTACAGCGGGGGGTTCTTCCACTTGGGATTCCTCTCACGATTCTCGATCCGGCCGAACCGGGCCGCACTCGGGGCTGCCACAGCGGACAGCGTACAAGGCACCCCGCCGCGGCCCGCCTACGATTTCGGTGTACAGCCGGTCCGACGAGGAGTCCCATGGCCCACGCGTTTCTGTCCGACGAATGGCTCGCCGCCGTTCTCGCCCTTCGCGATGAGTTTGATCAGGTAGACATGCCCGCCGAAGCGAGAATCGTGATGAACCAGGTCATCAGCGACGTGCCCTTCGGTGACGGCAAGCTCGAGATCTCTGTCGACACCACGAGTGGAGCCCTCGACATCAAGAAGGGCCATCTCGACAATGCCGACGTCATGGTGAGGACCGACTACGCCACCGCGAAGTCCGTGCTCGTCGAACAGGACCCGCAGGCCGTGATGCAAGCCTTCATGTCGGGGAAAATCCTCGTCGAGGGCGACATCGCGAAGCTCATGACAATGCACGCTTCAGCGATGTCGGCCGAGCCGCACCCTCAGCGCGACGAACCGTCCAGGAGGCTCAGGAACCTCACGGAGTTCTGACACCCGACGTCAGCGTGGAGCGAAGAGCAGGACACCCTCGCCCGGTTTGAGCAGCGTCCCAGGCCGCGGATCGGAGTTCTCGACGATGTCGCCACCGCCACTGACCCCAGATCGAAAGAGACCTACCGACTCGAGTGCGGCCGTTGCTTCGTCGATGGTGAGTCCCTCGACCTCGGGAACAACGCGTCGATCTTGGCCCTTCGACACCACGACGGTGACGGTCGTCCCCCTGCTGGTCTGTTGACCACTTGCGATGTCTTGGCTGATGACGAACCCGACCTCGACGTCCTCAGAGAACTCGCGGTCGGTCTCGACGAGCGCTAGTCCCACCGCAGCCACCCGCGCCTGGGCATCTCCGATGCTGGCTCCGACGAGTTCGGGAACCGTTCGCGGGACAGGGCCTTCGGACACGACGAGGTCGAAACCGGTCCCGGGCTCCATCAGCACTCCCCCGGCAACCGAGGTTCCGCTCACCAAAGAGTCGATCACGACACCCGCTGGGACGATCTCGTCGAACCGAGGATCACGCGCGCCCACAGCGAAACCTCTTGCCTCCAGCCGCAAAACCGCATCGTCGGCATCAAGACCGACGACCCATGGCGCCATCTTCAGCAGTGGACCAACGACCACGTCGACCGACACCGAGGCTCCCGCCGAGAGTCGCGACCCGGCACCCGGTGACTGCCTGATGACCGAGCCGACCTCAAGGCTGTCCGATCTGACCTGGTCCTCATCCAGTGTCCAGCCGTTCGCGAACGCGACGTCCCTCACCTCGTCGATGCTGAGGCCGCGGAGTTCGTTGAGCTCTGTGGTGACGACCTGCACTGGCTCGACCGACGACACCATGAACCCAGCGCCAACAGCTCCTGCACCGAGAATGACCAAGGCCGCGAGGATCCACCGAGCGGGGTGACCACTGCGGCGTGGAGGCGTGGCCTCCGGCGGGCTCGGGGGCTGGTCGGCTGCGTGCTGCGTCGAGGCAAGTTCGGTTGGCATCTCCTCGACCGATGCATCATCGAACACCGGCGTCGGTGTACCGGTCTGGATCGCTCCGGCCAGCGGAAGCCGCGCGGGCGCATCGAAGAACTCGGTGCTGTGTACCAGTTCATGCATCAGCTGTTCGGCCGTCGGCCTGGCCTCGATGTCGACCAAACCAGCCCTGGTCAGGATCTCCCTCGCGGCTCCAAATTGCTCTGGGACCACGATCGGATGCTCGGCGCGGGTTGTCATGATGTCGGTCGACGAGCCTGCGGCGAGCGGAACGGAGCCCGTAACCGCCTCGACCAGCGTCACCAAGAGGCTGTACACGTCGGTTCGACCATCTGCAGTCCCGGCATGGGCGCGCTCAGGAGCCGAGTATTTCACCGTGCCGATCACGACCCCATCTGGTGCGGTCAGCGAAGTCTCACTCAGTGCCTGCACAAGTCCGAAGTCAGCAACTCGGAGGCGACTGCCGGCGCCAAAGAGCAAATTCGCAGGCTTGACATCACGATGGACCATGCCTCGCCGATGCGCAGCGGCCAACCCGCTCGCAGCCTCGAGTCCCACCTTGACCGCTTGCGACCCCGACAACAGCGCACCAGTCGCGAGCAGGGCCTGAAGGCTGCCGCCGGCAAGATACTCAGTGACAAGGTAGGGCCCGACCTCGGTCTCACCCCAGTCGTGTACGGCGACCACATGAGGATGATTGAAAGCGGCTGCGGCTCGTGCCTCTTGTTCGAACCGGCGTAGGAACACCTCATCGTGCGCAAGCGTCGGATGCAGGATCTTCACCGCAACCTGTCGCCGCAGCCTGAGATCGTCGGCCAAATACACCCGCGCCGAGGCACCGGCACCGATGAGCGCGACCAGCCGGTAGCGGGCATCGAGAACCCGCCCGATGCCATCATCGGTCCAGGTGACGGTCACGCGAAAGACAGTACCGCCCCTTCGAAGCATCCAAGCGCCGTTCGGGGGTTGGGGAACTGCCAAGCCCAGGCCATGATGGCCTCGTGCCAGGAAGCTCCCCTTCGACCCCATCCAAGTTCCGCAAGGTCTGGCTGCCGCGGCTGATCATCACTGTCGGATCCATCGCCGCGGTCGCCGCATTCGCCGTTGCACTCAGAACCGCAAACACCGGCGATCGAAACCCACAGTTCGACCTCGCCGTCGAATCGGTGTTCCCCACTCAAGATGCTCTCGAACCTCGTCAGACGACGGTCAGCATCGACCTGGCCAGTGGCTGGGTGTTGGATCAGCTCGTGATCGAGGGGGTCAGGCTGGAAACCGAGTTCATCAACGACAGCGGTCGCGCACTCGGCCAGTTCTACTTCGAGCCAGGCGAAGGCACGCCGTTCCCGCTTTTCAAGCCCGGAACGATCGAGGTGACCGCTTTCATCGTCAATGAGCTCGAGCCAACCGGTCAGCGAAAGAAAATCGAGTGGTCATTCACCGCCAGCTGACGGCGGCAATTCGCCGTTGGCGAGCAGGTACTCGAAGCCGCCGGCATCGAGTTGAGGCACGCCGAGTTCCTCTGCTTTGGCGAGCTTGCTCGCTCCTGCCCCCTCCCCGACGACCAGCGCCGATGTCTTTTTCGAAACTGAGCCAGGACTCTTTCCCCCCCGCCCTTTGATCGCGGCAGTGGCTTCATCGCGGGAGTACCCAGAAACGGTCCCAGTGACCACTACGGCAAGTCCTGCGAGATTCTGGGGAAGATCGGCGCCTTCTACGATGTCGAGTCGCACGCCGAACTCACCGAGTTTGGTGACGACCATGCGGTTGACTTCGTCGGCGAAGAACTCGGTGACGCTCTCGGCGATGGTCGGCCCGATGCCGTCGATCCCGGCGATGTCGTCCGGGGATGCGGCGAGAATGCCGTCCATCGACTGGAATCGCGTCGCCAATGCCTCGGCCGACGTCGGTCCGAGATGGGCAATACCAAGGCCGATGAGCACATCCGCGAGCGGACGTTCGCGAGCCTCGTCGATCGCCGAAATGACGTTTGTGGCAGAAATCTCGGCGAACCCTTCAAGGGTGAGCACATCGTGAGATGTCAGCCCGAAGAGGTCGGCGACGTCGACGACGAGCCCGCTGTCCACCAACATCACCACCGTCCGCTCTCCGAGGCCCTCGATGTCCATTGCTGCTCTGCTGGCAAAGTGAGCGATGCCCTGCTCGACCCGCGAAGGACACATCCGGTTGACGCAGTACGTGTTCGCGTCGCCCTCGCCTCTGAGGAGCTGCTCGAAACATCGGGGGCAACTCGTAGGAAACGACCAGGGCTGTGTGTTCTCGGGTCGAGCTGCCAACACCGGCCCGACGACTTCGGGGATGACGTCGCCTGCTTTGCGGACGATGACCATGTCGCCGGGGCGGACGTCCTTCGTGGCCACTTGATCCTCGTTGTGCAGGGTGGCCATGCCGACGGTACTGCCGCCCACGAACACCGGCTCGAGCACAGCGAAGGGTGTGGCCCGACCGGTGCGACCGATCGACACTTCGATGTCTCGGAGCTGTGTGGTCCTTTCTTCCGGCGGGAACTTGAAGGCAATTGCCCACCGAGGGGCCCGACTTGTCGACCCGAGCAATGCTCTGTGACGCAACGAGTCGACCTTGATGACCACGCCATCGATTTCGTAATCGGGCGCGTGACGGCCCAGCTCCCATTGGCTGCAGAATCCGTGAACGTCGTCAATCGAGTCGAAGCTGCGAATCTCTCCGTTCACGGGCATCCCGAGCTCCGACAGGTAGTCGAACACGACCAGAGAACTCTCGAAATCGTCTCGACCGACGACTTCACCGAGCTGATACGACCAGAAACCGAGCCGTCGTTGAGCAGTGATCGACGCGTCCTTCTGGCGGAGTGAGCCTGCTGCGGTGTTCCGCGGATTCACGTACCTCGGCTTGCCTGCCGCGAGTTGGTCGGCGTTCAAAGCATCGAAAGCCGACACTGGCATATACACCTCGCCACGGACCTCGAAGACCTCTGGTGCACCTGGCCCAAGGACCGACGGCACTGCTTCTATGGTCGCCACGTTGGCGGTCACGTCTTCCCCGACACGGCCATCGCCGCGAGTCGCGGCTCGGACGAAGTTGCCGTTCTCGTATCGGATCGAGATGGCGAGCCCATCGAACTTCAGCTCGCAGACATAACGCACAGGACCGGCCTCTGCCTCGTCCAACGCACGGGTGACGCGTTCGTTCCACGCCTCGAGCTCGCCGCGGTCCATGGCGTTGTCGAGCGACATCATCGGGACCGCGTGGGTGACCGGATCGAAGGTGGTGGCGGCCGGCGCGCCGACGAGGTGCGTGGGTGATGCGTCGTCCGCGAGATCTGGATGCGCGGCTTCGGCGTCGCGCAGCTCGCGCGCCAGTAGGTCGTATTCGCCATCGGGAATGGTCGGTTCGCCTGCGTAGTAAGCCACGTTGTGCGCGCTGAGCTGTTCGCGAAGCTCGCGCACCCGCTGTTCGATTTCTGTCGGCACCCCGGTCGATTCAGCCACACGCGGAGCCTAGCGAGGGGGTCGGACGGTGACCCGAGTGTCAGCTGGTCCCGGTAGCTTGATCGCCGATGAAGTCGCCGACGTGGAGTTCCGTGGCCCAGTGGCTCATGGTTGCGTTCTGGGTCGCTGCTCCTTTCACAACCGGGGAGCTGATCGACAGAACGCTCGTCGACGCTTCCGGACAGTTTCGATCGACAGTCGCCGTCGGCGCCTGGACGCTCTGGACTGCAACGCTCACCGCCGCACTCGTCCGCCGGCCGGTGACACTCACGTCGATTCGACTCGCGATGTCAGGGGCGACCGTAGCCGCGGTCTGGTCGGCGCTCGTCGCCGACGATGTTGCCACGACTGTGATGGTCGCAGGCGTAGTTGTCCCGACATGCGCATCGCTGGTCTCGATGAGTTCCACCATCGGCGCGATGTTCATCGATGGCGCCTCCTATGGCCACGAGCGCCGGTTTTCCCTTCGTCCGCCAGCGGCGATCCTTTTCGGGCCGGCTCCCCTGGCCTGGGCAGCCACGATTTTCGGCGTCAGTGTTGGGCCACTCCTGCTCGCGGCCGAGGAGTGGGCCTGGGGAGCAATCGCCACCGTCGTCGGTGTCCCCGTGTCAGCTGCCGCGGCCAGGGCCCTCCACGGTCTCACTCGGCGGTGGCTCGTGTTCGTTCCTGCCGGAGCTGTCGTGCACGATTTCATGACGACCCGCGAGCCGTTCCTCATGATGCGCAACACGATCGCTTCCTTCGGTCCTGCATCGAGTGACTCGGAACTGGCCGGCGACGAACTGCTCGATGCGACTCAGCGGGCCGCAGGAATCGTCGTGATGATCGGGCTCGAGAAGGCCGTCGAGACAGTCCCCCTCCCCGCCAAGGGCGACACAGCACGTCTTCGGTTGGTGAATCGCGTCGCCATCGTGCCGACCCGACCCGGCGCCGCCGTCGCAGAAGCCCGCTCCCGCAACATCGGCTGACCTCACCTCACACCGCGATGGCGCCGCCGAGAACGATGTCGTCTGCGTAGAAAACGACAGATTGACCTGGCGCGACCCGGGGTTGAGGGGTGCTCCAGATGACATTTCCGGCCCCGTCGATGACGCCAGCAACTGGCTCGCCGTGAGCCGAGACCTGAACGAGCACCGGTCCGAGCACCGGGTCGGCCGCCCAGACATGGTTTCGCAACTCGACTCCGTGGCGTTCGAGTTCAGCGGCCGTGCCGACAGTGACACGCGCCGCCGGTACATCGACGTCGATCGCGAACGTTCTGTCACCGGGCCCACCGAGACCGAGGCCTCTTCGCTGGCCGATGGTCACCAACTCGACCGATGCCACGGTGCTGACCTGCCGACCGGCGGTGTCGACCACGACGCCCGGCGTCAGGGATGTACGCGCCGACAAGAAGGCCTCGCGTCCGTCTGATCTCGTGATGAAGCAGACATCCTGGCTTTCGGCTTTGTGTGCGGTGCGGAGGCCAAGCCGTTCTGCGTGGTCTCTCACCTCGGCCTTCGTCATCGACCCGACAGGAAACACGCACCGGCTGATGACCTTCGTATCGAGCATGTGCAGTACGTACGACTGGTCTTTTTCGGTGTCGACGGCCCTGGCCAGCCTCGGGCCATCCTGCGTCGAAGCGACCCGAACGTGGTGACCGGTGGCGAGGATCTCGTACCCGAGAATGTCGGCACGGTCGAGCAACCGGTCGAACTTGAGGTGACGGTTGCATTCGATGCACGGGTTCGGTGTCCGACCGGCGAGGTGGTCGTTCACATAGGGGTCGACGACATGTGCGTCGAAGTCGGCTCCGAAGTTGAAGACGAAGTGGTCGATGTCGAGTTGCTGCGCGACGCGACGGGCGTCGTCGACATCGCTGACCGAGCAACATCCCGAGTCGCTGTCGCCACCCCACAACTTGAGCGTGACACCGGTGACGTCGTGGCCCTCCTTGACCAGCAGGGCCGCAGCGACCGACGAGTCGACGCCGCCGCTCATGGCGACCATGACTTTCATGCCAACGCACCTGTGGAGCTCATGGCCAACACAACATCAGGGATGACCTCGAGTGCGTGTGCGACTTCCTCGGGCGTCGAGGAGAAAGCCAGCGACAGGCGCAGCGCACCCGCGGCTTCTTCATCCGAACGGCCCATGGCACCGAGAACGTGAGAAGACTGAAGTGCACCGCTGGCGCACGACGAAGCTGCTGCGGCCATGACTCCTCGTTGTTCCAGCGCGACGAGGACGGCCTCGCTCTCGACCCCGAGCATCGTGAGATGACAGATACCAGGCACCCCAGTTGTCCCGTCTACTGTGGCCACGACGTTGTCAGCCTCCGTCAACACACTTTCGAGCGTTGCTCGGAACGCGGCGATACGGGCACCTTCGACGCTCCGTCGCTGGTCCGTCACCTGTAGGGCTGCGGCAAACCCAACAGCGGCAGCGACGTTCTGGGTACCGCTACGGCGCTCGTGCTCTTGTCCCCCACCGAGAATCTGTGGCGCCAGTTCTGTGCCGTCGCGCACGATGAGCACGCCGCTTCCCTTTGGCCCTCCGAACTTGTGCCCGGCGAGACTCATGGCGTCGACATGGGCATAGACCTCGCGTAGGTCGAGCCAGTGGGCAGCCTGAACTGCGTCCGTGTGGATCACCACGTCTGGGCGTGCGTCTCTCACCATCGTCGCGAGTTCGCCGAGGGGCTGGACGACGCCAGTCTCGTTGTTCACGGCCATGATCGAGACGAGGCAGATGTCAGCGTGGGAGCGAACCAAGTTCCGAAGGTGTTCAAAATCAGCGATTCCGTCGTCGCGAACCCTGACCACGTGGCCTCCGGAGGCAACGACTGGGTCGAGGATCGCGTGATGCTCTGTGGCGAGACAGATCGGAACACCGCCGCGTGCAGCTGTCACGCCACGGACCGCGAGATTGTCGGCTTCGGTGCCTCCGCTGGTGAAGACCACCCCGTGTGGATCGGCTCCGCAGATCTCAGCGACCATGTCACGCGATTCCTCGAGCCCTTGCCGCGCGCGACGAGCAACGGCGTGGGAGCCGCTTGGGTTGCCGTGATGCTCCGTCAAATACGGAAGCATCGCGGCCAACGCTTCGGCACGCAGTGGTGCCGAAGCGGCGCAGTCGAGATAGGCCTCGTCACTCATAGGCCAAGGCTATTGGACCCGACGGTTGACAGCTCGTGGCGTCAAGTCGGTGGCGCGAACCCGAGATCGTCGGCATGTGGCGAGGCGTTCTCATCGGATGCCTGCGCCTCGTCGGTCTCCGCATGTTCGACATCGAGGGGTACCTCGACTTCGGAGAAAGGCTCTCGGGTCAGATCTGATGCCGTTTGCTCCGGAGCGACAAAGTCCAAGAGGATGTCAGGCTTATGGAGCCTCGGGGACGACACCGGCTCTGGGCCTGTTGTTGGCCCCGACTCTTCGCCGTCCAACACCGCGTGGATGAAGTCGATCGCCTCATCGCCACCATGTCTGACGTTGCCGAGTTGCGTATCGAGCCGGACCGCAACCCGCTCAGCGAGGTCGACTTGGGCACCTTCACGAAGTTGGGCACCGCGCTCCACCAGCATGCGCGCGGTTGCGACATCGTCAGCGCGGAGACGTCGCCGATCGAACTCGAGCGCACGAGCTCTCAGATCAGGTGTCAACGTCGGAGGAGGGCCAGGCTGCATCACAGGTCGGTCGAGCCGGATGACCATCGTTCCTGCTGCGAGATCCCCGAGTCGCTGGCCCCGCCGAGTCACCAACACCGATACCGCTCCGGCAAACCCGGTGGTGGCGAATCCATCGACGAGAAAGAGCATCGCCCTGATCGACGCGTGCCGAAGACCGATGGGTCCGCCATCGGTTCTGATCACTTTTGTGCCCGTTGCCCTGTGCCCGGGAGTTCGCCCTCCGCCATACACCTCGAAGCCGACGGGATAGCCGAAGACGACGACGAAGCCGACCAAGATCAAGTAGATGACGATCGGCGCGGCACTGCCGCTAACCAGCAGGACGAGTCCGACTGTCGCTGCTGCGTAGACAACGATCGCCATGAGGCTGAGATCGATGAGGCGACCCATGGTGCGGGTTGCAAGCCCTGCAGGTCGGTAGTCGAGCAACACGCCCTCTGGCGTGACTACCCCAGTCTCATCCACGAACGGAACCTAATCGCTCAACCCGCGGGTGAACTCACGCCTGGTTCAGACGTCCGGTGTGGCCGTGAGCAGCGGCATGACGCCCGATGCTGAGCACCCAGATCCAGAACCCGGTTGCTGCCAGTACTCCGACGGCGATTCGAGATGGCGTCCCGAGCCCCGATGGTGTGATGAACGCTTCGATCAACGCAGCGAGCCCGAACGCGGGGATGAGTCCGAGAACGATGGTGACCGATCGTCCGCCTTCCTCGGCGAGCGATGTCGTACGCAGTTGATCTCCGGGAGCGACAATGCTCCATCCCAGCCCGAGTCCTGCGGCGCCGGCAACGATGATGGCCGACAATTCGAGTAGTCCGTGCGGAAGGATCAGACCCCAGAAAACGTCAGCTTGGCCTGCGTGATGAAACAACCCTCCCGCGAGTCCGGCGTTGGCCCCGTTGAAGATCAGGACGAACAAAGTGCCCAATCCGAGCGTGATGCCGGCGGCGAACGCGTAGAACGCGACCTGCACGTTGTTGAAGAAGACCTCAGCTGAGAACTGCTCTGCTGGCTGGCTCGAGTAATACGACTCGAAGTCGCTGTCGACGTAGGCGGCTCTGGTGATCTCGTCAGCTGTTGCCTCGATCGCAGCATCGCTGGTGGCGAGCCATGCTCCGATGATGAATGCGGGGCCGAGCAGGGCGACTGCCGCGATGACGATCCGAACCCTGTGAAACCACACTGCTGCGGGAAACGTCGTCGAGAAGAAGGTCATGCACGAGCGCCATGCCCCGCGACGCGCTCCGTAGATGGCACCGTTCGCCATGCCGACAGTCGATGTCAGCGACGTCACCAGTTGCAGGTGAGGGTGATGTGTTCGCAACCACGCGAGGTGCGACGATGTCAGCAGGTACAACGACGTCAACTCGTCGACCTCTGCACCGGTCAGTCCGCCGGCGCGGCTAGACGCCCGTTTCGCGAGGGCTGCGAGACGCTGCCAATCGTCGTCGTGGCGCGCGGTGAGGTCGTCGAGGTTCATCGGTTCCTGGCCTTGGCCTCGAGATAGTGATCGACGAGCTCGGGCCCGAGACGGCCCGCTTCGACGTCGATGACCGCAGCGCCGGCTGAGACCAGTGTCCTGGCCGCCTTAGCCCGGTCTTCGGTCGAGATCACCGCAGCACCGGTCAGGTACGCGTGCTCACCATCAGTTGGACTTCGACGAGACCAGCCGGCCACCTCGGAGTTCGTGACCGCTCCTACGACGACTTGATGTCGCTTCGCCAGCGCAGCAACCGCGGGGGCGATCGAGGAGTCGACAACGGGCCCGACAAGATCGGTCAAGAGCACCACCATCATTCTTCGACGGAATCTGGCAAGAACCGTCGCCGCCAGACGGTCATAATCCGACTCGGAAAGACGCGGCTCGAGCGCGAACATCGTCTCAGTGAGCGCTCCCATGTGACGACGGCCTCGTCCCGGAGCAACGATCCGGTGCGGGTTGAGGTCGAACGTCACCAGGCCAAGCCGATCGCCAATGCGTGACGAGACAGTTGCGAGCGCCATGACCGCGTCCATGCCGTGCTCGAGCCGAGTCACTCCGTCGGACTTCGCGGCCATCATCCTTCCGTTGTCGAGCAGGACCACCACCGTCTGATGTTGCTCTGCCCGGTAGGAGCGGACGATCGGGTGACCGATTCTTGCCGTCGCCGCCCAGTCGATGTGACGGTACGAGTCGTCAACGGAGTACTCGCGGAGATGATCGAACTCGGTTCCGCCGCCGCGGGAGCGAACCGACCGAGCCCCGACCTCGAGCAATCTCGCTCGATGAAGTCGCAGTTCGACTTCACGCCTGGACCGGAACACCGGCACCACCCTGAGCTCGGCCGCGATCTCCCTGTCGGCCTGCCGCGACACCAATTTCCACGGTCCATGGACCCTCACCGTGAAGCGATTGACCGAGAACAGCCCCCGCCTCGCCGGCTGAAATGGCACCTTGACCACGGCAATGGCGCCCGGGGGAACCGTGGTACTGGCCCTTCGTTGTGCCCCGAGGCTCGGAGCCAGTTCGTCGGCGATGCTCACCATTGCCGGTCGCGATCCGCGGTTCGCGATCGTCCAGCGAAGTTCGCTGTCGGCATTCATCACCACCGAGGGGGGGCAGTCGCGCTCGACACCGATGCGCGCCGCAGGCTGCGTTCGCAAAAAGTCGAAGACGACGGCAATGAGAGTCAACGCGACGGCCACGATCACACCCTCGATCCAGTTCTGGCGCCATTGCGCAACGAGAGCACCCACCGGCGTCAAGCCGGTGACGAGCCACCAGAGACGAGGACCGAGGGCGATCATCTCGGGACAGGCACCGCCGTGAGGATCGAGTCGAGAATTTCGTCAGGTTCGACGCCCTCTATCAACACATCGGCCCTCAGCCGCAGCCGATGGCGTAACACCGGCTTCGCCATTACCTGCACCTCATCTGGCGTGACGAAGGTCATGCCGGACAACCACGACCACGCCTTGCTCGCATGCAACAACATGGCCGAACCGCGCGGGGAGACGCCGAGCTCTATGGCCCCGTTCTCTCTCGTGGCTCTCGCCAGATTGACGATGTACTCGATCACCTTCTCGTCGGCGCCGACCTCTCCGACTGCGTTTCTGGCCGCATCGAGGTCGGCAGCACCAGCAACTGCGGTCACTCCCGCCGATGCAGGATCGCGGACATTCACGCCGCGGTGGTGGAGCCGCAAGATGTCAGCCTCCTGTTCCTCGGTCGGATAGCCGACGTTCAACTGAAACAGAAAGCGGTCGAGTTGCGCTTCCGGCAACGGATAGGTGCCCTCGTACTCGATGGGGTTCTGTGTCGCGACGACGATGAACGGGTCCGGTAGAAGATGAGTGACTCCAGCCTGGGACACCTGTCGTTCTTCCATGGACTCCAGCAGGGCCGCCTGTGTCTTCGGTGGCGTCCTGTTGAGCTCATCGGCAACGAGCAAGTTCGTGAAGACAGGGCCCCGCCTGAACTCGAACGAACCTGACGGCGAGAGGGTGAGCTGCCCCGTCACGTCGCTTGGCATGAGGTCCGGTGTGAACTGGATACGTGCCATGTCGAGGTCGAGAGCCTTCGCGAGCGTCGTGACCAACAGCGTTTTGGCGACTCCAGGCACCCCTTCGAGCAGTACGTGACCCTGCACGAGCATCGCCGTCAACACGCCGGTGACGATTCCCTCTTGGCCAACGATCACCTTGGACACCTCGTCCCTCACCGCAACAATGGCCTGCCGCGGATCGGGTACCGCGCTTCGGGCATCGGTCATGTTCTCTCCTGTATCACTCATGAGTTCCTCGGATCGTTCGGCGCGCCCGAACGCAACTGCCGACGAGTTGGGTGAATCCCGCCTCGTCCTGTGGTACCGGGGCCGTCAGCGCGTCCCGTACGTGGGTTTCCTCGTCGTCGGCCAGCTGCAGGCGCCTCACGACAGAGTCGATCGGCTCGGCCTCGTCTAGCGCCCAACGTGTCGCGAGGTCGCGTCTCAACTGGCCACGTATGGCCTCAACGACGTGGCCTCTGCCGTCGGCCTTGCGATACAACCTCGCGGTTGCTCTGACGAGTTCGCTGCCCGCTATCTCGACAGGATCGGTTTCGGTGACAGGTTGACCCAGTCGACGGGCTCGATGCGCGCCATAGGTGACGAAGGCAATCACCAGGAGAGCCAAAGCGGCCCACGCCGGTTCGCCGATCAACTCGACGAGCGTTCTGTCGCCGGCCCCCGGAAGCGCCTGAACGATCCTGATCTCGCCCTCGGTCATGGCGAGCACTCCAACAACGAGCGCGGCGTTGTGTCCTTCATCGATCCGTGAGTTGGTGAAGACGCGTGATGACGACAGCGCGATCACGCGCCCCTCACCCCGCGAAGTCACCGTCAGGAACCAGCCCGAGCCGACCGGAAAACAATTTCCCAGGTCACCGGCAACGAGCCCTGGGACGACGCCGACATCGATGTCGGCGACTGAGGTCAGCCCGCTGAGTTCGCACGCGATGCCGTCACGCACAGTCGACGCACGCGATGCGGTTTCGACGAGATCGCTTCTTCCGTCAGCAATGACCAGGTCGGCTCCGTGCTCGACGCGGTCGAGCAGCCGTTCTCGCTCGGTGGCCTGCAAATTGTCGTCAAGTACCAAGAAGGTGTCTACCGGCGACGTCGCACTTCCGATACTCACCGAGCGGCCCTGTTGTTCGAGAAGAATCACCGCGGCACGCGCCCCAGAGTCGATTGTGCTCCGCGGATCCAGAGGTGGCCCACTTCGGCGCGAGTCCGACTCACCGGTGACAAACGCGATGAGCATCGCCACCACCGCTACGCCGACGAGCACCGCGATGGTTCCGATTCGACCTCTGGTGCCGGTCACGGTCAACCGACCCTGGTGACGTCGTTTTTGACCTGCGTTGCAAGGTCGGAGTCGGCTTCGACCCCGCCGTACCAGACATCCTCGAAAGCAACGGTGATGGCATCGAGTGCTGTCGCTTCGGCGTCAGAGGCTTCGCGAACCTCACGCTGCCACCGCCGCGCTGTCGCGCCGGGGTCGTCGACGAGGCGACCTGCTTCGACCAACCGAGTAGCTCCAGCGCGGTAGTAAGCCCGCACAGCCGAATTGTAATCGCCTCTGAGTTCCGCGTCGGCAGCCACCGTCAGCCAGTGAGACTCACCATGACGTTCCGAGATGTCGGCTGGAAGCGACCCAGAACTTGAGCGGACGGCCGTCGTCACTTTGGCAGCACGAATGACCGCCCACACCAACAAGCCGGCCACGACGACGATGATGATCCACACGATGATGCCGCTGGACCCACCTGGTAACGAGACCCCGATGCGGTTCAGCAGTGACGCGATCCAGTCGCCGATCCATCGCACCATGCGTTCGGCCATGGATTCACGTGGGGGCTGAAACTCTCGCCGCGACAGGATCTCGACGATGTCGTCTCGAAGTGTCGCCGGCTCGGTCACGCTGTTCGGCGAAGTCGCAGATCGAGGTCGAGCCCCTCGCGCCTCACCCGCAGATCGAGGTAGAGGTAGACGGTGGTGGCCGCGACAATCGCCTCAGTGACCAAGCTCGCAACCGCCTGTAACCCGGTCGAGACGATGACGAAGTTCCATCCACCGAGGAATGTTCCGACCAGTGATGCCGGAGCGATGACAAGCACGAGACCCAGGACGCTGTTCACCAGCATCAGCACGAGCAGCACGCCGAACACGTGGCCACGCGCGCCTTTGGTCAGATTCCAGGATCGACGAAACGCCGAGAGAATCGAATGTCCCGGCTCGGCAGCGAGTGCCGGCACCGTCAGCGCGAGAGCAACGGTAGCGATCAGGAATATTCCACCAACTGACGCGATGTGGACAACAACCCACAACGGGACCAGGATTTGCGCCCGCCTGACAGCAGCCCACAGCGCAGAAGCTGCCGACTCTGACTGTCCGAACAGATCACTGACGATGTAACGGGTCATCGCGAAGGCTACGACAGAGAACAGCATCGAGCCGATGAGAATCTCGACGATGAGCAGGCCGAAATTGACGTCGCCCTGATCGAAAGCCAACGACCCAACACCACCCGAACGAGACGCGACGTCCTCGGAGGCGTTGACCCCCGCGAGAAACGAGAAAACGATCACGGGGACAACGGTGACTGCTGCGATGAGAGCGAGATCGCCGGTCCTTCTTCGCAACAGGGCTGCCGCGGCGTCCACCAGCTCAAGAGCGCCCCGCGGACGAAGCAACACCGCTGCCGTTTCCATCGCCCGAGACACTACCCGTGAACGCTTTGCACATAGGGCGCAGCGCGGGACCGACCCTTGCCATAATGACGCCGTGTCAGACCCATCGCTCTACGGCAACTCGTTCGCCGACGTGTACGACGAGTGGTACGGCGACGTCAGTGATGTTCAGGCAACCGTCGACGTGATGACCGAGTTGGCCTCGGGCGGGGGCGTCCTCGAACTCGGCGTCGGTACAGGACGCCTCGCGATTCCTCTGGCCGCAACAGGGACACCCGTGACGGGCGTTGACTCTTCGTCGGCGATGTTGAAGCAGCTTGCCGCGAATGACCACGGACGAATAGTCGCCGCCGTGGAGGCGAACATGGCAGAGCTGAGCATGGAACCGCAGTACAACGCCGTATTCGTCGCGTACAACACGATCTTCAATCTGACGACGATCGAAGAGCAGCAGGCGTGTTTCGCCTCGGTCGCCACAGCCTTGTTACCCGGTGGTCACTTCGCGGTCGAGGCGTTCGTACCTGATCTGTCGGCGTCAACACCCGACCGAGCCGTCACGCCGACGAGCCTGATGGGCGAGAGCGCTGTCCTGACAGCAACCATCAGAGACCGTCAGGCCCAGTCGGTCACGGGCCAGCACATCGAATTGCGCCAAGACGGGACCGTGAAGCTCAGACCGTGGAAGATCCGCTACGCGAGCCCGGAGCAACTCGATGCCATGGCGATGGCGGCTGGGTTCTCACTGGTCGATCGCTGGGATGGTTGGTCGCGGGCCCCATTTTCCGACGAGTCACCTCGACATGTCACGATTTACCGGTTGAACCGGTCTGACAGTCAGCAACGCACAGCGGGGACCACCTCATGCACATCAACGTCGCCGTAGACATCGCAGCAGATCCTCAGCAGATCTGGACATATGTCCGTGACATCTCCGCGCACACCGAGTGGATGCACGATGCACTACGCATCGACTTCATCACCGATCAACACCATGGTGTCGGCACCCAATTCGACGTGTTCACCAAAGTCGGTCCGCTCACCACCAAGGACAGGATGACGATCACCGAGTGGGAGGACGCGCGGTTGATGGGCGTCGAGCACTCAGGCATCGTCATGGGACATGGCCACTTCACCCTCGAGGACTTCGGTGATCGCACCACCTTTCGATGGACCGAAGACCTCAAGTTGCCGTGGAGGTTCGGTGGTCCGCTCGGCGAAATCGCAGCTCGTCCGATACTGACTGCGATCTGGCGACGGAACCTCGATGGTCTCAAGCGTCGCATCGAGCGCGGTGCAGGACTTCCGACCAACGAGGAGGGCCTGACGCCTGGTGCGCTCATCGGTCAAGGTCGCGATGGAGATGTCAGGGAGTTCGGCCAGGACAAGGTGATCAGGGTCTCTCGCAGCGGAGCCGATCTGCGCGCACAGTTCGCTCTCATGCGCCATCTCGCCGACAACGGCTACCCGGTTCCGCGGGTTTATCCGCACCCTGACCCCAGCGTCGCGGTCATGGACCGCATCGACGGCGTGACGATGATGGCCGACCTCGCCGCGAAGCCATGGAAACTCCGCTCGCACGCCAAGACGCTCTACAAGCTCCACGAACAGCTCAGAGAGGTCGAGGCGCCGGCCGGCCTCAAGAGACTCGGCGATGGCAACGAACTCCTGCATCTCGACCTCCACCCGAACAACATCCTCATCACAGCCAACGGTCCTGTGGTCATCGACTGGGATTATGCAGCTGTCGGCTCCGGCGACCTCGACGTCGCGCTCACGTGGGTGGTGATCAAGACCGGTCCCATAACGTCGAACCCCATCATCAAGCCAGTTCTGGTCGCGCTGCGCGAGCAGTTCGTGAAGGCATACGAGAAAGCCGCTGGCGAGGACCGGATTCGGGCCCACGCGACCGCGGCAGCCGAGTTACGGCTCCTCGACCAAAATCTCCTGGCCACCGAGCGCGACGAGGTCTTCCGTCTGGCCAGACAACTCCAGGACCGACCAACTCATTCGCGTACCGACGACGCCTGAGCTTCAACGCCCGGCGAGCATCAACGCGCTGTTGATGAGACCGAGGTGCGAATACCCCTGAGGCACGTTGCCGAGTGCCTCGCCCGTCGCTGGGTCGTACTCCTCGGACAGCAGACCGGTGTGGCCGGCCAACCCGCACATCTGTGAGAACAGCGTCTCGGCATCATTGGTACGTCCGACCAATACGTAGGACTCGATGAGCCATGACGCCATGAAGTGCCAACCACCCTCTGTCCCCGGCAGACCGTCATCCGATCGATAGCGATACACCGTGGGACCATCGCGCAAGAGTGCCTCGACCGCCTCGACGGTGTTCACGAACCGCTCATCACGCGGATCGATCATGCCGGTCAGCCCGACCGCCAGGACCGATGCGTCCATGTCGGCGTCGTCGTAGGCCGCGGTGAACGCGGGAATTTCAGCCTTGTACGCGAACTCGGAGACCTCGTCGACCAAGGCATCCATCTCCGAACGCCACTGCTCCACGAGTCTGTGCGTGTCTTGGCCTCTCTGACCAGACGAGGTGTCGAAATGTTCGGCCAGCTTCGCGGCCCTGTCGAGGGTGAGCCAACACATTGCCTTCGAGTGCGTGTGATGACGCGGCGGCTTCCGGATTTCCCAGATGCCATGGTCGGGGTCACGCCACCGACTCACCACGGCATTGGCCATGTCCTTCACCAAGCTCCAGTGCTCGCCTGACACCGGAGCGCCGGCGACGTGAAGTTGATGGACGAGATCGACGACGGGACCGAACACGTCGAGTTGCACCTGGCCATCGGCAGCATTGCCCACCCTGACCGGTCGACTACCCGCGTAACCCGGCAGATCGGCCAACTCGGCTTCGGGCGGCAGGTGGCGACCCGAGACGTTGAACAGTGGTGCGATACGTTCGAGATCTCCTCGGCCATCGACGACACGAAGCACCCAATCGAGATATGCCACCGCCTCTTCTTGGCTGCCGAGCCTGACCAGTGCTGACATGCTGAGCGCTGCATCGCGAAGCCAGCAGTACCGGTAATCCCAGTTCCTCACACCGCCGATGCACTCTGGGAGGCTCGTTGTGGCCGCGGCGACGACTGCACCGGTAGGCCCCTGAACGAGACCCTTCAGCAACAACGCACTCCGCTCGACCAGAGACGACTCACGCTCACCGATCTCCAGCGAGCCGGCCCAATCGCTCCAGAACGAGGCGGTGCCGACCCTTCGCTCCGATTCGGTCAGCCGCTCGGCGAGATCGGATGTGCCTGATCGCATCTCCAACACGACATCCGACGGGCCGAGGTCGATGACGGCGAGCGCAGTGTTGTGAATGCCGTCTTCGGAGATGACCCAGTCGACGCCTGGCGAACGGAGCACGAGCACCGCTTGGGCGCCGACGACTTCGAGGCCGTCGACATGCTGAACGATCCTGGTCGGAACCCTGCCGAAGTCGAGCCGCGGCGCGAATTCGACAACAGCTTTCCCGCTGCCGGAGAGCACCCGAATCAGGTCCGTACGTCCCGCTACCTCGGTGGGTAACCCTTCGGAACAGTCGAGATAGTCGACCACTGTCATTCGTGGCCATGTCGACTCGAGGACCATGGTCGACTTGAGATAGCGCTGTGAAGCCGGCCGGTCGCCTTCACTCGGTCGAACGGAGAAGAAACCCGCTGCAGGACCTCCAACGAGCTCGGCGAACACCGCGCCGCTGTCGATGCGCGGAACACACATCCACGTGATTCGTGCGTCCGGCGTAACAATCGCTGCCGTCCGTTGGTCTGACAGCAGCGAGTGGCTCTCAATCGGCACGGCAGCAGAACCCATCAACCAACTGCGGCGGTGATGGGACAACTTGGCCAGCAGTCGTGCGACCTCGTCGGTGCCGGCGATGCTGAACTCGGCAATCGTCTCGCTGTCACCGACCTTCACCCCGATGTCGGGACCCCCCAGTGTCGCGAAACCGTCTTCGTCGGTGAGGTCGTCGCCGATGAACAGCACCGCAGAAGCGTTCACCTGCCTCCGGATCTCGTTGAGCGCAGCGCCCTTGTTCTGCTCGACGAATGAACCTGGCGCGCGTTCGGCGAGCGAGCGGAGTTCGGTCGTGATCTGCGACCTCAACTCGAGCGACTGTGGTGGCAGATCAGCGCCGGTTCCGACGTCGAACCCCGACCCGTGGCTACCCACCAGCCGGATCTCGTGAGGGAGCCGACTCAGCGTGGCGAGGTCTCGGAGCGCCCTGCCACTGATGACCGCCACATTGGTCTGGGGCAGCTCTGCGAGCGCGCGCATCGCGACAACCGTGTCACTTCTGGGTCCGGCCTGCATCGGGTCGGACACGATCGGGGCGATGGTGCCGTCGTAGTCACACGCAATCAGCAACTGCGGTACACGGGCGATTTGCCCGATTCTCTCATCGAGATCCGTCATGTCATCTACGCCGCTTCTGCGAACGGTGAGTCGTTGGTGTGCAACGGCAAGATCTGCCAGAGTTGCCATGCACACCGATCGACATGTCGGACACCGATCATGATGCTTCCGTCCGTGGCGAAGGTGGCCGCGTCACCGGCCGGTGAACACCGCTCTGCCCGGACCATTCTCGAGAAACGACTTCACGCCGATCTGGCTGTCGTCGGTGCCGAAAACCTCGATGAACTGGTCGTTCTCGAGATCGAGCCCTGCCTCGAGAGCAAGGTCGAGTCCTCCGTCTATCGCCGTCTTGGTTGCGGCCTGAGCGAGCACGGCTCCCTTGGCGAAACCCTGTGCCAGCTCAAGTGCCTCGTCGAAGGCATCGTCACCGTCGCTGACGCGATCGAGAAGACCGATGCGGTACGCCTCATCAGAGCCGACCATCCGGCCGGAGAGGCAGATGTCCTTGGCCCGACTCGGGCCGACGAGGCGGCTGAGGCGCTGGGTTCCGCCTCCTCCGGGAATGATGCCGAGGAGGATCTCAGGCTGACCGAACGTCGACTTCGCCGTTCCGACTCGCATGTCGCAGGCGAGCGCGAGCTCGCAGCCTCCCCCGAGGGCGTATCCGTTCACTGCTGCAATCACCATCCGCGGGATTGCGGCGACGGCGTCGAGCGCAGCCCTGAAAGAAGCCCCGACGATGCGGGCTTCCTCTTGTCCGCCGAACTCGGTGATGTCAGCACCTGCGGCGAACACGCGCTGTCCGCCGGTGACGATCACAGCACCTGGAGGATCGGCGGCGAGGTCGGCAGCGATCGTGACAAGCTGAGCGTTCAACGCGCCCTTCAGCGCATTGACCTTCGGGTGATCAAGGGTGATGACGGCAACGCCGTCATCACGACGTTCGAGGTGTACGAGAGTTTCGGCCATGGGCCGACGCTATCCGCCGAAGCCCTTCAATTCATACGTTGCTTCAGGAGCAGGCGTCGCTTCGGCGGCAGCACCGATGTTGACGACCTCGCTCACCCCGGGAACTCGATCGATGAGGATACGTTCGACACCGAGCTTGAGGTCCATTTCGGACATCGGACAATCGCCGCAGGCACCGGCGAGCTCGACTGTGACCACACCAGATTCCTCGTCGACGTTTCGCAGGTAGATGTCGCCGCCGTCGGCCTGCATCGCTGGACGAATGATGGTCATGACCTTCTCGACCTTCTGAGTCATGGTTGATTCAGACGGCTGTGTTGCTTGAGTAGCTGCGGATTCGGAAGAAACACTGAGTCCGGACATGGATTCAGCTTAGAACGCTCCGGCTGATATTCGCACCAACAGCGGCAAGCTTGCCGACCAGGTCGTCGTAGCCGCGGTCGATGTGATCGATGTTCGACACAACCGTTTCTCCCACGGCTCCGAGGGCGGCGACGACCAGCGATGCTCCCGCTCTTATGTCGATCGCTTTCACCGGCGCGCCAGATAGCTGGGACTTGCCGCGAACGACGGCGTGGTGGCCTTCGGTCCGAATGTCGGCCCCCATTCGACGGAGCTCGTCGATGTACCCGAACCGGCCACCGAAGATGTTCTCGGTCACGATTCCAACGCCGTCGCTGAGGGCGAGCAATGAAACGATGAAGGGCTTGTAGTCGGAAGCGACGCCCGGGTACGGAAGCGTCGCGACGTCCACTGACGTCAGGCGACGAGGGGCGATGGCGATGAGTCCTTCGTCGTTCGGCGTCACCGACATACCCATTTGGCCGAGCTTCTGGACCAGCATCTCCATGTGGTCGGCTCGTGCACCAACAAGCGTCAACTCGCCGCCGGCGACACCCAGAGCAGCGAGGTAGGTGGCTGCCTCGATCCGATCGGGAACGACCGAGTGCTCCACAGGCACAAGACTTTCGACGCCCTCGATCGTGATCGTGGACGTCGCTGCTCCGCTGACGTTGGCTCCCATGTGATTGAGGAAGGCGGCCAGATCGGCGATCTCGGGCTCACGTGCAGCGTTGTCGATGACCGTCGTGCCCTTTGCAAGAACCGCTGCCATCAACAGGTTCTCGGTGGCGCCGACGCTCGGATACTCAAGCAGCACGTCAGCACCGGTCAGGTGATCGGCCCTTCCCTGGATGTAACCGTGCTCTGTGGTGAACGTCGCCCCGAGCTCTTGCAGGCCTGCCAAGTGCATGTCGACAGGACGATGGCCGAAATCGTCACCGCCGGGCATACTCACCCTGGCGCGGCCGAATCGGGCAAGCAGCGGTCCCAGAACAACGATCGAAGCACGCATCTGCTCGACCAGTTCGTATGGGGCCTCCGGCGTCACCTCGCGAGGGACACTGATGCGACAGACCGGCGGCGCGAGCTCGACCGAGGCACCCATTGCCTCGAGCAACTCGGCCATGATGCCGACGTCGGCGATGTTCGGGACGTTGCGAAGCACGAACTCGCCCTCGGCCAACAGAGTCGCCGCCATCAGCTTCAGAACTGAGTTCTTGGCACCACTGATCGGCACGCTTCCGTGGAGCCCCGACGACCGGCTCACAACGATCTTGTCCATCGCACCAGTATGTTCCAGGTCGTGTCCCCTGTCAGTGCGTCGGTATGAGTCATCTCGTTCTCGAACATCGAGTCGATCTGGCCGGTCTCGACGAACTACTGCGTCCACGGGACGACGTCCTCTCTGAAACGGCGGGCGTCGAGACTTCTACCATCGCTGGCGCGACCTGGACCTTCGAGCTCTTGCACGGCCCGTTCGCGAACTACTCCCGGACACTCGAGGTCTCGCTCGACGATGGCGAGTTCGACGTTCTCGAGACGTTCAACTACCGACTCGACATCCCGTACTTCGGCGCCCTCTTCCGACTGCCAGTACGCAGAGCGCTACGTACCCACCGGCACATGGGGACCCAGCCATGGTGGAGTCCACCCGATCGCATGGATCAGCGCTCCGCTGGTGTTCTCGGGACACTGGCTGCCGCCGCTGTACTCACGGGGTTCCTCGGCACCCTGTTCGGGCAAACGCTGACCTTCGCCGCCGACGAATTCGAGATCTCGCGAACGACCCAGGGCGTCGCCAGCGCTGTTGTCCGACTCGCTCCCATCTTGGCCATCGCCCTGGTGGTGGTCGCCGACAACAAGGGCCGCCGCCGCATCGCGGTGATGGCGACGTTCGGCGGCGCGATCGGATCGGTCGGCGCCGGCATCGCGCCCGAACTGTTCAGCTTCGTCGCGGCTCAGACGGTGAGCCGGACCTTCAGCGCTGCGCTCGGTACGGTGATCTTGGTCTACATCGTCGAGGAGATGCCCACGGGCGCCAGGGCATACGCCCTGAGCCTGGTCGGCATGGCCTCCGCGCTCGGCGCCGGAATGGTGCTGTGGTTTCTGCCGATCGCCGACCTCGGAGAGCGAGGCTGGCGGGTCGTGTACCTGGTGCCCGTGCTCGCGATACCTCTCGGTCTCGATCTGGCCAAACGACTGCCGGAGAGTCACCGCTTCGGGAAGGGAGCAGACGACACCAGCGTTCGTAATCATCTCGGTCCGCTCTTGCTGCTGGGTGCCATCACCTTCCTCTTCGCGTTCTATCTCTCACCGGCGGACCAGTTCCGTAACGAATACCTCCGCGACGAACGTGGCTTCTCTGCCGCCGGTGTCTCGCTGTTTGTGCTCTCGACAGCCACACCGGGCGGTATCGGGCTCATGATCGCGGGGCGACTCGCCGACGTCGTGGGCCGCAAGATCGTTCTCGGTGTAGCGGCGACGGTCGGCCTTGGCGCGCTCACCCTGGTGTTCAACACCTCGGGCGCGGCGATGTGGGCGCTTGCGCTCACGGCGGCCACCCTGTCGAGCGGCCTCCTTCCCGCGCTCGGCGTGTACCGCGGCGAATTGTTCCCGAATCGCATCCGCAATCGGGCCGTCGGATGGGTCAGCGTCGCCGGCGTTGCCGGATCCGTGTCAGGCGTGCTGCTCACTGGGTGGCTCTCGGATCGCTGGAACAGCGTCGGCAACGTCATCGCGTTGCTGTGGATCGCTCCGCTGGTGGCGATCATCATCGCGTTCTTCAAACTTCCCGAGACGAGCCGCCGCGAGCTCACCGAGCTCAATCCGATCGATGCCGACTAGATCTCCGCGACCCAGGCGCTGACGGCTGCGACGATCGCGCCGCGCTGGGCGGCATTTCTCGGGTCGTGGTTCCCCGAATCGAGCCAGACCTTCTTCGCCGGACCGCCGAGCGAGTCGACGTGCTCGTCGAACTCAGCCTCAGAACCGAACGGATCACGCGGTCCAGACACCAACAACGTCGGGCAGCTGATGTGTGGCCAGTGCCCGACCCTCAGGTTCTCGGGCTTCCCAGGCGGATGGAGCGGGTAGCTGAGCAGCACGAGTCCAGCGGTCACGAGACCTCCTGCAACAGCCATCGAGCACACCCGACCGCCCATGCTCCTGCCACCGATCGCAAGCTCCTCGAGATCGATACCCAGTTCCTTCGCCGTCGTCCCGGCCGCGACCGCGAGTTCGGGAATGAGTCGATCTGCCCTACCGGAAGACTTCTTGCCCTGCCGCCGGTACTCGAAGTCGTACAACCTGACCGGTATGTCGAGTTCGGCGACCAACTGATGGAAGGTCGGGTGATCAGTCGAGCCACCTGATCCCGGCGTCATCATCACTGCCTTGACCGCCATCGCGACCTCGCTCTCCCTCGTCGGCTCGCCAACCCTAGGTCGATGCTGCCGTCGGGTTGACGGCCGATTGCCGGACCTGTTCGACTCTCGCCATGGAAGAACTCGTTCGCATCTCCACAGATGACAGCGTCGCCACCGTCACGATGAATCGACCTCATGCCCGCAATGCGTTGAATTCGGAGCTCAGGGCCGAGTTGCGGTCGGCGATCGCTTCGCTGGATGCCGACCCCGGCTGTCAGGGCCATCGTATTGACCGGCGCCGATCCTGCGTTCTGCGCGGGACTCGATCTTCGCGAGCTCGGTCAAATTGGGGTGTCTTCGGATACCTCGGTCGAGCGGGGCCCGTTCGGCCGGCTAATGACGCCACTCATCGGCGCCATCAACGGCCCGGCCGTCACCGGGGGATTCGAGATCGCGCTCGCGTGCGATTTCCTCATCGCGTCCGAGCGGGCACGATTCGCCGACACCCACGCTCGCGTTGGGGTCATGCCCGGCTGGGGTCTCACGGTCACCCTCCCTGAGGCGGTCGGCACCCGCCGGGCTCGACAGCTGAGCCTCACAGGCAATTTTCTCGATGCCGGCACTGCTCTCGAATGGGGGCTGGTGAACGAAGTGGTCCCCCACGATGCTCTAATCGGGCGAGCGACCGAACTCGCCAGCGAAATCGCCGGCAACGACCCTGACGGCGTCGCCCAGATGCTGTCGACCTACAACGAACTCGCCGACGTCACCGACGACGAACGCTGGCGGATCGAACTGAGCAACGCCGAAACGTGGAAGCAGCGCGGGATCGATCCCGCGGAAATCGAGCGTCGAAGGCAGGGCATCATCGCCCGCGGGCGGACTCAGATCTGACATGGGATCATGCCAGGTATGAGCCTCCGGAAGCAGGGGATCGAACGAGTGCACGGATCCACGGGAACCAGTTCATCGTCGGGCCACTCGCGCCATCCGATACACGTACACCGTCATGAACGACGGCGAGACCCAGATCCATGGATGCCTCCATGTCCTAGCCGGCGAGGACTACATCTGCACGTTCCACGTCTGCCTCTGATGCCAAATCCTCGAGACAGGGTGGTAGGGGCGCTCGAGAAGTCAGCCAGCAGTTGCGAGCAGTATTCGGCGAGCTTCCGTGATTCGGCCGATGGCGTCGGCGGCGTCGATGGTGTGGCCGCCGTGGTCGGGGTGGGCGGCACGGAGAAGTCGACGGAAGCGTCGCTGGACCTCACGTTTCGACACGGTGTCCGGCCTCAGACCGAAGAGATCGAGCGCCCATGCGAGTGGGTCGGTGTACTCCATCGAGTAGGTGCCGACCTGATCGTGGCCGGTGAGCCAGAGGACGAGGTCGTCGGTCGAACCGCCAACCCACCCAGCAGCGGAACGAAGCAACGTCATCACCGAGCGGCGGGTGCTCATGTCGAACTGACCTGTGCGGTACACAGCTGCGAGCACCTGCGGGGCGGGAGGCGCATCGGTGGCGAACTCGAATCGGAGCGTCTCACCGTCTCCGTGAAGAAGATGAGACGAGCGCGACAGGCCGACGCGATCGACCTGCAACCGATGGCGCAGCTGGGGCTGGGAGATCCTGGAACCGTTGGTGACCTTCGTCACCAACGCGTCGAGATCGTCGCGGGTCTCCTCGTCGAGTTGCTCGGCGTAGACCGCAACGATGCCGGCGAGCAACAGCCCGCCGAACCCAGGAGCGGGTTCGACCGGGAGGTGTCCACCGGTAATAGCGACACGTCGCGTCGGGGCGACAGGCCGAGAGTGAAAGACTTCGAACTCGGCAAGAATCACCATGTCACCGTACTCGGTGCGTCAGCGCTTACCGTAAGCACCCGACCCCGATCGACGTAATGGCACATGACCGCAACCAACGGGGCGCACAAGACAGGTCATCGGCCGAGAACACACCCCAGCCGCCGTCAGGAGACAGACACCATGAACACCAGAACAAGTCAGCTTCCAGACCGCAACCTGGCCATGGAGTTGGTGCGGACCACAGAAGCTGCTGCACTCGCCGCAGCCCGCTGGATGGGCCGCGGCGACAAGATCGGCGGCGACGGTGCCGCCGTTGACGCCATGCGCATCGTGCTGCAGAGCGTGCCGATGGACGGCATCGTCGTCATCGGTGAAGGCGAGAAGGACGAAGCGCCGATGTTGTACAACGGCGAGCTCATCGGTGACGGCAACCCGCCCCAGACCGACATCGCCGTCGATCCGATCGACGGCACGACGCTCACCGCACTCGGCCGCGGCGGTGCCATTGCTGTGATCGCTGTGTCGCCTCGCCACACCATGTTCGACCCTGGACCGTGCGTGTACATGGAGAAGATGGCGACCGGCCCCGAAGCCGCCGACATGATCGACATCACGAAGTCCGCAACCGAGAACATCGAAGCTGTCGCCGAAGCGATGCGCAAGGACCCACGCGACGTCACCGCGGTGATCCTCGACCGCGATCGTCACGGCGACCTGATCGCCGAGGTCAGGGCGACGGGAGCGCGAATTCGCTTGATCCCCGACGGTGACGTCGCAGGGGCGATCGCCACCGCAGACCCGAACACCGGCGCCGACATTCTGTTCGGCATCGGCGGCACGCCAGAGGGCGTCATCTCCGCGGCCGCACTCAAATGCATGGGCGGCGAAATTCAGGGCCGTCTCTGGCCACGGAACGAAAAGGAGAAAGCCACTGCGATTGCTGCCGGGTACGACCTCGATCGTGTCCTGACCGCAGACGACCTCGTCGACTCCGACGACGTCTTCTTCGCGGCAACCGGCATCACCGACGGCGACCTACTCCGGGGAGTGCGCTTCAACAGGTCTGGAGCCATCACCGACTCACTCGTCATGCGATCCAAGTCCGGCACTGTTCGCCGCGACACAGCGCAGCACAACCTGAAGAAGCTAGCGACATACTCATCAGTCGAGTACTGAGTCAGTCGACTCACTCGATCCATATCAAAAAAGGCAGAGATGAGTCACGAACTCGAAGAAGGAACGCGGGCCGAACTCGACTTCGACAAGTTGGGCAAGATCGGGCGTGACGGCCACCAGGTCGTTCCCGTGGTGCTCCAGGAAGCCGCCACGATGGAGGTGCTCTTCGTTGGTTACGCGAACGAAGAGGCCTTCAGAGCAACGGTCGAACGCCGAAGTGCCGTGCTCTACAGCACCTCTCGACACGAAATGTGGCACAAGGGAGCAACATCGGGCGACACGCTCTCGGTCGTGGATGTCCGGGTGAACTGTGAGCAGAACTCGCTTCTCTACCTCGTTCGCCGAGATGGGGCCGGTGCGTGCCACACCAAGGACGAAACCGGTGTGGCGCGGAGCGGTTGCTACTACCGGTCATTTTTGGACGCCCACACATTGAGCACCGCAGGCTGACCAAGTGGAATACCAGATTGATCCTCATGCGCACCTCGGCAGTGAGATCTCACGCATAACCGCAGACGGACTCGACGAGGCGCTCGCTCGACTCGTTGTGCTGTCAGACAAGAGCGACTTCGATACCGAGATCCACGAAGTTCGGAAGCGATGCAAGGAACTACGTGCGGTCGCACGCTTGATTCAACCTGAGCTCACGAAGAGCTATGGGAGATTCGACATGTGCATCAGGGACGCAGCCCGGAAGCTGTCAGAGGCCCGCGACGCTCACGTCGTTCTGACGACCATCGAGCAGGTCGACATCGAAGCTGACATCGAGACAACCGGGCAACTCGAGCGAATCCGCGAGCACCGAGTGGGCGTCGCGGCAGAGGCCCTCGCGACACTGAGAAACAGCCAACGTCACCTCAGAGGAGCGTCGAGCAACCTGAGAGAGGCCGGGCGCATCTCGGCCGACTGGAACGTACGCGACGGATTCGAAGCGCTCGCCACGGGCATAGCCGCGACCTATCGCGGTGCCCGCAAAGGACTCGCCCGTCTTCGACGAACGAATGACAACGACGACGTGCACGAATTGCGCAAGTCGGTGAAGAACCTCTGGTACCAGACCAGGCTGATCGAACTCAGCGCTCCATCGGTGCTCGGTCCGTTCGCGACGACCCTCCACACACTCTCGGAACTACTCGGCGACGACCATGATCGATCCGTACTGATGGAACGAATCAGGTCCGACCGGAAACGGTACGGCGGAAAGTCGGCTGTCCAGCCCGCGATTCGCCTCGCACGCGATCAGCAAATGGCGATCCGGTCGTCGGCGCTCCGGCTTGCGGCGACTGTGTTGGCCGAGGACGACGTTGCTTTCGGCTCCCGAATCAGGACCTACAGCCGGCTGACACAGGATTTCGGGGCGGAACCCCGAGCCCTTCGCTGATCAACTGTCCGGGTTCGGGTTCGGGTGGACCTTCAGCGACAGGAACCTGATCGGCAGGTCGATGAGGTTGGTCGGACCATGCGGCACCTCACCGTGAAGCTGCATCGTGTCACCGGGGCGGAGCAGGTACCTCTTCGAGCCGTATCCGTATTCGAGCGAACCATCCAGAACGTGGAGGAACTCGACCCCAGCGTGCTGGAACAGCGGGAACACTTCATCGGGCTCCGTGATGGTCACGATCACCGGTTCGATGTGGCGGACCGGACCGCGTAGTGCTCCGAGATCTTGGTAGGTCCTGCCAGGTCCACCACCCTCGTGAGCGATGTCGAGCCCCATGCCGGCGGGAACAATCACAGCGTCGTGCTCTTCGTCGAGGCCTCGAAAGAACGCAGTCAACGGCACCTCGGCGGCGTTCGCGAGCGCGGTCAGCGATGACAGGCTCGGAGAGGTCTGACCGTGTTCGATCTTCGACAACATCCCGATCGACAAACCGGCGGCCGAAGCGAAGCGTTCCATCGTCAGCCCGAGACCGTGTCGGAGCTCCCGAACGTGCTCGCCAACGACGCGACAGACCTCTTCTGATGTCAGCTTGTCCGGATCGGCGCGGTCGCTCACATCGCTCGTCAAAACAACGTGAGGTAGCGGTCGATTTCCGAGGCGCTGACCTCATGATGGTGGGCCATGAACTCGTCGCGCTTCACTTGGGCCATGTAGCGGCTGTAGGGCCCTGTCGGAGTTTCGCCGAGTCCTGCCGCCAAAACCTCGTCTGTGGCCAGGTTCTCGGCCGCGTGCAACAACGTCGGAGGAAGGGTGACGATTCCGCGCGCCGCTACCTCATCGGCCGACAGTGTGAAAAGGTTCGCCGTGTTCGGCTCACCAACATCCATCTGGTTGTCGATGCCGTCGAGTCCACACGCCAGCATCGCCGCGAACATCAGGTACGGATTCGCGGCGCCATCGCCGAGCCTGACCTCGATGCGATCGGGCTCTGGCACACGGATCATCTGAGTCCGGTTGTTTCCGCCGAATGCTGCGTAGGCCGGAGCCCACGTCGCACCAGAAGTCGGAGCACCGACGCCCATGCGCTTGTATGAGTTGACGATCGGGCACGCAACACCAACCAGCGCGGGAGCGTGGGCGATGAGGCCGGCCGCGAACTGATAGGCCATCTCGCTCAGGCCGAGCCCCACTGCGTCGGTGTCGCCTGCCGGGAACAACGCCTCGTCGGTGTCGCCGGTCCAGAGGCTGATGTGCGCGTGAAGTCCATTACCCGTCTTGTCGCTGAAGGGCTTCGGCATGAACGTCGCCCATCGACCATCGCGCTGCGCCATGGTGTGAATCATCAGACGGAACAAGATGAGTCGGTCAGCCGTCGTCATCGCGTCGGCGTACTGCCAGTTCTGCTCGAATTGTCCGCTGGCGTCCTCGTGATCGTTGGCGTAGTTGCCCCAGCCCATGGCGTCCATGTTCTTCGACACCGCGGTCAGATGCGGAAGCATCCTGGTCAGGCCCTTGGCGTCGTAACACGGCAGCTCGTCGATGTCGCGCTCGTCAGCCACGGTGATCGTGCCATCGTCGCGTCGCGACACAAGGGAGTACTCGGCCTCGACGCCGGTCTTCATCACCAGGTTCCTTGTGGCGAGCGCCTCGAGGGCGCGACCGAGAATGACGCGCGGCGCGTACGGCCATAGTTCGCCCTCTACCGTCGGATCGCACTGCATGGCCGCAACATTCGGTTGCCACGGCAACTGCGTGTAGGAACCAGGATCGGGAATAGCCAGCATGTCCGGGCTCGAAGGATCCTGGCCCAGTGGGCCGGCCGCGAACCCGGCAAAGCCGGCGCCGTCGGTCATCAGGCCATCGAGGGCCGATATCGGGACGAGCTTGGCGCACGGCTTACCGTGCATCTCGACGAACATGGCGTAGATGAACTCGACGCCGTCGGCCGCGGCTCGTGCTCTGATCTGCTCGATCTCCTCAGATCCGTTTGTCCCGTTCATGCTTCCCCCAACTTGGTATGTCCTTGCCCAAGAGGATTACTGTAGGTGAAATTACTTCACCCATGTCAAAGGCTTTGAGATGTGCGGAATCGTCGGTCTGTTCCTGAAGACCGAAACCTATCGGCCTGAACTCGGCCACTTCACGGCGATGATGCTCCACGAGATGCGTAGCCGTGGCCCCGACAGCGCCGGCTTCGCCGTCTACGACGAAGGAACGCCTCATCACGTCAGAATCACGATGCTCGCGGAGGATCGCGTTGTCGACTGGGCCGCCACCGCGGCCGACCTCGAAGGGTTTCTTGGAGCAGCCGTGAAGGTTCGTGAGATCCACGACCATGCTGTCTTCGAGACAGCAGGAGACGGGCGCATGGCCCGTCAGTGGATCATCGACCACGTTGACGGCGTCGAGGTGATGAGCTTCGGTTCCCAGATCGAGCTCTACAAGTCGGTCGGAGACCCTGCTCTCGTTGCCGAACGGTTCGACCTTGCCTCACGAAGCGGCACGCACGCCATTGCCCACTCACGAATGGCAACCGAGTCGGCTATCACGACAAGCGGGTCACATCCCTTTGCGACGGGAGCCAACACGTGCCTGATCCACAACGGGTCGCTCTCGAACCACAACCAACTTCGGCTCCGACTGCAGCAGCATGGCGAGACGTTCCAGACCGAGAACGACTCCGAGGTCGCGGCCGGCTATCTGTCGTGGCGACTGCGCGAAGGAGACACCATCGAAGAAGCGCTCGAACGGGCGCTCGTCGATCTCGACGGCTTCTACACGCTGGCCATCGGCATCGAGAGCGGATTTGCCATCCTTCGCGACCCCATTGCCTGCAAGCCGGCGGTTGTCGCCGAGACCGACGACTGGGTCGCCATGTCCTCGGAGTACAGAGCTATCGCCCAGCTACCTGGGGTCGGAGATGCAGAGATCTGGGAGCCGGACCCTGCCACTGTCTACACGTGGAGCCTGACGTGAGTTCCTCAGCCTCGACCGTTCTCGACTTCCAGACTGCCTCGCTCCGCGAGATCAACCAGACACTGCACGACGAAACCACCGGCTCGTTCACCATCGTCAATCCCCGAGGAGCCCATGCTGTCGCCGCTGGCATCGACAGCGACATCCAGGTCGAAATCGATGGGCCGGTCGGGTACTACTGCGCCGGTATGCACCAGCGCGGCTCGGTAGTGGTGAAGGGCAACGCGAGCACGGGTCTTGCCGAGAACATGATGTCGGGCACCGTGCGCATCACAGGCAATGCAACGATGTCGGCTGGCGCGACTGCGTGCGGGGGGCTGCTGGTCATCGAAGGCAACGCAGGCTCGCGTTGCGGTATCTCGATGAAGGGAGCTGACATCGTGGTTGGCGGCACCGTTGGTCACATGAGCGCCTTCATGGCCCAAAGCGGCAACCTCGTCGTGCTGGGCGACACCGACTCCGACCTTGGCGACTCGATCTACGAAGCGCGCCTTTTCATCAGGGGCGACGTTGCCTCGCTCGGTGCCGATTGCATCGAGAAAGAGATGCGCGAGGAACATCTCGTCCTGCTGACTGAATTGCTGTCCAAAGCTGGAATGGCCGCCGAGCCCCGCGACTTCAAACGTTTCGGATCCGGCCGAAAGCTCTACAACTTCCACGTCGACGACATCGACGCCGAGGTCGCCAGGAGGACTGAAGCGTGACCACCCCGGCAGAGTGGGCCCAACGCGAATCACACACATTCGACAGGAACGTCATCGCCGAAATCCGGCGGGCAGCCAACACCGGCATTTATCGAATCAGGGGGTGGGGCGCGAAACGCGACTTGCCGACGCTCGACGACCTCGTCGTATTGGGCGCTTCGATGTCGCGTTATCCGCTCGAGGGATACCGCGAGTCGTGCGGTACCGACGTCGTCATCGGAGAGGCGACTTCGGCCAAACCGGTTCGCCTCGACATTCCGATCACCATTGCCGGTATGAGTTTCGGCTCGCTCTCGGGTCCAGCGAAGGAAGCCCTCGGCCGTGGCGCCAACGCCGCGGGGACGTCGACAACAACCGGTGACGGCGGGATGACCCAGGAGGAACGGGTTCACTCGAAGACGCTTGTTTACCAATATCTGCCGTCGCGGTACGGCATGAACCCCGACGACATTCGAAACGCCGACGCCATCGAAGTCGTGGTCGGTCAGGGCGCGAAACCAGGGGGTGGAGGGATGCTGCTCGGCCAGAAGATCACCGAGCGTGTTGCAGAGATGCGGTCGTTGCCGGAAGGTATCGATCAACGCTCGGCGTGCCGCCATCCCGACTGGACAGGACCTGACGACCTCGAGATCAAGATCATCGAGCTCCGTGAGATCGTTGACTGGCAGGTGCCGATATACGTCAAGGTCGGAGCTGCCCGCCCCTTCTACGACACGGCTCTTGCGGTGAAAGCCGGCGCAGATGCCGTCGTCGTCGATGGCATGCAGGGCGGCACTGCGGCAACCCAGGACATCTTCATCGAACACGTCGGCATCCCCACGATCGCGGCTGTTCCCGAAGCCGTAAGGGCACTCCGCGACCTCGGTGTTCACCGAGAGGTCAAGCTGATCGCAGCCGGCGGAATTCGCTCCGGTGCCGATGTGGCAAAGGCCATCGCCCTCGGAGCCGACGCTGTGTCGATCGGCACAGCGGCACTCATCGCCATCGGCGACAATGACCCAGTGTACGAAGATGAATACCGACAACTCGGTTCCACCGCAGGACTCTGGGACGACTTCCAGGCTGGCACCGATCCAGCCGGTATCACCACTCAGGATCCAGGTCGCATGGCACGACTCGATCCGATGATCGCGGGGCGACGATTGGCGAACTACCTTCAGGTGCTCACTCTGGAGACGCAGACCATCGCCAGGGCGTGCGGGAAGTCCCACGTGCACAACCTCGAGCCAGAGGATCTGGCTGCGCTCACCGTCGAGGCAGCTGCAATGGCGAAAGTACCCCTCGCCGGCACCGGCTGGATACCCGGCCAGTGACAAACCTGATCGGCGATTCATCAATCGACGCCGCAGCCGCGGCAATCGCTCCTCATGTTCAACGAACACCGACGGTCCGATCCGTTGGCTTGAGCGAGACCCTCGAGGCGAACATCACCGCCAAGCTCGAACTGCTTCAACCGACAGGCAGCTTCAAAGTGAGAGGCGCATTCAACACCGTCCTCGCAATGTCCGCTGAAGAGAGGAGCCGTGGCCTCATTTCCATGAGCGCAGGCAACCACGCCCTAGCCGTTGCCCACGTCGCCAGGCACGTCGGAGTTCCGGCCACGGTGTGCATGCCTGCGACAGCCGTGCAGTTCAAGATCGACGCTGTACGCGCTCTCGGCGCCAATCTCGAGCTCGTCGAAGGTGACCTCGTCGCCAGAACAAACGAGCTTCGTGACGAGCTCGGCGCAAGCTATGTCCATCCTTTCGACCATGCAGCAGTCGTTGCCGGTACCGCCACGATCGGGCGCGAGATCATGGTCGACGATCCTGACACCAGCGTCGTCATCGTCCCTGTCGGCGGCGGCGGACTCATCAGCGGAGTCGCGACCGGCGTGAAGTCGCTAGCACCACACGTGCGCGTCATCGGCGTCGAGCCAGAAGCAGCCGACGTCGTCTCACAGAGCCGAGATGCCGGCGAGCCGATCTCGCTGAGCGGTGCACGATCGATTGCCGACGGCCTGGCGGCACCGATCACTGGCCAGATCAACCTCGACCACATCAACACGAACGTCGATGAATTGGTTCGCGTCAGCGAAGACGCCCTGCACACCGCTTGGGGTGTTGTCGTGCGCCAGGGAAAGTTCGCGGCCGAACCGGCCGCAGCAGCCGGAGTCGCCAGTGTTCTCGCCGGCACGATCACGCTCACCGCGACCGACAAAGTGTGCATCGTGCTCTCCGGCGGAAACGCCGACTTCTCGCTGTTACGACCATGACTGACAGTTCAGGCAGTTCGGGTTCTTCGGGTGTCAAAGCATCGAGAACGGTTCTGTTCGTCTTCGTCGGGGCACACGTCATCAACGACTTCTACGCGACCGTTCTCCCTGCCTTTCTTCCCTCGGTGGCCGAGGAATTCGACCTCGACTACACCGAACTCGGCATCTTGTCGCTGGCTTTCAGCCTCTTCACCGGCATTCTTCAGCCGGTGCTCGGGAACTTCGCCGACCGACGTGGCAAGCACAAACAGGTCGTCGTCGGTGGGTTCATCGCCGCCGCGATCGGCTTCCTGGCCATGGCATCGTCTCCGACGTTCTGGTTCATCGTCCTGATGAGTCTGCTGTGTGGTCTCGGTGCGGCCACCTACCACCCACAGGCGACCTCATTCATCGTCGAGTCGTATCCCGAAGAGCGAGGAAGGATGCTTGGCATCCACGGCCTCGGAGGCTCTGCCGGTCACTTTCTGGCACCGGCGGTGACCGTACTGGCCGTCGCAGTGCTCGATTGGCGCCTGACCATGGTGGCAATAGCAGTCCCCGCGTTCGTCACCGCAAGCGTTCTGGGGAACAAACTCGAGACAACGCGCGCAAACGAGGACGCGAGCCTGCGGGGAGCGATCTCCCGAGAGCTGATGCTGGTTGCTGTGACCTTCGGAGTGCTCGGCATCATCGGACGCAGCTTCCTGACCTTCATGGTGAAGATGCTGGTCGACGAAGGATGGCGCGAGACCGACGCAGGGATCGTCCTGACCGTCATTCTGCTGGTTGGCGCAGTCGCTCAGCCGCTCGGAGGACGACTCTACGACCGGCTCGGCGGGCGGCTCGTGATGACCTCCGCAGCTACCGGCATGGCTGCGTTCGTCGCGATGTTCGCGGTCACCGACGGCGCCCTGGCGTTGATGGCGCTCGCCGGGATGGAGTTCTTCGCGTTCGCCGTGTTCCCCGTCGGTCTTGCCTTGGCCAGCAAGCTCGGAGCGGGCCAGACCGGCGCTGCAGCCGGAGTCGTGTTCGGCGTCAGCGGTCTCATGACCGCGGCCTGCCAGCCCTTGGTCGGCGCACTCGGGGAGAGTCTTGGTGACATCCGAGAAGCACTTGGCTGGTTGTTTCCGGTGGCACTCGTCGCCGTGCTGTTGGCCTCACGTCTCGAGAAGGCCTCACCCGAGACCGGCCGCTGACGCCAACGCCGTGAGTTCTCGCGCCACGTCGCCGATCGGCTGAAACACGATCTCCGTCACGCCGGTCCGAGCGAGCACATCGAGTCGTTCCGGAAGTTCGTCGGCCGTGCAGACCAGAGCACTCGAGAGCGTTTCCGGGGCGAGAACTTCACGGTCGATCGGATTCAATTCGGTGAGATGGCCGCTGTGCAGATGGAGGTGGCGCTGCGCGGCAGGAACTGCTTCGACGAGTTCGGCGAATCGCTCGGCGTTCGGCAGCGCCGACAGTCGAGCGTCTCGCTGCTCGAGTAACGCGTGATATCCGACCACGACTCCAGGGCCTGCGGCTTTGAGCACTCGCGGCGAGTCGATCGTTTCACCCGGTTCCAGAATCGTGCCGAACGTGAGCATCATCACCTCGGCGATCCCCGAATAGTCGACGTCAGGCCGTGGGCGCGACGTGATGACGCCGCACTCCATCGCCTTGGCCGCCCCGATGCCGCGGGGTCCGTTGACCCCGAGCACCCACGGGACCTCGATCGGCCGATCGACGGCCTGACCCTCCCAATGCAACATTTGGGCAGCCGCTCCGTCGACGGTGACCACTTCGCCTCCCAACAGCGCTTGGACGTCAGCCACCATCTTCGGGAACTCGGCCCACTTCAGCGGCTTCTGGCCCATTGCCCTGCGACCGGTGAATCCGGTACCGGCGCCCACGATCACACGGTCCTCGCCGACAAGCCCGACAAGGGTTGCGATCGCAGCGGCCGTCACCATGGGGTGCCGCAGCGACGGGATCAGCACCCCTGGTCCGAGGACAATCCGATCGGTCCGCTCTGCCGCCAACGCGAGAGTCATCCAGACATCGAGTTGGAGAGCAGGCGTGTCGTACACGAACGCCGTCTCGTATCCGAGGCGCTCCGCAAGCGCTATGTGGCTCGGAGTGTCAGGAACAGGCGGGAAGGCAGCAGAGATCTTCATCGGCCCGATCGTAGGACCTGTGCTTCGTCGGCCGCTGGAGACGGATCCCTCTTCAGCGCTATGTTCTGGTTCGGGGAAGTGATCTCAACGGGGGTTTCTGTGAAGATCGAACCACTAGACGCAACTCTTGGCGCAACGCTGACCGACCTTGATCTCGCAAACCTGTGTGACGCCGACTGGGCCCTGCTCGAGAGCGCCTTCAACGACCATGGCGTTCTGATCTTTCCGGGACAACACCTCACTGACGACGAGCAAACTGCCTTCGGGCGTCGCTTCGGGAAACTCGAGTTCATCATGCCCGATGGCAACGGCACCGTGCCACTCAGCAACAGATCCCCCGACGGCGGAACGAGATCGACAGACGACCCCATCGTGCACACGCTGCTCGGCAACGAGGGATGGCATACCGACAGCAGCTACATGCCCCGCGCCGCGAAGGCATCGATGCTGACCGCAAAGGTGGTCCCGAGCCGAGGAGGTCAGACGGGCTGGGCCGACATGCGCGCCGCGTACGACGCACTCGACGAGCAGACTCGCGAACGGATCACATCGCTCTGCGCTCATCATTCGCTCGTCCACTCGCAAGCCAAGGTCGGTTTCGCCTCACAGCCTGGCGTGTACGGCTACGACGTCGAAACGCCACCCCTCCGGCCACTCGTCAAGGTGCACCCTGTCACTGGTCGCAGAGCCCTGTTCATCGGCCGTCACGCGTATGCCATTCCCGGTCTGAGCGAAGACGAGTCAGAGACGCTGCTCACCGAGCTCCTCGAGTTCGCATGCCGACCACCGCGCATCGCCGAACACACCTGGCAACCAGGGGACCTCGTCATCTGGGACAACCGTTGTGTTCTGCACCGGGCCCGTCCCTACGACATGACCGAGATCAGGGTCATGCGCCACACGCGGGTCGCCGGTGAAGACACCGAAATGGCGCTCAACGCGGCCTGACTTCCTGAAAACTGTGCTTCACGAAGCGGAGCTTCACAACGTCTCGGCCAACTCGATGAAGTCGGCGCGGTCGTGAACAACGAGGAAGCTCGTCTTGGCAGGATGACTATCGACGGAATGGCCCTTGCAGTCGAGGTCGGTCCGGTTCAAGAACCCCTGGCCGCTGTGACCGAACCGAGGTCGGTTGGTCATGAGCATGACCTCCTAGAGATGACCCAACGCCCAGGGTGAGGAACCTCCATCCAGAGTCGGAAGTCCCCTATGGCCGGATCATCGTCAGGTAGTCGTTCAGAAACACACCGTCTGGGTCGGCAGCATCCCTGACCCGCCACCAGTCGTCCCATCGAGGATGGATCGACGCCAGGTCCTCGCCATCGAGGTAGTTGAGCTTGGCCCAATGCGGGCGACCGTCGACCTGGCGAAAGATCCGCTCGGCGGCGCGATACATCTCTTCTTCGTCAGCATCGACGTCGTAGTGCAACGAGATCGTGACAGTCCGACGTTGGTACGCCGTCGACATCCACACGTCGTCAGCAGCGAGCGTTCGGTACTCGATGGCCCACGGCATGTCCGGATAGTCGGATCGAACCAGGTCTCTGATCTCGGCAACGCACGCCGGGCCCTCATCATCAGGGATGGAGTACTCCATCTCGGTGTGTTTCCAGGCACGGTGATTGGGAAGGACTTCGTAGTTCCACGCCACGCGTCGACCCTCCCGCGCCAGCGGGTATTCGGGCTCGTCGTCGGTCTCATCGATGGCTTTGCCCACCACGAGATCGCGGTCGGGCAACCAGAAGAACTCGTAGTGACGAGATCTGTCGGGGCGCACCGCCAAGTCATCGATGACCTCGCTGAACGGTTGGATCGCGCCGTCTTCGCGGAGCTTGTACGCCTCCCGCAGTTGGAGATGGAGACGAGTCACCACACCGACCGCTCCCAGGTTCAGGCGGACCACCTCCCAGAGATCCGACCGCTCAGACGCCGAGCAGTCGACGACCTCACCGCCGACGAGCACGATACGTGCGCCGATGACGCTCGCTGAGATGTTCTGCAGCGTCCGACCGGTGCCGTGGGTGCCAGTTGCCGCAGCACCAGCGATGGTCTGACGGTCGATGTCACCCTGGTTCTTCAATGCGAGACCGGCTGCGTGGAGCGGAGCACCGAGCGCTGCTATCGGCGTTCCGGCCCATATCCATGCAGTCTGATCGTCGACGTTCGTGCTGATGATGCCGTTGAGGCCCGAGGTGTCGACGATGGTGTCGTCATTCGGTATGAGCGGCATGTGGCTGTGGCTCCGACCAGCGACACGGATCGTCGAGCCCGGCTCCGCGGCCGCGACCCTCCGAGCGACATCGTCCTCAGACCTGACGTGAACCAACTCGGCATCAGCGGTCAGGCGACCTGACCAGTTCGACCAGTTCGGAGTCATGAAGCGACGCTTCCGTCGGCGACGAGAAGCCGATACAACTCGTTCATCCATCCGGCCATCTCGTGCCGCCTCGATCTCCAGTCCGGTCCGAGCAACGACCCGGTGTTCAATTGCACGACCCGAAGTACACGATCTCGATCGTTCACAAGATCATCCTGGCAGACCTCGCCGCTCCACCTCGGAGTCGTAGCGCGTCGAAATCAATGCCCGACGACTCCGAGGAGACTGAAGTTGGTCACCGAGACTTCCATATCGGATCGCGCCTTTCGGCGAAGGCCTTCGGTCCTTCGGCAGCGTCATCGCTCACAAGCATCTGTTCGTACAACTCCATGTCGCCGGATCGAAGTTCTGCATAGGCTTCGTCGAGTGAGAGGTGTCGCGTTGTGCGATCGATCTGCTTGACGGCCCCGACGGCGAGTGGCGCAGCCGAGACGACTCTCTGTGCGAGCTGACGGGCCGCATCCATCACCTGAGTTCCCGAGACCACAGCATTCACGATTCCCCAACGTAAGGCTTCGCCGGCGTCGATGCGACGCTGCGCGTACAGCACCTCGTTGGCGATCACGGTCGGCAGCAGACGAGGAAGGCGAAGGGCTCCTGCGTCGGGCACGATGCCGAGGCCGGTCTCTGGAAGGAAGAACTCGGCGTGATCGGCCGCCACAACCAAGTCGGCCGACATTGCGATCTCGAATCCGCCCCCGACGGCAAGACCGTTCACTGCCGCGATGACTGGCTTGTCGAGTTCGGGAAGTTCGACGAAACCTCCGAATCCGCCGACGCCATAGTCGGCTTCGTATGCCTCGCCCTCGGCGGCCGCATTCAGATCCCACCCAGCGCTGAAGAAACGAGCCCCCTCACCAGTGAGGATGGCAACGCGGGCCGAGTCATCGTCGCGGAACGTTTCGAAGACCTCGCCGAGGTCGCGGCTGGTCGCGGCGTCGATGGCGTTGGCCTTCGGCCGGTCCAGAACGACCTCGAGAATCCCGCCGTGTTGTTGTGCTTTGACTGCGGTCATCGGAGACCTCTCGTGATCAGTGCGTCAGCGACTGTGGCACCGACAGGGGTGACGAGCAAGGGATTCACTTCGACCTCGACGATCGACTCGTCACGCAGAGCGAAACCGGCGATCGATTCGATGGCCGAAAGCGTTGCTTCCAAGTCACCACCGACATCGCCTCGAAGACCGGCGATGAGCCCGAAGACCGGAAGAGCGCGAAGCATCTCCTCGATTTCGCTTCGGGTGATCGGCAACATCGCAGAGCGAGTGTCGGACAGCAACTCGACCATCGTTCCTCCGCAGCCGATCGTCAGCAGTACTCCACACGTCGAGTCAGCCCTCACGTCGACAAGCAACTCGGCAACGATCGCTTCGACGTGTTGCTCGACGAGGAAGGTGTCGTGTTCGGCAGAAAAGCACGCAAGAGCATCCTTCAGGCCGGTCTCGTCACCGATCCCGAGCACGACGCCGCCGACATCGGACTTGTGCGCCACGCCACTCAGCTTGAGAACGACCGGGTACCCCACATCAGCCCCAGCGGCCGGTGCGCCTGCCCTATCGGTGACCAAACGGCGCGGCACGGGCACGCCGGCTGCATCGAGCATCTGCTTCGCTGCTGGCTCATAGATGATCTCCCTGTGCTCCGGCGATGGGCGGGCGATCACCGGTCGGGGCACGACCCCACCGAGCCACGCTGCGGCCTCGAGCGCCCGCAAGGCCTGCTCCATGTCGGCCACAACTACGAGCCCACGTTCGTCTGCCTGCTCCCGAACCCGTACCGGCATGTTCTCAGCCATCGATGCCACGATGACCCCAGGCCGACTTGCAACGGCGCAGGCAGCAGCGAATGCTTCGAAGGTGGGCCACCAGGACGAGTCGTCGAGCTGTGGTTTCGGGAAGTCGAGCACGAGGATCGCAGCATCAACCTCACCAGAAGCCACCGCGGTGAAGCATGCCTCGAGCCGGTCTCGATCGCCCCAGATGAACGTGTGGTAGTCGAGCGGATTTGTCATCGTCACGAAGTCGTTCAACGTGCTCGAGATCTCCGCAGCATGCTCGGGTGCGAAGTCGTCAAATCGGACATCCAGGTTCTCCGCCAAGTCAGCCATGAGTGAGGCCTCCCCACCGGAACAGCTCATCGACACCAGCCGGTTTCCCGGCAGCGCCCCGATCGTGGAGAGAAGCTTCGTGGTGTCGAGCAGCTCAGGGATCGACTTGACCCGTCGGACCCCGACCCGCGAGAACAGGGCTGAGTACGCGGTGTCGTCTCCGACCAACGACGATGTGTGCGAAGCAGCGATCGATGCTCCCTTGTGCGATACACCCGTCTTGAGCGCCACTACGGGAATGCTGGCTGCGTGGGCGGCCAACGCAGCTGCCGCGAATCGCTCGACGTCGGTGAGTGCCTCGATGTGCAGCGCGACCGCGGTGACCGAAGGATCCCCGACGAGCGCCTCGAGGCACGCTTCGATGCCGATGTCGATCTGGTTTCCGAGGGTGATCACATGTGCGATATCGATGCCTCGCTGCTGCATCGTGAGGTTTACGGCCATGTTGCCGCTCTGGGTCACGAACGCGACCCCGCGCTCGCATCGTGTCAGTCCCTGCTCATCAGGCCACAGAGCAGCGCCGACGATGGCGTTGACGGTGCCATAACAATTCGGGCCGATGATCGCCATCCCTGCTGCGGCCGCGAGCAACTCCTCGGACATGGCGGCGCCATCGTCGCCAACTTCTGCGTAACCAGACGCGTGGCAAACAGCCACTCCGGTGCCAACAGCAGAGAGATCGGTTACGACCGCAGTAGTCGCGTCTCGGTTGACAGCGACGAGGGCAGCGTCGGGTACAAATGGCAGATCCAGGACCGAGCGATAAACCGACCGGTCTGGAGTGGACAGACGCGTCGGGTGTACGAGCGCCATCTCGCCGTCGAAGCCGAACTTCTGGCATTGACGTAGCGCCGTCTCGGCTGCGGTTCCGCCGATGAAGGCAAGCGAGTTCGGACGCAGGAGTCGCTCCAGCACGTCAGCCGCCGAGCGGGCGGAGGATCTCTCTCGACACGATGTGGCGCTGAATCTCGCTGGTGCCGTCCCAGATTCGATCGACACGGGCGTCACGCCAAATACGTTCGAGTGGTAACTCGTCCATGAGGCCCATGCCGCCCAGAATCTGGATCGCTTCGTCAGACACAAATTGGAGCATCTCGGTCGATGAGATCTTTGCCATGGCCGCGTCGCCATCGGTCATGGTGCCCTGGTCCATCTTCCATGCAGCCCGGTAGGTCAACAACTCGGCTTCAGCCATCTTGGTGGCCATGTCAGCCAGCTTGAAGGAGACGCCTTGGAACTTACCGATCTGTTGCCCGAACTGATGACGGCTCACAGCCCATTCCGTTGCTTCCTTCATGGCCCTGTCGGCCCTACCGAGGCAGATCGCAGCTACCTGGAGTCGGGTGGCACCGAGCCACTCGTTGGCGACGTCGAAACCCCGATGTTCCTCGCCGAGCATCTTTGACTGGTGAACGCGGGCACCATCGAAGTTGATGATGGAGTTGTGGTAGCCACGGTTCGACACCGAGTTGTACCCGGGAACAACCTCGACGCCAGGCGTATCGAAGTCGACCAGGAACGATGTGATGAGTTTCTTCGGTCCTCGTGCAGTGGCCTCTTCGCCGGTCGCCACGAACAAGATGACGTAGTCGGCGAGGTCGGCGTGGCTGATGAAGTGTTTCGTACCGGTGATGACGAACTCCTCGCCGTCCCGCTCGGCCCGACACGTCATGCCGCGCACATCGGAACCAGCGGCCGGCTCACTCATCGCAAGGCAGTCGACTCGATCACCGCGGATCGTCGGCAGGAGATACTCGTCGATCTGATCAGCAGCACAGGCCTGGAGGATGTTCGATGGTCTGGCGACGATGTAATGCAGTGCGTACTGAGTCCACCCAAACGCACGGTCCACAAGAGCCATCGTGAGATTGTCGAGGCCACCGCCACCGAGATCCTCTGGCATGTTGGCGGCGTAGATGCCAGCCGCAATCGACTTGTCCTTGATCTCCCGCACCAGTTCTGGTCGGACCTGGCCAGTGCGCTCGACCTCGTCTTCGTAATGGAGCAGTTCTCGTTCGACGAAGGTGCTGACCGTCTGGACGATCATCTCCTGCTCGTCGCTCAGCGCGAAGTCCATCAGTTACCTCACTTCTCGGATTCGGACGTGACGCGCATCGTGCGCCCCACCTGGCTCGGCACCTGGAGAGACGAATGCGCGCTCGCGATCGCAGCCAGCGCAGCAGACGGCCCTTCCAGGATCGGTGTTGCTGCACCTGCATTCATGTCGACGTGGAGCAGCATCTGCTCGGTCGTGCAGAGCAACTCACCCGACTCGCCGTGGAACATGGCGTGAAAGAGGTGCACGCGCTTGGCGTCGATTCCGAGCACCTGAGTAGTGATCCGCAGTGGCTCGCCGAGCGAGGCCTCACGCAAATAGTTGATGTGCGTCTCGACGGTGTACAGGCTGTGACCAGCGCTTCGGTAGTCCTCGTCGATACCGATGTAGCGAAAGAATTTGTCGGACGCCCATCCGAAGGCGGTGAGGAACGCCGCCTCTGTCATGTGGCCGTTGTAGTCGACCCAGTCTGGTTCGACCGGGGCTTCGTAGAGGCCGAGCGGTGCAGCAACCAGTGCAGTCGGAGACCATGGCGCGATTTCGAACGATGCGTGAATCCGAGCTTCCCGCTCTGCGATGAGCCGACCGGCGCCGAGGTCGAGAGGACGCAATGAGCGCATGACCGACAGGACGTAATCGTCCCTGAGCGTCTCCAGTTCGGTGATCGATCGGCCGTCGGCCTGATCCTCACACCCAACGGCCATCGACTCGATGAGTTCGTCTGTGAGTTCAGGCGCCACCAGCTTCGTCCAAGGAAGCTTCAGCGCAGGTCCGAACTGGGCGAGCATGTGACGCATGCCCTGCTGACCGCCTGCGAGGTGGAACGTGAGGTTGGTGCCCATGCCTGCCCATCGGATTCCTGGACCGTAGGTCACCGCATCGTCGAGCTCTTGTGTCGTCGCGATCCCGTCATTGACGAGGTGCAGTACCTCTCGCCACAGCGCCTCTTGAAGTCGGTCAGACAGGTAACCCTCGATCTCGTTACGCACCACGAGCGGGTACATCACCAGGTCGTCGTAGTGCTCTTTGGCCCGCTCGATGCTCGCGGCCGACGTCTGTTCGCCTGCAACGATCTCGACCAGCGGAAGCAGGTACACCGGGTTGAAGGGGTGCCCGATGAGAATTCGCTCCGGATGCTCACACCCGTCTTGGAGTCGACTCGGCATCAGACCAGACGAGCTCGATGCAATGATCGTGTCGGCACTCGCCGCTGCGGCAAGCTTCTGGAGCAGCGGGCATTTGACGTCCTCGCTCTCAGGAGCACTCTCCTGGATCCAGTCGACCATGCCGGCAAGCTCTTCTGGGGTGTCGGCGAAGTGGAGCCGGCTCGTCGAGGCCCTCGGGAACAAGCCGAGCTTCTTCGCCGACGGCCAGGCCCGTTCGACGGCGTCACGAAGACGTTGTTCGGCCGCTGGGGCTGGATCCCACGCAACGACATCATGCCCACGCGACAGCGCTCTCACCGCCCAACCGGTCCCGATGACACCAGTCCCGACGACTCCGATTGTTCTGCTGTCAGCCATGCTCGACTGCCACTCTCGACCCCTAGATGACCTGTGTCCCAATCTACGGGACGTCTCATTATGTTACGGTCAGGCTATGGTCGGTCCAGAGACGCTGTCAACGTCGGGCGTCATCGAGCGTTCATTCGCTCTACTCCAGGCTGTGGTGGCGTCAGGCGAACCAGTCGGGGTCCGTGAACTCGAACGAAGGACAGGCATCCCCAGGTCGACTGTGTCGAGGGTCGTGTCGACCTTGGTCAGCCTCGGCATGCTCGACAGGACCACAGCTGGCGAGGTCCGACCAGGAGCAGCACTGGCGACACTTCACACCGCCGAGGTCAGCAGGGCAGGAATCAGCGACCAGCTACGCCCTCTGCTCGTCGAGCTCGTGGACCGTTTTGGTGAAAGCGCAGCACTCACGACCGACGACGGCGCTGCTGTGCAGTACCTCCTGCAGATCGCCTCCCCTCAAGCTGTTCAGGCGCCCAGCGTCGAGAACGAACGCCACGAGTTTCACCTCGTCGCTCCCGGGCTGGTTCATATGGCGGGTTGGCCACAGGACCGAATCGCGGGGCATCTCGCCGAGCCGCTGGTCGCGGCCACCGACCATTCGGTCTGCGACGCCAATGAGGTGAGCGCTCGCCTCGCCGGAATTCGTGCGTCTGGCTGGGCGTGGACCGACCAAGAGTTGGACGTCGGCGTCAATGGGCTTGCAGTCCCGGTCCTCGACGGCAACGACAGACCCATCGCGGCAATCAGCCTCTTCGGACCGGCGTATCGATTCGCCGAGCCTCTGCTCCCGCACCTGGCGGCCGAACTCGCAGCCCTCGTGGCTGTCAGATCAAGGACCTATCTCTGACCGCACTCGTTCAGGTATCCAGGAGTGCCGAGTCGTAGCCGGCATCGTCGATGGCGGCCCTGATCTGAGCATCTTGGCCACCAGCGACAGTCACGATCTTCGTTGAGAGGTCGGCAACGACGCGTGTGACGCCCTCGAGGAGGGAGACAGCATCCTCGATCGACGCGGTGCAGTGGTCGCAGCTCATCTCATCGACTCGGTACGAATGTTCGCCCATCGAAGCCTCCTCAGACCTGAAGTGTGCCAGCGGCGAGACTGAATCGACGCAACCGCATGCTGTTCGTCACGACGAACACCGATGAGAGGCCCATCGCAGCGGCGGCAATCATCGGACTGAGGACGCCGGAAGCCGCGAGCGGGATCGCCGCTGCGTTATAGGCAAACGCCCAGAACAGATTTCCTTTGATTGTGACGAGCGTTCGCCGGCTGAGGGCCACAGCATCGGCAGCACGCATGAGGTCACCCGACACCAGAGTCAGATCAGAAGCCTCCATCGCAACATCAGTTCCTGTGCCTATGGCGATGCCCAGGTCGGCCTGGGCGAGGGCGGGAGCGTCGTTGATGCCATCACCGACCATCGCGACCCGGCGGCCGTCTCGCTGCAGATCTGCGATGACTGCTGCCTTGTCCTCAGGGAGCACCTCGGCGACAACGTGATCGATGCCGACCTGCTTGGCGACGTTGTCAGCGGTTCGTTGATTGTCACCGGTGAGGAGGCGGACCTCGAGGTCGAGAGCTCGCAGTGCCGAGACTGCGGCTGCCGACGAGGCCTTCACCGTGTCAGCCACCGAAATCACGCCTTCAGCACGACCACCTCGACCCACCAGCACGGCCGTGTGGCCGATGGCCTCCGCCTTCACCGCTGCCTGCTCGACACTCGACGGCACGTCGTCGAACAACGCACGCCGCCCCACACGCACCTCGACCCTATCGACAGTGGCGATGACACCTCGGCCGGCAAGGCTCCGAAAGCCGTCGACGACGGCATCGGTGACGGCCGTTGCTGCGATGGCCGCACCAATGGGATGCTCCGATTTCGACTCGACGGCGGACGCTAGTCCTAGCAAGATCTCGGCGTCGGCTCCGGGGGCGACAATCCCGACGAAATCCATCCGTCCCGTGGTGACCGTCCCCGTCTTGTCGAGAACAATCGTGTCGACACGTCGAGTGTCCTCGAGAACTTCTCCGCCCTTGATGATCACCCCCAGTTGTGCGCCACGACCAGTGCCGACCATGATCGCCAGCGGCGTCGCGAGGCCAAGCGCACAGGGGCAGGCGATGATCAGCACCGCGACAGCTGCGGTGAAAGATTCGTCGGCGGTTCCGCCCAACGCCAACCAGAGCGCCAATGTCCCAATCGCAACCCCGATGGCAAGTGGCACGAAGACCGAAGCAACGCGGTCCGCGAGCCGTTGGACCTCAGCCCGCGAACCTTGCGCTTGCTCCACGAGACGCACGATCTGCGACAACGCTGTGTCGGCCCCGACCTGTGTTGCCTCCACGACGAGCGAGCCGTTGGTGTTGATCGTTGCTCCGACAACCTCGTCACCGACGCCGACCTCTACTGGAACAGACTCGCCGGTGACCAGCGAGGTATCAACAGCGGCATTGCCGTCGACGACCAGGCCATCGGTCGGTATCTTCTCGCCCGGACCGACGACGAAGCGCATGCCGACCGCAAGGTCATCAAGATCGACCTCTGAGCCGTCTTCGAGACGAGCTGTTCGAGCGCCAAGTTCGGCCAGCGCGCGCAGCGCATCGCCGGAACGCCGCTTGGCCCGAGCCTCGAACCACTTACCAAGCAAGATCAGCGCGATGATCACCGCTGCAGTCTCGAAATAGACAGCCGCTCCACCCACGTCGAAGAACAGCACGATCGTTGACCACGTCCATGCGGACAGCGTGCCCATCGACACGAGCGTGTCCATGGTGGTCGCTCCGTGGCGGAGGTTTCGTAGAGCACTTCGATGGAACGTGTGTCCAGACCAGAAGACCACCGGCGTCACGAGCGCAGCCAACAGCCAGTCGGAGCCGTCAAATTCGAGAGGCCGGATCATCGAGATCGCCATGACTGCAGATCCGAGCACCGCCGCGAACACGAAGCGCCTCAACAGGTCACGCTCGCGCTCGTCCTCGCTTCGCTCGTCACCGGTCTCCGGGACTCCGTAGCCAAGGCGCTCGACAGCGGCGCGCACATCGCCGAACGGGACCTCTTCGACAAGAACGACCGTAGCGTGACCGTTCGCGAAGTTCACGCGAGCATCTTCGACACCTTCGATCTTGTTCAGCGTCCGCTGAACCCGACTCGAGCACGCGGCGCAGGTCATGCCATCGACCTGGAAGTCGAGCCGCGACGGAGACCGCGGCGTCCGTGTTGCCGTCATACCCCGAGTATAAAGCTTCCAGTCAGCTGGAAGGTCAAGTGGCATCTCGATGCAGCCTGGCTTCGCCGATGACTTGGCATCGATTCGGATCAGTACATGCTGTGGGATCCAGGCTTCGCGCCCGCTGTGCGAGAGTGAGGAGCTCATCTCTGGCCTGATGAAGGGTCGCAAGCTGCTGATCGATTTCGGCCAGGTGCTGGTCGAGGAGACTTGTCGTGTGCTCGCAACTGCGTGATCCGGCGTCCTTCAACTCGAGGACCGACTGGATCTCCGAGAGAGACAGGCCCGTCGACTGGGCATCGCGAATGAATCTCAATCTCTCGACCGAGTCTGGCTCGTAATCGCGGTAGCCCGAGTCGGTGCGACAAGGCTCTGCGAGGATTCCGATCGACTCGTAGTACCGAACCGTCTTCGTGGACACTCCGGCCTCGTCAGCGAGTTCGCCGATACGCATTCGCCCACGCTAGCCAGATCGGGTTGTCGATTACGGTGGTACGCACCGCAGCCCTACCGAAGGACAACAAACATGCACCTCGTCACGGTTCGAACCGCGGCCGGGACCCGCGCTGGGCGCGTCGAAGGCAGTGAGATCGTTCTGCTCGACCACAGCGACGTTCGCGGCGTGATCGATGCTGACGGTGGCATCGACTCTGCGGCCGACATCGATGGCGACAGGCTGTCGCTCGCCGGTGCGTCACTGGCGCCGGTGATCCCGAAACCGGACAAGATCATCTGCGTCGGCGTCAACTACGCAGATCACGTTGCCGAGATGGGTCGCACCCCGCCCGAGGCGCCGACCTATTTTGCGAAATACGCGCGGGCCCTCGCAGGACCTCACGACGATCTTCTTCTTCCCGACCCCGATCACACCTCGCACATCGATTGGGAGTGCGAGCTCGCCGTCATCATCGGAAGTCCTGTCCGGCACGCGACGTCCGAGGAAGCCCTCGCCGGCGTGGCAGGCTACGCCGTGCTCAACGACGTCAGCTGCAGGGACTGGCAGCGCAGGACGACCCAGTTCCTCGGCGGGAAGACCTGGGAAGCCCTGACACCGCTCGGGCCGGCACTCGTGACACGCGACGAGATCGGCGACGGAAGCGGTCTGAACATCAGCACTACGGTCGATGGCGTCATCAAACAGGCGAGCAACACCGACCACTTGATCTTCAACGTGGTCGACATCGTCAAGGACCTCAGCCGCATCATGACGCTCGATCCAGGCGATGTCATCGCCACCGGGACCTGCGGCGGCGTCGGCGCGGCACGAACGCCACCAGAGTGGCTTGCCCCCGGCCGGACGATGACGACGACCATCGAGGGACTAGGTCAACTCGTCAACGCCTGCATCTGAGGGCATCGCCAGCTCAGACCAAGTCTGCAGCTCCGAGGCTGACGCCGAAACGGACACACCAGATGACCACAGTGCCCGTTGTCCATCAGTGCTTCAACGCCAAACGTTCACGGTGTGATCCCGCACCGTTCAGACTCTGTTCACGACTCCGACCATCGAGCGCTCACGCGTTCAGCCACCACGTTCTACTCTGACCGGCGTCACAGGATCGACTCGACCCCCACGGAGACTCACGTGAAGATCGGTTTCATCGGACTCGGCAATATCGGCGGAAAACTCTCGGGAAGTCTCATCCGCAATGGCCACGACGTGATCGTGCGAGATCTCGACAAGGGCGCAGCGGCACAGCAACTCGCAGCAGGTGCTTCCTGGGGTGAGAGTCCCAAGGAGATGGCCGAACAGGCCGACATCATGATCACCTGCTTGCCAAACCCAACAGCTTCGGCCCACGTCATGGAGGCCACCGACGGCATCCTGGCCGGGATGCGCCCAGGAATGATCTGGGCCGAGATGAGCACCACCGACAAGGCAGAAGTAGAGCGTCTCGCCGAAGCGGTGATGGCAGCGGGAGGAAGGCCCGTCGACTGTCCTGTCTCTGGCGGGTGCCATAGGGCGGCAACCGGAAACATCGCCATTTTCGCGGGTTGCGATCGCGAAACGTTCGAGCAGATGCTCCCGGTGCTCGCCGCTATGGGGCGCCGCATCTTGCACACCGGCGAGTTGGGTTCGGCATCAGTACTGAAGGTCGTCACCAACTACCTCGCCACCGCGAACCTTCTGTCGCTCGGCGAGGCCATGGTGACGGCGAAGGCTGCAGGGATGGACCTTGCAACGACCTACGAGGCGATCAAGATCTCGTCAGGAAATTCGTTCGTGCACGAAACAGAAAGCCAGGTGACACTGAACGGCAGCCGTGACATCAGCTTCACGATGGACCTCGTGATCAAGGACATCGGCCTCTTCAACCAGGTGGCAGAACGAGCCGGAGTTCCGCTCGAGCTTGCGCCCATCATGCAGGACATCTTCGAGGATGGACAGGACCGGTACGGCCCTCGCGAATGGTCTCCGAACATCATTCGGCGGCTCGAGGAGGCGACCGGGCTTGAGATTCTTGCGCCCGGATTTCCCGCCGAGATCCTCGACGACGAACCTGAGGAGCCTGGCTACGAAGTCTCCGTCAACGGGATCTGACCTCAGAAAAAATCCCGCATTTCCGTGATGTCCGCGCCACGCTGAACGAGTCCAACCGCAGTCGACGTCACGGGCCCGCCATGTCGACAAACTCGGCGAGCGCGCTACCGAGTGCCGACGAGGGCACAAGCCGACGGTTCTCTCCACGGGCGATCTCCCTGACCCGTGACACCAACGCTCGTCCGACACCGGTCCCTCGGTGCTGAGAAGCGACCTCCAGCCAGATGAGCTCTGCTCGACTGCCGTCGTTGCCAAGCGCAGCGACTCCTACCGGCGAGTCGTGACGCCACGCCGAAACGATCACATCAGATCGCACCGTTCCCACATCGAGAGCTGACGAAAGTTGTTGACGCGTCGATGACACGAGGGTCGTCTCGAGTCCGCCTCGGCCTACGACGAACTCACTTCCCAGGAGAACATCTTCTACCGGCAACCACTGCCGCCCATTATCACCAGTGTGCTCCTCGAGCACCTCGACCCTGTCGAAGGTGACAACATCGGCAAACGCCGTGAGACGAGGAACATGCTCGATCTGCGCGTCCGAGGCACGGGGATTGACGGTGATGTGCGGAACGAACTCGTGAGACAACGGCCGTGAAAGCGGCGGTCTAAAGACCGCATCCCTCACCTCTCGGATCAACGCCACCTCAGCGACCTCGAGGTAGAGCACCGGGTTCGCAGGGGCAAATGTCACTATGGGACCGATCGACGTCGTGACGGGTGACCTCGACGCGAGATCTCTCACCACCGAGCACACCTCGGCGATCGCGTCGTCACGAACGTTCACCGGAGGAACGAGCGTCAGGTGCGGTCCGAGGTCGGCCAAGCTCGGATCACCCAACGCCGTGCGAACACCATCCACCCTCGACCCGGCCACCGGAGGAAGCGGAGCGACGACCGCAAGCCGACGGCGTTGCACTGTCAGCGCCGAGTGTCCGACGGCGCCACTCTGATCAGGCTACTCAGGACCCGGCGACAGCGAGACGCACAGTCGCACGCTTGAGCGCAGCCTTCGCCTCATCGTCGTCACCGTCTGACCGGAGCGCTTCGCCGGCACGATCGGCGGCTGTGCTGGCACGTTCAGCGTCAATGTCGCCGGAGAACTCGGCCACATCGGAGAGGATCGTCACGCTGTTGTGGCTGACCTCGACGAAACCGCCATGCACCGCAAGCGCAACAGGCTCGTCGGCATCGGCCCAGATCCGAACCTCGGCGATATCGAGCGCACCGACGAACGGTGCGTGGTTGTCGAGGAACGCGATGTCGCCATCGAGCGTGCGGGCAACGACCTGGGTCGCTTCACCCGACCACAAAATGGTCTCTGGTGACACCAATTCGACAGTCATCGCCATGGGATCAGTCCTTCGCTCCGCTGCGGTCTCAGGAGTTCTCGAGCTCGCGAGCCTTGGCCATCGCCGACTCCGCGTTGCCGACGTTCAGGAACGCCTGTTCTGGCAGGTGGTCGAGATCGCCGTTGACCAGCATCTCGAAGCTCTCGACAGTTTCCTCGACCGGCACGAAAATTCCGGGGAGCGAGGTGAACACCTCCGCCACGAACATCGGCTGCGACAAGAAGCGCTGCACCTTGCGGGCCCGATCCACAGTGATGCGGTCCTCTTCTGACAGCTCGTCGAGACCGAGAATGGCGATGATGTCCTGGAGTTCCTTGTAACGCTGGAGGATCTCCTGCACCCGACGAGCCACGTCGTAGTGAGCCTGCCCAACGACCTCCGGGGTGAGGATCGTCGACGTCGAAGCCAACGGGTCGACCGCCGGGTAGATGCCAAGCGACGCGATGTCACGAGACAGTTCGGTGGTGCCGTCGAAGTGCGTGAACGAGGTGAAAGGGGCGGGATCGGTGTAGTCGTCGGCAGGCACGTACACGGCCTGCAGCGACGTGATCGACTTGCCTCGAGTCGAGGTGATGCGCTCCTGAAGTGTGCCCATCTCGTCGGCGAGTGTCGGCTGGTAGCCCACAGCCGATGGCATACGGCCAAGAAGCGTCGACACCTCGGACCCGGCCTGCACGAAACGGAAGATGTTGTCGATGAAGAGCAACACGTCCTGATTCTGCACATCACGGAAGTACTCGGCCATGGTCACGCCTGCCAACGCGACGCGGAGGCGCACGCCGGGAGGCTCATCCATCTGACCGAAGACGAGAGCCGCCTTCTCGAGCACACCGGACTCTTCCATCTCTAGGAAGAGGTCGGTGCCCTCACGGGTGCGCTCGCCGACACCGGCGAACACCGACACACCACCGTGTTGGGTGGCTACCCGGTTGATCATCTCGGTGATGAGCACGGTCTTGCCGACACCGGCACCACCGAACAGACCGATCTTTCCACCCTCTTTGTACGGAGTGAGGAGGTCGATGACCTTGATTCCGGACTCGAACATCTGCGCGGAAGGCTCGAGGTCACTGAAAGCGGGAGGTGGACGGTGGATGCCCCAGCGCTCCTTGATGTCAACTGAACTCGCATCAACATCGAGTGGTTCGCCGATCACGTTCCAGACGTGGCCGAGCGTCACGTCGCCGACAGGGACCTGAATACCGCCACCGGTGTTCCGGACGACGGTGCCACGGGTCAGACCATCGGTGGCCTTGAGGGCCACGGCACGAACGCGTCCTGACCCGATCTGCTGAGCCACCTCGGCCATGATCGTCGTGCTCACGCCGTCGATCACGACTTCGAACGCCAGTGCAGTGTTGATCTCGGGAAGCGAGTCGAGCGGGAACTCGACGTCGATCACCGGACCGGCGATCGAGACGATCCTGCCATCTTTGGCGGTGGTGCTGTTCTCAGTGACAGTCATTTGCTGATTTCTCCTCGGGCGCAGAGGTGGGTGTTGACAGGACGCTTACGCGTCCTGGACATCTTTCGGGTGAGTGTTCGCAAGCCGGAAGCCTGCAGCTTCGGCGCGTTCTGGGGTGTCGAACCACACTTCGGCGACGGTCACGCCGTAGCTGCGACTGTCGGGACGGTGGTACAGCATCGAATCGGCGTTGCCCTTGATCGTGAAACCCGCTGGAGCAGAGTTGTCCGGCAACGTTGCGTGCGAACCCGCTCCGAACGGCGCTGCTTCGAGCAACGCCGTTGCGCTTGGAGCAGCCGAAGCGGAAGCCGCCCTGACCGCTGCCGATGCAGCTCCTGCTCCGGCAGCAGCTGCGAACTGACCTGCGCTCGAAGCAACCGCACCTTCCGGCAGTTCTTCGACGGCAAGGTCGCCACCAAGGGCTTCTGCACCGCCGACGATCTCCATGATCTCGGTGGTGATGGCATCCTGACGGGCACGACTGAGTGCACGTGAGAGGTTCGTGATGAGCTCTTCCGCGTTGTCGGTCGCGGCCTTCATGGCCCGCTGCCGGTTCGCGTGCTCCGACGCGGAGGCGTCGAGTAGCGCCGAGAAGAGCCTGGACTCGACGTAACGGGGCAGGAGCGATTCGAGCACACCTTCTGGTGAAGGCTCGAACTCGAATGACGCCGTGGCCTCGGACGAGCCGCTTCCCTCTTGGGCCACTGTGCCGAGCTGCTCCAGCGGGAGGAACCGACGAAGGGCAACGCGCTGCGTGCCCATCGAGACGAATTCCTGGTAGCTGAGGATGACCTCATCGACTTCTTCGTCGATGAACATCGACGCAACCACGTTGGCAACTTCTTTCGCATCGTCGTATGACGGCGTGTCAGTCATGCCCTCGTAGTAGGCCGCGATCTCGTAGTTCCTGAAACGGAAGTAGTCGCGAGCCTTCTTGCCGATGAGTACGAGCTTGTAGCCCTTGCCCTCGGTCTGGGCGGCCATGATCTCGCGCTCGGCAGATCGGATCACAGACGAGTTGTACGGACCGGCGAGGCCACGGTCTGATGTGATGATCACATACCCGACGTTCGTGACGGTTTCCGTCTCGCGAAGAAGCGGATGAGACACACCAGTGCCACCGGCTGCCAGGTCCTCGATGACCGATGTCATCTTGGTCGAGTACGGACGCGCTGCGTTGGCCCGCTGCATGGCTTTCACCACACGGGTCGCTGCAATCAGCTCCATCGCTCGAGTGATTTTCTTCGTCGACTGGACCGAGCTGATCCTGCGACGAAGAATTCGTTCCTGGCCTCCAGGCATGTGCCCTTAGTCCTCTTCTTCCCGGGAGATGTCCAACTCCGGCAACGTGTTGTCGGCGTCGACCATCTGCGTGTCGGCGTCAGGCTGAGCCTCAGCCTCGACGGTGATTCCGACCGACCCGTCGCTGGCCTCGAACGATGCCGCGAATTCCGACACCAGACGTTCGAGTGCATCTTCATCCGCAGCGCCGGTGTCTCTGATAGCGCTGAGCAGTGCACCATGGCGCGAAGTCGCATGCTCGATGAGTTCGGCTTCGAACCGCGACACGTCCTCGACGGGAACATTGTCGAGGTGACCGCGGGTGCCGGCGTAGATCGAAACTGCCTGATGTTCCATCGGCATCGGTGACTGGATGCCCTGCTTGAGCAGCTCGGTGAGACGATAGCCACGATCGAGTTGACTCTGCGACACGGCATCGAGGTCGGAACCGAACGCAGCGAAGGCCTCGAGCTCACGGAACTGCTGAAGGTCCGATTTCAGCGTGCCCACAGCGCTCTTCATGGCCTTGGTCTGAGCTGCCGAACCCACACGGGAAACCGAAACGCCGACGTCGATGGCGGGACGAACACCCGACTTGAACAGGTCGTCCTGAAGGAAAATCTGGCCGTCCGTGATTGAAATCACGTTGGTGGGAATGAAGGCCGAGACGTCGCCAGCCTTGGTTTCGATGACCGGAAGAGCGGTGAGACTTCCTGCTCCAAGGTCGTCACTCAGCTTGGCGGCACGCTCGAGAAGGCGGCTGTGCAGATAGAACACATCTCCCGGGTAGGCCTCACGACCTGGGGGACGACGAAGTAGCAACGACATCTGGCGGTAGGCCTCTGCCTGTTTCGAAAGGTCGTCATAGACCACCAAAGCGTGATCGCCAGAGTCCATCCAATGCTGACCGATGGCGCAACCCGCGTACGGAGCGAGATATTTGAACGGCGCAGCATCCGACGCCGGGGCAACGACGACGACCGTGTACTCCATGGCACCGAGCTCGGCGAGCGTTGCCACCGTCTGGGCGACGGTGGATGCCTTCTGGCCGATAGCCACATAGACGCACTTCACTCCGAGACCACGCTGATTGAGAATGGTGTCGACGGCGATCGTGGTCTTGCCGGTCTTGCGGTCGCCGATGATCAGCTCTCGCTGGCCACGGCCGATGGGGATCAGCGAGTCGATCGCCTTGATACCTGTCTGCATCGGCTCGTGCACCGGCTTGCGGCCCATGATGCCAGGCGCCTGAATTTCCATACGGCGCTCGGTGACATTCTGCAACGCGCCATTGCCGTCGATGGGTTCGCCAAGGGCGTTCACCACACGCCCCATCATCCCGTCGCCGACCGGCATCGAGAGAATACGGCCGGTGGCCTTCACGGCCTGACCCTCTTCGATCTTCTCGATGTCGCCGAGCACAACAGCGCCGATCGAGTCTTCGTCGAGGTTCAGCGCTAGGCCGACGTCGCCGCTGTGAAACTCGAGAAGTTCGTTGACCGCAGCGGACGGAAGACCCGACACACGGGCAATACCGTCGCCGACCTCCGTGATACGTCCGACAGTGCCGGACTCGATCTTGGGATCGAACCCTTCGAGATTGGACTTGATGGCCTCACTTATGGAGGCCGTGTCAAAAACGAGATCAGCCATGGCTCAGACCCGCTCCTTGAGCTTGTCGAGACGAGTCTTCACCGACCCGTCGATGATGGTGTCTCCGATCTGGGCGACAATGCCACCCATCACGGCTGGATCAACAGTGACCTTCACGTCGACGGATCCGCCAACCGCGTGGCCAAGAGCAGCAGCCAAACGGCTGATCTGTTCGTCGGACAACGCAACAGCTGAGCGAACCTCAGCAACCTGTTCGCCACGAGACGAAGCGGCTTGAGTCACCACGGCATCGGCGATCGCAACAATCTCGTTGGCGCGATCTGCCCCAACGATCATGTTCACGAGGTTTGCCGTCATGGGGTGCGCTCCACTGAGAACTTCGCTCACCACGCCCAGCCTTCGACCCGCAGGGATCGTTCGGTCGGAGATGGTGTTACGGAGTTCGTCGTTCGTCTCGAGTGCCCTGGCGAACTGATGAAGCTCGTCCGCCACAGACTCGAGCGCGCCCTCGGCGCCTGCCACAGCCGCAACTGCTATTGCGTAGCTGTCGGTTCTGTCACTCATCTGTTTCCCTTGAACCTGTCAAATGTTTGCTCACGTGCCGGCGACCCGAAATGAATCAGCCGGCACGATGAGTCAGTTCTGCGACCCGACTCGGTTGATGAAGTTGTCAACGAGTTGGGCCTGAGCTGCTGCGTCCAAGTTCGATTCGACGATGCGCTCCGCAGCACCGACGGCGAGAGCAGTGACCTGTCCACGCATCTCCTGGAGCGCCCTGTCCTGGGCAGCTGCGATGTCGGCATCGGCTTGAGCGCGCTTCTCGGCGATTTCGCCGTCGATGGCGGCAATGCGCTCTGCGCGAACTGCCTCCGCCTCTTGGCGAGCCTCGTCAATGATGCGGCTGGCTTCGGCCTTGGCCTCTGCGAGCTTTGCGTCGTAGTCGGCGCGAAGCTGCTCTGCCTCTGATTTTGCGGTTTCGGCAGCGTCTATGTCGCCCTGGATCTTGGCCGCCCTGTCATCCATCGCCTTTTTAACTGCTGGGTAGGCGTACTTCGTCATGAGGACGAAGAGGATCAGGAACGCAAGACCACCCCAGATAACTTCATTCCACTCGGGAATGATGGGGTTCGGAGCTTCGTCGACAGCGCCTTCTTCAGTGGCCAGCAGCGAGCTGGCCGCAAGAATGATCGACACGTTGTCTCCTACGCGAAGTTCAGAAGGATGAAGACCACGAAGCCGATGAGCGCGAGCGCCTCGGTGAACGCGATGCCGAGGAACATCGTGGTGCGAGCGGTACCGGCAGCCTCAGGCTGACGGGCCATGGCTTCGATAGCGCTGGCGACAACAATGCCGATGCCGATGCCGGGGCCAATGGCTGCAAGGCCATAACCGAGGCCAGCTCCGACAGCTTTGAGGCCGTCGACACTCTGGTCTGCTTGTGCAAGAAGTTCCAACACCCGTGTCTCCTAGTGCTCTGGATGCATTGCCCCGCCGATGTACACGGCGGTCAAAATGGTGAAGATGAATGCCTGGAGGAAAGCCACCAGGATCTCGAAGGCGGTGAGGCCTATGAGAACGATGAACGGTGCCCAGATGATGGCTGCGAGTGGACCCTTGGTCCACAGGGCAGCGGTGAGCACCGCGAAGGTCACCAACAAGAGGTGACCGGCCAACATGTTGGCGAACAGCCGCACCATCAAAGAGAAAGGGCGGACGATGAAGGTCGATACGAACTCGATCGGGATCACGATCACCAGCAGTGCAGGTGGCACGCCTGGCGGAACGAGCGAGTTCTTGATGTAGCCGAAGAAGCCCTGATTCATCACACCAACAGCGTTGTAGATGATCCAGACCAGCATCGCGAGAAGGAATGGGAATGCCATCCGAGCGTTCGCAGGGAACTGGATGAACGGAATGATCTCGGTGATGTTCGAGAACAGAATGAAGAAGAACACCGAGAGGAAGAACGGGATGAACTTGTAGCCGTCGGGGCCTATCGTCTGATTCACGACGCTCTCGCGGATGAACTCGACGCCACTCTCAGCAACAAGCTGCACCCCACGGGGCACCAGCGCGGCACGACGGCCGGCGACGATGAAGAGCATCAGCGTGGCGATCGTGGCAAACAAATAGATGATGCCGACCTTGTTCAACTCAAAGATGGTGCCGTCGAACAGGATCCCTGGCCACACCAGAAGGTGACCGATGGATGGGAAGTGAAGTCCTCCCGATGACGCAGCTTCAGTTGCGAGAATCACGGCCGTTCGGCCTCCTGATCTGATGCGAAGGATGATTTCTTGGGCGCAGGCTTGAGGCCCGGATATGCGAGGGAGCCAGACACATGGCGGGTTTCCCAGATGAGGACGCCGAGATGGGCAACCGCAAGTGTCAGACCGAGCGGAACAATATCCACCCAGTCGAAGTCCTTGACCAAGAGCACTGCGATGGTGATCACGGCCAGTCGGAGAATGTAGCCGAACATGACGGCGCCCATGAGCGCTTCTGGAGAGATACGTGCCCCCCAGGTCATGAGACCAGCTGCTGCGAGGAAGTTGAGAGCAACAAGTCCAAGCGCAAAACCGCTGCTGGAAACGCCGTTCGCGCCCCAGAAGATTCCGCAGGTGACGACGAAGACCGGGCTTGCGACGAGCAGACGGCGAGCCATGTCCCGAGCGATGTCGCTCTCTGGCGTGAAGGTGTCCGGCTCGAGAGACATCGCCGGGTCAGGGTGCGTTGCGGTCACTGTTGTCCCACATCGGATTCGAGGGTGACACCGGTGGGGAGTCCGCCGCGATCGTCGATCGGCTTGCCGAGAACGGGCGCAGCGATTCGCTGAGCATTGCGACGCTCGGCGCGCTTGTTCTCAACGATCGAAATCTTGTGCTCGTAGTCGTAGTACCAGCGGATCAGCACACCGACGAGTCCGAAGACGATGAGCGAGACCGTGAACATGACGCTGGTGTTGAGAGCTCTGTCGATGAAGAAGCCGATGGCACCGAAGATCATGGGAGTCATCGCGAACTCGAAAGAGCGCGCAAGGGCATCACCGAAACCATTGTTCAGCTCGCGCCGTGCAGCGACGTCCATGGATGTGAATCCCAATCGAGGTCAATTCGCGGGGGAAGCCGGGCGTACCGACGAGGTGCCCGACAGCTTGTGAAAGCGCAGAACAATCTAGACCGTTCCGGCTGACGCGACAAAGATACCCGCTTGTGAATCCAATCACAATCGTGTTCGCCTCTTATTCGATCGACGCTGTCCGGCGGCGGCCTGCGTGGAACATGGTGTAGAGAATGAGGCCGAGGCCACCAACGACGAGCGGGACGAGCGCGTCTCCGTCTCCGGTGATCGTCGGGAACAACACCACCGCCGACAGCAGCGCCGTCCAGTTCCAGAGGATCAACACACTTCTTCGGTGTCCATGCCCGAGTCGCATCAGTCGATGATGGAGGTGACCCTTGTCGGCTTGACTCCACGGAATGCCGCGACGTGCCCGCCGGATCACCGACGACGCTGCGTCGAGGATCGGCACACCCAGCATCACGAACGGGATGATCATCGGAGCGAAGAAGAAGTAGGTCTGGCCCGAGAACTGGTCGACAACTCTTCCACCAGTGGTCATCGTCGAAGCTGCCATCAAGAGTCCCAGGAACAGAGCTCCGCTGTCGCCCATGAAAATTCGGGCCGGATGGAAGTTGTGTGGAAGGAACCCGACGCAGCAGCCGACCGCTACGAGAGCAATGAGTGGCCCGACGTTGCTCGACGCGAGGACGCCGGCGTCGAGCAGTTGCTGGCTGTAGAGGTAGAACGCACCGGCGGCGATCGCCACGATGCCTGCAGCAAGGCCGTCGAGGCCATCGATGAAGTTGATGGCGTTTGCCATGACCACGACCCACAGCACCGTGATGAGCGGGACAACATCAGGGGACAGCGCCCACAGCCCGCCGAATGGAACGCGCACGTAGAAGAGGGTGACACCGAGGAGATAGAGAACGCTTGCCGCGAGCACTTGGCCCGCCATCTTCGCCGGCGGCGACACCGGTCGGAGGTCGTCGACCGCCCCGACGAGAAAGATCACGGTCGCGGCAACCACGATGCCGAGCGGTTCGGAGGAACTCTCGAACACGTCTCGAAACGTCTCGAGTCTGGAAGCAACAGCAAATGCAGCGAGGAACGAGGCGAACATCGCCATGCCACCGAGAGTCGGAGTGGCGCGAAGGTGAACCCTTCGTTCGTCAGGTTCGACGACCGCACCGATGCGGTGCGCGACGAGCCGAACGGCCGGAGTCAAGGCTGCTGTTCCGCCGGCCGCAACGCCGACCACGATCAGCGTGTCCGAGGCTCTGCTCACGGTTGGTCGCCCACGAAGGGCACAACGTCAACAACCCCGACCGATTTCACAAGTCCATCGTGCCCCATGGCGAGACATAAGTCGTGCCCGCATCATGAAATCTGCCAGATCGCCCAGCATTGGACACGCTTGTGAAATATCGCGTGTCATCCATTACCTCCTCGTTGACCGAACCGATGGAGAGACATGGCACATCCGCCTTCCAGCGATCGCGTCCTGAACGAGGCCAGCGGGCTTACTCGTGATGACGTGACGCGAGATACGGTGAAGCCGATGACCCCCATCCGACCAGGAGCGCTGTCGTCGAATCGGCGGCCTCCTGGATCGCTGTGGCTCAGGTGGGTTCTCGTTTTCGTTGACACCGAAGCGGTTTTTCTGGCGTGGGCTGTCGCACTCGTGTTCTACCAACGGATTCCCATTGCCGGTCGATCGAGCACCTCCAGCGTGATGATCACCGTGGTCATCACCGCCACAGGCTTGCTCATCATGGCCACCCAAGATCTCTACCTGACTCGGGTGTCGAACATCCGAGCGGTCGAGATGACGCGCATTTTCCGAACCAGCGTCATCACTGCAGCCGGCGCCGGCTTTGGCGCAGAGATCGTGGACCTTGAAATCGCAGCGGCCGAGGCCATCATCGGCGGTACGCTGATGATGACATTCCTGGTGATCGGACGCTCGACGTTTCGAACCTGGCTGAACGCCCGACGAGAGCAGGGCGAGTACCGCCGGCCCGTGTTGTTGCTCGGCGCGAACGCTGAGGCGCGTGGGTTGTATGACCTGTTGAACACCCACACGGAGATCGGTCTGACGGTCGCGGCCGTGTACGGCGACTCCCGGCAGGCCGAGGCCAACGGGCTCGACCAACTGTGGGCAGGAACCGCCGATCAGATCATCGAGTGGATTCGCAAGGAACAGGTCACCGGCGTGCTGGTGGCAACCAGTGCACTGGCAACCCCCGAATTGAACCGAATCGTTCGCGAGTTGCTGTCGGCGGGTGTCCATGTTCAGCTGACCAGTGGCCTACGCGGCATCGCGAGCCGAAGGCTGAGAGCTCAGCCTCTGGCACACGAACCGATGATCTACCTCGAGCAGTTGAACCTCGCCCGCTGGCAGTTGATGCTCAAACGCATGCTCGACATCGTTTTGGCGACGCTCGGACTCATTCTCACCGCGCCGCTGATCATGATGTTCGCGCTCGTGGTGAAGTTGACCGATCGCGGTCCGATGTTCTTCCGCCAGGAACGCGTCGGGCGCGACGGCGAACTGTTCAAGATGGTGAAGATCAGGACCATGGTTGTCGACGCAGAGGAGCGGCTCGCCGAAGTCCGCTCCGCCCAGAACGAGCGGAGCGGACCACTGTTCAAAGCCGATCGCGATCCTCGCTTCACGCGAATCGGTCGGATGCTCGACATCACAAGCATCAACGAGTTACCTCAGCTCTGGAACGTGCTCAAGGGCGACATGAGCCTCGTCGGGCCGCGCCCGGCTCTGCCGAGCGAGGTTGCAGAATTCGACCCAGAGCTTCATGCGAGAAGCCAGGTCCGGCCAGGGATCACCGGCTTGTGGCAGGTCGAAGCGAGGGACAACCCCGATTTCAGTGCCTACAAGCGCCTCGATCTGCACTACGTGGAGAACTGGTCGGTCACCTTCGACTTCATCATCGTCTTGCAGACCGCAGAGTCGATTCTCGCCAGGGTCGTACGAGGCATCACCCGACGCGCCGCTTCCCAGGAACCCGGCGTTGTTCACGACAACGAGACCGAACAGGAAAACGCCGTCTCACGTCGTGTCGCGGCTCAGTCCGATCACGAAGCCATCGCGGCCGTCGGACTCGGCCGGTCCGTCGAGCGCGGTACTCAGGGATCGGTCGACGACGGCGAAAAGCCCTTTACCGACGACGAAGCCGTCGCTCATCGATCTGCAGAACTCGGCTGAGTCAGCCTCACTGTCGATCGCCAGGGCTTCGTTGCTACATCGAGTGAACTCCAGGGGTCATGCCGAGACCTGCAAGTTCGGCCGCGATCTCGTCGCGGTAGATCGGGTTCATGACGACGACGTGCGCGATGTCGCGATCTGCGAGGTCGCCTGGCGCGCAGATCTCGTGTCCTGAGCCAGGGACGAACCGGCCTTTCTTGCCCGGGTTGACGTCGACGACGCTGTCGACCGTGGCCGCAGCAGGCACCATGCTCAAGAAACTCGTGCCCTTCGAACCGGCGCCCCATACCGCGACAGCTCCATCGTCGCTGAGTTCTTCGAGCTTCGAAGACCAATCGGAGATCATCTTCTCGACAACAGCACCGAACTCAACAGATGCAGCGACGAACGGCGAAGGGTCGGGGGGTTCGAGGTCGTGCTTCGGTGTACCGGCCTTGGACTCGTTCCACAAGTATTGACCCCCGAAGGCCCGGCCACTGGCAACCACGGTCAGTCCTGCCCGCTCGCATGCCCAGTTCAACGTCGCTTCGCGCGTGTAGGTCAGGTGCTCGTAGATGACATCCCACAAGGCAACCGACTCGATCATGTAGGTGGCGTCGGGTACCTCGAGATACACCACGGCGTCGTCATCGTCAGTCAGCGACGAACGGATCACCTCGAGAAGAACGGCCGGCGAGTCGAGGTGTTCGAGAACGTGGCGAGAGGTCACTGCTCCTGCCCCGACGGGAAGCGTGTCCGGATACAACTCGGCGTGAATCATCACGCCGTCGGTCAGAACAGCAGTATCGGGGTTGTGGCTCGGGTCATACCCGATGCCTCTGGCGACGCCTGCGTTCACCATCATCGTTAGAAAGTCGCCGTTGCCAGGACCGATCTCCACCACGTCGCGCGACGCAAGGCCGTAGGTGGAGACGAGACGCTCGGCAACGCCGGTCGCGAATTCCTCGAACACGGCCGAATGGTGAAGCGAGTTCTCATAGGCCGGTGAGTACGCCAATAGCGTCGAATCGACAGATCGGTTGTAGATGATGCCGCAGCAGGTGCAGACCACCAGATCCATCCGTCCGTGCGGAGCCGCGAGTGCATCGCTCTGCGTGTCGAACAGCACGTTCGCGAACACCGGAACTCTGGCGAAGTCGAGCACCTCGACAGCGCCGCCGCTGTTGCACAGCGGACACGCCTCGAGTGACGTGGCCGGAGGTGATGAGCTCTGCACGTGATGATCCTCCTACACCGCCGGGGTGCGATGGTGTCATCCCCGTCGGCCGATTGGGCGACGCGGCGATCGGTCAACAAAACCGGCACCTCGAATCAAACTTCGTGCCCGAGACGAAGGTTCGACGCCGCATCCATCAAGATGACCACTTTCGGTGGCTTTATACTACCGTTGCGCGATTCAATCATCTCGGTGGTGCAGCACGTGTGCCGCCGATCACTACGTTCGGCCCGATCGAACAACCAACTCCTGATTCGGAAAGTTCATGCGTCGTCACATCGCTGCGGTCATCGTCTCTTCCATGCTGGCATTGACGTTTCCCATCATCACCGCCGACCCGGTTTTGGCAGCACCAGCCGGGGACACGTTCAATTCGCCGGCACTGAACGATGTTCTGTGGGACGAGGCCGGCAACAGCCTCGGCGGTGCGATCTTCCAGTACACGGGAGCACAAGCCGCGCTCTCCGTGCCCGCAGGCCCGGTCTCGTACCAGCCGTGGACCAGCGGCAACCGCGCCCCGACGCTACGCCAGTTCGTCGCCGACGAAGATTTCGACATCGTCTCGGTCTTCGGTACCACTCCCTCGAAACGGTTCCAACTCCAAGGCATCGTCATTGCCGACAGTGGCGGCACCTTTCTCCGCTTCGACGTCCACTCGGATGGCTCGGCCGTGCGCGCATTCGCGGCTGACCCACTCGTGAGCGAGAACCACCTGATCAACGTCCAAGTCCCCAGCAACAGCCACGCCGGCTACCTCAGAGTCATCAGGACAGGAGACACCTGGGAATACCTCACATCAGCCAACGGCACCGACTGGACCTCGCACGGGACCTTCGTGCGAACAATGACGGTGAGCCAACTTGGCCCATTCGTCGGCAACGCGGTGAGCGGAGGCCAAGCCCCCGCCTACAGCGGCCTCATCGACTACTTCGGTCCCCTTCCTGTTCCTGGTAACGCTCTCGGTCCCGCTGACGACAACACGACCCCCGATTTCGACGAGATCGACATCGTGAGGGCGCCGAACTTCATCTCGGTCAATTGGACCGGCGACGAGCCGGTGACCGCAACCGGATCGTTGAACGGAGGCAACACACAAAACGCCCCTGATGCGTTCCCTCAGCAGAGCCTCCACTTCACCGGTCTCGCCCCGGGTAACACCTACAACCTCTTGTTCCAGATCACTGACCTGAACGGCAAGACAGCGGTCTACAACGCTCCCGTCGCAACGCTTGGTGGTGGCGGCGGCGCCGGGCCGATCATCGATGTGTGGCACGGCGAAGGGAATGCGTTCGGCGACCTCGGAACCACGCAGCACTATGTGAACATCCTCGGCAACGCGTCCGACCCCGATGGCGTGAGCGCGATGACCTATGCGGTCAACCCTCCCCTTGGCTCGAACATATTCGCCGGACTCGGTCCGAACGGGCGGCGTCTCGCCGCCAACGGCGACTTCAACATTGACGTTCCACGCGACGATCTCAACATCGGTTCGAACAGTGTCGTCATCACCGCCTTCGACTCCATCGGCAACTCATCGACACGGGTCGTCAACTTCACCTTCTCCGAAGGCACCGTATGGCCTCATGCCTACGGCATCGACTGGTCGACCGTGACTGATCTCGAAGATCACGTCGATATCGTCGACGGCAAGTGGATCGCGACACCCGATGGGCTCCGCACGGCCGAGGTCGGCTACGACAGGATCGCCACATTCGGCGACATCGGCTGGGCTGACTACGAAGCGGTTGTTCCGTTCACCGTTCACTCGATTCGAAACGTCGATCCGAACTCGCCGTCTGCCGCTCCGGCAATCGGGCTGATTCTTCGGTGGAATGGACACAACAACTCGGTGACTCCCGGAAGCCAGCCATTGCAGGGCTACCTCCCCGAGGTCGGATCACCGACGCCGTTCGGAGCGATTGCGTTCTGGCGAGATCGGGCCGACGCTGCGCCTGAGCTGTCCATGCTCGACCATCGCGCCACCGAAGTCGACGACGCCCCCCTCGAACTCAAGGTCGACACGATGTACTACATGCGTGCCCGCGTTGACGGCAACCGCTACCGCGTGAAGATGTGGGAGGCAACAGAGGCTGCGGACAAAGGAGAGCCGGCGAACTGGACAGTCGATTTCACGGCAGGCACCACCGACCGGCAACCGCCTGGAGGTTCGATCGGGCTGGTCGCCCATGAGGTCGACGCGACCTTCGGCGACCTCTACGTCACGCCCTGGGGCCCGAACAAGGTCACGACGCCTTCTTTCGACCCGGAGCCAGGCCAGGTCGACGCCGGAGACGCCATCGACGTGAACGGCTCCGGTGCGTCAGACGCATCGCTGCACTACACCACCGACGGCAGCGCTCCCACCCCCCTCTCACCGACCGCTGAGTTCGGCATTCCCATCATCGAGTCGGGGACCACGGTCAGGGCCGTCGAATACCGCTTCGGCATGCTCCCGAGCGACGTTGCGTCTGCCACCTACACCATCAACGAAGCACCGGTCGTCGATGCGGGGCCAGACGCAGCCATCGCCGCCCCAGACACACACGAGCTTGTCGGATCCGTCTCTGATGACGGCCTCGGCCAGGGAGCACTCACCAGCACGTGGGCCAAAGTCTCCGGCCCGGGAAACGCGCTCTTCGCCAACCCCTCCTCGGCAATGACATCGGTCTCGTTCACCGCACCTGGCATCTACGTGCTCAGCCTCACCGGGAACGACGGATCAATCACCCGAACAGATGAGATCACGATCAAGGTGCGCCGTGACGGCTACTGGTTGGCCGACGCTGCAGGGCGGGTCATCGCCCTGGGTTCTGTCAGCCTGTACGGCGACCTGTCGGTCAGTGCCCTCACCGCGCCGGTTGCGAGCATGGCAGCGCTGCCGACGCAGGACGGGTATTGGATCGCAGGTGAGGACGGACTCGTCAGGGCCTATGGCTCAGCCGAAGACCTCGGCGACGTCTCTCATCTAACGCTCGCCGGCCCGATCGTCGACATGGCGGCAGGTCCCTTCGGTGACGGCTACTACCTCCTCGGCCGTGACGGCGGCGTGTTCTCATTCGGCAACGCGCCGTTCCTCGGATCGACTGGCGGACTCGCCCTCGACAAACCGGTGAGAGCCATGGGAATCACTCCGACAGGCCTGGGCTACTGGTTCGCGGCCGAGGACGGGGGAATGTTCAGCTTCGGCGATGCCGAGTTCTTCGGATCAGTTCCTGGCGTCCTGCCGCCGGGTGTTGGTGTCGATCAACCAATTGTCGGCATGGCCCCCACTCCGTCAGGGCGCGGCTACTGGCTGGTTGCAGCTGACGGCGGCCTGTTCGCGTTCGGCGACGCACAGTTCTTCGGATCGATCCCGGGGGTCTTGCCGCTGGGAACCACGCTGGCGGCGCCGGTCGTCGGCATGGTCGCGACGTCAAGCGGCAACGGCTATTGGCTCGTTGCTGCCGACGGCGGAGTGTTCGCATTCGGCGACGCACCATTCCTCGGATCGATCGGGGGCGGCACTCTTCCCACCCCCGTCGTGGCCTTGGCCAGCTGACGCCGCAGGCAATCACTGAAGCTGAGGCTTGGCCGTGTACTCTCCGACGCGTGATGTCGGACCATGGCCCGGACGCAGTCATCATCGGCGCGATGAAGTGCGCAACAACGACACTGCACAACTATCTCGCCCGACACGCTCAAGTCGTGACTGGGAAACGCAAGGAACTCGACTTCTTCTCTCATGATGAGGTCTGGGGCCGCGGCCTTGACTGGTATCAGCAACAGTTTCCCTCGAGTGATACCGACGCGATACGCCTTGACAGCTCACCGAACTACAGCAAACGCCAGCATTGGCCCTTTGCTGCTGAGCGGCTCGCCGCCACCAATCCCCGAGCCAAGCTGATCTACCTCATCCGCGAGCCGGTGTCGCGGGCAAAATCGGCCTATGTGCATGAGTTGGCAGCTGGTCGGGAACACCGAAGTGTCGACGCTGCATTCTCGGACAACACCAATCCGATCACACAGACCAGTCGCTACGCCTGGCAGCTCGAACCGTTTCTCGAGAGATTCAGCAGGGAGCAACTGTTGGTCTTGCGGTTCGATCAGATGGTCAATGTGCCTGACACAGCCGTGGCGAGGGCACTTCGACACCTCGGTGTCGCTGATGCAGCGATCTCCACGGAAGAACCTGTAGCCATCAATGCATCCGCATCCAAGACGATGCCGACATGGTTGGCCCGGCGCGTGCCAAGCACGAAGGCACGCAGTGTGCTTCGTCATCTCATCCCGAGAGTCGCCGACCGGCCGATTCCCGACATCACGATCCCCGACGGTCTTGCATTGTCCATGCGCCGATATCTGCTCGACGACCTCCGGCAGTTGCAAGCTTCAGGATTCGTCGACGTCTCAGACTGGATCGCTGAGGCCGAGGACTGACCCTCGGCCCCGGCTCACGATCACTTCCAGGGGTTGTTGTTCCAATCCGAAGGCGGAGTGAACGACTTGCCCCTTTCGACAAAGATCAGCGAGACGTTGAACGTGACGGGTGTGTGGTCCCTGGCATCCCCACCAGACCAGCAGGCCGAGCCACACCGCTGCTCGAAGAACAGCGTCTTGGTCTTCAGGTCCTTGAACATGATCCGGCCGACGTGTGGCTTCTTACCCCAGTCGAACTGGCCGGTCCTGTTGCTCGCTCCGTTCTGCGACCACCACTTCGACGGCGCCTCGATCTCGTAGTACCAGAGCCCTTCATTCTGGAACTGCATGAGCCCCTCGGGTCCAGTGCATGTCTCTTCGTATTGGTTGCTGAAGGACCCTGGCGTGTACTGATACCAGAAACAGACCTGCGCTGCCATGTTGATCGACGTTGGCTTGGACGTGATCTCGAGCCGCACGTAGGCCCTGCCATCCGCGTAGTTGACGGGACTCCTCATCGAACCCGACGACGGCCAATTGAAATTCGGCTGGGCGTACTGATCGAAGTCCTGAACAATTCCGGTGACGTCGAACAACGTGAGTTGCTTGCCAGGTCCACCGGTGACCGGGGGCAACGTCACCGACGTCGGATTGGTCGGTGGCGGCGTCGGCGCTGCAGTCGTCGGTGGCGGCGTCGGCGCTGCAGTCGTCGGTGGCGGCGTCGGCGCTGCAGTCGTCGGTGGCGGCGTCGGCGCTGCAGTCGTCGGCGGTGCAGTCGGTGGCGGCGTCGGCGCTGCAGTCGTCGGAGTAGCAGCAACGGTGCCCTCAGTGACCGGTTCGACAGAGACAGCGATGAAATCGACGGCATTCACGACGCCGAGCGCCGCGACCTGCGTCTGCTGACCAGCCCCGGCGAGGTCGGTGATGCTGCCGGTGACATCGAGGAGTGCGTAGCTGCCATCGTGGACGGCAATGGCGATGAAGTTCCCCGATCCGGCGAGGCTGCCGTGGAACGCAACGCCACCAAAGGTGAACGTACCGCCGTCGCGACCGGCGAGTGCGTAGCCGGTGCCGCTGGCGGTCATACCTCCGCCGACAACCGCCCCATCGAGCTTGGTGCCAGGAAGCGCGCCCGGTACCGAGCCGTGGAAGGTTGCTGCACCGAAGGCGAACACGCCCCCGTCGTCCCCGATGACGATGTAGCCAGCGCCCTCCCCGACGACGATGATGTCGACGATGTTGGACGTCGAAACGCCGGCAGGAAGGACCTGGGGCAAAGAGCCATGGAACGCTGTCCCGAAGGCGAACACGCCGCCGTCGCGTCCCACGAGGAGGTATCCGGATCCGGCGCGGGCGATGGCGACGATCGGAGCGTTGAGCTTGAGGCCGGTGAGGTCGCCTCGGTGAACAGCGTTGCCGTGAGCCGTCACCATGCCGTTGGCGTCGACGATGTAGTAACCGTTACCGTTCGAAGTCGTCGCGATTCCCACCGCGCTCGCGCCAGCCGTGCCTGACCGGTCGCCGAGGTGCAAGGCGCCGTCGACTGCGGTCACTCGCCCTGACCCATCGAGCACTAGGTAGCCGGTCGTTGCTGCGCCGGCATCTCCAGGCACAACGATTGCCATGAGCATGCTTGCAAACAACACCAGCACAGCGACCGCGCCATTCAGCCTTCTCGTCTGGTTGCTCATCTTGCTGTCCTCCAGGCCGAGCATGCTCGGAAACTTTTCGTGCCCACGTATTGGCGGCTGCACCGTGACCGGCACCTCGTTCGGGGCGGTGTGCGGGTTTCGCACCGATTCCGCCATCAGACCGTAATCGTTTCGTAAGCGGCAAACTACCATGTGCGTTCGAATGTGACAATTTCATTACCCTTGGTGAATCTCATTGTCATTGAACTCTGAACAAATCCGGCATCAGTTCGTCGTCGATCTGATCTCTTCTACGTATATGTCAGTTTCGTCTGTTCAATAGACATACAACCGTAATATTTTACCGTGACTGTCGGGTCATCTCCCATCACCGAACTGCCTCCGCGTCGCAGACGCGAAGAGATCGCTCCCGGATCCTCTCCGGAAGCGATCTCCTGTCAATGTTCGATTGGTGGCGGCGTGGCGCCGCTTGTTCAGGCCGTCATCAGGTGACGTAGGCGGCGACGCCCTTGACCGGCGTGTCCGGCGGATTCAAACCAAGGCTTCCGAGGAAGGCGATGCTGCTGAAGTTGAAGATGCCACCATCGGCTGCGACAGCGAGGTAACCATCGGCGTATGCAATGGCACCAACCACCGGCTGAGCCAACTGGACCCCCGGTGGCAATACGCCAGGCACCGATCCGACGAACGGCGCCGCGAAGGAGAAGATGCCTCCGTCACCGGCCACGAGCCAGTAGCCGGCGCCGTCCGGATCGGGAGCGATTCCGACAAGCGGCTGCGCCAACTGATCGAGCGGAACAACCTGCGGCACCGATCCGTAGAACACCGCATCGCCGAAGGTGAAGATGCCACCGTCAGACCCGACCATGTAGTAGCCGAGACCTGTCGTTGTCGACACCGATGCGATGACGTCGCCATCGAGAACGAACGCCGTCATGTCACCGAAGAAAGATGCGCTCCCGAACGGAATGGCACGGCCTTTGCTGGTGAAGATCCAGTAGCCAGTGCCGTCGGGCTTCACCGACAGCGAGGCGACGTTCTCGCCAAGGTCGAGCACAACTGGGTTTGTGACCAGGTCACCGAAGTGCCCTGATGCTCCCCGGACGTAAACCATGCCGGTCGAGTCGAGGACCCAGACGCCAGAACCGTTGGTCGTCACGATCGACAACGCATCAGCTCCGCCCAATGGAATCGGACTGTGGACAGCTGCGTCGCCGAACGGGTACAGCGTTCCATCGTTCTCGACCATCCAGTAACCCGTCTGAGACTCACCGTTGACCACGACCGAGACGTCGTCTGTGTGACTGAGCCGTGAATCGCTCACGGTGAGTCGAACGACATAGGAGCCTGCCTGGTCGAACGAGACCGTCGAAGTCAGGCTCGACGCGTCGCCGAATGTCGCATTGCCAGGACCGCTGACAAGCGACCACGAGGTCGTGGCAGGACCGATGTCCGGGTGACTCACGTCGGTGAACGATCCCGCCAGCGCTCCTGCTACCCCGACATCGAGCGTCAGGCCAGAGCCGGCTACTGCAACAGGTGCTGCGTTGAACGTGTAGTCCTGGAAGGCAACGGTCGACGGGTCCATCCCGGGTACGTAGGAAATCGCCCTGATGTCTGCGTCACCGACAACGGTGAACGGCGACGTGTACAGAGCGCTCGTAGCGTCCGGGGTCGACCCATCGGTGGTGTAGTAGATCACCGCGCCTGCATCGACCGACGAAATCGTGATCTCCCCGCCCTCGTCGATGACGTCAATCGTTGTCAAGTCTGGAAGGGTAAGGGTCTCAACTGGTGAGATCGTCGGTGCTTCGGCCGCGACTTCACCTGCGGGCACCACGATGACCTCACCGAACAGCGCATCAACCTCGTGGGCCACGAGCAGGATCGAACCTGATGTGGGCTCATCGCCATTCCCAGGAGCGGTCCATTGAAGGCTCCACGTGGGCGGTTCAATATCTGCTGAGTCCCAGACTTTGAGGCTGTATGTGGCTGGCGTCGACCCCTCGACGCGTGCTTTGAACATGTAGGTCGTTCCGATGTCGAACGTGAACCCGGGATCCTCCTCCACAACGGTGGCGTTCTCATCGAGAATCTGAAGACCATCAGCGCCCGTGGCGTGATCCCTGAACCAGACAATGGCGCCCAGTGGTGTCGGCGTTCCGGCGTCGGGCGTGAATCCAACCTGGGGCTGGGATCCTGGAGAGAGCGAATCGTTGTGGCCGTTCCAGCGCATCATCATTCCGATGCCGGGACCATTCGACGGGCTCGCATTGGCATTTGGTGAGTAGGCGCTGACGGTGATCGGAACTGTCACCTCGTACTCGGACCACGACTGCTCTCCGATTGCTGCCAGACGATCGTAACCGTCGTCCACGTTGTTGATGGTGAGCCCATCAGGGCTCACGGTCCAGTAACCGTCAATGGGCAGGACGACGTCGGTGACATCGCCGACCGACGACCAGTCGATCGCGTAGGGAAGCGGATAGTCGTGACCGTCATCCCAGTTCACTGTCACGGTGTGCAATGTGTGAGCAGCGAGAATGTCAGTTGCGCGCAGTTCCACCGTGTTGCCCCCAACAGTGAGATCCGACGTCAGCAGATCGACGTTGAAGTCCCCATCGCCGTGCAGACGGCGGCCGTCGTCACCGAGCCCCATGTCGATCCACGTGCCACCGTTGAGGCGGTACTCAAGGGTATCGATGCCCTGCGGGTCGCTGACGCGCCCGAGCACGTTCACCCAACGCTGGGACGAACCCGGCTGGCCGAAATCCTGAACGTCGCCGTACCAGATGTCGAACACCGAATCGCCGATTCCGGTTTCGGTAGTTGTTCCAGACGTTGCCGATGACGACATGTTCCCGTTGTAATCATGGGCGTTGATGGTGAGCGCGTACACCGTCTCAGGGGCAAGGCCGACAATGAGGGCCTGGTGTTCGTAACCGAGTGGACCTCCGTCTCTGGACTCTGGAAGACCGTTGAGCATGTAGTCGACAGATCCGGTCGTCGGTTCGTCAGTTGTCCAGTTGACGACAATCGACGTCGGGCCTTCGATCACATCGACATTCGAGATCGCAGGTGCCAAGGAGTCATCATCGGACTCCACGATGGGCGGCATGGTGAGGTCGTCGACATAGTCGACAACAGCGTGGAACTCGGGGGCGGTGCCACCACTGCCGATGGCGTTGCCACCGAAGAGCCCGAACTCGTCCACACTCATGGCGTGGGTGAACGAACCACGATTCACCCACGAGGCTCCGTCATTCGACGTGAACATCGTGAAATCGTCGCCATCACGCAAGACCCTAAGGAACGAAGCGTGATCGCTCGGGATCGCCACAGAGTTCACGTAGATCGTCGGGCTGTTCCCCGTCATCCTCGCCGCAAACGCGTAGGGCGTCGTTCCGTCATGGTTGACGTCGAACCGTAGGAACTCCCCGGGCCCGGCAAAGATGAGGCCCTGGATCTGATAGCGATCAGCCGGCGCCGACTCGAAGGCGACCATCAGGTCGAAATCGGTGTCACTCATGTACTGACGCAGCGTCGGGGCACGATTGCCAAGAGTCCACGGCTGATGCGAGGCCGTGTCCTCTGGTACCGAAAGAATGGCCTGGGCTCCGGTGTAGGAGAAGTTGCCACCTCCGAAGGAGTCGACTTGGTCCCACAACACAGATGAAGCAGCCGGGTCGCTGAAGTCATCTGTCGTGAATGCTTCTGGGAGGACGGTCACCGTTGCAGGCTGACTCGAGACGGAACCTCCGGCATTTGTCGCAACGAGGCGGTAGTTCTCGGAATCGGGGCACATGGGGTCAGGCACCTCGAATGAGTAGGACACATCGGTTGCACCTGGAATCACGACACCATCGCAGGTCCACTGGTACGTCAAGGGGCCGAGCCCGCTTGCTGTGGAATTCAGCGTGACCTGCTGGCCGGTGACGGCGTTACGCGATTGCGGGTCGGCGTAGATCTTGACGGTGCCAGTTCGCTTCACGACAAGCATCGCGCCCGGCTCTTCGACGTGCTGCCCATAGAGGGTACCTGTCCGGTTGTTACCGGTTGTGGTGTTCGAGTTGTACGAGTAGCTGATCGTGTTCGTTCCGGCAAGAAGGTCCGGGATGGGAATCGAGATGTGAGAAACGTCCCAGACATCTTCGTTGTCGATGAATGCGGTCTGGTTCGTCCCACCGTTCCACTCGACGAAGGGGTTCTGCCAGTACAGACCCTGGTGTGTCGCACTCTGCCAATCGGCGATGTCGGCTGGAAGAGCAATGAAGCGGTTGATGGAGTCGGGTGCGCCTAAGACGTGAATCAGCGAGTCGGCGAAGTCGGTATCGCGGAAGTACTCCACGAGGTACGTGGAGCGGAAAATCTCGAAATTACTCCACTCACCACCGACGACATCGGCGACATCGAGCCGACCTGATGCGCCTACCACAACAGCGCGGGCCTTGATCTTGACACCAGTCTGGCTTGCGACGAGCGATGTGTCCCAGTCGATGGTGTATGTGTCATCGACGCCGTTGTTCTCCACCGTTCCTATGTGGCCGATGGTTCCACCAGCTCCGTCTGCAGGAGCGATGTAGTTGTTGCCAAGCGGATCCTTGCCAGTTCCTACACCTCCCGGTTGATAGTTCGAACGTGTGAAGGCGTGCCAATCGACGGTTTCTCCGTCGTTGTCCTCGTCGAAACCGTCGTAGTACGCGATGAACTCGACACGATCGGCATCCGGGATCTCTGCGGTGATCGTCACGGACTCCGTATCGGTGACGTCGAGAACCCCTCCAACGTTGGCCATAACTCCACCAACGGCCGTGAGTCCACCGGCCTCGGCGTATGTTCCCGCGACCCCGTACAGCCGGACGGCGACATCGTGAATGTGATATTTGTTGTTGATGCTCGAGAACCGGATGGTGTTCGAACCGGTCTGGAGATCATCGGGATCGATAGTCAACACGACGGGCGTGCGGCTGTTGTCATAGCCGGCGTTGACCGTGACGTTTGGTCCGCCATTGAGGCTGTATCGGACTCGATGAGCGTTTCGTCCTGCCCAGATGTCGAAATAGAGCTCTGCGCTGGTTGCACCGTTGGTGTCAGGTGGGAGGTTGACCGTGAGCGTCTTGTCGCAACCCGGCTCCGGCTCGATGTACCAGCTGTTACTCGTCGGGGTGCATCCGCCCGTGAAGCCCGCAGTGGTTGTGTGAGGAACCCAGATCTCCGCGTAGGAGGTGGGGCTCGAGGCTTCAAACACGTCAGCGGTGGCGTCCGGCTGCTCTGAGACAGCGAACTGCGTCACGATGACGGCAGCAGCAAGCAGTACTGCGAGATGCCGGCGGCGGAACTTAATATTCATGGGGAACCTTCAAGGTTGGGGGGATTCGTTACGGGAAAAACTACAGAGTGTGAGTAATAGCTACTCTAAGTGAGATAATCGGGGGAGAGCAAGGGGGAATACGAAGACAACCTTCGCTACGTCAACGCCGATCCGGCCCACTGATGACGCATCACACTGCGGTGAGTCGCGCCGAAAGGCCGAGCCGGTCAAGATCTGCTCGGATCTCATCGACATAGATGGGATTCATGGCAACGACCAGCGAAGGGTCGTACTCGGACAGAAACTCGGGACCGACGATCTGTTGGCCCATACCGGCCATGAAAAAGCCGTGCTTGGTCGGGTTGATGTCGACCGCGTAGAGAATTGCGTCGCTCTTCAGACTCGTCAGAAACGAAACCCCCTTCGAGCCTGCGCCCCAGATCACCGGGCGATCGCCACTGCGATCAACGTCGGAGAACTCCGCAGCCCACCGCTTGAGCGTGTCCTGGTACTCGGTCCGATAGTGAGCAGCAGCCGACCGAATCGCCTCGAGATCGTCCTCGATCTCGAGCGGCGCACCAAGAGCCGGGATGGCCGACGGCTTTGCCTCGATGATCAGGTATTGGTCGTCGTAGTCGAGTTCGAGATGGAGCACCTCGAAGCCGGTTTCCCTGAAAAGCCTCGCCAGTGAACCCAGACTGAAATAGGAGCAGTGCTCGTAGTAGACGTCCCAGAAGGCGACTTCCTCGAGCACCCGTCGAACATCGGGGAGTTCGAACAGGACAGCAGTGTCGGTCCGATCGCCTATGGCCCGGCGCACCCCCTGCATGAAGTTCTTCACGTCAGAGATGTGTTCGAGGGTGTGGCGACATACCACGGCGTCGGCCTCCAGACCGCTGTACTTCTCGCCATAGAAGTCGGGGTACCACTCGAACTTGTCGGGTTGCCCATGGTTGATGCGCTCAACGTTCAGAGCAGGATCGATGCCGATGCCCTTACCAGCGCCGGCGTCGACCATGAACTGGAGAAATTCGCCCATGGAACCACAGCCGATCTCGACGACCCGCTTGTCGCGAAGGTCGTACTTGTCGACCCAGCGGGCCGCTAGGTCGCGAGCAAAGTCGACGAATCGTTGCGAGTACCCCTGAGTCTCTTCGTAACGGGCTGAATACTCCGACAGCTGTGGGTCGAAGTCCGCGTTGAACAGAAAGCCACAGCTGTTGCACAGCGTGAAGGTCATGTCGCCACGCGGGTATGACGTTGCTTGGTCCTGCGATTCGAGCAGAAGACAGCTGTTGGTGGGAATCTGATGCGAGGTCGCGATCAGATCCAGGTCAACGCCGCCGCATGCTGTACAGGCAACGATGCGCTCACGAGAGTCGGACATCAGGCCACCACCTCCGGGTGCGGGACGGGAACGATGAACTTGCCGCCGCGACGGAGGTACTCCTCCTGTTGCTGCATGATCTCGTCCTTGAAGTTCCAGGCAAGAAGGAGCACGTAGTCAGGTGCCTCTTCCACGAGTGCGCTCACGTCCTTCACCGGCTGGTGTGTGCCAGGCATGAAGTGACCGTGCTTGTGCACGTTGCGATCGACGACGAACTGCATCAGGTCGGTCGTGATGCCGACGTAGTTGATGAGCGTCGCGCCCTTGGCCGCCGCGCCGTAGCCGGCGACAGTCTTGCCCCGGTCCTTGAGGTCGTGAAGAAGAGCGAGTAGATCGCGTTTCACGCCCTGCACTCGGTCGGCGAAGGCCTCGAAATAGCTGAAGCTGTCCATTCCGGCAGCTGATTCAGCCGCCAGATACTCCTTCACCCTCTCCGACGGCTGGTCTTCGTGGCCGCAGTGCCACCGAAGCGTGCCGCCATGGAGCGTCGGAAAGTACTCGACGTGGTTCAGGTGCAGACCGTGACGACGCATCTGACGGTCGATCGAGGTGCACGAGTGGTAGTAGAAGTGCTCGTGATAGATCGTGTCGAACTCGCAGTGTTCGATGAGATCGCGCACATACGGATTCTCGATGTGGATCACTCCGCCATCGGCCAGCAGCGTCTTCATTCCGGCAGTGAAGTCGTTGATGTCGGGGATGTGTGCGAAGACATTGTTCGCAAGAATGACGTTCGCAGCTTTGCCGTCGGCGACCAGCTTCGAAGCGAGATCGTCGCCGAAGAACTCGACCATCGTCGGCACGCCAATGTCATTGGCGGCCTGGGCGGGCTCTGGCGAAGGGTCGATGCCGAGAACGGGAATGCCGGCCTCCACAAAGTTCTTCAACAGGTAGCCGTCATTCGAGGCAAGCTCGACGACGAGGCTGCTGTCGTCGAGGCCGCGCCCGGCGATGAGGTCAAGAGCGTGCTCGCGTGAGTGTTTGAGCACCACGTCGGAGAACGAGGAGAAGTAGAGATAGTTCTCGTCGAACAGCACATCCGCTGGCACGTTCTCTGTGATCTGCACCAATGCAGAGTCGGGGCAGAACACAAGTTCGAGAGGGAAGCGGGCCTCGTCCGTGTCGAGGTTCTCCTGTTTCACGAGCGCGTCTGCCAGCGGCGTGATGCCCAGGTCGAGAAACGACCTGAGATCCTCGCTACCACTCGCTCGACATTGGGTGATTCGCATCGTTACTGCTTCTCCGGACGGGTTGTCTGTGGTCGCTGCTCGTTGAAGAGCTCTAGTTGGATATCGACCAACGAAGGTCATTGTCGAGTTGTGACGACTCGAGAAGTCCGCCGATGTGCTTCACGCGCATGAACTGATCGCCCTCGAGCTGATCGAGGGTGAGTCCGTACTTGGTGTATTGCTCGTACAGCTGCTCGATTCCGCGCCGCACCGTCCATTGGGGCTTGAAGCCTGGGACAAGGCGCGCGATCTTGTCGCAACTCACGCGGTAATTGCGGATGTCGTTGAACGCCTCCTCGGACAGCGTGACCGCGCTGCCCGGCACGATTTCTTCGACGAGAAGCGCAACATCGCGAATCTGGTAGTTCTCGGTGGTCATGCCCACGTTGAACGGTTCGTCGTGGACGAGGTCACGATCGGCTTCTGCCAGCGCGAGGAACGCTCGCGAGATGTCCTCGATGTGAACAAGCGGACGCCACGACGTTCCGTCGCTCTTCAGAAACACCTTCCCAGTCGTGAACGCGAAGCCCGTGAGGTTGTTCACGACGAGATCGCCTCGGAGCCGGCTCGATGCGCCGTACGCAGTTGCGTTCCGCAGGTAGGTCGGACTGAACGAGTCGTCGGCGAGTGCATGCAGCGCCTGTTCCGACAGGACCTTGCTTTCGCCGTACGGCGTCACAGGATTGAACTCGCCGCTCTCGTCGATCGGGGCATCGCTGCTTGCGCCGTACAGACTGCACGACGACGAGTAGAGGAACCGCTGAACTCCCGCTTCTTTGGCCTTCTCGGCCAGCGAGGCCGTCGCGCGGTAATTGATGTCGATCGTGCAGTCGGGATTCAGATCGCCGAGCGGATCGTTCGAAATCGCCGCAAGGTGCACGACCGCGTCGACGCCGTGCAGCATCTCGACTTCGACATCACGCACATCGACGCGGAACGCCGGGACATCGGCATGATCGGGCCCGAACTTGCAACCCTCGAAGAGGAAGCTGTCCAGTCCGACTACCTCATGGTCGGCTGCTTGAAACATCGGTACGAGAACACGGCCGATGTAGCCGTCGTGCCCGGTGACCAGGACCTTCATACGTTCGTGCCTCCCTATTCCCACACGCGCCACGGCGGCTTGGTTTCCCAGAGCTCGTCGAGCAGCTTCTTGTCACGGATCGTGTCCATGCATTGCCAGAAGTCGTAATGGCGATACGCCATGAGCTGGCCGTCGGCAGCGAGTCGTTCGAGCGGCTCCTTCTCGAACTGAGTGTCGTCACCTTCGATGTAGTCGAAGACCTCTGGTTCGAACACGAAGAAGGCGCCGTTGATCCAGCCTTCGCCCGTCTGGGGCTTCTCGGTGAACTCGACGATCTGATCCCCTTCGAACTCGAGGTGTCCGAACCGAGCAGGAGGTCGGGCGGCCGTCAGGGTCGCCAGCTTGCCGTGGGCCTTGTGAAACTCGAGAAGATCGTGAAGATCGACGGTCGACAGGCCATCACCCCAGGTCAGCATGCATGTGTCGTTGCCCATGTAGGGCTGGAGACGCTTGATGCGACCACCCGTAGCGGTCTCTGCGCCGGTCTCGATGAGATCGACCTTCCAGCTGGGGCGCTCTTCGTCGTTCAGAGGCGAAATGTCGCTGTCGCCCACGTCGATGCGCAGATGCCCACCGAGGTTGGCGTAGTCGGCGTACCAACGCTTGATGTACTCGCCCTTGTAGCCGAGCGCGACAACGAACTCGTTGTGCCCGAAGTGCTCGTAGTACTTCATCAGATGCCAGAGAATCGGACGTCCACCGACCTCCACCATCGGCTTCGGCTTGATCTCCGTCTCCTCGGCGAGGCGGCTTCCGAGGCCTCCTGCGAGAAATCCAACCTTCATGAATCACCTCATCTGCCACAGCAGAACCGACAAAGTTCCGCGTGCTCCTCATCTCATCGGCTGATGCACCTGACATTTCAACCCTGGAGGGATGATCTGCGAACAGAATCGTCCTGCCTGTATGAATTCGCTGCTCCCGGTCATCAACGTCATGATCGCAGCCATCTGACAGGGCTCGCTCGACACCCGAGGGCTGAGATTCACGATGTGAGTTCGGCGCGCCTGCTGCTAGTTCTTGACGCTACGCGGTCGCTACTGGAACAAAGTCCGTGAATCGTGTTCCTCCAGCCGCATCGCGCAAGAAAGGCGGACGAGGCGGCCAATGTGAACGCCATTCGCCCTCGAAGTAAAGGTACGTCTGGTGCTCTTCACCGAAGTCTTCTGATGAGAAGACCTCGACCTCGGCGAAGACATCGCGATATCTCTCGAAGTAGTCGACGCCAGGGGCACGAACGTGACCGGCCTCATCATCGTTCGGTTCGTCGTATTCGACGGTGACCTCTCCCATTATCGGCACTGGGAGAATCGCTATGCCGCCAGGACGCAGCACACGGTGGATCTCGCGCACAGCAGCCCGGTCATCGTCGATGTGCTCGAGCACATGGGACGCAAACACCAAGTCATACCGCGCGTCTTCGAAAGGAAGATCGCGGAGATCCACCCTGTGATCGACACCTTGAGCGTAGAGATCTGCCGACTCGTAGTTCGTGTACTGCTGGCGAAGGGCTCTGGCCAAGAACGGCTCCGGAGCGCAATGCAAGACGCGGTCGGACGTCACCCGAGGTCGTTTCGCGAGTTCGCCGAGGGCAAGGAACTGCAAGCGGTGACGTTCCTTCGATAGGCACCTCGGACACTGCGCGTGCTCACGGCGGGCGTTGGCGTCCACGTGATCGCGAAACGGACCCTTGTATTCGCACCACGGACAATGAAACCGTTCACGGCCGAGGTTCTTCGCCTTGAACTTCAATCCATTCAGCTTGCCACCGAATCCTCGTCCTCTCGGGTCGATGAACTTCAGTTTCGACAGCTCCGTCGACATGGCCGTTGGGCTCATTTTACTCTCCGTGTATCGATGCGTATTCCGACGGTGCAGGGCCGATAAGGCCCACAATGAGGCCCCATCCGTACCCGACAGAACGTCGGCCTTCGGTGTACATACATGCCGGGTCCGGTCGACCTCGCCACACGGCTCTTGGCGCCGTGATGATGGTGGCCAACCCAGCCAGGACACGTTTGATCTTTCGCCACAGCGGAGGACGCTGATCACGCAGGTGAAAGGACCGGCCCCACCCGATGCGGTAATGACGGTGTGCAAGCCACCGACTCGACATCCGCGAGGCTGGAACGTCTTCGATCACCACTGCCGAGGCAGCCGCAACGAAGGTGAAACCACTGCTGGCAGCAGTTCTGAACAGAAAGCTGTCGGAGCCTCCGCTCATGCGCAGGCGTACGTCGAACGGTGGGTCAGCGACGCCGAACACTTCACGCCGGATGAGCACATTGCTCGTACGAGCGAGAAACGGCGGGATGACGATGCCGTCAGCGGCGAACTTCCTCTCGAAATACTCTTGCCGGACCACCCAGGCTGGAGGCTCGGTCTCGAAGGCCGGCACCGAAGCTCCCTGCACAACATCTGCACCAGAGTCACGCCACACCGAAACGAGGCGCTCAAGACAATCGGGCCGCGGTTGCTCGTCGTCGTCGAAGAACACCACTGCGTCGACCGATCCGGCCTCCGCAACAGCGCGGTTGCGGGCAAATGGGATCCCTCGTTCCGGTTCGACCACACGAAGAACCTCGTGTGCACCGATCGCGGGGGCAACGTCGACGCTGCCGTTCTCATTGTCCACGACGACGAAGCAGACATCGACATCTGGTGGAACCGACATCTCACCGAGTGCTCGTGCCAGTTTGGCCAGGCCCTTCGGGCGCTGAAACGTCGTCACGCACACGGCAATTCTCGTGTTCAACACGATCTCCGTTCCGCGCGAATCGACATGACCTCACACCATCGGTTCCCATCGCCGATACTGAAGCAGAATCGAAATACTGACGGCGACGGAAACACTGTAACGATTGGGGCTCAGCCCGTGTCAGCACCTTTGGTGACCATAGGAATCCCGATCTACAACGGGTCCAATTATCTCAAGGCCGCCCTGTCGAGCATCCTCGAACAAGACCACGAGCATCTCGAGATCCTGATCGCCGACAACGCCAGCACCGACGACTCTCTGGCGATCGTCTCAGCGGTCGCCGATGGCGATCCGCGAGTTCGGATCCTCGGCTCCGACACCAACCGCGGCGCGGCCTGGAACTACAACCGCCTGGTCGATGAGGCATCGGGGGAGTACTTCAAATGGGCCGCTCACGATGATGTCTGTCTCCCCAACTACGTCAGCAGTTGCGTCGGGGTCCTGCAGACCCGACCAGAGGTGGTGCTCACCTATCCGCAGACGTCGATCATCGACAGCGAGGGCCTTGTCGTGAAGGACTACGACGAGAATCTCCGTCTCGACATCCAAGGAGACATCAAACGAGGGGCTTCCATGTTGTGGAACATCGGACTCTGCAACGCTGTGTTCGGCGTCGTCCGCACAGCTTCGCTCCGCGACACGAAGATGATCCAGCCATTCGATTCGAGCGATGTAGCACTCCTCGCAGAGATCGCGATCCGGGGTCGCGTCGTACAAGTCGATGGTCGATCGTTCCTTCGCCGTCGTCACAAAGCCGACTCTCGTGCGGCAAACCAGACGACCGCGGAGGTCTCTGAGTGGTTCTCACCACATGCGGCGCGAGGCAGGACTGGGCCCCTGCTCACCGCATACATGAAGATCCCTAGATCGTGGTCGGCAAACTTGTGGAGCCGTGCCACGGCCATGGCAATGTTCGCGACTGTCGGCACGGTCACCGAACTTCGTTGGCATCGGCGACGAAGGCGCCGCATCAAGAAGCAGGGAAACTTGCGATGAGAAACCACTCGAGTAGCCAGGAGCGTCAGCGATCCAGCTTTTGAGCCATCCCAGGCGACCCTATGGCGACCAAGTCGATCAAGGCACGGTTCTTCGAAGCAACGAGCACTCCGAGGTAGGCGGCGCAGCCTCCCGAGGAGCACACGACGAGCTGGATCCACGAGTTCGTGCCAGAGCCGTCTACGAGCCGCAACAGACCAGAACTCACAGCGACGAGTAGTCCGCCGGCGAAGGTCACTCCACGCAACTCCGGCCACAGCCTCCTGAGCTTCGTGTCGATGACCCGCATCGGGAAGTAGAAGCTCGGCACCGTCAACACTGCCATGGCGACCAAGTACCCCCACGCCACGCCTTCGACACCCCACTGCAGACCAACGGCATACGCGGTCATGGCCACGACTCCTGAGCCGAACCCCCAGTACAGGAGTAGGTCGGTTCGACCTCGGATCTGTAGCAGCACCCCGGCTTGGCCACTGACGGTCTGCAGGAGTCCGACGACGGCAAGCAATCGGATCAGAGGAACGGCCGGAAGCCACTGTTCGCCGGGAAGCGCGAGGATCAACGGTTCGGCAAGCACTGCGGCGAGCAGCGTGAAGGGAACAACGATCACGGCGATGACGCCGGTCGAGCGAAGGAACGCTGCGCGCAGTCGCGCCAGGTCGTCTTGATCCCGACTCATGGCGGGAACGAGCACCCTCCGATAGACGATCGTTGCGGTGTCGAGCGGGTAACGAACGAGCCGGTTGGCCTGGGAATAAAAACCGAGCGCGTCTGCACCGAGGTAAGCACCGACGAGAAATCGATCACCCTGCTGCACGAAGAAGTTGACGAACCTGAACGCAGACAGATTGAGACTGAACGTCGCAACCGACCTCAGGTGCGCCCAGCGGAACGTCGCCGAAGGACGGAAGCCGCTGAACATCCAGCTACCGAGGGTCATGGCGATGTTTCCGGTGATCGTTCCCACGATGAGCGACCAGAGGCCGGCCCCAGCCACAGCGAGGCCGACACCGACCACGAAGTTCAGCAGAAACGCGGCAACATCGAGCACGGCAAGGTCCCTGTACCGAAGCTCTCTCCGCAGCACAGCCAGATGGGCCATACGCACCGAAGCAATCACGAACGAGAAGGCAACCACCCTGAACACAAGGACCACATCGGGGTGATCAATGACATGTGACATCAGCGGTGATGCAATGAGCGCGACACCGGTGGACGCTGCCCCAACACATATGTTGAACCAGAAGAGCGAACTGATCTCGTAGTCGGTGAGATCCTGTCGCTGCACAATCACCGCAGCGGTGCCTACGTCGCCGAGTGCGATGTCGACAAAGGCGACCACGATCATGACCAGGCTGACCACGCCGAAGTCAGCGGGGACCAACAGGCGCGCCAAAATCACCGCGAGAGCGAGACGTCCGAGTTGTACTGCGATCTGCGTCGAGGCAATCCATCGCACGCCGCTCGACAACGTCTCTTTGCCGACCTTGGGCGCAGCGCCGTTCACCCGCTGGTCACAGACGCTCGAAGTCGCCGAAGACCTCTCCAACGATCTTGTTGCGGGTGTCGAAAACGGCCTTTGCATTCGCAGCGACCATCTTGTAATCGAACTGGGAATGGTCAGTTGCAATCACTACGACGTCGGCTTCCTTCACCTGCGCCGCATCAAGTCGGACCTCGTGACCCAACGCAGGATCGAGGCGTCCAGCCTCAACGAAGGGCTCCACGACGGTGATCTTCGCGCCAAGGTTGAGAAGACGATCAGCAATCTCCAAGCTCGGGCTCTCGCGGACGTCGCCAGTGTCCTTCTTGTACGCAGCTCCCAGGATGAGCACGCGAGATCCGTTGACGGCGATGCCGTTTCGATTGAGGAGAAGCATCACACGCTGGACGACGTGATCAGGCATGTGTCGATTCACGGTGTTCGCCAGGTCGATGAATCGGAACTGCTGACCCAACTGACGCTCCACCTGCCATGAGAGGTAACTCGGGTCGACCGGGAGGCAATGCCCACCGACGCCGGGCCCAGGGGTGAACTTCATGAATCCGAACGGCTTGGTTGCCGCTGCGTCGATGGCTTCCCACACATCGATCTCGAGCGCTGAGGCGAACATGGCCAGCTCATTGACGAGTGCGATGTTGACGTGACGAAAGGTGTTCTCGAGAAGCTTGGCCAGCTCAGCGACTGCTGGTGTCGAGACAGGAACGAGCTGCGAGACGAACGTCTCGAAGAACGCCAAAGAGGCTTGTAGCGAGTCATCGTCGATCGCACCGACGATCTTGGGTGTGTTGTCGAGGCTGAAGTCCGGGTTGCCGGGATCGATGCGTTCCGGTGAGTACGAGAGGTGAAAGTCCGAGCCGACACTCAAGCCGGAACCGCTCTCGAGGATCTCGCCGAGCAGTTCAGTTGTTGTTCCCGGATAGGTGGTCGATTCGAGAATGACAAGGGCACCTTGGCTCAGGTGTGGAGCGATTGCCATTCCTGCCGACTCGATGGCCGACAGGTCTGGGAGTCCTTCGGTCAATGGCGTCGGAACGGAGATCACGGCGATGTCGAATCCGGCGAGCAACGTCACGTCCGAAGTGGGCGTGAACCCACGCTTGAGTGCCGCCTTCACCTCATCGTCGGAGACGTCCTCGATGTATGACCGCCCCGCAGCAAGTTCCCCTGCGCGAAACTCGTCAATCTCGAATCCGACGACCACGAAGCCGGCCTCACAGGAGCGCATCGAAGCAACGAGGCCGACATATCCTTGGCCGATGATCGCGACGCGCGCCGCCCGCTGCTCGATTTTGGACAACAGTTCCATGGCCATTGCTGAGTCACCCTCATGTGCCTGGCTGATCGGGACCTACGTGAAGCACTATTCCTGTCGACGACCCGCGGCCGGAGTTTACCCACGGTGGCCTCGTCGGTCACCGGCGCCCGATCTCGTGACGACCTTGATCCAAGTTGTCCGATCTCACCGACTCACCTTCGCGGCCCTACGGTCGACTGGACGAACATGACGACACCGGTGGTCGCCTTCCCCGAACCCCTACACATCCTCAGCGACGGGGATCCTCTGCATTCGATGGTGCATGCGCGCCTCGGGTCGCTCGTGACCATCACGACTTCGAAACCCGAATCGTCGCCGGCCGTGCGGCGCGGCGACGGGGCCCACGTCATGCGCTGGCTGCGCCGTCAACGAAACCTCGATGGGATCACCGGCGCTGTCAGGGCAGGTGCCGCACGCGGACGCCTTGCCACGAAGGTCCTTCGAGCCATTGTCGCGAATCACCGCAACAACGCTCGCATCGTCGCCGCCGATGAGCGCTACGCCGAATCAGTCGGCAACACACTGGCCGCTGCCGGTTCGCCAGACCACGCAGGAACCATCGTCGCATTCGGTCCGCGCGAGGCAGGTGAGACGCGAATCCAGGAACTTCGAATACATCTCGGCTGGCCGTCCCACCCGGGTCGCGCCGGGGTCATCGCGGCGTTGACCCACCGCGACATCACAAGCGTGTGCGCCGTCGTCGAGGCTATTGGCCCGATCTCGGGCTGGGCCACGGCCTGGCCCCCTCTGTGCGAAGACGACGATGCGGAATCCATCCAGCGTCGCGTCGCGGCCTGCGGTGCAGACCTGGCGGCACGGGTCGTCGAAGACCCCGCGATGCTCCGCAGGGCCACCCCAGAGTTCGGAGTTGTTTCCCAGGTCGTCGATGCGGTTGCCGTTTCCAACGACGTACGGTCCAAACGTCTGTTCGAACTGATCCGTTCAGCTGGGCGGTTCTGATGGCCTCAACCGTCCCTTCGAACTGGTTCGTGTTGTGTTACCACGAGATCGCATGGTCTGAGCCTCGTCATCTTCGTGGCCTTTCCATCTGCCATCCCCCGGACATCTTTGCTGATCACCTCGAGATGTGTTCCAGGCTCGGGGACATCGTCTCCTACAACGAGGGCCGAAGCCGCGTGCTCGAGGGCCCACTCCACCGACCGCAGTTCACCTTCAGCTTCGACGATGGATACGCGGGCGTTGTCCGTCACGCCGCGTCGGCTCTCGATGCTCACGGCGTCAGCGGCATCGCAGCCATCAATCCCCCATTCATCGACAAGTCAGCGACATTCTGGCGAGCGCAACTGTGTTGGCTACGACACGTCAGGCAAATCGATCTTCTGAAGCAACGTCTTGGCGAGTTCGGATACTGCGGCGAGTCGGTGAAGGACTTCACCATGGACCACTTCACCGACGATGTTCTTGAGGTCATCGACACCACCTACCGCGAATGTGCTGACGAAGACCAGCGACTTGATCGTGAACACCTGCACATGCAGCCCCACGATGTTGCTGCGCTCGACGATCGCGGCTGGCTCATCGCAAATCACTCCGCACGTCACCTCCCGTTACTCGAAGCAACAGCATCGGACAAGGCGGAGTCCGAGTACTCCACGGCCGAGGCAACGATCGAGAGCTGGACTGGGACGGCAACCTCGATGTGGGTCGCTCCCTTCGACAGGCCCCTCGAGCGAGATCAGGACGCCGTCAATCAATTGCGGCGACTGGCAGGCACCAGGGACGTGGCGCTCGTCGACGACCGCCCTGCCATCGCGAAGGACATCCGGGAACGGATGGTGTACCGGGTCTTTGTCCCTATGGCTCGAGCAACCGCGCTCGTCACCAAACTTCGGGCCACATCCCGGCGTGGGACGCGACAGACTCCCCACCGAGAAGGTTCATGACCAACGAACAGCTGGCCATCGCGTGCGTAGCCACCTATTGCAGACCGCTGGGCCTGAGCGGTCTACTCAAGAGCCTCGCTATGGCCCAAATTCCTCCGGGTTGGAGGTTTCACGTCGTTGTGGTCGACAACGACGTCGAGGGATCGGCGCAGCAGACTCTTGATGTGCTTGGCGACCTCGGCATCGACATCACGTCCGCTGTCGAGCCACGTCAAGGAATCCCGTTTGCTCGGAATCGGACCGTCGAACTTGCCATGTCGCTCGGTGCGGACCTGCTGGTCTTCGTCGACGACGACGAGTGGGTCGACAAGCGATGGCTTCTCGAGTTCGCCGAAGCTCTGCACACCTACGAAGCCCCTGTCGTCATGGGGCACGTACTTGCGGAGTTCGAGCAGCCGCCACCGTCCTGGGCCACCGAAACCAAGGCATTTCAACGTCGATCCCGACCCGCTGGAACCACACTCGACTTCGCGATCACAGCGAACGTTCTCGTGAGGTCGTGCATCCTCGACGGTGACACTCGGCCATTTGATGAGTCTCTTCGTTTTTCCGGCGGCGAGGATCTCGAGCTGTTCCAGAGGCTCACCAGAGCCGGGCACAAGATCGTCTTCGCTCCGGAGGCGCTCACCCACGAATTGATACCGGCGAGTCGGGTCACCAAATCGTGGGTCTTGAAACGCCAGTTTCGACGCGGCACAAACAGAAGTGTCGTCTTACGCAAGCACAACTTCAGGCCGAAACAAGTGGTGAAGCGCGTCGTAGCTGGCATCGTTGCCATTGGTCAGGGCTGTCTCATCTGGCTCAGCGGCATCGTGACGGGTGAAACTGTTCGCCTTCGCGGTGGTATGCGAGTCGCTTATGGATTGGGTCTCGTCGTTGGCCTGGCCGGGCGTCAATTCGACGAATATCGCGCCACCCACGGCCAGTGATGATCTAGCGCGACTGGCCAGCCGGCCGAGTTCGGCGCTCCATGCCGTCATCACTCGGTGAGGAATACAATGTCTTCTCCGAGGCGAGCACCAGGCCGATCAGCAGGAACAGGCCGACGGTCACGCGCGTGTGTTCGAAGCTCGACGACACCAAGGCCCTTCCGAGAATCGCGAACGCACCGAGCATCGAGGTCATCGCAAGACCGGCGATGACGCTGTCCTCGTGACGCTCCCATACCCGCGCCGCCGACCGAACCGTCATAACCAGCGCCAGAAGAAAGAATCCAAGTCCTACCACTCCCGATCGCGCTGCAATGTCGAACAACACGTTGTGGAATGCCGTGGTGACCTCAGGAGCAGGGAACTTTCTCTCGATAGTGCCTTGAACACCAAGCCCGGCGCCTGTGATCGGTGAGGCGGTGATGACATCAGTGGCTTCGGACCACAGTTGGAACCTTTCGTTCGTCGTAGTGGCCTGCGTGTCGGAGAGCACAGCCTCCTCGAACTGATCGACGAACGCTGGGCTGGCGCCACCAGAGGCGAAGACGCTGACGGCGCCAACGATGAGGAATAGTGAGAACACAAATCCGACATCGACTGCGGTGAGTTGGACCCTTCGACGCCACGTTGAGCCGAGCGCTACGAGAGTCAGCAGCAGTAGCAGCACGAGCACGGCCAGATATGGCCCACCCTGGGTTTCGGCGATGGGAGCCGCAACGAGAGCGAGTGCTGGAAGCACCACCATCAGCCGACGCCTTCCGCCTGACACTTCCGCGACGATCGCCATCACCCCGAGGATGGGGAACATGGTTCGAGCGTCGGCGCCGAGCGCACCAAGAGCTCGGAATCCGATGATGGGTGCATCGAGAGTAAGCGACAACTCGGCAAAATGGGTGAAGACGAGAATCGCCCCCACGATGCCGACCGCTCTGCCAACTCGTGGCAACCAGTCGCCTCCGAGGAGTTTGTTCACATCGACGCCGGCAACGATGATCATCACGCACACGCCGACCAGCGGTCCCCTGAGCTGCGCAATGACCATCGGGACACTGTGGCCTCCGGAGTAGCCAATAGGCCCCGCGGTGCTGTACCAGACGATGAAACAGAACCACATCAGAACGGGAGCGCTGACGTACCGGGGAACCTTCGACGTCAGTGTTCGCGCGATCAGCGCCAACGGAATCACGATGTCGGCGGGCCTGGCGTCAAAGGGACCAAGCGGCAGCCTGAACAACCCGATGGGTGTCCTAAATGCATCCGGTTGTACGACCATCTCGAGAAGCAACAGCGCCAGAAGAATACGAACGACAACGTGGCGCCGACCTTCAGTCTCAAGTTTGATGAAGTAGCTGGTCAACCCAGCCGCACCAAGAAGCGCCGTGATGCCAACCAGCGCGAGCGCCATCGGTCAGACCTACGATCGACTCGCCACTGCATCGCGGGCTCGGGGGCTCTTCGGAGGGGACGTTTTGTAACTGTAGTAGTCGTGACCCCGAGACCACCAGCGACGCCGGACACGGTTGATCACGACACCGAGCAACTCAGCACCCTGCTCACGGAGTTCTGCGACAGCGTTCGCCAGCTCCGGCAGGTTCACCGAACTCGCGTCGACAACCAGAATCACGTGGCCACATGTGCTGATCACTTGTGGCGTCTCGGCAACCATCTCGATCGGTGGTGCATCGACAATGACGACGTCGGCTCCCCGAGCTGCCTCCTCGATGGCCCGCGGGAGATTTACAGCAACAACGTCTGCCGGTGAGCGGTCGGGAAGACCAGCTGGAACAAATCGTAGACCCCGAGATGATGTTGGCTGCAGAACCTCGTCCAAGCGGGCGGTACCAAGGTCGGCAAGACCCCGGTCCATGGGGCGCCCAAGCCGGTGGTGGAGCGAGGGTCGTCTGAGGTCGGAATCAATCAAGATCACCCGCTGGCCGACAGACGCTAGTGCCCAACCGATGCCAGCGGACACAGAGCTCTTTCCCTCGCCCATTTGGTACGACGACACAGCAATGGCCCTTGGCTGCTGGGCAACGATCCTGAACTCGAGGTTGGACCGCAGGCTCTTGAATGACTCAGACAGCATCGTCGAGCCGTCGTCAAGGATGTCGACGAGTGCAAGATCAGTCCTTCGCAGCAAACGCATGCGGGGAAGTTCGCCGATCACGTTGGTGCCCAGACGCTGGCGAATGAGTTCTGCGTTGTCGAATGCGTCGCGTACACGGCCAGCGAAGATCGCCGCGAAGGCGGCAGCAATCAGTCCAAGCACACCAGCCGCAAGCATGATCGGAACCGGTCGCGGGGAAATCGGCGTATTCGGCTCGACAGCGTGGTCCAGGATTTCGATCCGAATCGTGGCGGCCAGAGTCTCGTCCGCAATGATCGTCTCGGAGATCATGTTGGCCCAGTACGCAGCGGCCTGAGGGGAAGGAGATTCTGCCTGAACCGTGAGCACCGAGGTCTGCGCCAGCACGGTGACTGACACACCGAAAGGTGCGAGCTCGGAAGGAATGGTCTCCCTGATCTGCAACTTTATGCTGCGGCTCTCGGCTGTCGTGATCACGATCGGGATCTGGAACTGCGTCAGCTTGGCGGGATCTGAACCACCGGCTGCGATGACTGGCTGTGCCGAAAGGCTCGTGGAAGCACGGTACGTGGGCTGCGGCAAGAAGGCAGCGGCGATGCCGATAACGATGCAGAGATCAAACGCGAGGATGGCGAACAGCCAATTGCGACGAAGGGTCAGCCGGAGATCGCGAATGTCCATGGATGTCGTCCTCGGTTTGTGTCACCAGGGACGTCGGCGACCCGTGGTGGAGTGAACACTACCTGTTCTGTTTGGTCGGCCGATGGAGGCGAAATTCAATCCCAGAACCGAGGTCCACATCAGACGAGGGCTCGATAGGAGTCGATCAGGATCTTTCCTTGGCCATCGATCCCGAACGATTTGGCCTGATGATTCGCGGCCTCGACGATCCGGGCTCGATCGGCCGAGTCCAGCAGACGAGTGAGTGCGGCTGCGAGATCTGGCACGTCTTCTGGTTCGAACAGCCAACCCGTGGACCCGTCCTCGACGATGTCAGACACACCGAGCAGGTCGGGCGCAACGACCGGGGTTCGGCTCGCCTGAGCCTCGAGTATCGAACGCCCGAACGCCTCGACGGTGCACACGCTCGCCAGCACGTCGATGGCCGCCATCACTTCAGGCATGTCCGATTGGGCCCCTGCGAAGGTCACCCGCCCTGGCAGCTTCTCGTTGGCGTGCGCGGTGAGATCGTCGAGGTACTTCGCTCCCGCAATGTGGGTGGCGCCAACGACGCTCAGTTCGACATCGGTCCTGTCCAGTTCGGCCAACGCATCGATCAACAGTTCGATGCGCTTGTCACGATCAACGCGACCGACGACGCCGATGAGGGTTGCGTCGCCCCGACTTCCGAGCCTCATCCGTAGCTCCTGGTCCCGCGCGACAGCACCCGTGAAGCGGTTGAGATCGACGGCTGGATTCACCACCTTCACGTTCCGGCGACCAGGTCCGAGAGTGGCGGCAGTCGAGGAACTGTTGGCCAGGACGAGCGAAGAGAGTCGTCCAGCAAGCCGGAGTATGCGTTGCCCGATGCCAGGCCTGACCACGTCGTGCACATCGATCACCGAAGGCCTCCTGGCGAACTTCGCCGCCAGCACTACCTCAAGATGTGCCGTTCGACTGTGGCTCTGCACCAGATCGTACTGACCGATGATCGGGCGTAACCGGCGTGCCGCTCCGAGTATCTCGATCAGTTGCGACAGCATGGCACCGATGCCGGGACGGGAATCGTCTTCGGTCCGGAGACCGAGCCGCTGGCCCAGGTCGAGGATCGTGACGTCACATCCTTGGTGGCGGAACGCGTCGGCAAATGGGCCCTCGTCAGGAGCGAGAAGTGTCGGAGACACCCCTGCTGCCTTGAGTACCGGCAGATACTCGGCAAGGCGCATCTGGGCACCCCACATCGCTGGCGTGTGGCTGATGACGAGAAGCCGCAGCTCGCTCACGTCCGAGGTCAGGCGCCGACCATTTGGTCGTGGATCCATCGATAGGTCCTCTCCATGCCGTCGCGAAGCGACACAGAAGGAGCCCAACCCATGAGTTCCTGGATCATCGTGTTGTCGCTGTTCCGACCGCGAACACCCTGGGGAGCATCAGTCTTGTATGAGCGATTCAGCGTGATCCCACCGATTTCCTCGACGATGCTCACGAGCTCGTTGATCGACACCAATTCGTCGCTGCCGAGGTTGATGGGTTCGATGATGTCGGAATCGAGAATGCGACGGGTACCTTCGAGACAGTCATCGATGTACATGAAGCTGCGGGTCTGTTCGCCATCACCCCAGATCTCGATGGAGTGGTCGCCGGTCATCTTGGCCTCGATCACCTTGCGACACATCGCAGCGGGCGCCTTCTCACGACCGCCGTCGTAGGTGCCGTGAGGCCCGTAGACGTTGTGATAACGGGCCACACGGGTCTGCATGCCGAAGTCCTCGCGGAAGTGGCGGGCCATGCGCTCACTGAACAGCTTCTCCCAGCCATAACCGTCTTCAGGCTCTGCGGGGTAAGCGTCAGATTCCTTGAGCGCAGTGATGTTGGCATCGATCTGTTTGTCGGCCGCATACACACAGGCGGACGACGAGTAGAAAAGGCGCTCGACGCCGTGTTCCTGAGCTGCGACCAACACGTGGGTACTGGTCAGCACCGACAGCATGCACAGAGCGCGGTTGTTCTCGATGAATCCCATGCCGCCCATGTCGGCGGCCAGGTTGTAGACCGTCGAAGCACCGTCGAGAGCCTTCATGCACGAGTCGCGCATGGTGAGATCGAGTTGCATGTCCTCGACACCGTCATGATGTTGGTACCACTCACCCATCGGCTTGACGTCGACCGAGCGGACGTTGATGTGGCCCTCCTCAAGCAAGCGAGCCACGAGATGACCCCCAATGAATCCACCACCACCGGTGACGACCACGAGGTCGGTCTTGTCGGTCATCGGATTCGGACTCCTCTCGCCGCGCGGACCGCGACTGCGTACTCGAAGGCTTCTTCGAACCTGTCGGCAATGTTTTCGATCTGAAAAGTGCCTTCAGCGTATCTACGCGCCGATTTTCCGAGGCGCGTCCTGAGCTCACTATCACGGTAGAGCTCCTTTGCTGCGGCGACAAAGGCGTAGTCGTCGTGGGGGGACACGACTATTCCGGCCTGGTTGCCGACGATCGTTCGCGCCGCCAGGTTCTCTGGCGGCATGGAGGCCAGGAGCGGCCGACCCGAACACAAGTAGCTGAGGACCTTCGAAGGAACCGAATAGACACCAGCATCTCTCTCCAGAACAGCAATCAGCACGTCGGCCGAGGCGAGCACCTCTGGAAGCCGGGCATAGGGCTGGTACGGAAGCTGAACGAGATTGAGTACATCAGCTTTCTTCTTCTCCGTACGCAACCAGTCGGCCCCCTGGCCTTCCGAGACGACCAGCACCGTGACGTCAGGGAGCTCTTTGGCAATCCGAAGGAGGAGGTCGGGTCGGTGTTTGTGTCCGATCGTCCCCGAGTAGGCAAAGAGGAACTTATCCTCGAGGCCGAATTCCACGGCCCACTCGTTCTCTCTCGCGAGGGGTGGAATTTCCTCGATCGGAGCCCAGTTCGGCACGACGGCGACCCGACGGGTGTCGACTCCCCAGCGGCGAAGGATCGGCATGAAGTCGTCGGTGATCGACACGACGCCGTCTGAGCGTTTGAGCATCTGCCGCTCAAGCCACCCGAAGAACGATCCGATGACGTCGCCGAACCAGCCCATTCGCTGCCGAAGAGCACCGGTCATCAGCAAGCTGTACACGTCCTGTAGCCAGAACACGAACGGGACTCGCTGCTTCGACACCCACGCCATCAGGACCAGCTGAGCCAAGAGCGGTGTGTTCGACGAGACAACGATGTCCGGCGCGAACTCGCGGACCCTGTTCCGCAGAACTCTCCCGTACCTGAACTCGTGACTGGTCCTTCGAAACAGGCTGTACTTGGCGAACTGGAGGCCGATGCCGACCGACTCGATCTCCAGGGTGTCCGGATCGTCGGGTCCGACCTCGGTCGCACCTTGTCCTGTGAGGAAGTCGCTGGAGTAGAGGTGGAGTACCCGATGGCCCCGTTTGGCAAGCGCGCGGCTGAGCTGGAGTTGAAAGGGGTGGCCCGAGTAATCATGTACGAGCACGCGACGTGTAGTCATGTCAACGTGTCCCCTCAGCGGTCCCGCCGTCGTCGGCGATGGTGTGTGCTTCGGATGTCATCTTGGAGAGCCTGTCGGCAAGTTTGCGCCCTCGATCGAGCCAATCGAACCGATCCCTCAACTTCGTCTGTGTTCGGTTGGCGAGCCTCTCGAGGTCACTGACCGAGTCAATGATCTCGACGATGTTTCGCGCCAGCTGATCGAGCGTCGAACCACCGATGATGTCGCGGCCCGGAGCGAGATCGATACCAGCCATCGAACCTTCGAGGGCAGCGATCGGCAGACCGGAATAGCCGTAGTCGAGTGCCTTCAGCTTGAACCCACCACCCACTGGTTCGGCGACGAGTCCGACCCGGCACGAGGCGAGCAACTCATCGACGTCGTCGACCCTGCCGAGGAAGGTCGCTGCGTGCCAACTGCCCTGCTGGGCTTCGACGAAGACTTCGTCGCCGCCGCCAGCGACGACAAGCTCGATGCCCGCCTCCGCGAACACGGTGTCAAATGCCGTCACAACGGCAACCACGTTTTCACGCTTCGCCTGCCAGTCGAGGCTTCCGAGAAGTAGGACTCGGCGTCCTCGCTCCGACAGCGGCACAGGATCAGGGTGACCCGCCGAGCGTCGTTCCCAACCGGGCGACAGGACCATGGATCGCGAGAATTCGACGTCGTGGACGACAGACCTTCTGTCTTCGAGGGTGATCGTCGTCACCAGGTCGGCAGTGCGAAGAAGCTTGCGTTCAAGGCGAGCAATCCTGCGCGCGTCGATACGCAGGTACAGCCCCCTTGGGGACATCTTCGGTTGAGAACGTGCCCACTCGCTCCTGACTTTCGTCTCGTGATTGTGCGACACGTGGACGATCCGTCCCCCACTCCTGCGTCGCCAGGTCACGACCTGTCTGAGACACCATCCCGACATCAGGTGGTCGACGACGACGACGTCTGGCCCTTCGTCGAGCGCAGCGGCGACGGCATCTCGGTGGCCATCGGTCGACAAGCGGGCAGCGATATGGGGCAGAGGACTCAGCAACGACGAACGACGCGACCGCGGCTCTGCGTCAATCGTGGTCCAGCGGGTACCCGTCGACGATGCAGGGGCCGCACCGATGGCCAGACCATGGACGGAACATCTCGTAGAAGCCAGCGCCTCGGTCAGCCCGCGGGTGTACATCGCGAGTCCGGATTCGACGCCGTTCGGCGAGACACCGCACAGCCACAGGACGCGAAGTGCACATCTGTCGGCGTGAGGCTGCGACATCGTCACTGGTGTCCATCGGTGTTCACCGACGTCCATTCAAGCAGTCCAGTGGTGTGGTTCAACGTCCGATGATCGGCTCGATTTCGTCGGGACGATAGATTCCGACCTCGAGGTCGTCCAAGATACGCATCGCTGACGAGCGATCGGCGAGCGAAACCGACTCGAGCGGAGACCTCACGAGCAGGTCTGCGTCACCGGAATGAATCGCTGCCCTTCGCTCTCGCGTCGAGAGACCCGACGATCGCGATGGTCGTTGCGCCGAGTCGAGCAACCGCGAAGGATCACCGAGCGACAGCCGGTCGGCAAGCATGGACACCGTCTCCACAGGCCTCATCACCGTTGCTTCGTACGAGACGTGGGTCCAGTCCTGGCGATCGGGCATCGACCTCATCGCGATGAGGTTCTCGAGCCCCCAGTTCAGAACGAATCGGTCGAGTTCTGTGCCGGTCGTAAGAATGTCATGGCATTTGCCCTCGAGACCTCCTGTGAGGTAGCTGCCGATGAAACGAGGGTTGTCGAGATAGGCACGAACCGTGAGCGTCCAGTCGTTGCGAAGACACGAGAGGGCCTGCGTGATCGGATGTCGGGTCAGATATACGACATCGATGTCGAACTCGTCATCGAGCCAGCAGATGATGCTCTTGGCACCAACGATCTTGAGCACCTGGCGCGATGTGGTGCGACGGTATCCCCGCGACCAGATTCGGAAAGGTGCGTTGACCGGAATGTCACCAGCGAGCAGCGAGTCGACATATGGCGTCAGTCGTTCCAGCTGATCAGCCGACGGACACACGATCTGACCGTCGAGATACTTCGGCATCGTCCGATAGTGCCCAGGGGTGAGGTTCGCCGTCCCCACCGAGAATGGTTGGTCGAGCGGACGACAGCCTTCGGAAGCGGCGATGACCTCCATAAGCCACGTGGAACCGCCACGCCGCGTGGCGAACAGGCCGATGTCGTTGAGTTCGCCAGGAGTGTGCCGCCCGATCAACCACACCGCTTCTTTGACACTCGACCTCAGCGCGCGCCGTAGGTTCGCTGAACGAGGTTCGCCCGCATCCATCTTCAGCCTGAAACATCCATGTCGATTGCGTGCGCTCCGCCGAGTCGGGTGGCCACGTCACCGAGTTCTGGTGCATCACCGAAGCCGTAGACCAATCCGTTGTTTGTCAAAATCCAGTACCCGTTTCCTGTTGGCGTGTCGATCAGTTCGACGGCGGTCAACGTGGTGCACAGTCCCAGCCCCGGTAGCGAACCATGGAATGGAACGCCGAACGAGAAGACTCCGCCGTCAGCGGCGTAGAGCCAGTAGCCAGCCCCTGTGGGGTGTGCTGCCAGCGACAGCACAGGGGCATCGAGGCGTAGGTCGCCAGTCGAGCCCTTGAACGGAGCACCGAAGGCGAACACCCCACCGTCCCCGCCGACCAGCCAATATCCATTGCCGTCAGGGGCTGCTGCCCCGGAAACCACCGGTGCGTTCAGGACCACCCCTCCCATGGAACCGTGATAGCCCACCCCAAAGGCAAAGACGCCGCCATCGGCGCCGACCAACCAATAGCCGCGACCGTGCGGCGCGGCCATGACCGCTCGAATCGGTGCCCTCAGCGCTGTGGTCGCCAGGTCACCATGGTGCGCGGCCTGGCCGAACGCGAACACCCGGCCGAGCTCGTCGACGATCCAGTACCCGCGTCCGCCCGGGTGAGCAGCGATGCCAACAGCGGGAAGGCCAGAGCCGCCCAGATCACCGTGGTGTTCGGCCGACCCGACGGCATGCACTCTGCCGTCGTCATCAAGGATCCAGTATCCGCTGGCCGCATCGGCATTCGGGTGCCGCGTCGGGTTCGAAGCTCCACGACAGGGGTCGGGGCGAACAGTCACTGGACCGTTGGACCACGCTGGGACGTCACCGAGCGACGCGACGTACTGCGACTTCGCGTTCGGGTAGTTCGAGAGCTTGAACTCTCTCGAGTGGAAGTATGTCGCGTAAGCAACATCGTTGACCGCAATCCACTCGAGCATCTTCATGATGAAATACGGGTCGTCGTGGTTGACACCATCGAGGTGGTTGTCCGTCAGACCCCACTCCGAGTACGCCATTGGCTTGCCGTGCGCTGCTGCAAAGTCGCGGTGCCATTTCAACCCCGTCGTTCGATCGAGGTACGTGTTCCACCGGTCCACTTCGTCGCGCTGCGTCGCTCCATACGACGAGTCGTATATGTCCATGCCGATGACGTCCACATACGCGTCACCCGGGTATGTCCGCATGTCGATGGCCATGTACCGCACGTTGACGTTCCACTCGAAGTAGAAGTTCGGCGACACCGATCGAAAGACGTTCACGATGCGTCGGAAGTAGGCGGCATAGGAGTCGGGGTCGGTATGCGAACTCCATGTGTTCCAAGTGCCGTTGTGTTCCCAACCGACCCGGATCACACTTCCGTCAAGGCCGGTGTCGACCAGAACCTGTGCGATCTTCCTGACCTGGTCGTCCAGTGCTCCTGATGCACCGAGTGCCAGTGACTGCCCGCCAATCGACATCGGGAACGAGACGACCTTCATCGCAGGATGGTCGGCCCAGAGTCGGCCGAGACCTCGAGCCGACGACGAAGCCTCCGACCAGGTGTCTTTGTCGATGAACAGCGTCAGCGCTTCGGCATCACGGCCGACCAGGGTCTCGAAGTTGTCGGCCGTCGCCGTGTTCCAGCCGGGGTAGAGGCCCATTGCATGACGTCCAAGACCTTGGCTTGCTGCGCTGGACGTTGAGGTCGCGCCAACAAGACCCGTCGACAGCAGGATGACCGTCAGCGCAGTCGCCAGTCGGCCGCGATTTCGGATCGTCATCATGTCTCCATCGGCTGCGATCATTGCCCGCTTAAGACTTCGTCAGAAACATATTACGCTATGATGACGTTATCATGTCACAATCGAAACATCACCAGTAGCGGCGGCTACGACAAGGAAACAACCCATCGCCGATCGTCGGTGACACGACGGTCGCCAACCGTCCAGGCCACCGGCTCAACACGCGCCGAAGGTTCGATCTGAATCGAATCGACCCCGAGTGGAAGTTCGAAGCGAGCAGTGAGCCACTGGCGTCCGCCGGGCAGGACGCTGACGGTGGTGGCGATGATCCGAGTCGGGCCATCGGCGCCAGAGACTGACAACTCTTCCACTCCATCGAAACGGCCACGCGTGGCACTGCCAGGAAGGTTGAGCGTCACGAGGCCGACGTATTCGCCGGGTTCGGCGAGACTGCCGGCGATTGGCCCGGCGACGTATCGGGGCTCCATGGCCGGGTCTACCGTGTTGTCGATGGCGAGAAGGAGTTCGACCTCCCTGATGCCGTCGACGATCTCGCTGGTCAATTGGGCCTTGATCTCGACGAAGTAGTCGAGCTTCGACGGGCTCCTGTTCGACGATGAAACCATCAGAGAGTTCGCCTCGAGTTCGCCGTCGACACCGGTCTCACGCCAGACCCGCTGGCGATCGTCACGCGGCGACCACAGCATCAGATGTCGGCGTTCGGCAGCAGCGAGCACAGCGGGAACCATCTCCACGAGATCGAGGTCTCGTCGTTGCAACCGGTCGAGCACCGATACGGCAACCAGTAGTTCCTTGGCCCTGCGCTCGGTGTTCGTGAACTCCTCGCCTAGGTCCAGGTACTGGTCGTGGAACAGATAGTCGAGCACCGTGTCCGACCTGATCTCACTGTCCTCGACAGTGACTGGTCCTGTTCCGACAAGCAACGCCCGGAGCACGAAGGGATCGACGAGGATGACGCCGTCGAGTTCTTCACCTGTTGCTTCGGTCCACATCCGCAGGGCTGATTCTGCGGTTTCCGGAAACCGGGGTGTGACGGCGAGATTGCGCCATTCCGCCTCTGGAGTCAGAAACTCAAAGTGCGTCGTGTAGGTCTCGGTGAGCTCGACAGATCCGACCGGGAGGTTCTTCGCGAACGACGATCCGAGATCGGTCACGACGATCTGGCCGTTGGAAGATCGAAACACTCCGGTGGTCAAGATCATCCCTGACCCTGCACGTGACTCGGCGTTGTTGGCAATCAACAACAGATGGTCCTCGGGACCACGAAATAACTCAGACAGCGCAAACAGCAGTCGGGAACCGTTGTCGAGCTGTGGTTCGACCTCAGCCAACTGCACAGCGATTTCGTTGCGCCCGCGTGCGAGGTCGCCGGTGAGCCCGTCGATTGGCCCGAGATCGACAGAGCGCACGATGTCGCGCATCTCGGCCAACTCGGCAGCGACAAGCTCGAGTTGATCATGAATTGCCGTTTGCCCTCGGTCGTCGATGATGTTGCGCATCGTCCGACCCGTCTCACGCATGGCGAGGACCAGTTCGAGACCGGAGTTCGTGAGTGCTCGAGCTGACGAGAGTTGTCGCCCGACGAAGGGAACAACTCGCAACGGTTTCAGTACGAACGCATCGAGCTTCGCACTGGCATCATCGAGCTCGATGATTGCTGTGTCGATCTCGGCATCCAGGTCTCCGTCCAGATATCGATCGAGGTCAGCGGATCGTTCGAGTTCACGAAACGCCGTTTCGGCATCTCGAACTGCGGAAACGGCCTGGAAACCAGCGACGATCGCGAACATTCCCCAGGCGGCGAGGATCGTCGCTGCGACAGTGAGAATCGGCCGTATCCACTGGCGCATTGACTGCGCATCGATGCCCGCCGCCTCCAGAAGTGAGGGGTCAGGCTCAGACTGGGAGTTCAACCTTGCGACGCGAACTCACGACAAGCAGGCCACCCGCAGTGACGATGCCAGCACCGATGAGGGCGAGCGACATCGAGTCGCTGCCTGTGAAGGCAAGCGCACCGTTATCTTCGGCCTGGGCCACAACATCACCTGTGCCGCTCGTACCACCGTTACCCGAGTCGGACGCGCCAGGAGCACTGGTGATCGGCGTCGTGTTCGTGTCGGTACCTTGACCGGTTGTTCCGTCGCTTCCATCGGAGTAGGTCTGAGCGCCGACAGGAACCGCTGCGAGAGCGAGCGCGCCTGCAGAAGCGGCAAAGAACACTGCAAGTCGACGCGGAAGTGAACGCGTCGCGGGCGATGTGTTGGTCCTGGAGGAGGTCATGCTCTGCACAATAACGAGTCGGGACATCGAAATCAACACTCTCCGTGATTTTTTCGCCCGTGTGAATACTTTCTCGCCATTTTCAACCACTTTCCGCAGTTAACTCGTCTGCGATCAGTCTGTCGCCAGAGCCGAAACTCCGGGAGGTGGAGCGTAGCCCCTTTCACCCCTCTGAGAAACTTCACCCCCCTGAGAAACTTCGCCCCTCGAACAATGCGCTTAACGCCTCGTCGACGAGGACCTCGAGATCGTTGGCAGTCTTCTTGTAGATCCCCTTGCGACGTCCATACGGATCGTCGACATCGTCGTTCGGTCCACCCGACCCCAGTTGAGCTAGCGAGCGGCGCGCGTGCAATCGCTTCGTGTATTCACCAATGGACTCATCTGCCGCTCGGGGGGACTCCATCGACGAGCGTCGAACAAACTCGCGCAACGTGTAGATCATGTGCGCGTCGCCCATGTCCAAGATTGCAGCCTCGCGGACATGGCGGCCGGTCATACCAAGCACGAGATCTGATGCTTTGACGAGATCCTCGTTGATGATCCTGCTGCGGTGAGGGGTCATGTCGAAGCCGCGGTCACCGACGACGGTGACCGCATGAGCCGAGGCCGGCGTGTCCTCGAGTTGGAGACCTGAGGAAAGCACAGACAACGGCAGCCCGTGCTGTTCGGCACGACCTCGCATCAGGTATTCCGCCATCGGTGAACGACAGATATTCCCTGTGCACACGAAAAGCACCCGAACTGGTTCCAAAGTGACCCTGCCTCTACTTGAGCGGTCAAGTCTAGGAGCCGGTAGCGCCGACCCCGAGCAGTTGGTCGAGTTCGAACCGGGTCAGCGGACCGTCACGAAGCATTGTCCACCCGTCGGCACCGATGTTCACGACTGACGAAGGTGTCGACTCGAGTCGACCTCCTTCGACGTACGCGGCGATGGCGGCGGCACGTACGCCAAGCTGATCGAGAATCTGCGATGGAGTGACGAGCGTCGGCTCGCCATGCGTGTTGGCGCTGGTGGCGGCCAACACCCCACACGTCGCGAGGACGTCGGCAACGAGGCTCGGCGCTGGACGCCTCAACCCAACGGTCGGCTCGGCCCCACCGATCCCGACACCGTGAGCGAAGCCACACTCGGCAGCCAGCGGGAGAACAAGGGTGAGCTGGCCAGGCCAATCCGCAGCATCGATCGAGTCGAGATCGAACTCCGATCGAGAACCATCGACGATCGGGCGAGCAGCCTCAGCGCTCGACACCAGTGTGGCGAGCGGAACATCACCCCGTCGGCCCTTGATCTCATAAATCCTGTCGACAGCGGCTGCGTTCCTCGGGTCGCAGCAGAGTCCGTACACGGTGTCCGTCGGAAGCATGACGACTCCTCCCGCTTCGACCGCGGCCACGATCGCGGCGACATCACCGGCTCCGAGCAAGACCGGACCATTCGTCATGGAAGAGACACCGACACAAACCGCGGCCGCCGGGTCAGATCGGCCTCGATCACCACCTCTACGTATCCGGCGAGGCGGGCCAACTCAGCCGCCGCTGGCGTCTGGTCGGACGCCATCTCGAGGATGATGGCACCACCAGGCGCAAGCCATCGCCGAGCTTCGACCAGTAGGTGTTCGACGCATTCGATTCCACGAGGACCCGCCACGAGGGCGTCGGCCGGTTCCCAATCGATCACAGAACGCGGAAGTATTTCATCTTCTCCGATGTATGGCGGGTTCGAGACCACAACGTCGATTTCGCCGCGGTGAGATTCAGGAATGGCCTCGAACCACGACCCTTCGTGAATCCTCACGCGTGCTCCGGCCCTGCCAAGTCCCGCTATGTTCGCTCTCGCGACCGCGATTGCGCCTGACGACACGTCGGTGGCGATCACCTCCGCTTTCGCGTGTTCAGCGGCGATCGAGAGGCCGATGGCCCCAGATCCGGTGCCGAGATCGACCACGACGGGCCGCTCGATGGCTCTCGCCGCGATCTTCCGAAGGGCGAGATCGACAATGAGTTCGGTCTCTGGGCGAGGTATCAGCACTCTCCGATCGATGGTGAGATCAAGGCGTCGAAAGGCCCAGTGGCCGAGGACGTATTGGATCGGCTCACCACCAAGTCGGCGATCGAGCATCTCCTCGAACGATGCGACGCCGCGACGGCGCGCCAGTTCGGCGTTTTCCAGAAACCAGTCGCGCGACTCGATGCCTGAAGCCTCTTCGGCCATCCATCGCGCTTCGAGATCGGCGGCTTCAACACCGCACGCGACGAGACGAGCAGCTGCTTCGACGGCAAGTTCACGCCATGAGATCGTACCGACGAGGTCGTCGCTGTGGTGCTCAGTCACTGTCCGAACTCAGCTGCCGCTGTCGCTCGTCATGCAGGAGCGCGTCAACCACTTCGTCGAGATCGCCGGCGAGGATCTTGTCGAGCCTGTAGAGGGTCAGGCCGATGCGGTGATCGGTGACCCGGTTCTCCTTGAAGTTGTATGTCCTGATCTTCTCTGACCTCCCTCCGCCTCCGATCTGGCCCTTCCTTGCCTCGGATTGCGAGGCAGCCTGCTCGGCTTGGAGTCGTTGAAGCAATCTGGCGCGGAGCACTCGAAGGGCCTTGTCCTTGTTCTGTAGTTGGCTCTTCTCGTCCTGCATCGACACAACCTCGCCTGTTGGCTGGTGCGTAATCCTCACCGCGGAGTCGGTGGTATTGACCGACTGACCTCCGGGACCCGATGCGCGATAGACGTCTATCTTCAGATCGTTCGGGTCGATCTCGATATCGACTTCTTCAGCTTCTGGAAGCACCGTGACCGTCGCAGACGAGGTGTGCACTCTTCCCTGTGATTCGGTCACCGGGACACGCTGCACCCTGTGCGGGCCACCCTCGTGTTTGAGTCGCGACCAGGCACCTTTGCCCTTGACCACCACAGCCACGTCGCTGAAACCGCCCATGTCCGAAGCGTGTGCCTCGAGCGTCTCAACTGTCCACTTGTTCGTGCTCGCGTAGATCCTGTACATCTCGAAGAGGTCTCTTGCGAACAAGTTGGCCTCTTCGCCACCCTCTGCCCCCCGGATCTCGAGGATGACGTTCTTCGCGTCGTTCGGGTCACGCGGGAGCAGAAGGAACTTGAACCTCTCGTCGGTGAGTCCCGCTTCGCGTTCGGCGTCGGCAGCAAGTTCACGAAGCTCGTCGCGATCATCGGCCGACGACTCGTGCAACATCTCGTTGACCTCGTCGAGATCGTCCGCAGCCTGTCGCCATGCCCTCCCGGCCGCGACGATTTCGCTCAGCTCCGAATGTCGCCTGCCTACGTCGGCAAAGCGAACGCGGTCCGCGACGACGTCGGGATCGCCCAGTTGGGCTTCGACGACCATCAACTCATCCTCGAGTTGGGTCAGACGATCACGCACGTCGACCAACGCTATCGGCAGTAGCCAGCGGCGGAACCGATGGGAGCAGGCGAGCCGTCAGCTCCATGAGCGCCAGTTGTCGTCAATGGCGATCAGTCGAGCTGGAATTTCGAGTGACGCGGCCAACCGTGACGTGACGCGGTGTGCGTCACGTGAGGGAACAACGATGGCCAGTGGCGCATCGGGTGCGAGCTTCAGTCTTGCGTCGGCTGCATACGGCACGAGATCGAGATCAATTCCCGTCGACACCGCGACGACCCACTCCTCGCCGCCGAGCTCGCCAACCGCTATGGCCGGCATCGTTTCCTTCACGCTCACGCGAGCCACCGGCGGCTCAGCGCTTGCCAAGGTCGAGAAGCCGATTCGCCCTGGCTCGTCGATCAACAACGACCGAAGCCAGCGCTCACTGACAATTCGGTTCAACGGGTGCGGATCTGCACCAGGACAGCGGTGTCGGGCCACTGTTTCAACGACCTCCCGAACTGCCTCCATCGTCGGCACATCGCCGTGAATGAGACCGAAGACCTCGCGGTCGAAGTCGCCGACGCCAACTCCTAGCTCTACGACCCCGTTACGGTCCTCGGCCCGCACGATCTCGAGCCCACGAACTTCTCCGACAAGAACTCCGTGCTCGATTACGGGGTCGGCACCAGCCGCCACGATGTCTGCGGTGAGCGCAACCGTTGCCTCTGGCAGCACTGGTGAAGGTGCGTGCGGTGCAGGCTCGGCGGCCGCCAGGCCATCAGTACCTATGCTCCACACGTCAACCGGCATCTTGAAGGTCGCGGCACGCCGCGCCACCATCGCCGCTTCATCTGCGCAGATGACGTGTATCTGTTCTGCGCCGCGATCTTGGGCAGACACCAGCGTTCTACCGAGCGCTCTTCCTACGACCGTCTCGGCGAGATAGACGACGGCAGAAGCACGCGCCGACCACCCGAGCGCACCATCGGGCATGCCGGAGACTTCTTCGAGTTCGAATCCGAGGTGATCTCGCGTCAGTGCGCGGAGTTTCGCAGGGTAGAACTGTGCCTGCTGGGGCGGATCGAGCGCCACGAGCTGATCCTTCGCGGTTCGATCAGCGACCGAGGTCGCCGAGGGTGATCAGCTCTGCTGGCGGCGACGCTGGCCGTAACGCTTCTCGAAGCGCTCGACGCGACCTGCAGTATCGACGATCTTCATCTGGCCTGTGAAGAACGGATGGCTGGCGCTCGACAGTTCGACCTTGGCGAGCGGGTACTCGTTGCCGTCTTCCCAAGTGGTCGTGTCGCGCGTCTCGATCGTCGAACGCGTCAAGAACGAGAAGTCCGTGGACGTGTCCTGGAAGACGACCTGCCGATATTCGGGGTGGATTCCGTCCTTCATGATGACTCCATCGTGGTTCCGAGAAACATTGTGCTGGGGTGAGTTGCTCGAACCAACCCCCGAGAGAAATAAGTGGCGGCGACATTCACTTCAGCGAGCTCGACCGATCTCGACGAGGAATGCCTCATTGGTCTTGAAATTGGCGAGCCGATCCTTGAGAAGCTCCATCGGTTCGCCCTCGGCGTCCGACATTGCCGCGAGCACGCTGCGAAGCTTGTGGACCTCGGCAATCTGGTGCTTCTTGAAGAGAAGCTCTTCGTGGCGGGTACTTGAGCCGTCGACGTCGATGGCAGGGAAGACCCTACGCTCTGCGAGGCGACGGTCGAGCCTCAGCTCCATGTTGCCTGTGCCTTTGAACTCCTCGAAGATCACCTCGTCCATGCGTGAGCCCGTGTCGACAAGAGCTGTAGCGATGATCGTGAGTGATCCGCCTTCTTCGAAGTTTCGCGCCGCTCCGAAGAACTTCTTCGGTGGGTAGATCGCTCCGGCATCGAGACCTCCAGAGAGCGCCCGGCCCGTTTGCGGAGCCGCGAAGTTGTAGGCCCTGGTGAGTCGGGTGATGCCATCGACGATCACGACGACGTCTTTGCCCTCTTCAACCATGCGCTTGGCCCACTCGATGGTGAGTTCGGCCACCTGAGCGTGCTCTTCCGGGGGCCGATCGAAGGTCGACGCCACCACGGTGCCGTTGACCGATCGGGCCATGTCGGTGACCTCTTCAGGACGCTCATCGACCAGCAACACGATGAGTTCGACGTCGGGATGGTTGGCTTCGATCGCGGAGGCGATCTGCTTCATCACGGTGGTCTTGCCGGCCTTCGGCGGGGCGACGATGAGGCCACGCTGCCCCTTGCCGATCGGTGCGAGAAGGTCGATCACTCTTCCGGTGACGTTGTCAGATCCATCGGCAACTTCGAGCTTCAGCTTCGAATCGGGAAACACCGGAGTGAGGTCGTCGAAAGCCCGACGCGCCCTTGCCTCTTCCGGTTCGAGACCGTTGACCGTGTCGACTCTCATGAGCGCTGGGTTCTTCTCGTTGCGAGCCGCGGGACGGCTGGTTCCCGTGATGACATCGCCTTTGCGCAAGCCGAGCTGGCGAACCAACTTGGCGGGAACGTACACATCCTCGCGAGACGCTAGGAAACCCTTGGTCCTCATGAATCCGTAACCCTCGTCACGCAGGTCCAGCGTGCCTTCGACGGGGAGTGGCTCACCTTGAAACTGTTCGTCCCGGTCGCGGCCACGTCGACGTCGACGTCGACTCTGACCATCACCCGCTGCGTTGTCATCCCGCGGTTGCGACGACGGACCACTGCCCTCGGTGCTCGGGTCTCCTCCGATGCTGTCAGCGCCTCCATCGTCGACGTCGGTTTCCCACTCGGCCTTTGGCTCCTCAGCCGGCCCTTCGACATCTGGCGCCTTGACCTCTGGCTCTGGGACCTCAGGACCCTCCTCGACAGGTTCCTCGACCGTTCGACCACCGGTACTGCGGACACGGGTCCTTCTGACCGTCGGGCCCTTGCCACCCGCATCCTCAGCAGAAGTCTCGTTGTCCGAGTCGCCGAGGATGGCGTCAACGATGTCGGCCTTGTTGGCCCGAGCAGTCACGCCGACGCCAAGCGCTGTCGCGATCTGCATGAGCTCGTCTCGAGACTTGCGTTCCAGCTTGCTTCGATCGAGTGCGTCTGCCTCGGTGCTCATCGGCACATCTCCGTGTGAACAATCAGGACCATAAGTGGTCGTTGCGAGTACCCCGCGCCCTGTCCTCTGAATGTGACTGGGGCGTCAATCGACAGCAACCGCCATCACGTCTCGGGGAGTGATGATCCAGCGGGACCTATCGCCGGGCAGGTCGAACCCGAATCCCAGCGATCGACGTCATGATAACGAGCACCGATCAGACCGACAACCCGACGATGGTGGTCATTGGCTCGTCAACTGGCGGTCACTGCCGCGACGTGGGACTCAACAGCATCGAGGTCATTCGCAAGTTCGACGACACGCTCATCGCGCTCCCAGATGCCGCTCAGGTGTGCTGGGAGATCTGGCTCGACCCCGGTGGCAGCAAAGACGGTGTCGGGGAACTTCGCGGGATGAGCACACGAGAGTTCGACCATCGTCTCACCCGGACGCCGCAAGCGTCTCCCGACTGTGACGCCGACCGCTGTATGGGGGTCGATCAAGTGGCCGACGCCATCGTTGACGGATGCAATCGTCACCTCCACCTCGGCTTCCGAAGCCCTGTCGGCCGCGAAATCTCGGCGAAACGCATCGGCGCCGTCGGAGGGAAGCCGTAGCTGACCGGTGGCCCTGAACTCGTCCATGGCTTCTGACAACAGATTGCCATTGCGGCCATAGAGTTCGAACAGCAACCGTTCGAAGTTCGACGACACCTGGATGTCCATGGCAGGACTTGTCGTCGGCGTGACGCCGTCCATGACCATGACGCCCGTCTCGTGCGTCCTGGTGAGGATGTCGTTGTTGTTCGAAGCAACGATGAGGCGCTCGATCGGGGCTCCCATGGTGCGCGCGATGTCACCAGCAAGGATGTTCCCGAAGTTCCCGGTCGGCACCGTAAACGAAACCTTTCGGCCTTGCTCCGCCAGCGCCACCGATGAAGTCACGTAGTAGACGGTCTGGGCCGCGACGCGCGCCCAATTGATCGAGTTGACGGCAGCAAGGTGGTTGGCGTCGCGGAATGACCGATCCGCAAACATCGCCTTCACGAGATCCTGGCAGTCGTCGAACGTGCCTTCGATCGCCACGTTGTGGATGTTGGGCGAGTCGACCGTCGTCATCTGGCGCCGTTGCACCTCGCTCACGCGTCCGGCTGGGTGGAGCATCACCAGCTCGATACCGTCACGATCCCGACAGGCCTCGATCGCCGCTGAACCAGTGTCACCTGAGGTTGCCGCCACGATGGTGATAGTGCGGCCAGTCGCAGCCAGCTCGTGTTCAAAAAGTCGACCGACGAGCTGTAGTGCAACGTCCTTGAACGACAGCGTTGGTCCCCAGAACAGTTCGAGGAGAAACTCATCGTCGCCGATCTGGTGCAACGGAACCACGTCGTCATGACGGAACGTCGCGTAGGCCGCCTCCGCCATCCCGGCCAGTGCTTGCCTGGAGATCGACGAACCCTCGACGAAGGGCCAAATGAGGAGAGCTGCGGCCTCGTGGTAGTCCATTTTCGTGATCCGAGCCAGATCACCCGCATCAATCGTGGGCCACGACTGTGGGACGTACAAACCTCCGTCGATGGCCAGGCCGGTGACCAGAGCGCCGGCGAAGTCAAGGACAGGCGCATCACCCCGCGTGCTCTGATATTTCACATCAGTCTCCGATGACGCGCATCACAGAGCCGACGCTCTGAACCGACTCGAGTTCGCGTAGCTCGCGAAGGGTCGCCTGCACGTCGGATTCAAGAGCACGGTGGATGATGAGCACGAGGCTGGCCGAGTCGCCGGCGCCATGCTGTTCCATCGATCGAATCGACACGCCATGCTTGCCGAACACCGAGGAAACAGCTGCGAGGACGCCTGGCCGATCCTGGACTTCGAGTTTCAGATAGAACGCGCTGCTGGTCTGGTCGATCGGCCTCATCTTCGCGGCCTCGAGCGTGCCGAAAGGACTCGCGGTGCTTCGCTTCAGGTTGCTGATCGCCGACAACAGATCACCGATCATGGCGCTCGCCGTCGGGAACCCACCGGCACCCCTGCCATAGAACATCAGCTCCCCAACGGCTTCACCTTCGACAAAGACTGCATTGAAACTGTCCCGGACCGCGGCGAGAGGGTGCGTGATCGGAACCATCGCAGGGTGAACGCGAACCGCGACCTCGTCGTCGGTCCGCTCGACGATGGCGAGTAGTTTGATCACATGTTCGAGGCGGCGCGCAGCCTCGATGTCAGATGCGGACACTTGGCTGATGCCCTCTTGGAACACGTCGCCGGGAACAACGCTCTGCCCGAAGGCAATGGTGGCCATGATCGCGGCTTTGGCGCCGGCATCGTGTCCCTCGACGTCGGCCGTGGGGTCAGCTTCCGCGAAGCCAAGTGCCTGCGCCTCGGCAAGAACATCGGCGTAGCCGGCACCCTCCTCGGTCATCTTCGTGAGAATGAAATTCGTCGTGCCGTTGACGATGCCGAGGATCTTGTTGATGCGCTCGCCGACGAGTGACTTTCGCAGCGCCCGCATGATGGGGATGCCCCCACCCACGGCTGCCTCGAAATGCAGATCGACACCGGCGGCGGTCGCGGCTTCGAACAACTCCGCACCACAGTTGGCTACGAGTTCCTTGTTGGCCGTGACCACCGGTTTCCCGCTCTTCAGGGCGGCAAGCGTTATCTGCCGTGCCGGTTCGATTCCGCCGATCGTCTCGACGACGATGTCGACATCGCTACCGTTTGCCACGGCGTGAGCGTCGCGGGTCAGGACACCATCAGGGAGCGCGACAGCACGATCTGCTGACAGATTCCGAACCGCTACCTTCGTCACAACGAGCTTGATACCGGTCTTCGCCGCGATCGAGTCGGCGTCAGCTTGGATGATGCTGACGACCGAAGCGCCAACGTTGCCACACCCCAGAACACCGACGCGAACGGTCGAGAGATCTTGTCCTTGCATGGCGCTCACGGTACCGGGACTGACGATGCGACCCTTCGCAATTCGCAGGGTCGACTCAGCCGAGGTCAGTCGCCAAGAGGTCCTCATTGGTCTCGCGGCGAACAACGACCCTTGCATCGCCGTCGCGTACGAACACCACCGCAGGCCTGAGAACCTTGTTGTAGTTCGAGCCCATGCCCTGGCCGTACGCGCCTGTCACCGGGGTTGCGAGGATGTCGCCGAGGGCAAGGTCGAAAGGAACAGGCGCATCACGGACCAGGATGTCTCCGCTCTCACAATGCTTCCCGACGACACGAACGCGCCGCGGGCGGTCGGCGCCGGGATCGCGAGGCAGAAACGTCGTGTAGTCGCTGCCGTACATGACAGGTCGAGGATTGTCGCCGAATCCGCCATCGACAGCCACATAGGTCCTGATGTCGGGCAGTGTCTTGATGGTCCCGACTGTGTACAGCGTGATCGCAGCCTTGGCCGCGATTGCTCTGCCCGGTTCGGCAAGCACCCTGGCCGAAACTCCGAGACGATCGCAGGCCTCGGCCATCATCATCCCCCACGCACTGATCGAAGGCGCTGACTCGCCTTCGACGTACGCAACTCCGAGACCGCCGCCAACCGACAACTCGGCAAGTCCGAGCGGCTCGCTGAACTCTGCGACCACTTTCAGGGCCTCGGCAAAGCTCTCCACCCGAAATACCTGACTGCCTATGTGATTGTGGATGCCAACAAGTTCCATCGCATCTGACGCGTTGGCGCGCTCGACAGCGAGTTGTGCCTGACCTGACGAGACGCCGAACCCGAACTTTGAGTCGTCCTGGCCCGTCGAGATGAAGTCATGAGTCTCAGCTTTGACACCAGGCGTGACCCGCAGCAACACCTTTGGCGCCCTTGGATGGTTGATCCCTTCGATGCGATCGATCTCATCGAAGCTGTCGACCACGATTCGACTCACACCCACGTCGAGCGCAGCCAGAAGTTCGGTGTCGCTCTTGTTGTTGCCGTGAAGCACGATCCGGTCCGCAGGAACACCTGCCGCAAGCACGACATGGAGTTCGCCACCGCTTGCGACGTCGATGTGCATGCCCTCCTCGTGGGCGAGCTTTGCCATTGCTCGGCACAAGAACGCCTTACCGGCAAAGGCGACACCTTCGCCGAACGAGCTCACGGCCTCGCGGCATCGGTTCCGTAGATGTTCTTCGTCGTAGACGAACAGCGAGGTACCGAACTCAGCAGCGAGGTCGAGAACATTGCAGCCGCCGACGGTCAGCTGGCCAGCAGCATCAGTGGCGGCGGTCTCCGGGAGGAGATCGAACGGTATCGGGCCGGTCACAACTCCTCCGGGGTCGCTACACCGAGGATGTCGAGTGCGCTCGCGAGTCCGATACGCCCTGCTTCCACCAGTTGCAGCCTGGCCTCTGCGAGATCGGAAGGAACGCTCTCGGCGACGACGTAGCAGTCGGCGAAGAATCCGTGAAAGGCGGAAGCGAGCTCACGGACCCATGTGACGAGCTTGTGTGGAGCACGCTCTCGAACCGAAAGAGTCAGCACATCGGACAGCTCTGAAAGCGAGCGGAGAACCTCGAGTTCACGCTCGTGTGTGAGCAATGACGTGTCGCCGGACGAAGCTGTCGCTCCCGCGAAGCCCACCTCAGCTGCTCTGCGCTGAATCGAGCACGCTCTGGCGTGGGCCATCTGGACGTAGAAGACCGGGTTGTCCATCGACTTCGCAGCAATCGCAGCCAGATCGATCGTCATGTGCGAGTCGATCGATTGAAGCAGGTAGCTGAAGCGGGTCGCATCCGGACCGACCTCGTCGAGAATGTCCGCCAACTCGATCAGTTCTCCAGAACGTTTGCCGATCTTCACCTCGTCGCCGTCTCGTTCGAGCCGTACGAGCTGGTTGATCCTGACCTCGAGCTTGTCTGGGTCGTAACCAAGCGCTGCGACTGAGGCTTTCAGCCGTGACACGTACCCGTGATGATCCGCACCGAAAACGTTGATGATGTGGTCGAATCCACGTTCAAACTTGTCTCGGTGATAGGCAATGTCCGGCATGATGTAGGTGTAGTCACCATCGCTGCGAACGATGACACGGTCTTTGTCATCTCCGAAGTCCGTCGATCGGAGCCATGAAGCCCCCTCGTCTTCGTAGACGACGCCTCGGCCACGCAGTTTCTCGAGGGCATCCTCGATGGCACCACTCTCCACCATCGAGCGCTCACTGAACCAGACATCGAACTCGACTCCGAGCCGGGCCAACGTTTCTCTCGTGTAGCCGAGCGAATGCGCGTACCCCCACTCACGGGCATCCACACCGTTTGGCATCTCCGATGCCCAGTGCTTCATGTAGTCGCCGCCGTAGCCGTTCTCCGGCAGATCGTTTCCGTCGCGCAACGCTTCGAGCGACGCTGCGAACAGATCCATCTGCACGCCACGATCGTTGATGTAGAACTCGCGTTCGACGTCGTGGCCTGTGGCCTCCAGCACCCCAGCCAGCGCGTCTCCGTAACAAGCACCACGAGCGCCGCCGGCATGGATGGGCCCAGTCGGATTCGACGAGACGAACTCGACCATCACGCGCGTTCCCTGCCCGATATCGGGCCGCCCATATGCTGCCCCGGCAGTGAGGGCATCGACGAGGACATCGTGGAGCCAGCCGTCGTCGAGCCGAAAATTGACGAATCCCGGTCCCGCGATCTCGATCATGTCGACATGACGAAGATCCATCGACTCGAGTTGAGCGATGAGTTCGGCAGCGAGTTCACGAGGATTGCGGCCAGCGGCCTTCGACGATGCCATCGCGACATTGCTCGACCAGTCACCGTGTTCACGCCGCGCCGGTCGCTCGAGGTGCACAGAATCGGGGCGCGGCAGACCAAGAGCCTCGAACGCGGTCGCGATGGCGTCGCCGAGATCGTCGCGAATCACTGCTACTCCATACCGATCGATGAACGACAGCGAGGGTATCTGGCCTGACTGTTCAGCGAGCGTGGATTAGCCCCACTGATTCTGATGCCAGTTCCACGCCGAAGAGATGATCGTGTCGAGATCGGAGTACTTCGGCGACCACCCGAAATCGGACTGGAAGAGGGTCGAGTCGGCGACCAGCTCGGCGGGATCGCCTGGTCGTCGTGGCCCCTCGACATGTGGCACCGGCCGACCGACGACGTTGCCAACCGCGTCGAGGATCTCCCGATTCGAGTGACCCTCACCCGTGCCGAGGTTGTATGCGCCGCTCGGACGACCAGCGAGCAACCCCTCCACAGCCAACACGTGGGCTTCGGCCAGATCGACCACATGGATGTAGTCGCGCACACACGTGCCGTCAGGAGTCGGGTAGTCGGTCCCAAACAGCGTGAGTGCATCACGACGCTCGATCACCGCCGCAAGTGCCAATGGGATCAAGTGCGTTTCCGGCTCGTGGTCCTCCCCGAGATCGCCATCAGGGTGAGCACCACAGGCATTGAAGTAACGCAACGCCATCCAGGGCATGCCGTGGGCGCGTTCGACGTCGGCGAGCACTCGCTCGAGCATCGCCTTCGAGTTTCCGTACGGGTTGATCGGCTCGATCGGGCTCCCCTCGAGGATCGGTTGCATCTCAGGCATGCCGTACACAGCGGCGGTCGAGCTGAACACGAACGCCTGAATACCGTTTCTGACGGCAACATCGACCAAGTTCGTGGCCGCAACGAGATTCGTGTCATAGAACGCGAGCGGCTCCCTCACGCTGCGCGCCACCTCGATGAAACCCGCGAAGTGCATGACTCCCTCGATGGGTCCGTGCCGGCTGAACACGCGTTTCACGACGTCAGCGTCGCCGACATCTCCGACCACGAGCTCGAATTCGTCGACCGTTGCCGGGTGTCCCGCAGACAGGTCGTCGAGAACGATCACTTCGTGCCCGGCCGCTGCAAGCGCTCGGCACGTGTGTGATCCGATGTATCCGGCACCACCAGTCACGAGCAACTTCGCCATCAGTCCTCCGACGACCAACGAAACGACCACTGTAGAGATCAAAACCCAATCGGTGGTGATGCTTGCGATGTACGCTACCCGAGTCATCGAAACACCGGCGGCGGTGCGGGGAAGATCGACACCGTAGTAACCGCCGTCGGGTGCTCTGACAATGGTGTGGATGTGGTGCCGCCAGAGCGACGCCTCTCGTCGAACACGATGCCGGAATGACGATCGAACTCGCTCAACACGACAGTGGTGTGGACCCAGTAGTGCAACTCGCCGCTGGCCATTCGACCTCCGAGCTGTCGGCCATTCGAGTCGAGAGCTTCGAGATGAGGCGCCACGACGCCGTCGTTGCCCGGCAACGGCCCAACGATCACCAGGTACGATGATCGATCCGTCCGACTTTCGGACTCAAGCCCTCGTAGCTCAGGGGATAGAGCAGTGGCCTCCGGAGCCATGAGCGCAGGTTCGAATCCTGCCGAGGGCGCAAGCCGAAGTCGACGGCGATTTGCCAACACCGTCGCGCCGGCGTCAACTGAACGATCGTGAGCCGAGCATGGCTTCGATCACCTGGGCCACGCCGTGCTCATGGTTGGGCGCCGCCACTTCGTCGGCGACGGCCTTCACCATGCCGAGGGCGTTGCCCATGGCCACGCCCCTGCCAGCCCAGTCGAGCATCGTCAGGTCGTTCTGATTGTCACCGAACGCAACCACTTCTGACCGCTCGATGCCGAGGTTTCCGCACAGACGAGCGAGGGCAGAGCCCTTGTCGGCTCCGGCTGGGGTGATCTCGACGAACTTGGCACCCGACGTCGTGACGTTGAGGTCAGCGTGGACGTGCGGCTGGACCAGATCCACCAGATCGACCGACGTCACCTCCGGATGGGCGACGAAGATCTTGCCGACCTCGGAGATTCGCTGGTCACCTCTTTCCATCACAATCCGCGGGCGGCTCTGCGTGGTCGGCGCCATGTCGACGAACACCTGATTCCAGGCCAGTCCCTCCCCGATCTCCCACGCGAACCCCACCTTCTCGAGCGCGGCATCGACACCATCACATATCTCATCGACCGCCTCGGAGGTAAAGGTCAGCCGCTCTTCGAGCACGTTGGTCGCGTAGTCGAGCCGATGGCCGCCGTTCGAACCGATGAACCAATCGAGCCGAGCCCCCGTAGAGATCGCAAGCGGGGCTCCGCCGAAGTAGCTCCGGCCAGTGACGGCGACCACCACGATCCCCGCATCAACAGCAGCATTTACCGCCACAACCGTGCGAGGGGCCGGCCGATGATCGACATCGAACAAGGTGCCATCGAGGTCGGACGCGATCAGTTTCACCGGCACCGACTCGGTCTAGCAGCAGGTCGTGCGTAACCATCGTCAATTCCGATCACTGAACCTCTTAGCCATCGTTGGTGCGACATGACCGATCTTCACGGAACCCTCATACAAGATCCGTAAGTTTCTCAGGTGCCTGGCCAGCGCGGGCCGATAGGAAGACCGATGAGCAGCCTGAACATCACATCTCGATCACACCCGGCGCGACGGGCCCGCCGCGTGGTCGGTGTCACGAGCCTGGCAACCACCGTCGGCATCGTGGGTGGCATCACCGCGACGCAACGATCGAGCTCTGCGGAAGATCTGATCAGCCCTGATGATGAACAGAGCACACTGTCGAAGTTGACCCAGACCTCCACCACAGTGCTACCAACCACTGTGGCGACGCCCGTTCCCACGTCGACCACGACAGCCACAACGACCACGACGACCACGACGAGTCAGCCAGCAGACAATCCGTTCGCAGAGACCGGCGCGCTCTCCGGACTCGATGACATCGTCACGCCGACCACCACGACAACGACAGCTCCACGGCCGGTGAAGAAAGCGCCACCGGCAACGAACAACCCGCCGCCCCCTCCGACTACGGTCTCGAATGGCTCATGAACGCTTGTGCGAAGCTATGGGCACCACGGCACATCTGATCACCGTCGGTGCGCGGACCCACGTCGTCGACGATCTCGTGTCCAGACTCGGCGACCTCGAACGCAGGTGGACACGTTTCTCGGCCACCAGCGAACTCTCACAGCTGAATAGCGCCTCTGGCGCGGTGACTGTTGTCGAACCGGACACGTTCCGTCTGATCGCGTCTGCGGTCGAAGGGTGGCACCGCACCAAAGGCAGCTACGACCCGACAGTGCTCGCGTCGATGACGGCGCAGGGGTACGACACCTCGTTCGAAAACATCGGGCCCGCACCCACGCTCGCCACAACGATCGCAGCTCCCGGATGCGGAGACATCGTCCTCATGCCGCAGTCGAACGCCGTGCAGCTGCCCATCGGCATTGCTCTCGACTTCGGCGGAATCGGCAAGGGCTTCGCGGCCGATCTCCTGTGCGACGAGACGATGTCGAGCGCAGCGGCCAGCGGCTTGTGCGTCAACATCGGCGGCGATGTTCGTGTCCATGGCGAAGCGCCAACCAGCGACGGCTGGATCATCGGGCTCGCCGCCACCGCTGTCGGCGGCAACAAAGCCAAGCGAGTGGCCCTCGGCGACGGCGCCGTGTGCACCTCACGAACCGACTTGAGAACATGGACCGGACCCGAAGGTCAACGGCACCACCTCCTCGATCCGAGAACCGGAAAGCCGACCGAGACCGACATGACAGCAATCAGCGTTATCGCAGGATCAGCAGCGGTTGCTGAGCTCGTGACCAAAGCTGCGATCGTTTCCGGCGTCGCCGGAGCGGCAACCTACGTCGAAGAGTTCGGAGCAAGTGCACTCGCCGTGAACACCGATGGCGCTCTCATCGAGTTCGGAAACATCAAGGACTACCTCGCGTGACCGCCCTTCTCGGCAACGAACAGCTGACCTGGTACATCGCAAGGGCATCCGGGATCACTGCGTGGTTTCTCTCAGCAGCCGCCGTGCTCTGGGGCCTGTTCCTTTCCACGGGCGTGCTGCGCGGCCGACCCCGTCGCCCGTGGCTTCTCGACCTCCATCGCTTCATCGGAGGGCTCACCGTTGTCTTCACGCTGGTCCACATGGCAGCACTGATAGGCGACAACTTCGTGCACTTCGACCTCGTCGACATACTCATACCCATGGCATCGGAATGGAAGCCAAGCGCAGTCGCATGGGGCGTTGTTGCGTTCTGGCTCCTCCTCGCCGTCGAGATCACCTCGCTTCTGAGACGAGCCGTCGTCCCGGAACGTGTCTGGCGCGCCGTTCACGCGTCGAGTTTCCTGCTGTTCGGCTTCGCGACCGTGCATCTTCTCCAAGCCGGCACGGATGCTGACAACCCACTGTTGTTCTGGCCCATTGCCACGGTGAGCTTTCTCGTCCTGTTCCTGTCGTGGTGGCGGATTTTGGTCGGCCGATCGAATCCCAACGGCACGTCGCCAACGCCGCGCCGCGACACGCCAGGCCTCACCCGCAGGAGCGAGCTCAGCTCAGTTGGCTGACCAGCCCTTCCATTCGCGGACGGCGATGACGATCGCAGGACCCGCCGGCGCGTTGTCGTGGTACTGGTGATAACGGGATGCCACGACTCCTGCAATGCCATCGCGTTCCGGGCCGTCGTCGACGATCCGCGCTATCCCCTTCGCTCTGACCCACCACAGCCTCGACCAGTCGGCATCGTGGTAACGATCAGCCAGCAACGTCACGTTTGGATCACGACGCACGTTCGACAACCTCTGAAGATGGCTCGTGGTCTTCGGCTTGTGATCGACGAGCGTGAAGATCGTGTCATCGACCAGGGCGAACGTCACCGGCACGAGATCCACGCTTCCGTCGAGCCGATTCGTGGCGAGCACAACTCGCCGTGCCTCACCAAACCGAGCGCGGGCCACATCGACATCCACCGCGCCAACCTACCCACGTCCCCCGCCCCATCGCGTACTGGTTGAGGTTCGTTCCCTGACGCCGAATGATTCCGAGGTGGGGTGACCCCCTTGGTCGCCTTCGGCTCTCTACCCCTTGGTCGCCTTCGGCTCCTTGGGCAGGCCCAAGACGCGTTCACCCACAATGTTTCGCTGAATCTCGGCAGTCCCGCCCCAAATAGTCTCGGAACGGCTGAAGAAAAACGCAGCCTGCATCGGCGACACCGGATATCCAGGGGTCCCGTCCCGGCGACCGACTCCGGCCACCGACTGCGCCCCATCGGTGCCAGTGAGCAACTGGCCGTTCATGCCCTCGATCTCGAGATACAGCTCCATCACCGCCTTGTGATACTCGGACCAGTTCATCTTGTTGAGCGCGCCGATCGCGGCGCTCTTCATGTCCTTGTTCAACACCGATGCCAACGAACGAAGGCCGTTGATACGCATGATCGCCACCTTCGAGTGCGCCCACGCGAGGCGCTGGCGGATCTGCGGATCGTTGATCTTTCCGTTCTCACGAGCAACCTCGACGATCGAATTGAGCTCGCGCTCGAAGCGCCGATGACCCGTGGTCGCCGACGTTCCGCGCTCGAAACCAAGCGTCGTCATGGCCACCTTCCATCCATTGTTCAAACCGCCGACGATATTGTTCTTGGGACACCTCGCATCGGTGAAGAAGACCTCGTTGAACTCCGCCGACGAGTCGATCTGCCGAATCGGACGCACCTCGACGCCGGCCTGGTTCATCGGCACCAGCATGTAGGTGATGCCGGCGTGCAGCGACGCTTCAGGATCAGTACGAGTCAGCAAGAAGCAATAGTCAGAGTTCTGAGCCTGAGTCGTCCAGACCTTCTGACCGTTGATGACCCACTCTTCGCCATCCAGTTCCGCCTTGCACTGAAGCGACGCGAGATCAGACCCAGATCCAGGCTCGCTGAACCCCTGACACCACGACGTCGAACCCTCGAGAATCCCCGGCAAGAACTGCTTTTTCTGTTCCTCGGTGCCCCACCGAAGAATCGTCGGGCCGACAAGCGTGTCGCCGAAGAAGTCGCCCCGCATCGGGGCGTCGGCTCTGTCGAACTCTTCGGAGACAATCACGCCCTCCATCGTCGACAGCCCCTTGCCACCGTACTCCTGGGGCCACGACGAACAGATCCAGCCGCCCTCGAACAGCTTCGTCGTCCATTCCTTGTTGAACTGTTCGCGATCTTCACCCGACAGGGAGAAGTCGTGATTACGCTCACCATCAGCCGAAAACCAGCCCTCCGGCAAGTTCTCCGTCAGCCATGCTCGAACATCGGCGCGGAACGCTTCGGCCTCTGGGGGATATGTCAAGTCCATGGCTGAGAGTCTAGCGACTCTTGTTACCATTGAGTAACTATCATAGTGTCTGCAACTGGTTTGGATCCCCTCAGGAACTTCCCTGATGGGCTCTCGGATTGGGCGGACCCTCGTTGTTGCAGCGGCCCGCCGTGGCGTCGCTTCGGCCTGTCGTGTTCTCGACGATTCCGTGTCACCCTGACGCGCCTGCGGTGACGGGAACTAGCTCGAATATCGCCGACGAAGCCCAGGTCGCCGTGATCCGACCCCACTCCCCGACGAACGGCGGAACTCGTTGACCTCGAGTAGAGCGTCGTACAGTGAGCCCATGGCCGTGACAGAGACCCAAGCGCCCCTGAAGAAGGAACGCTGGACCCACCAGTGGAAAGAGCTCTACAGCGAGGTCATCACAACCGGGTTGTGCACCGGGTGCTCGGGATGTGTGATCTCGTGCCCTCACGACGTCATCGGATACGACCACGAACAGGGCGGGTTCACTCCGTTCCACCTCGAGGAAGAACTCGGACTGGACGACTGCGGCCACGGCGTCAAGGGCTGCACCAGCTGCACCCGGGCGTGCCCGAGGTTCAGAACGTGGGAGGACGAGGCAGACAACTTCATGTTCGGAAGGGCTCGGCGTGACGATGAGCCCTCGGGCATCTTCAAGGACATCATCCTCACCAGGGCCTCCGATGACTTCATCCACCAGACCGGCCAGGACGGCGGACTCGTCTCGGCAATTCTCATCTGGGCGCTCGACAACGGCTACATCGACGCCGCGCTCACGAGCTATGTCGGCGAAGGTGACGACGGTGACTCGTGGACAGCCTCGCCGGGGCTTGCCCTGAACCGCGACGATGTCATCCGCGGAGCCGGCTCTCGATACACCTACTCGGCCAATCCGCTCGCGTTCAACGAAGCGATGGACAGTGGAGCAACAAAGGTCGCACTCGTCGGCATGAGCTGCCAGAGCTCGATCCTGCCCGTGATGAAGAGCCGCAAGATCGGCAAGGTCGGTAACCGGTTTGCCCTCAACATCGGACTGTTGTGCTCGAAGAGCTTCGACGAAGCCATCTTCGAGGAGTTGTTCGAACTGAAGTACGGCCTCGACAGGACCACCATCAAGAAAACGAACATCAAGGGCGTCTTCCAAATCTGGACACACGACGGCGCGTACTACGAGATCAACCTCAAGGAATGTCATGCCTGGACCCGGGAGGGCTGCAACCACTGCCCCGATTTCGCGGCTGAGCACGCTGACATCTCGACCGGTGGCATTGGCAAGTACAACGACTGGACGCTCACGATCGTCCGCACCGACCTGGGTCGCGAAATCATCATGAAGATGCTGGCCGACGGCTCGCTCATCGGCCGACCTGGCGATGATGACCCTGGCGCGATCGCCTTGATGCACAAGCTCTCTGCGAAGAGTCGTCAGCGCTGGCCCGAATTCGCCTGGGAGAAACCGGCGTTGTTGCCAGTACCCACGAGGAAGTAGCCGGCCACGGCTCAGAGGCCGAGACAGCGATTCAGCAGATCCACAAGCGAAGGTTCGATATCGGCGTCGACGTACTCGGCGAGTGCCCACGAAGGCACGATCAACGCGGCTCTCTCTGCAGCGCACTGACATGCTGATCCCAGCCGAGACGAACCAAGCGTGCACGCCGCTGACAGCGCTTCCAAGTCGCCGATCGCCGTCGGAGCGAGTCGTTCGCCCGCACACCTCTCAATGGCGTCATCCACCTCGGCGGGGAGCGTATCGGATGACTCCACGGCGACCTCGAAGTCGGCCATGACGTCGGCAATGCCAGACTCGGCGAGTGCGCCGAGGGAGCAATGACATTGGCCGGCGAGAGTTGCGTCGGTCACGCAGGCATCGAGAAAGGCCACCGTCTCCGACAATGGATAGGTCAGAGGAGGCGCAGCGGTTGTTGACATGGTGGTGGAGGTTGACATGGTGGTGGAGGTTGACATGGTCCCGGCATCTGCCACAGCGGGTGTCATCGCCATGGACGTAGTGGTGACGTCGATCGTCGGCGAGACCGGCACCGCCGATTCGCGCGCTGCGTCGCCAGTACCCGAGGTGCAGGCTCCGAGGACAACGACCGCGATCACCAGAAACAACCGGAACTCGCGCATGTCAGAGTTTCGCCAGTTCGCGTGCTCGGATGAACACGTCATCGAGCATGTCGGTTGTCAATCTGCCGGTGAAGGTGTTCTGCTGGCTCGGGTGAAACGAGCAGACAATCGATCGCCCGTCATCGAGGGTCAACTCGAGGAGATGGCCGAACTTCGGTTTCCGTGTAACGCCAAGCAGACCGGCGGCTACCCCGTACCCGAAGTGACCGAGGGCGACGAACACTCTCACGTCGTCAAGTAGCTCGAGTTCGCGCTCGAGGTACGGCTTGCACCGATCGCGCTCTTCGACGGTTGGCTTGTTCGCAGGAGGGGCGCAGCGAACCGCAGCAGTGACCCAGGCATCAATGAGCTCGAGCCCATCGTCGAGCCGCGTGGACTCTGGCTGATTGGCGAAGCCGGTCCTGAACATCGATGCGTAAAGAAAGTCACCCGATCGATCGCCGGTGAACACCCGGCCGGTCCGGTTGGCACCGTGGGCTGCCGGAGCGAGACCGACGACCATGACCGCTGCGTCAGGATCGCCGAACCCCGGCACAGGGCGGCCCCAATAATCGTCATCTCGATAACTCTTGCGCTTCTCGACCGCGACCTGTTCGCGCCAATCGACAAGGCGAGGGCATTGTCGGCACTCCGTGATCTCGTGGCACAACTGGTCGAGGTCGTTCATCGATGTGACGCTACCGAGCGAGCGACCGCCGCGGGTCCACCGACCCGTCGTCTGGCCGGTAGGTTGACCCAGACATGGCAGCAACAAAGAAACCGGTCTCCAAGAGCCGAGGGCGCTCGAAGAACGACCCACCGAAGCCGACAACCGTCATCTTCGTGCGACACGGAAAGACTCCGACGACGGGTGCCGAGCTGCCAGGTCGCTCTCCCGGGCTCCATCTCGGCGATGTCGGAGTGACACAAGCGCAGACCGCAGCAGACCGGATCGCCGTACTCGGCGACCGGGTGAAAGCGATCTATGCTTCGCCACTCGAACGCACGCGTGAGACCGCGGCGCCCATCGCCAAGGCGCTCGGGCTCAAGGTGCAACGGCACCGCGGCCTGCTCGAACTCGATGTCGGCGATTGGACGGGCCGCAAACTCAAGGATCTCTACAAGCTCCCCGAATGGCGAACCGTCCAGAAGTACCCGAGCGGGTTCACCTTTCCGGGTGGAGAGTCCTTCGGAGCCATGCAGGCCCGCATCAGCGACACCGTCATCCGGCTCGTGGCGGCACATCCCGGCGAGGTCGTCGTGTGCGTCTCACACGCCGACCCCATCCGGGCGTTGATCGCTCAGGCAATGGGCACCCACCTCGATCTGTTCCAACGCATCGTCGTCTCACCGTGTTCGATCTCGGCGGTGATGTACGGAAGCGAAGGCCCGGTGGTTCTCGCCGTCAACTCAATCGGCGGCCCATTGAAGGATTTGGCGCCCGCATAGGGCAAGGAGCGCATGTGAGCGAATCGTTTGACCTGCTCGACCCGACGAACTTCGTCGCCGGCACCGTCGGTGAACCTGGCGACCGGATCTTCTTCATACAAGGAGCCGATACGACCGACCTGGTCTCGCTGAAGCTCGAGAAGGGTCAGGTGCAAGGGCTGGCCAGCGGCATGGCCGAACTGCTCGATCGCCTCGACGTCGACAAGACAGCCTCTCCCCCGTCGACGTTGATCGAACCGGTGATGGCCGCGTGGACCGTCGGCGGACTCGGCATCGGGCTCGACGAAGAGGGTCAACGAGTTGTCGTGGTGGCAGACGAGATCATCGAGAACGACGAGCAGGAAGCAGCAACGGCGCGGTTCCACCTGACCTACAGCCAGGCCAGAGGATTCATCGAGCACTCGTTGTTCCTCGTCGAGTACGGCCGGGATTTCGGACGCCAGAACGGTCATCGTCCCCACTGACGTGAGCGCCAACACCGACGACGTCGAGCCTGAAGAGACCGAAGAACCAGGCTCTGCCGACGCACCACGCATCGTCGACCTCCGCACCGCAACGACTATCCTGTCCGATGGCGAGATGGAACTCGAGGCCCGCATGCCGTGGAGTTCGAACGCGACGTTCCTGGTGAAGATCCACCACGAACTCGGAACTGCCGGCGGCATCTACAAGCCCGAACGGGGCGAACGTCCGTTGTGGGACTTTCCCTCCGGTTTGTACCGCCGGGAAGTCGCAGCCTTCGAATTGTCCGACGAACTCGGCTGGGGACTCGTCCCACCGACCGTGGCTCGCGATGGTGTGCATGGCGAGGGATCAGTACAACTGTTCATCGACGCTGACTTCGAAGAACACCACTTCACACTCGTGGAAGACGAGATCCACCATGAGCAGCTGAAACGTATGGCGATCTTCGATGTCGTGGCCAACAACACCGACCGCAAAAGCGGCCACTGCCTGCTGGCGGCCGATGGTCACATCTGGGGCATCGATCACGGCTTGTGTTTCAGCGAGGACTTCAAGCTGAGGACGGTGATTTGGGAGTTCGGGGGCGAGCCGATCGACGAGCGTGAGCTCGGGGACCTCGCCGAACTCGAAGGTGGTCTTCCCGAACGCCTCACCGACCTACTGAGTCGCCAGGAGTGCGCGGCGCTCTACAGCCGAATCCTGTATCTCCTCGAGAAAAAAGCCCTGCCGAGCGACGACACCGGCCGCCGCTACCCCTGGCCGCTCGTTTGACGCTCTGAATTGGCTGGACCACCCGATGCTCCTGGTTCAGGACAGCCCGATGCGTCTGTTCGGCACTTCTGTTGCTGAGAGTCAGCGACACGAGCGCGGCATCGTTCTTTCGGCTCACCGGGAGATCTCCGGCGAAGCACTAGCGCGATTTCAGAGCTTCGATGAGAGATGGCATGACCTTGTGAACGTCACCGATGATGCCGAGGTCTGCGATGCCGAAAATCGGGGCCTCTGAGTCCTTGTTGATTGCGATGATGTGCTTTGCGCCCTTCATGCCAACAAGATGCTGGGTGGCCCCCGAGATGCCGCACGCGATGTAGACGCTGGGCTTCACGACCTTGCCGGTCTGCCCGACCTGGTACGAGTAGGGCACCCAGCCGGCGTCGACGATTGCCCGTGATGCGCCGGGGGCTGCGCCGAGTGACGCGGCGAGTTCCTCGACCATGGCGTACTTGTCGGCGCTCCCGAGCCCACGGCCACCGGAGACGACGATTGCGGCCTCGTCGAGCTTCGGTCCGGATGTGACTTCGGCGTGACGGGCGGTCACGCGTGCCAGCCCGGCCGAACCCGCTTCGGGGACACCGACAACGACTACCTCGGCAGCGCCACCACCGGACTCTGATGCCTCGAACGACTTGGGCCTGAACATGGCGAGCTTCACGCCGTCGTTCCGGAAGGCGGTGTGAACCGTCTGCGTTCCACCAAATGCTGGGGTCTGGACTACGAGCGTGTCGCCGTCGACCGATACATCGGTGTTGTTGGTGAGCACTGGCTGATCGAGCTTCACCGAGAGGCGAGCGGCGGCATCGCGTCCTTCATATGTCTGGCCGAAGAGAATCGCGTCCGGCGTGTTGCCGCCTTCGATCATGGCGATGACCGCTGAAGCGGCTGCGCCACCTGGCAGTGCGTCTCCCAGATCACCGGTTGCATACACCGTCGATGCGCCATAAGCGCCGAGGGCGCCTGCGATGGCAGCGCCATCACCTCCGACGACAGCGGCAACGTCCTCGCCGAGTTCACGGGCCTTGGTGAGCAGCTCGAGCGTCAGCGACGACGGTGCGTCGCCTTCGGCTTCGGCGTAGACCCAGATGGTGTTCAGTCCCACGTCAGCCTCCTCAGATGACCTTGAGCTCGGACAAGAAGTCGACGATGCGCTCGAAGCCATCGCCCTCGTCCTCAACGATTTCGCCTGCCTCACGCGCTTCGGCGTCGACGACGTTCACGATCTCCTGGCGAGAGCCTGCCGCCCCGACAGTTCCTGGGTCGATCCCGAGGTCGGCACATGTGACCTCGTCGACCGGCTTCTTCTTGGCGGCCATGATGCCTTTGAACGACGGGTACCTCGGCTCGACGACGCCGGCCGTGACCGACACGAGAGCGGGAAGCGGGCACGTCACGTCGTCATACCCGTCTTCGGTCTGGCGTTCGATCTGCATCGCGCCGTCGGCAATCTCGATCTTCTTGGCGAAAGTCACTGCTGGCAGGTCCATGCACGCAGCAATCTGCGCTGGCACGGTGCCGGTGTAGCCGTCGGAAGACTCGACGCCGGCGAGAACAAGGTCTGGCTCGGTTCGGGCCAGTGCCGCGGCGAGGACCTTCGCCGTTCCGAGGGCGTCGCATCCAGCGAGCGCATCATCAGACACGAGAACAGCATCGTCCGCGCCCATGGCCAGAGCAGTTCGAAGCCCGCTGACCTCGCTGCGCGGGACCATCGACACGAGCGTGACGGAGCCGCCTCCGGCAGCCTCGACCAACTGCAAGGCGAGTTCGACACCGTAGGAGTCCGACTCGTCCAGGATCAGCTTGTCGTCCCGCTTCAAGGTGTTGGTTGATGGATCCAGCTCGCCCGGTAGCGCCGGGTCTGGGATCTGTTTGACGCAAACGGCGACCTTCATAAGGCAGACAGTGTGCCGGTCTAGCACTTCCGCTCACAACCGGAGAGTGCAAACAATTCTCGTTGTGAGGGCAACATGACTCGAATGCGATTCACTGGTGCAAGTGAAAGCTCTGCTCGTGGTGAACTCCAGCGCCTCATCGGTGACTGCCAGGACCCGCGTCATCATCCAGAAGGCGCTGTCTCGCGAGCACGAGGTGACCGTCGCCGAGACAAGTAGAAGAGGCCATGCCAGCCGTCTCGCCCGTGGCGCCGCCGCGACAGGCACGGAACTGGTCGTTGTTCTTGGTGGCGACGGCACGCTGAACGAGGCCGCCAACGGGCTCGCAGGCACCAATTGCGCGTTGGCCGCGCTTCCTGGCGGTTCGACGAACGTTTTCGCGAGGACGCTCGGCACACCAGATGACCCTGTCACGGCCACCACAGCGGTGCTCGAGTCGATCGCCAACGGCGGTATTCGTCGAATCGGACTCGGCTCGGTGAACGGCAGATACTTCTTATTTCACGCCGGACTCGGTTTCGATGCTGCCGTGGTCGCCGAAGTCGAGAAGCGGTCGAACCTGAAGCGATACGCGGGCCATCCACTGTTCATCTGGGCCGGCATCACCACCTGGATACGACACTACGATCGATCTCGGCCACGCATGTGTTTGCATCACGCCGACGGGTCGGTCGTCGAGGACGTCTACCTGGCGATCGTGCTCAACACCGACCCCTACACCTACCTCGGGAGCCGTCCGCTCTCGATCGCTGCGGAGGCAACCCTCGAACGCCCACTCACCTCGGTCGGCGTGAGGACGTTGTCATTCGGACCCCTGATGAAGTTGCTCAACGGACTCATCCGGGGGTCCGATGACATCAAGAGCCACCCAAAGGTCGACTATCAGCCTGACGTCACAGATCTCGTCGTCAAGGGTTACGGACCATTTCCGTATCAGGTCGACGGCGACCATCTCGGCGACACGGAGGAACTCACCTTCACCTGGCGTGAGGATCTGTTGTCGTTGGTCGTCCCCGCTAACTGATCAGCGGCCGCCGAGCGTCGCTATAGCGACGTCGGGAACGTTGGTCACGATGCCATCGACGCCAAGGTCGCGGAGCTCGCGAATCCTGGCCGGATCGTCGACAGTCCAGACGTTCACGGTGAGGTTGCGCTCGTGGGCTGCAGCCACGTAGGCCTCGTCGACAATCGCGGCACCAGGATGCACTGCACCGTGACCTCGCTCGACGACCAGGTCGAGAGCCTCGATGCCCTTATCGGTGATGAACGCAGTCTTGATCCGAGCATCGAGAGAACGCACCGTGTCGATCGCCTTCATCCCAAAGGACGAAACCAGCAACTGATCTCCGAGACCGAGTTTGTCGGCCAACTCGACGACGCCATGTGCTGCTCCCTGATGCGGATCGTGGGAGAAGTCCGAGCGGGCGTTCTTGATCTCGACGTTGACCACCATCGATACGCAGTTGCGGATGACGGGCTCGAGCAGCGGTACATGTGCAGGAAGGTCGGCCCACCCCAAGTCGGCGATCACCCTGCCGTCCACAAGGTCGTGATCGTGATGAACCACGAGCAGACGGTCGCGATTCAGTCGGACATCGAGTTCGACACCATCGGCGCCCATCGCCGCCGCCGCCGCGAACGCCTCGATCGTGTTCTCCCGATGAGCAGCAGATGCACCGCGATGGGCGAACACGAGCGGTGCCAACATGGCTGCCAATCTCGCGCGGAACGTGGTCGGAATCGAGAAATTCAACCAAAAAACAAATTTCACGCACTCTGACTCTTGTTCAGAGATAGCCGATTGGCTAATCTGCACGGAGGCTGCAGGAACCATGTGATTCGGCAGCCAGGCCGACCAGCTCATGGTCGACATTTCACGCCCGAAAGACGGTCTTTGGTCACCGGGCCATGCGGAGGGGTGCGCGCAAGAATGGATGCAAGTCTGCTTCTGGAGAGTGCCTTCTGGCGCGATCAAGCGCTCTGCAGAGATACGGATCCGGGTCTCTTCTTTCCCGTGGGAACCACGGGAGCTGCACTCGACCAGATCGACGCCGCAAAGGCGGTGTGCCAGCAATGCGCAGCTCGAGATCTGTGCCTCGAGTTCGCGCTCATCACGAACCAGGACTCCGGTGTCTGGGGAGGCGCCAGCGAAGAAGAGCGCCGCGAGATGCGGCGCGCCCGCCGACGCGCAGCCGGCTGAACAGCCACGACCAAGGCGCAGACCTCTCTCGAGCAGCCCGTCTGAAACACTGATGGCCTCGCGAGGAGCACACCATGAACGACAGAATCGGCACTGAGTACCGTCTCGGCCTCCACGAGATCGGTGAAGGCTCTTTCGCATACCTTCAGCCAGACGGTGGATGGGGCTGGAGCAACGCAGGACTCATCACCTCGAACGGCGAATCACTCCTAGTCGACACGCTCTTCGATCTTCACCTGACCCGAGCAATGCTCAACGAGATGTCGAAGATCACGTCAGCTGCTCCGATCTCGAACCTCGTCAACACCCACGCCAACGGCGACCACTGTTTCGGAAACGAGTTGGTCACCGGCGCCGAGATCATCGCCTCGTCTGCATGCGCCGAGGAGATGCAACACACGCCGCCTGCGATGTTGGCCGCGATGATGAACGCCGCGCCGGACATGGGTCAACTCGGCGAATACCTCATGCACGCATTTGGCGACTTCGACTTCGAAGACATCGACTACACGCTGCCTACCAAGACCTTCGACGCACGGCTCGACATCACCGTCGGAGACAAGTTGGTCGAGCTGATCGAGGTCGGGCCTGCCCACACCCAGGGCGACGTCATTGCCCACGTCCCAGCCGACGGCGTGATCTACACCGGCGACATCCTCTTCATCGAGGGTACGCCGCTCATGTGGGCCGGACCCGTGTCGAATTGGATCGCGGCGTGCGACCTCATCATCGATCTCGGCGCCGACCAAATCGTCCCAGGGCACGGCCCGATCACCGATGCGGACGGCGTCCGACGGGTTCGCGACTATCTCGAGTTCATCGACCGTGAGGCCCGTGCACGCCACGCCGCGGGCATGAGCGTCGACGAGGCCGCAGCCGACATCGGACTTGAAGAGTTCGCGGGCTGGCTCGACTCGGAGCGCATCGCCATCAATGTCGACACCGTCTACCGCGAGATCGATCCGACGCGGGACACCACCGACATCAACTCACTTTTCGCCATGATGGCGAAGCTCGCCGTCTGAGCCGGAGCTACTTCCGCGGCGGAACCGTCAGAATTGCCACCGTTCCTGGGATGTCGGCACGGTTGACGAGCGAGATCTCGCCGTTCAGATCGCTGGTCGCCAACGCATGCACGATCATCGTGCCGAGTCCAGGAGCCCTGTCGATGTCGAAGTTCGACGGGAGCCCCACTCCGTCGTCGCGAACATGGAGCTGAATGCCGGCGGCAATCGAACCGAACAACTCGACATCGACAGTTCCGATGATGCCGTCGACGCACTCGCGGTCGGAGGGAAACGCGTGATCGACAGCATTCTGCAACAGTTCGTTCAAAACCACGGCCAATGGCGTCACGACGTCGGCGGGCACCAAACCGGCATCGCCGACAACATTGAAACGGATCGGACGGTCCGGTGAAGCAAGCCCCTCCTCCACCGTCTGAGTCAGTTCGGCCATCACCTGGCTCAGAGAAACGTCCTCACCCGACTCCTGGGCGAGCGTTTCGTGTACCAGCGAAATCGCCCTGATCCTCCGCACAGAGTCGTCGATTGCCTCCTTGGCCTCAGGGCTCAAGACTCTCCTGCCCTGCAGTCGAAGCAACGACGAAATCGTCTGAAGGTTGTTCTTCACTCTGTGATGAATCTCACGGATCGTCGCGTCCTTCGATCGGAGAAGACGATCTTTACGGCGCAGCTCGGACACGTCTCGCATCAGCACGAGCGCACCACGAGACGAACGACTGTCGGAGAACGGAAGCGCGACCACCTGAATCGTCACGTCGCCACGCTCGACCTCCTCGCCGAAAGGCTGCACCTCGGCGATCGCGTCGCGAACCACACTCTGACCGAGACCAAGATCACTGAGACGCCTACCGACCACATTGCCCTGGACCCTGATGCGGTGCAACGTCGACAGCGCGTTCGGTGACGAGTAGAGAATCTTCGCCTCATGGTCGACAACCAACGCGCCATCGCCAACTCTTGGAAGATCGTCGGGATCGACCTCCTCGTTCAAAAACGGGAACTGACCAGCAGCAATCATCTCGGCAAACCGGCCGAACAGGCTGAGATACGTCCGCTCGAGTTCACCCAAACGGCGTACCCGCCCGAAGTCGGGAGGCGTCTCGCGAGTCATCACGCCGACGACTCGACCTTCGAGAGTCACCGGAATGCACCGGACCCGAGCGCGCTGGTCGTCTCCCTCGCCAAGGCTCACCTCGCCCTCGACGATCTCGCCGAGTCGAAATGCACGAGCCACCAAGGGCCGAGTGACCTCACCGGTGAAGGTGCCAACCTGATCGTCGCGGTACAGCGTCTGGCTGGTCGAAGGCCTCACCTGGGCAACAACAACAAAATCGCCGTTATGTGACGGAGCAAACAACAACAGATCAGCGAACGAAATATCGGCGAGCAGGCCCCACCACGACACGAGGCGCTGCAGATGTTTCAGCTCTCCTGTCGTGACAGCGGCACCCAGCCGGGACATTTCGGCGATCGTGGCCATAGCCGCGGACGGTAGCAGCGAGAAGCCCTGAGTCCCAGCGCTGCCCTACCTCGGTGGTCGTTCAAACGCCGAGGAGCCTTCTCGCGGCCGGACTGAACGCCTTGGGAGAGGTCACCAACGCGGCCAGGTGCAACTGTTCATCAGACAAGATCTTCCCAAGAGCGACCGATGGCCGCGGTGAGTCGAAAAGAACGAATGCCGCACTCGTGCAACGGACCCCGGCGAAGGAAATGCCGTTATCCGCCTCCCCGCGAAATCAGGTGTTGGCGAAGCCGATGCGACCGCGGCTTTCGCTGCCGATCTCGATGTAAGCAATACCGGCGGCGGGAATTGCGACCTGACGCTCGTTCTTGTCCGTCAACCACAACACGCCGGAATCCGAAGCCAGCACAGCCTCGACATCAGCCTTCAACGACGCGGCATCCGTGTCATCAGGAAGCTCGATGTTGAGCTCGCGCGGTGCGTTGGTGACCCCGATGCGGACGTCCACGGTTGACTCCTCTTCAATGAATGATGGCGTCATGGTACGCGGCCGGATCGAACTTCAGGACGCCTCGGCAGGAATGTTCGACCGCTGGAGTTGGAGCGTAGAGTCGCCAGGCAACGAACGGGGGAACACGACATGACCGACTACGCGTATCAAAGCGCGATCGAGACCGCGGCAGCGGTCGCGAACGGATCAGTCAGCAGCCGCGATCTCGTCGCAGCTGCCTACGACCGCATCAACCGTCTCGACGGTCCGATCAATGCTGTTGTTCGGCGAGATGAAGAAGCGGCATACGCCGCAGCTGACGCAGCTGACGCAGCTGTGTCCGCCAGAGCGGCACTCGGACCGCTCCACGGTGTACCCATCACACTGAAGGACAGCCTGCAGACAAAGGGACTCATCACGACCTCCGGCGCCCCTGAACTCGCCGATCACGTACCCATCGAAGACGCTGCACCCGTGAAGGCATACCGCGACGCCGGGGCAGTGATCATCGCCAAGACGAACCTGCCCATCTGGGCCGGCGACGTTCAGAGCTACAACGACGTCTATGGCACGACATCGAACCCGTATGATTTCGGCCGGTCCCCCGGCGGATCTTCCGGAGGCTCCGGCGCGTCGCTGGCGGCAGGCTTCACGCCCATCGAGATCGGCTCCGACATCGGAGGGTCGATCAGAAACCCAGCCGCGATGTGTGGAGTCGTCGGCCACAAACCGTCCTACGGACTCTGCAGCGCAAAGGGTCAGATCCCGGGTCTCCCAGGATCGCTGACGCAGGCCGACATCGCTGTCGTCGGACCCATGGCCCGCACTGTGGCTGACGCGAAACTCGGCCTCGATCTCCTTGCAGGCGCCGACGACTGGCACGGCCACGCATGGACCGTCGAGCTTCCACCAGCAAGAACGACCACAACCCGCGACCTGCGAGTCGCCGCGTGGCTCGACGACGCGGAGTGTCCCATCGGAAGCGAGATCGGCTCGATGCTCGAGGGGGTCACAACCCTGCTCAGCGAAGCCGGCGCGAAGGTCGACACCGAAGCCAGGCCCGACTTCACGTTCACCAAAGCTCTGGCGACCTTCGATCAGCTCATCGGTGGTGCCCTCAGCGGGAGTTGGTCGAACGCCGAGATTGAAGAACTCGCCGCAGCATCCGACCCGGAGGGCGGGTTCGGAACTCACCACGCGGCACAGCGCCACCGGTCGTGGCTGTCGGCCAACGAACGACGGCTTCAGATGCGACGCAAGTGGAAGACGTTCTTCGAGGACTGGGACGTGTGTCTGATGCCGGTCAGCCCGCGCGCCGCTATCCAGCACGATCACTCCGAGCCGATGACATCCCGGATCATCAACGTGGAGGGAACCGAACGTCCGTACACCGATCAGATGGCCTGGATGGGGGTCATCGGGGTCGTCTACCTGCCTTCGACAGTCGTCCCGGTAGGACTCGACAGCGAGGGCCTGCCTGTCGGCATTCAGATCGTCGGACCGTTCCTGGAAGACAACACCTGCCTCGCCGTTGCCCAGATGATCGAAGACATGACCGACGGCTTCGTACCGCCGGCTTCATTCCAGTAGTCCAACGGTAATTCGGTGGCAAACGTCTGATCCCTTTGAAACCCTGCCGGGGCAGAACGATCACAAACCTATTGCTCAGATGAGTTTGAGTTCGGGGTTGTAGCGGCGAGTGGGCAGCATGTCCTCGTCGATCTTGCGGGCGATCTCGGCGAACTCGACGCTGATTTCGTTGTCGGGGTTGGCGGCGATGATGGGAGCTCCTTCATCGCCTCCCTCGCGGAGTTCTGTCACCAACGGAAGTTGGCCGACGAGGGGCACCTCGAGTTGTTCGGCAAGTTCCCGACCGCCACCGGCCCCGAAGATCTCGTACCGCTTGCCGTCGTCGCCGGTGAACCAACTCATGTTCTCGATGACACCCTTGACGTCGAGATGCACCTTTTCGGCCATGAACGCAGCACGCTGCGCGACCTTCTGAGCAGCGGGCTGAGGTGTGGTCACGACGAACACTTCGCCGCGTGGCAAGAACTGCGCTAGCGACAGCGAGATGTCGCCGGTTCCTGGTGGAAGATCGATGAGCAGATAGTCGGGATCATCCCAGAACACGTCGGTCAGAAATTGCTCGAGCGCTTTGTGGAGCATCGGGCCACGCCAGATAACCGGTTGGTCCTCGCGGGCGAAGAATCCCATGGAGATACACCTGACACCGTTCGCCAGAACAGGGACGACCATCTGGTCAACGACGATCGGGGGCCGCTGCACACCGAGCATTCTCGGGATCGAGAATCCCCAGACGTCGGCATCGACAACGCCGACACGCTTGCCACGGTTCGACAATGCGATGGCGAGGTTGGTCGTCACCGACGACTTGCCGACACCCCCCTTGCCCGAAGCGATCAGCAACACCCTGGTGGAGCTTCCCGGTTCGGCGAACGGCACCGCCCGACCCTCGGCATGACCGTGACCCTGATGACTGCCGGCGGACTCGGCCGGGTTGCCGATGAGTTGAACGCGCAGCGCCGATTGCTCGTCTTCGCTCATCTCGGTGAACTCGACGTCGACCCCGGCGAACCCGACCTCGGCTGCTGCCTGCTCGATCGAAGCTTGAATTACTGGACGACCCGGATGGTCGGCGGTGGCCATGGCGACGAGAACCTGGGCTCTGTCACCAGCGACGGCGAGTCCGCGGAGCATTCCGAGTTCGATGATCGACCGATTGAACTCCGGATCGTGAACGCTTCCGAGCGCCTCGCCGAGCGCTGCTTCAGTGGGGGGCATTCGAGCTCCTAGCCGGGGGACGTGCGGAGATTTCTCCTATGCGCGTAGGTAGAATATCCGTGTGGAGAACACCCCACTCACCCCAGATGAGTTCTCTGCCGCAGTGACGTCCATCACTTCGGCGTTCGGAGATCCGACGCGGCGTGCGATCTACCTCATGGTCCGTCAAACCGGCGATGGCATGACGGCGGCAGAAGTGGCCGACAAGGTCGAACTCCACGCAAACGTGGCCCGTCATCATCTCGAGAAACTTGCGGCCGGCGGGCACCTGAATGTTGAGATCGGGCGTCCTCACGGAGGCGCAGGTCGGCCTTCGAAGCGCTACATCGCCTCTGCGACCGAGATGCGTCTCGAGTTTCCCGTTCGTCGCGACGACCTTCTCGGGACGCTCCTCGGCCGAGCGCTCACTCGCCTTCCCAACGATGAGGCGCAGAGCCTCGCTGAAGAAGTTGGCATCGAATACGGCAGAGCCCTCGCCCATGCCATGGCGCCGGGCGACGCTCAACGTTCGCTTGAGGCTGCTGTAGGAGCCGTCGCTGAAGCTCTGACATCACACGGCTTCATGGCCCACGCCGAGGGCGAACTGTCCGAGCTCCGCATTGTCTCCGAGCATTGCCCGTTCGGGCAGGCTGCCGTCGAACATCCGGTGCTGTGTGCCATCGACCGCGGGCTCGTGAAGGGAATGCTGTTCGGGCTTCATGGCGAACGATCGCCTGAACTGGCCGGATCGGTCCCGATGGGCGACACGGTGTGCACCACCAAGGTCTGACTCGACGATGAAGGTCCACCTGATACGTCATGCAGATGCCGAGCAACGTTCGTCGTGGTCCCAGCCCGACAGAGCCCGACCGTTGTCAGCAATCGGTCGAGCTCAGGCAATGCAGCTGTCGGAGCTTGATGTCACAGCCGGAACCCCGGTCGTGTCGAGCCCAGCGGTTCGGTGCGTGGGAACAGTGGTTCCGCTTGCTTCACGCCTGTCGTGCGAGCCCATCGTCGATGACCGCCTCGCCGAAGGAGCCGACCCGCACGCCGTCGTCGAGTGGCTCACCACCTCTCAACACGACGAGTTGGTGTTGTGCGGCCACGGTGATCTGTTGCCAGAGGTACTTCGCCTGTTCGCCATGCGCGGCATGACCCTCGATGGGCCCAATTCGTGTCAGAAGGGCTCGGTGTGGACCTGCTCGCTCGAGTACGGCGTTCCCTTGCACGCGAACTACAGGCCACCATTGACGCTCTGATGTCGACTATTCGAGCGCAGCGATGAAGTTCTCGATCTGGGGGACCATCGCCGCTGGAGGATCGCGCTCGAGCGCGCTTCGATAGAACCCGATCGCCGCTTCAGGATCGTTCTCGATGCGCTCGGCGGCGATGGCCCGGAACAGGAATGGATCGAAGATCTGCGGGTTCATGGCGATGACCTGGTCGAGAAGTCGAATTCCCTCCGGCTGGACCGTGTCGTCGGGAACGTTGACGAGTATCCATCCCTTCAGCGTCAAGGCGTCGATGTGGTCAGGATCCGACGTCAGCGCAGCGTCGAGCGACATCAGCGCCTCGAGGATGTCAGCACGACGTTCGTGCACGCGGGCCTGGAGGACGTGAGCGTCAGGATCTTCTGGGAGGCGAGCGAAGACCTCGACCAATGCAGCCTCTGCACCTTCAAGATCTCCGGAGGAGAAAGCCACGTCGGCGCGGAGCAACAGATCGCGAGAGCTCTGTTCGATGTCACCGGACCCGAACTGGCCAGGCAACCGAAGACCCGACCACGAGGCAACTGCCACTCCGGCGAGAACCGCAACCACGACAACCCCAGCGATTGCACCCATCCTGCGCGTGGTGGCCATCGGGGCACGAACTTCGGTTGCCGCAACGCTGTCTTCCAGCTGCCGGACCACTCCGGCAAGGCGCCGAGTCAGGTCATCGGTCAGCTCGGTGTGATCTGCCTCATCGACATACCCGTTGGAGAGTTCGCCATCAAGACGATCGAGCGAGGCCAACAGATCGTGGCGTTGTTCTTCGAGCAACGCGTAGTGGTCGAGCTCAGACACGCGTTCGCGGCGCGGGCGTGACCGCCGGAGCGCTTCGACGACCTTACGGTCTGCAGCGCTGACCCTTCGAGCGGTGGCGGCACGCCATCGCCGGACCGACGTGACGACGGCAACTGCTCCGAGGAGGGTGGCAGCAACCGGGATGACCCACACCAGTGCGCCCAGCCCCGACGATGGAGGGATCGAGTTGACGTCATCGCCGAACACGGCTGCAAGGCGGGCGCGAATCTCCCCGTCGGTCGCGCCGCTCGCCACTTGCTCGTCGATCTGGGCCCGGATCGAGGTCGCTATCGGAGCGTTCGACTCGAGCACGTTCTGTCCATCGCAGATCGGACACAACGTCGTTTCTTTGATTGCGTACGCGCGCTCGCCAAGAGTCTTCGGTCCATCGTCTCCGGTGGTCAACCCACCGACGTACAACGCGACGGCGACCACGCCGACGGTCAACCACGCCAGCCGCTGCGTTCGTGGACTCACGAACCCTCCGTGAACTGGGCGATGACCGCGTCGACCTCGTCGGCCGTCAGCTGGCCATTCCACTTGCCGACGACGACCCCCGAAGGCGCGATGAGAAACGATTCCGGAACCTGCAGCACGACGAAGGTGGCTGGGGCCGAATCTGCGCCAACGATGACAGGCCAAGAACCGCCGTTCTTCTCGAAGAACGCCCGAGTGTCGCTCGGACGATCGGACGGCATCGTCACGCTGACGACCCGGGCCGAACCGTCAGCGTGTCGTTCCGCGAAGGCGACGAGTTCGGGATGTTCCTCGTGACAGGGAATGCACCAGCTCGCGAAGAAGTTGAGCAGCACCCACGACCCTCGAGCGGAGTCGATGTCGAACGCGGTGCCATCGAGTGTTGTTCCGCTGAGCGCCGGCACGACGTGGCCAACCAACGGTGAGGAGTCAGCTCCGCTGTCGACTTCATCACGCGTGGCCAAGACGGCGACGAGTCCGATGAGCAGACCACCGATGACAACCGTCACGATTCTCGCCGTGAACGATGCGGGAGGAGGTTCGGTTCGGCCCTCTTGTGGATCGTCGGTCACGCGACCTCTGTCTCGTGTGCTGCTCGCTCGGTCGGCCATGTCTCTTCGGCGCGGCGGCGCGGCGAAACAATGGCGAGCAACGTCCCGAGTCCCATCAGAAGGCCACCGATCCAGAGCCACGCAATGAGCGGCCGGACGATGACGCGAAGCAGAACGGTCGATCCGTCTTCTGAGACGTCGAGAACGGTGATGTACACGTCATCACTGAGGCTCGTCGCCACCGACGGCGTGCCGATCGGCTGCCCGAAATTGGGGTACCTCGTGATGGCTGGATGATGCAGTTCTTCTCCGTCGACGCGCACGGCGATCGATGTCACATCGCGGCCACCGTCGCTGAACCGCTCGACACCCTCGAAAACGATGGTGTGCCCTGCGACTCCTCCGCCCTGCCCGACAGAGACCCGGAACTCGCCCTCGTGGCTGTGCGACTGACTCGCCACGAGCCCGAGCGCAACAATGACAACGCCAAGGTGGACGATCATCCCACCGCCAGCGCGTCCCAGCACGCCCCTGACACCTTGTCGCGACACTGCGAACAGGAGGTGCCGCAGCGCAGCACCCCCGGCAAATCCAGCCAGTAGGTACGCAACCATCTCGACGGGTCCGTCCGCGCCAAAGGAGACAGCGACGGCCAGGACTGCGACGGAGAAAACCGCAGGGCCGAGTGCGCGCTCGCGGATCACTTCCGGGGGCGTCTCCCGCCACGGCAACAGCGGAGCCATTCCCATCAGGAACAGCAGGAGCATCCCGATCGGCGAACCCATTCGCTCGAAGTAGGGACTCCCGACTGCCAGTTTGTCGCCGTTGAAGGCCTCGATCAGCAGCGGGAACATCGTGCCCAGCAGCACGATGAACGCAAACGCGGTGAACACCAGGTTGTTGAAGAGGAAGCTGCCCTCTCGTGACGTGATCGATTCGATCGAGCCCGGTGACCGGAGCCGGTCGCCCCGCCAGAAGATGAGCGCAAGCGACACGCTGACGATGGCGGCAAAGAACGCAAGCAGCATCGGCCCGATGCTCGATGCGGTGAATTCGTGCACCGAGTCGAGAACGCCGGACCGGGTCACGAACGTGCCGAGGATCGTGAGCGCGAACGTGGCGATGAGCAGCGACAGGTTCCAGACCCGAAGCATGCCTCTTCGCTCCTGGACGACGACCGAGTGGATGTACGCCGTACCGGTGAGCCACGGCAGGAACGAGACATTCTCGACCGGGTCCCAGGCCCAGTAGCCACCCCAGCCGAGCACTTCATAGGACCACCACGCTCCGAGCACGATGCCGACCGTGAGGAACCCCCAGGCCATCACCGTCCACGGGCGAGTTTCGAGCAACCAACCCTCCCCGAGGCGACCAGTGGCCAGCGCGGCGATGGCAAACGCAAACGGAACGGTGAAGCCGACGTAGCCGAGGTACAGCATCACGGGATGAATGACCATTAGCGGGTGGTTCTGCAGCAACGGATTCGGGCCTGAACCATCTGATGGTGGGTTCGCCAGAGTGCTGAACGGGTCAGCAGGGAACACCAGCAGGAAGAAGAAGAACGCAGCAACGACGAAAAGCGTCAACATCGCATACGCCACAAGGCGATCTTCGAGCCGGGCCCGGAACCACCATGCAGTCGCGGCGATGTAGCCGCAAAGAATCAAGATCCAGAGGACGATCGAACCCTCGAGCGCTGCCCACAGCACGGCCATCTTGTATCCGAGCGGCAGCGCTCGCTCGCTGTTCTCGGCCAGGTATCTCAGGCTGAAGTCGTCGCGGAGCAGCGCGACTTCGATCGAGCCCGCTGCGATCATGGCCAGGCCGAACAGCGTCCAGGCCCAGCGTCCTGCGGTCCGAAGGAGCACTGGATCGCGTCGTGACAAACCAAGGGCGACGGTGATGACCGCGACCACGGAGCCGATGAGGCCGCCGAGAACCGCAAAGGAACCGAGTGCTGCGGTCACTTGCGATCAACCGGCGAGACCGACATCAGCCCTCGTGATGTCACAACCATCGAAGAAATCGGCAGGAAGGTTCGCCTCGACCCGAGCTTCGAAGTCTGACGTGTACTCGTTCGTGTGTTTGATCAGCATGCGGTCGCTCACGAAGACGTGGGTATCTTCGCCGCTGACAAGATCTATTGCCCCAGGCTCCCAACGACCTTCGAGCACGACGGGCGTCCATGGGTTGTCAAACAACTCCGGGGGATCGGTGAGGTGGCGTACCCCCGCGACTTCGCAGTTGTGCATCAGTTCGAAGGTGACAACTCCACTCGATGAGTCGACCGAGGTCGGAATGACTCGACCCTGAATACGGAACCGGCGATCACCGAGGTCGTCACGCTGATCGATGGCCTCATCGACGTTTCGGAAGAACAGCGTCGCGTCCCGGAGGAACTGAACAACGATGAAACCGACGACGACGATGAGCACCGCCACGATGGACGCGACCCACTTTCGTTGCCCGGCGCGCAACTGCCTGCGAATGTCGTCGGCGTGCGGGGCTTCGGTACGCGGTGTGAGGTCGGGTCCGCCGTCGAGATCCTGCCGGCCCCCGAGTTCTCCACCATCTCCATTACTCGTCATCGTGGTCCTCGGCTCCGATACCGAGTTGCTTACCGACACGGCGCCCGCGGGCGACAACGGACAGCGCGTAGGCGCCAATGGTGCCGAACACCAGGCCGTAACCAAGAAGAATCGTGCCCCAGCTGTTCATGAACCAACCTCAGCTTCGGCCCGCCGCGCGGCGATGGCCATCTCGATGCCCTCTTCTTCGCGTATCTCCTCGAGGCGAATCACCCGATACCGATGAATGCCGAGCCACAACGCGACGAGAGTGAACGCGACCACGGCGAACAGCAGGGCGATGAGGATGTCGTTGGTGTACTCCGGCTTGTTGCCGACGGTGATGCTTGCCCCCTGGTGAAGGGTGCGCCACCAGTCGACGGAGTAGTGCACGATCGGGAGGTTCACCGTGGCGATCAGCGCAACGATTGCGGCGCGGCGGGATCGGACGTAGGGATCAGCGGGCAGTTTCCTGAGAGCCAGGTAACCCAGGTACGTGACGAACATCAGGACGGTTGTGGTGAGTCGAGCATCCCACTGCCAGTAGACGCCCCAGGTGATTCGCCCCCAGAGCGCCCCGCTGACGAGTGTGAGGCCGGTGAACACGACCCCGATCTCGGCCGCAGAACCGGCAACCCGGTCGAGGTGCCGACCCAAGTCAGGCCGCGACGCAGCCTTCGCGACGAACAATCCGCTGTACACCGCGGTGATGATGAATGACCCATAGGCGATCCAGATCATCGGCACGTGCACATACAGCAGACGCACAGCCTCGCCCTGGTTGGCGTCCTTCGGTGACGTGATGAGTCCTGTGACCAGCACGACGATCAACGACGCGCCGCTGGCCCAGCCAAGCGTGGTTGTTGCGAGGGATCCCGTCATGGAATCCTTCCGCTCGGCCTGCTGCATCGTTAACCATCCTCCAGAAGCGGACCGAAGACCGCAAGACCAATCGCCGTATAGATCGCACTCACCACGACGAGCAAGCCAACCCAGTTCCATCCGGCCTGCGTACTGACGCCAAGCGCCCGTTCCAACGCACGCGTCCCTGCGAGAAGGACCGGCGCCACCACGGGGATCAACAGCAGCGGAAGCAGAGTTTCGCGCGCCCGAAGGCCCAAAGAGACCGCGCCGTAAATACAGCCGACCGCGCTGAACGCGAGCGTGCCTGTCCCAGCCGTGACGACAGCGAGGAGTGGTTCCTCGACCGTCGCGTCGTACATGGCGACCACTCCGAACAGCAGCACGACCTCGAGCACGAACAGCTGAATCGAGATCGCCGCCAGCTTCCCGAGGAACATCGCTGCGGGACGGATGCCGGAGAGACGAAGCGCGTCGCGGATCCCGTGCTCTGACTCGAGCGTGAATGCACGCTGAACAGTGATGATGCCGGCGAAGAGCACAGCGACCCAGAACAACCCAGCAGAGGCCCTATCGAGAAGGCTCTGATTTGCATCGAGCGCAAAGGCGAACACCACGAGAACAAGCATGCCGAGCGGCGCGATCTGATTGACAGCGACCCGCGATCGCCACTCGATCAGAAGATCCTTCCGAGCTATGAGCCCTGCTTCACGGAGCAACTCACTCATCGTCGCTCACAATCAGGCCGCCGCTGAACGACAGGCTTCTGGTCGCCACCGCTTCGGCGCGATCCAATTCATGGCTCGCGAACACGACCGTCGCTCCTGCCTCGGCCGCATCGACGAGCAACGAATCGAGCAGCCCTCGCCCCGACTGATCAAGACCAGCGTGAGGTTCGTCAAGTAGCCAGAGCCTTGGCCGCGACGCAATGACGATCGCGATCGCGACACGACGCTTCTGTCCAGCCGAAAGACGCTCTACGGGCACCGAGTGCAGGCGCTTCGACACGCCCATCCTGTCGAGTGCACCCATCAGGTCGCCATCGCGTACACCGCTGGCCCGACTCCAGAACTGCACGTTGTCGACCACAGTGAGGTCGTCGTAGAGCTGCGATGTATGACCGAGCAGGGCAACATGACGGCGCACCGCGCGGCGCGCGGCAACGAGATCGTGGCCGAGCACATTCAGCCGCCCGGAAGCGACGGGCAACAGCCCGGCACACGAACGAAGAAACGTGGTCTTACCAACGCCGTTCGGTCCCCGTAACAGGACGATCTCGCCGGCGCCAACTGTCGCTGTCGCACCTGCCAGCGCGGGGAATCGTTCGAGCAGGACCACAGCCTTGCTCATGTCGATCACGGTGCTCATGGCGGGGTCATCGTATCGGGACAGGAACGTCAGCCCTTTGGGCCGGGTTCTCGCCGCCGACGAGACACCCATCCCCGGCTCGCTCATCCGACATCCAGCGAACATTGCCAGCCGGAACAAGCATCGAGGGCCCTAAAGTCGATGAACGTGAATTGGAGCCGCATCATCGGCAACATCGGCAGGACCCTCATCGGGACCGGCACGATCATCTTGCTGTTCGTCGTGTACCAACTGTGGGGCACTGCGATTCACGAGCAGCGCGCCCAGAGCGACCTCCGCTCGAACTTTCAAGCCGCTCTCGAAGGGACCGGCGTAGAAATCGACCAGATCACACTGGATGCAATCGCCCTTCCCGCGACCCTCGACGAACGGGCGTTCATTCCAGCGACCACCGTCGAAGAAACCCCAGAAGTCGAAGAAACCCCAGAAGTCGAAGAATCAACGGATCATCCCGACACCGCTGTCATCGACTCTTCGTATCTCCCAGAAGGACTGCTCTCGACAGAGCATGGTCCTCCTCCTCCTCCGGCCGAGGATGGCGACGCAATTGCGGAAATCCGGATCCCGAGGATCGGTCTGACGAAGACGGTCGTCGAGGGAGTCACGACCGAGCAGTTGAAGAAAGGGCCGGCGCACTATCCGGGTACCCCACTACCTGGTCAAGCAGGCAACTCGTCGATCGCCGGCCACAGAACGACCTACGGCGCCCCGTTCGGCGCCATGGATGAGCTCGAGATCAACGATCTCGTGTATGTGACCACACTTCAGGGCTCATTCGTCTACCGCGTCATCGATCAGCTGATCGTGTCACCAAAGGACGTCTGGGTGCTCGACCCTTCTGATGACAACCACCTGACCCTCACCACCTGCCACCCGAAATTCAGTGCCCGCCAGCGACTGGTGGTGGTTGCCAAGCTCATCGGTGAGCCAGCAGAGGGGGATCCGACCCAGATCTCGGCACCAGGCGAACTCGAGTTGCCTTCCGAGGACCTCACAGCGGGAAGCGACACATCGCCAACCGACAGCCCAACATCGGCGCCGGCGACAACCTCGACCTCGACCTCGACGGTCACGATCGATACCGCCGACGACGAAGAGGCCGATCTCAGTCCGGTGGTGCCGGCCCCCACGACCACGACGATCACACGGACTCCGATCACTACCGAGATCGGCCACAGCACCATCGATGGCATCCAGGGTTCGCGAGTCCCCGCCATCCTCTGGGGCCTGTTCGCCGCTGTCGTCGCCCTCGCCATCTGGTACGTGGCGGAGCGATGGCGCAAGTGGGTCACGTACGCCGCAGGAGTCCCCATCTTCCTGATCGTGCTGTTCTTCTTCTTCGAGGCCTTCTCTGCGCTCCTCCCTCCCGGCGTCTGAGAGCGGACGAACCGCTGTACTGATTGGTACGGTAGGACGTCGTGTGGATTCTCATCGCCGCGTTGCCGATTGGCATGTTCCTCGGGCTGATCGCCGGAGGAAGCTTCACCAATCTGCGTTCTCTCTCGCTCCGGGTCTGGTATCTGCTGATCCCTGCGTTCGCGATCATGTCTCTGATGGCAGTCGATCGGAATCCGCCAGCCGAGTGGTTGCTGCTGCCGGTAGCACTCGTGCTGTTCGTGATCGTCGCATTCCGCAACGTCGCGATCATGGGCATGACAATCGTGGGAGTTGGCATTCTCGCCAACCTCGTGCCGGTACTGATCAACGGCGAGGTGCCCGTTCGCCAGAAGTCAGTCATTCAGGCCGGACTCGCCAACGAGACGAACATCGATCTCGTGCGTCTGGGGGCAGGACGGCGGTTCGAGGAGCAGGGTGACTACTTCGTGACGCTCGGTGCGATAATCCCCTTCGAACCCGTGAAGGAAGTCCTCACGTTCGGTGACCTCATCGTTGCTGCCGGGCTGATCAATGTGGGCTTCAGAGCCATCAAACCCCAACAGCGCTTTCGCCAGGACGACGAAGCGGACAATCCCGCCGTCACTCTTGCAGAGGCCCTCGGTATTGATCCGATCGATCCGCTTCCAGCATCAGTTCCCGCTCCAGCGGTATCAGCAGCGCCAGCCGACCCCGAATTGGACGATGCTGCTCCAGCAAGCTCCGACGCTGACATCTTCCTCGACGACTTGCCAGACGTCGTCCACGGCTCCGCGACATGGGGTGAGTGAGACAGGGTGAGTGAGACAGGGTGAGTAACGCAGTGAGCGACGACGAGCGGGTTCTCGCTCGAAGAGCCAACATCAGCCGGCTCGTGTCGATCGGCCAACGCACCGGTTACGCGCTGTTCACCATTGCGATGGTGCTCTTCTTCGTCGGGTTCGTCGTTGGCTTCACAATCCTCGTGACCACGGTGATCACAATCTGCCTTGTCGTCGGGTCGCTCATCCTGGCGCCAGCCATAGTTTTTCACTACGGCGTCAGGGCCGCGCTGCGTGAAGAGGCCGGGATTCCACGTCGGCACTGAACCCAGACAGTGTTCCGCTGATTCCTCCGCGCCGATAGCGTCTTCGGAACCACCTAACGAGAGATCGTCGATGGCCCCCCGCCTTCCAGCAGCCGAACGTCGAGATCAGTTGCTGATCGCCGCGCTCACTGTGTTCTCTCGCGACGGCTACCACGGAACCTCGATGAACGACGTCGCCGTAGCTGCAGGTGTGACGAAGCCAGTGCTCTATCAGCACTTTCCTTCGAAACAGTCGTTGTACCTCGAGCTTCTCAGCGATGTCGGAGCCCAACTTGACGCTGCGATCGTCGAAGGCGTCCGCCGGGAAGAAAAACCCAACGATCGGATGAAGGGTGGGCTCACCGCGTACTTCACGTTCGTCAGAGACCACAGAGCAGAGTTCGAGCTCATCTTCGGCAGCGGCGCAGAGAACGACCCCAAATTCAATGGGGCAGTGCGCGGTATCGAGTGGTCAATCGCCGACCACATCGCCGTGATGTTGCGTGATCTTGCCCCACCAGATGTCGCCCAACGACTGGCTCACGGTGTCGTCGGCATGGCAGAAGGCGCGTGCCGTCATTGGCTCAGGCGCGAACCCGATCTGGAACCCGAGACGCTCGGTGCCGATCTCGCGGACATGGTGTGGAACGGGTTGGGTCAGCTGTCACTGCGGCCGGCCTGAACCCCCAGATCAGGCGGCCCGCCACAGATGAGTCGCGGCCAACGCACGATGCGGATGCCACCCCTCGGCCAACTCCTCGACGTCCTTCGCGCTCATCAACTCGCCTCCCACGAGCGCTGTCGCCCCTTTTCGAATGCCGAGATCTGAGGCCGGGAACGCATCGCGGTCCCGACACACCCTCATCGCAACCAACTCAGCGGTCCACTGTCCGATACCAGGAATGGCATGGAGCGCGCCCCTGACCTCATCAGAGGGAGCGGACAGGTCCAGGTCCCCGACGACCACGGCCTCGGCGAGGCGAAGCAGCGTGTCGCTCCTTCTGTTCGTCAGACCGAGGCCCCCGAGGTCGGCGGCGACAATCTCCTCGGCGGAGGGGAAAGCGCGCTCGAGACCGAGATGGCCGAGCCCATCGACCTTGCGACCGGCGGCCTGGGCAATCCGACCGGTCAGGGTGCTCGCCCCCATGACAGTGATCTGCTGGCCGACAACGATGCGGACCGCGCTCTCGAACCCACTCCAGGAACCAGGTATGCGTGTGCCGGGTGCGGCGGCGAGCATCGATGCGATGAGTGGGTCTGCGCCGAGCCGTTCGACAGCCGCGTTGTGATCCATGTCGGCGCCGAACAGGCGACGAACGCGACTCACGACATCAACGAGACCAACGAAAGTCGGGAGGTGTGCGGTGAGCACCACGGCGTCATCTCCTGCCGGGGTGATCTCGAGCGCGCCCGGATGACCGCACAGCACGAGAGTTCTTCGGTATGTGCCTTCATGCACCGCCTCGACGCCAGGCGTACACCGGGGCTTCAGGAACTCGATGATCTCTGTCGCATCGGTGGGATCCGGAAGGTTTACCCGGAGCTGGAGGCCACCGTCGGCGGCGTTCAGTGGCCGCGTGGTCTTCGCCTTCAGCTCAGTCGGGGTGAACCGGAACACATCCTTCACGACACGATTCATTTGCCGCACACTCGAGAATCCAGCCGCGAACGCGATCTCGGTGATGGACAGTGTCGTGTCGTCGATGAGCGATCGGGCAAAGTGAGCTCGTCTCGACCGGGCCACGAACGACGGGGTCGCCCCGAGATGCTCGAGGAACAA
>JABABU010000002.1 GCA_014238065.1 Actinomycetota bacterium
AAGAGCCGCAGCGTCTGTTGCCACCGTGAGCTGGCGACGCTCCTGCCAGATGTCACCAGCGTCAATCACGATCGCGGCCGCACCGAAAATGACCGTCGAGCAGACCGCGATGACCATCGCGGCAGCCCCCTCCTGATTTCGGTCCGGTCGACGGCGTCGTCGACATCGCTCCATGCTCCCGGTTGCGGGACGCGCTGGCTGCTTTCTACGACCGAACATGAGATGCCGGATGTCTTCGTACCGCCTCTTCGATGGAGTCGTCCTTCATGCATGCCGGGTCGAGGTTGGCGTTGTCTCGGGCGATGAGTTCGTCGTGGGTGAGCTTCCAGTCAGGCAACTCGTCATCGATCAGCTTCAGTCGGCGTGCGTTCATGGGGTCCCTGTCGACCAGTAGGTACCCCTTTCGAGTCCGCTTTCTAGAAACCCGAGATATTCCACAGCCTCGATGCCCCCAGATGAGTTCCTCACCATCGCCGCGAACCGACAAAGCCGCTGATGGAAATAGTCACCATCGTCAGCACCGTGGAAGGACTGGCCTCCATCCGGGTGCGTACTCGCGTGCGTGGCAAGGGGTTGGCTACGGTAACTCGCCCTCCCAGTGCACGATTACCGGCTCTGGCAGGTTTCGACTGTTCCATGCCTTTGGCGAACGCTCTCGACAGTCATGGCGCAGCGAGTCAGCTCGAGCCCCAAGGCTGTGCCATATCGCGACTTCTCCACTCAGTTCGAGGTGGAGAAGCTCGAAGGGTTCGGGAACCAACAATCTTCCGTCAGCGAAGCGACCCTTGATTTGTGTCCGAAGTCGCGCGCCGCGCCGCTGATCGCTGGTAGAGCTGTCTTGACCGGCCAGGGTCGGGACCAACTCGGAGTGTTGACGTTTCACCGATTGCGAATACACTCGACAACGTGAACAGCTTCAGCGAGCTTCTTCTTCTCATGTAGGTAGGTGCCCACATACCGGCACCTGCCGAACCTCCTGCGCCCCCGGGCCGGGAGGTTCTTTCGATTTTCGGGACGAAGTTCTCCAATGAAGCGAATCACAATCATCAGCCGGCACCGGAGACGGGGCCGACTCAAAACAGAGAGCCAGTTTCATGCCCAGTCCACAGCGACCGAGCCCCATGCCCTTCTCCAAGTACGAGGCGTACAGCTACGCCCCTCCGCTTCGCGATCGGACGTGGCCAGATCGACCCATCACGAAGACCCCGCTCTGGTGTTCGGTCGACCTACGCGACGGGAACCAGGCGCTCATCGATCCGATGGACCCGGCCCGCAAGAAGGAGATGTTCGAACTCCTTGTCGAAATGGGCTTCAAAGAGATCGAGGTCGGTTTCCCCGCCGCCTCGCAGCCCGACTTCGACTTCATCCGTCAACTCATCGTCGAGGACATGATCCCGGACGATGTCACTGTCCAAGTGCTCACCCAGGCTCGCGAAGAGCTCATCGAACGCAGCTACGAGAGCCTCGTTGGCTGCGATCAGGCCATCGTGCACCTCTACAACTCGACGTCGACCCTCCAGCGAAGGGTCGTGTTCGGACAGGACATGGGAGGCATCAAGAAGATCGCCGTCGACGGTGCCATCGTGTGTCAGCGGCTCAAGGAGGGCATGTCGAACGGTGAGAAAATTCGTTTCGAGTATTCGCCCGAGAGCTTCACCGGCACCGAACTCGACTACGCCATCGAGGTGTGCGAGGCGGTCATGTCGGTGTGGGCGAGCACACCTGAAGACCCGGTGATCTTCAACCTGCCGGCGACAGTCGAGATGTCGACGGCCAATCTCTACGGCGACATGATCGAGTACTTCGATCGGAACATCCGGGACCGCGATGCCGTGATTCTTTCGCTGCACCCGCACAACGACCGCGGCACCGCCGTCGCGGCCGCCGAATTCGGTGTCATGGCCGGCGCCGATCGTGTCGAGGGAACGCTGTTCGGCAACGGAGAGAGGACCGGCAACGTCGATGTCGTGACGCTGGCGCTGAACCTGTTCAGCCAAGGGGTCGATCCGGAGCTCGACATCAGCCGAATCGATCAGGCGCGACGCACCACTGAGTACTGCAACCAGCTCCCGGTACACCCTCGGCACCCGTACGCAGGCGACCTCGTCTACACCGCGTTCTCGGGAAGCCATCAGGACGCCATCAAGAAGGGATTCGAGGCGCTCGACGACGACTACGGCCTGTGGGAAGTGCCGTACCTTCCCATCGACCCTGCTCACGTGGGCCGGACCTATCAGGACGTCATCAGGGTCAACAGCCAGAGCGGGAAAGGCGGCGTTGCGTACATCCTGAAGACCGATCATGGTCTCGACCTGCCCCGTCGTTTGCAGATCGAGTTCAGTCGGGTCATCCAGGGCATCACCGACGAGGGCGGTGAGATCTCGCCAGACGCCATCTGGAAAACGTTCGAGGAGACCTACCTCAACACCACCCGGCCGTTGTCCTACGTCGGCCACAAGAGCAGCTTCGATTCCGAGCAGAGCGAAGACAGCGAGATCGTCGCCACCATCGCCGTCGACGGCGTCGAGCGTTCCATCACAGGCTCTGGTAACGGCCCCCTTTCAGCGTTCAAACATGCGCTCGAGAAGGAGTGCGGTGTCGTCGCGAAGCTCGTCGATTACAAGGAACACGCTGTGGGCACCAGCGCCGACGCAACTGCTGCCGCTTATGTCGAGATCGAGGCTGTCGGCGGCGGGGTTCACTGGGGGGTAGGCGTGCACCCGAACATCGTCACCGCATCGATGAAAGCGCTCGTCAGCTCCATCAACAGCGCCGGTTCCGCAGCCATACGAGCCTGACAGCACTACTGCCCGGCTTCGGCCGGGCAGTAGTCTCGTCGTGGTGAACCAATGGGGTGAGTCGACCGTCAGTCGGCGCAGCGATCTGATGTTCTGGCTCCTTCCGATCGCCGTCGGGTTAGTCGGCGCCATCGGCGGATTTCTCTACTCCAACGCCCAGGACGACCGCTTCGAGCACCGCGTTGTGCTCATCAGCTCTCACGATGGACGAGTCGGGGTCAGAGACAACCGCGACCTCGCCGTGGAAACAGCCGAAGTCGAAATCGCCAAGAACCTTCCAGAGGACGTCTCGGTCCGACTTGTCGCGAGGTTCAACTCAGCACTCGACATCTACGTGCAGGCGCCGACGAGCGGCCTTGCTCGAGCGGAAGCCGAACATCTTGCCGCTGTTGTCGTTGATGTTCGCACGACTGCTTCGCAAGCGAGGTTCGTAGATCGCATCGCGGCCGACGAGGCATCAATCATCGAACTCGAGTCTCGCGACGATCCTCCTCAGAGCGAAATACAGCGGCTGGAGATGAGCATCCGCAACAACCTGGCCGCGATTGCCTCCGAGAACGCGCCGGTGAGCATCTCCCGATCCGTAGATGAAGGTCAGACGGCTCCCGAACGCAGAAAGACCACCGGACTCGCAGGTGCCGCCGCAGCGATGGTCACGCTAGTTCTGACGACGTTGGTACGCCGCCAGCCGGAACTGTGACCCTCACGGCCGAATCCGCTCCGAATCGGCAGACCGGTCGAGCGGCGCTGCTCCTCGCATTCCCCATCGCTCTGCTGGCGGTCGGCGACGTGAACGTCGACCGGTGGGGCTGGACGTCAGAGGGCATCGGACCGACATCGCGGTCGGTTGCGCTCTTCGTCATCTGGCTCGGAGCGCTCCTTGCAGCGATGTACCTGATCCGGAGCCGGTCGGCGGTGTCGGTACCTCTCGCCCACAAGCTGATGGGGCTCTTCTTGGTGTGGAGCCTGCTGTCTTCGGTCCTCGGGGAGACGCCGGAACGGTCGACCGCTGCATGGCTCGGATTCGCCAGCCTCGCCTTGTTCACCCTCTCTTTCGTCGAACACCACGGCCCATGGCCAGTGCTCACCGGGATCTTTCTCGCTTGCATCGCCCTCGCTGCTGCTTCCCTCATCGGTGATGCGCTCGGCGAAGAACTGCGCATCAACGGTCGGCTCGGCGGCTACACGTTCGAACCGAACCTCCTTGGCCAACTGTCCGGGCTCGGCCTGGTCGCTGGAGCGACGCTTGCCGTTAACCGCATCCTCAGACCCGAGTGGGTCTTGTGTTCTGTTCCATTTCTCGCGTTCGCGGCGATCGAGAGCGGCACGCGCACCACGCTGCCGGCGCTGGCGGTTGCTGCGCTTTTCCTCGTTCCACGAGACCGACGCCTTCGTGCTGCAGTCATCGGTGCTGCTGCCGCCTTCACTTTCGTTGTCTCCATCGGGGTCGACACCATCGCCGACACAGCGCAACGCACCGACACGGAAAACCTCGCAAGGCTCAGCGGGCGTGTCGAGGTCTGGGACTGGTCACTCGACCTGAGTAGTCAGAACCCCATCCTCGGCTACGGAATCGCCTCCGCCACGTTTCAACTCGAAGATGCCCGGTCAACCGGACTTCTCAGCATCGAATCTGCCTCGTCCCACAATCTCGTACTTGAGCTCTGGCGAGAGGTGGGGATCGTCGGCATCGGCCTGTTCGCAGCAGTGGTGACTCTTGCCAGGCCGTGGTATGACGATCGAGTTCTCCCGATACTGGGTTTCCTCGCGGTTTCAGCTTTGACGATGCCGACGGCGGGGCTGCCAGGCATCGCCCTCATCACCTGGTTAGCGCTCGTTGCGAGACCTCAACCGACGTCGGCGCCGTACCCGTAGCCATACCCGTAGTACGACTCGTTCTTGTCGGCCGAGTGCGTGACCACAATGCCAGCGACGTTGACCTGATTCTGTTCCAGCTGCGTGATCGCCTTGTCAAGTTGGCTCTTCGTTGTCTTGCCGAGCCGAACCATGAGCACAGCGATATCGGCAGAACGAGCAAGGACCATTGCGTCGCTGACGGCTAGCACCGGAGGACAGTCAACGACAACGACATCCCAGTTCTGTGACAACTTTCCCAGCATTGCCTCGACAGCAGGAGTCGGGAGTTCATGCCGCGTGTCCCCAACAGACGCGTTACTGCTCACAAGAACGTCGAGCGGCGCACCGCTGGTTGGAACCCTGTACCAACTGTGTGACGTCGGGTCGATCTCGCCCCCAAGCAACGCCGAGAACGCGTTGACACCGTCCGCCCCAAAAATCCGACCAGCTGACGGATTGAGGAGATCCCCGTCGAGCAGTGCAACTGAGCGCTCGGCGCGAGCCACCGCAAGACTGAAGTTGGCTGCTGTAACGGTCTTACCCTCGTTCGGGTTCGCGCTTATAAACGCGATCGAAAGCGGAAGTCTCGCGTCTGTCGCCACCTCCACAGCAGTTCTCAGGTACCGAAAGGCCTCTGCCTCGCGTCTGGTGTTGCGTCGCCCGACAACGAGTGCTTCTGATCCCTTAGAATGTCGCGGCCGGAACTTAGGCACCGTCGCCAGAATCGGCACGTCGGGCCCCGCGACCGACCGAACCTCGTCGAGCAACAGCAACCGACCTCGGAATCTTCCAAGCGCGATCGCGCTCACAAGCGTGATCAGGAATCCAACTGCGGCCCCCTGGACAGCCGACGGCAGCGGCGACGAACGAACCTCGCGTGCGGTCGCCGAACCACTGATCACCGACAGCTGGCCAGATGCAGTGTTCGCGAGAAACTGCCTCTCTTGAATGGCGACGTCGTAGTCCGCGAGGCGATCAAGTGCCGAGGCTGTTCGAGACTCGAGTATTGAGATTTGGTCTTGAGCGAGGGTTCCGCGGCCCTCGGCAAGCTCCGCTGCTAACCGATCGATGGACGCGATCTGCTCGGCACGTTGTTGAGTTAGAGAATCAATCTCCGACGAGAGTGCGGTGGCGAAGTCAGCCTGTCGGGCCGTCGAGAACGCGGCTATGGCCACGTCAACTGCCAGCTCCGCCGTGGCACCAGACGTCGCCGAAGCATCGATCATGATGACCGGCGTGTCCTCGGTGTTTTCCGCAGAGAGTCCGAGCAGCTGGCCCGCGCTCGCTCCAAGGTCCGAATCGACCGTCGCCCGAAAATCTTCTGACCTGATTCTCAACAGCTGGGCCTCAATCTCGAGGAGCGCATCGCCTCTGGTTGAGCGGACGGCGATACCGGAGGCGGTTTTATCGGTCAATTCGACCGCGCCGGTGGACTCAAAGCTGGTTGAACCGTCTGACAAGAACCACGCTGCCACGGCAAAGACACACGCCACAGCCATAGCGAGTGGGAGTACGTCACGCACGGACCGAAGTGTTCGTCGTCCGACGACGATCTCTTCTTGGAGAGTGGTGCTTCTGGCAGTCATCGGCTAACCATGCTCCACCCACTCGCTGGCCGGTCACAGCTACTGAAGCATGCCATGGCGACGAGGCTACACAGACCGAATACGACTGGACGGCGCCGGCTGAGCAAGGGCAAGCCTCAAGAACTCCTCACAGCGGCATCGGGGTCTCCCGACACGTCGCCAGTGGTATCGGGCTGAAGCCGCGACTGCTCGGAGGACCGTCTCAGCGCAAGTGCTACCCCTATGAACACAAGCATCGGCCGGTTTCCGTTGACGTCTCCTGACACCATGGCATTGATGACCGTAGCAACCAACACTGCACAAGTCGTCACACCGACAATGGAGCGACGGCTCTCTGCGTACGCTGAGCGCAAACCAATGACGATGAGCGCAAGCGTCACCAGTGTTGCGAACCAACCGGTCTCGAACAGAATCTCAAGCAACAAATTGTGCGGATAGTCCGCAGTGAAGTCGGCGTCAGCGGCGAATGAGCCGATGCCTCGCCCTAGAGCGGACGATCCGCTCTCGTTGAGAACGTGAGTCCACATCCTGAGTCGTTCCTCTTCTGATGTGCCGACCGTCGCGATCTGCGCGCCCTGTTGGGCGGTGAGAAAGGAGACCGCAACTACCGCTGACACGCTCATCGCTGTCAATACGGTGATAGCACGAAGCGAGAAGCGACGGTCGAGCCTCCAGCCTCCAAGGAGCACGACCATGCAGCCCAACGACGCCGCGAGTAGCGGCCCCTGAGACAGGGTCAGCACTAGGGCCGCGCCACAGATACCGACTCCGAACAAGGCAAACCGCCGGAACCTCGAACCGTAGAGAGCGACCGCCAAGAGCACGATCACGGCGAGTCCGACCAATCTGCCCACCGCGATCGGGGCTGAACCTTCGTCCCCTAGTACCAGCCGGTTCGTGAACTCAGTCCGGTTCCCGGCGACGACGCTGATAGCTGCCACGGATGCGCCCAAGACCCCTACTGAAGCAAGCGCGTACGTAGCAGCGACCCGAGCGGTCACGAGCACCAGCGGCGCGACGGCTGCCAAGAGCGTGAGGGTGAAGAGGTTGAGGGCTTTCTCGGAAGCATACGGGGATGCCGCCGGGTTACTCAGGGCTGGAGCCATTGCCAAGAAGAAGAGGCCCACAATCCCATACTCGACTGGAACCGAGCGAACTCGAGATGCTCGGGCAATCACTGCGACGAGAACCACCGCTGCACTCAGCAGTGTTAGATCGACAGGAAGCGCCTGCACCCACCCCAGCGGCTTGAACGTCCCCGCGTGCGCGAAGAGCACGAGCATCGACATCTCGATCATGACCCGAATCCTGGGCCATTGAGCTGTCGCTCCGAAAGTCGCGGCCGCCGGAGATCGAGCTGACATACCCCTGCGAGGTTACAACCAGAACTCTCTGGAGCATGGAGGCCATCGCTCGCCAAAAAACAGACACGGAGACTCATCGCAACGCCTAGATTGGTTTGGTGAGAGACAGATCCCCGATGGGAACACCCCTACCGTCGGCACGGCTGGAGAAGCCGACCTCTCGCCCTCTCAGAGTGGCAATCGTTTACTCTTTCGTGCCCCATTATCGCGCTGGAGTATTTGGGGCGATCGAGGACGACCCACGCGTGTCGGCGACATTCATCGCAGGTTCGGCTCCATCCGCCTCGCGGATGCCCGAAGCCACGAATGTCGATGTTCGGCCGTTGCGAAACTACTGGCTCCGTAGCCGCGTCCTCTGGCAGCGTGGCCTTGGTCGGGAACTGAGGCGCGAGGATTGGGACGTCGTGATCTTCGAAGGAAACTGGATGTTCGCCTCAACCTGGGTTTGGGCCATCAAATCGCGATCAAGAGTTCTGTTCTGGACGCAAGGGTTTCGCGGCCCTGAGTCTCGAATTCGAACCGCCGTGCGGCGGTTCTTCTACCAGCAAGCTGACGCTCTGCTGCTGTACGGCGACCTCGGCCGTCAACTTGCCGAGCGCGCTGGCCTACCACCCCGGCTGCTCCATGTAGTCGGCAACAGCTTGCCGACTGCGTTCGACGACATCTCTGTTGCTAACGCTTCGCCTGAAAATCACATCCTTTGGATAGCTCGGTTGCTCCCTTCTAAGAATCCCGATCTGTTGCTCGATGCGGTCGAGATCCTCCTAGACGAGAGACCTGACCTCCGAGTGACGTTCGTCGGCGACGGAGAGTTGTTTCAACGAATCAAACGCAGAGGCAAGAGCATTCTGGGTGAGAATCTCACCATGGCCGGATCTGTGCACGATCCAAACGCGGTCGCGGACTATATGGCTCGTGCCACCGTCGTTGCGGTCCCCGACGAGGGAGGGCTCACGATGCCTCACGCCCTCGCACATGGCGTTCCGGTCGTCGCTAACAACGACCCGATCCGGAACAATCCCGAGTACGAAGTACTCTCGCCGGGCGGAAACAGCGTGACCTTCACACCTGGCGACGCCAACTCGTTCGCGAATGCCTTGAGATCAGTTCTGTCGGGCAGCGAGCCCGAGTGGAGCCGCTCGCGAATCGCCGACAAGGCCCGCGAGTACCTCGACCCGAAGAGGTCCGCCCGGAAGATCGTTGACGTGGCCGTAGCCGTTTCGGGGCCGTGAAAGGACCGGTCACATAAGGCTGCTGGTCCCGCGAGTTCCCGAATCCGGGCCCTTTCGTGGTGATGTTCTCCGTGAAGATGCGCTCACCTGATTTGGCAATCCGGCTGGCGCTTCGCCTCCTCACGCGGCCGCTGTACCCGCCCGTTGCAGAACTGATCGCGCGCGTCGATCGAGGTATGGCACCGTGATGAAGGCTGTCGGCAGCAGAAGCCCGACTGCAAACCCAGTGATACCCGACGCTCGTGCGAGGGTAAGGAACAGCACCAACGTCACTATTGTTTTGATCACGAAGGCAGTCACTGGCTGCCACGGATCATCGATGCCAACGAGAGTTGTGAAACTGACGTATTCGATCGATCTGACGATAAACAACAGCCCGAACACGACTGCGAGCAGAGTAGACGGTCGCGTATCCGGACCGTAAACCACTTCAATCGCATATGGGCCAGCGAGCGCGAGGCCGAGCGCGGCGATCACCGCGAACCCGACCGACAACCTTACGAGCTTCTCATAGCTCGCCGCCGCCCAGACTCTGTCCCCGCTACTCACGGCATCGCGAACGGCCGGCGTGTATGGGATGACGACAGCACTCAGAAGACCGAAACCCATCTGTGTGATCGACGACAGCACAAAAAAGCTCGCCACATCGCCAGAGACTTCCCAGCGTCCAACGAGAATTACTGAGAGCTGCGAGCTCACAACGACTGACAACTGAACCGTTGTGTACGCGCCGTTGCGCCGCAGGAGCGACAGCACTATGCCCTTACCCAATTTCGCGAATCTCACACGAAGGTCGGTACGAGCGAGGACAAGCGTCGCCGCGTTGAGTCCCCTCGCCAGTACCGGTGGCCCGAACGCTGCAGTGACCATCGCCGGCAGCGTCGGCGTGAGCAAGGCGCACACGACAATTGCCATGGCTGCAAAGACCTGCCCTGCTGCAGCCCAGTAGTTGTTCACATGTTGTTGTTGCATGCCGAGCCTGAAACCCTCGGCGACGCCAAATACGGTGTGCCCGACGGCAAGCGCCGACACAGCCAACAGTGAGCTGCGAAGTTCACCTGTCCCAACTGTTCCAGCAATACGGGCTCCGTAGACATCGTCCATGTCGACGACCAGAGCAACCGAAGTCGAAAGCGCCAGTAGAACCGCTCCCATGACGGCAGCCAGAAGTACTGCTGCCGAGAACAGCGGTCCCACCGCTTCGCGGTCCGCCTGAGCCCGCGCCTCGGCGACTTCCACGGCGAGACCTGGGCCCACGCCGATGTTGATGAAACCGAACCACACTGTTGCCGAGGCCAGGACCGCATAGGCCGCGAATGCCTCGATGCCGAGAGCGTGCTTGGCAATAGGCAAGGACGCCAGATATAGGAGCGCTGTCCCGGCTTTCGTCCAGACAGTGCTCACGGCTGCTCTTCGGATGGCGGCCCCACGACGCACTACGAGGCGTCCTCCTGCGATCAAGCTCGGCCGATGCTGAATCACATCCCGAATCCTGAGGGTACAGCCACGTCAGAGACCCTTGGCGAATGCCCGTCCAGGACGGTCCGGTAACGAGCGCCAGACGAAATCAGTCAGCTTTCCGCGGGTATCGTGGCTGCAGAACTCCAGCGGAGACTCTCTGCCACTGCACTCGAGCTTGCCGTTCTGACTCATCGACGAAGAACCGCTATCCCCTGACCAGACTGCCTGGATGAAAAGCATCTCGCAGGGCGTCGCAGCGAGGCTCACGCGATGGGCGATTCGTCGGCTTCGAGGTTCGTCGTTCCTGCAAGTCTCCCGAGAATCTGCTGATCGGGTATCTGCCCGATGGAATTGACCAGGTTCCCGATATCGGTGCAAACGACGGACAGTTCGCTTCGTTTGCGCTGAACAGAGTGGATGTAAACATCGTTTCATTCGAGCCGCTGCCGGAACCCATCTTGAAACTTCGGTCGTTAGCCTCTCAATCCGGTGGTCGTCTCACGGTCGTGCCATCTGCGGCGGGAAGCAGGACGAACACGCTGGAGTTCTTGACGTTGTCAGAGCATGCCTGATCGAGGTCAATTGCGCGGACTTATACGAAGGTCAGGCACAGTTCAGTGAGATCGTTCGTACGGTTGCAGATCCCAAGCTCGTGTTCCGTGGGATGATCAAGCAATTCGTCAACCCAGTGCCCAACTCATTTTCGGGGACGCGCTGTCCGTCCAAGAAGGGTCGAACAAATGACCAGTACCGATGCTGGCGGGCAACTCATCATCTTCGACAATGCTACGACGGGACATCACCTTGGACTAGTCGCGCTGATCGGCCGATCGCTTCCTTCCAACGTCCGTGCGGAGGTGCACCTACCAGACTGCATGACTGATGAGCAGTTCGAAGCTCTGAAGGCATTGCCGGGAATCAGAGCGATAACCAAGCATCGCTGTAGCCCGACGAATTCTTCATTCCGAACTGTTCGACGATGCAAACTGGAATACCGGGCGCTCAGACAGATTCTTGCGAGGGACGATGTGGGTTCGGTCGTGCATCTGAATGGGGATTCGATCATTCCCTTGCTCGCCGTCATGCCGAAACTCGGAGGCCCCGTCAACGCGCTGATTCTCGGCCCTGCACCAGATACGTACAGTGAGACCGCGACGATTCTGCAGCGACTCCGGTGGCGCGCAGCGCGGGCCGCAACCTACGTTGCAAACAAAAGAGGTCAGGTTGGAACGCTCATGTGCATGGACCCGGTCGCGCCAGCGACTCTCGCGCGGCTCGGAGTATCGGCAATAGGTAGCCCTGATCCAGTTTACTTCCAGCCGGATGCCGCCCCGAAGAACCCACCAGATGATGGTGTAACTCGTTTCATCGTCTTTGGATCGCTGTCGGAACGAAAGGGAGTCCACATCATCTTGGACGCCCTCGACTTGATTCCAGACACTCAGCTCATCGAATTCACGATCGCTGGAGCGGTCGCGCCGGGCCCAGGTAGTGATCGGCTCCGTGAACGGCTCGATAGCGCCTCTCGCTCGGCGAGGATACGTTTCAAGGAGCGATTCCTTAGTGATGACGAGCTCTGGGAAGAGCTTGAGGGGACGGACTTCGTTCTGCTTCCATATCTCCACCACAGAAGAAGTTCCGGTGCGTTGATTTGGTCCGTCGTCGCGGGACGTCCAGTTGTCGCATCGAGCTTCGGTCTGGTTGGCAAAGAGGTCACGGACCACAACCTCGGACTTACGGTCGACTCACACGAGCCGCAGGAGTGGGCCAAAGCGATCATCACCATGGCGAACGACATCCAAGTTCATCGCAAGGAGATAGCCGCGGCGCGACCGGGCTACCTCACCGGCCGAACGGGGCATGAGTTTGCACGCCGAATCGTCGAAGTCTCACGCCGACCTCGAGGCCAGGCGGAGATCAAGTCATGAGCCTCCGATCGCACATCCCGGAAGGGGTCAAGCGGCGGATCAACCTACCCAGAACCCGGCTCCATCGGTGGCGGCGCCGACACAGTCAAGCTCTGCTCGACCGTCTTGCCGTTCAACTCGTATCAAATCCGGTCCTTTACGTCGACGAGGTTGGAGGCGAATTCGAGTTTGATCCACGGTCTCGAGTGTTCCAGAGACTTTTGCTTGACGGCTCGTACGAGCCGGCGCTACTGGAAACTGCACGCAACTTGGCTCGCCCTGACCGTGACGTCATCGACGTTGGCGCCAACGTCGGATTCTATTCGGTCGCCCTCACACCGCTGCTTGACCGACGTCGGCGCATCATTGCCATCGAACCGAACGCCGACGTAGCTGACATTCTGCGGCGTAATCTCGAACGCAACGGGATGGCCGATCGCGTGTCTGTGCTCGAACTCGCTGCGGCCTCAGATTCTGCCGGGCGAACTCTGCGACACATCATCGGGAAAAGTGAGTTCTCGACCATCGGTCGACTGACTCACCCAGCAGCTCTAGGCGATATTACGACCGCATCGATCGAAACGACGACGCTCGATCAGGTAGCCAAACAATACGGACTCGAACCCGGTTTCATAAAGATCGATGTCGAGGGAGCGGAGGACTCCGTACTGGCTGGAGCCGTCGAGGTCATGGGCAGGTACTCGCCCATCATCCTCTGCGAACTGTCAGACCGTCTGCTACGGCCAAACGGTTCCTCGTTCAGAGAGGTCATCGAGTTCATGGCGCGACATAGCTACCGAGCGGTAGATCCGCTCAAACAGACTCATTCGTCCATGCCAACCGATTTCGGCGAGGTTCTCTTCCTGCCTGTCGAGCACACACGATGAGGAGATTTCGCTGAACACAAGATCAACCGCGCTTGAGGCTGAGCCCAGTCAATGAGGGGCAATAAACAATGTGCGGAATAGTCGGCTACTTCGCTGTAGATCCACCCATGGGCTTCGAAAACGCGTTCAAGCTGATCGCCCATCGGGGACCTGACGGGTTCGGGATCCACCGCGAGAGTGACAATCCGGTCGTCCTGGGGCATCGACGGCTCGCGATCATCGACGTTTCTGACAAGGGTGCTCAACCCATGTACGACGCCACCCGCAACTGGGTCATCGTCTACAACGGAGAGCTCTACAACTTCCGCGAGTTGCGCGACGAACTCAGAGCAATCGGTGTCACATTCGTCTCCGATAGCGACACTGAAGTCCTCCTGCAGCTGTTCATCAGATTCGGCCCTGCGATGCTCAACCGACTCAGAGGAATATTCGCATTCGCTATATACGACCGCGCCAACGCTGAACTGTTCGTCGCACGTGACGCCCTAGGAGTCAAGCCACTGTATTTCTCGAGTGAGGCCGGCCAGTTCGCGTTCAGTAGCGAACTCAAGTCCTTGGTCGCGCTTCGTGGGCAACTACCACGTGCGGACTCACTCACACTGTCCAGACACCTGATGTACGTCTGGGCTCCAGGTACGTCGACCCCGGCGCAAGGTATCGAGAGCCTTGCGCCCGGGAGTTTCGTGCGAGTTCGGAATGGCACCACCGAAGAGCCAACTCGGTGGTATCGACTGCCGATTCATGACGGCACCCGCATCGGACGACGACGGGACGCCATTGCCGACGTCGAAGAGCATCTACGAGCGGCAGTGCACCGGCAGCTCGTAGCGGACGTTCCGCTCGGCTCGTTCCTCTCTGGTGGCCTCGACTCGAGCGCGATCGTCGCGCTGGCGCGCGAACAGGCTCCCGACATCCAGTGCTTTACGATCGACACGCCGACGGAAAGAGATGGCTTCGTAGCGGACCTGCCCTACGCGATCAAGGCCGCTGAAGCGCTTCGCGTCCCGCTCGAGATTGTGGAACTCGACAGCGACCGAATGCGCAACGACCTGGTCGAGATGGTTGTCCAGCTGGATGAGCCGCTCGCCGATCCAGCTGCGCTCAACGTGTTCTACATCTGCGAGCGCGCGCGAGAGATGGGAATCAAGGTTCTACTCTCCGGAGCGGGCGGTGACGACATATTCACTGGCTATCGACGTCATCAAGCGCTGACGATCGAGCGGCTATGGAGTTGGCTACCAGCACCAATAAGGCGCTCGCTCGACACAGCTACCTCCGGTCTCGACCAGCGTAAGGCTACCCTGCGGCGTGTTTCGAAGCTGTTTCGTGGTGCTGGCCTTTCCGGTGACGAGCGAATCATCCAGTTCTTCCGCTGGCTCGAACCTACGACTCTTCGGACCCTGATGAGCGCCGAGGTCCGTTCACTCCTGGCCCAATCGAAGCTAGACGAGCCACTGCACGAAGAACTATTGCGAGTCGGGCCAGGAGCGGCTCCTCTCGACAAGATGCTGCTCCTGGAGCAACGGTTCTTCCTCGCCGACCACAATCTGGTCTACACGGACCGGATGAGTATGGCAGCCGGGGTCGAAGTTCGAGTTCCATTTCTTGACGAGGATCTTGTCGAGTTCGCTGCATGCATCCCGGTCAAATACAAGCAGCGTGGCCGCACTGGAAAGTGGATTCTCAAAAAAGCAATGGAACCACTTCTTCCGAGAGACATCATTCATCGGCCAAAAACCGGTTTCGGCGCGCCTGTTCGCACATGGGTGCGGAACGATCTCCGCGATCTCATCGACGAGCAACTCACGAGTGATCAGATCAAGACGCGGAACTACTTCGACGCACCTGCGGTGAGGGACCTGATCGATCGCGACCGGCGAGGCGAGATCGACGCGGCCTACACGATCTTTAGTCTGTTGTGTATAGAAATATGGTGTAGGCACTATATCGATGGGTCAGCCGGAGCTCTCTCGAGCAGCCTCCTATCGCGCAGGGTTGACTTCGGTGCGTCGGGGTCGGCAGGTAGCTGTTAGAGCGAAGCTAGGTTCGTCTGTCGCTGTCACCCAGAAGAGTGCCAAGCGCAAGCAGCGAGGCGTAGGTCGCGTCTCGACCAGCAATCGGGGCCTTTCGACTTTGCGTGCCAGCCAGAAATGCAGCGAACTGTTCCGCGTGGCCCTTTCCACTGAATCCACGCTGCGTCTTTCCGTCGACTGTCACGAGGTCGAAGTTGTCGATCGTCACGCATCTCCCGCGACCGACGATCTCGATCGACTCCTTTGACATAGACCGGTTTCCATGTGATCCGTAGGTGATTCCGCCGACAACTCCATTCTCGAACGCCGCTGATATAGCGAGGTTCTCATCAAGCTGCACCTCCCCCTGCCCCGAACCAGCGACGTCAAGCTTGACAAGCGCTGCTTCATCGGCGATGGCAATCAGAGTGTCGATGAAGTGGCAAACTTCTCCAAGCAGTCGGCCGCCCTGCGTACGGTCGTGATACCAGTGAGACAGCGGCAGCTGGTCGGCGTTGACCCGATAGTTGATCACCAACGGCCCTGAACCGGCGATCTGAGCCCTCGCTGCCTTGAACGCCGGTGAATGGCGTCGATTGAATCCGACCTGGAGATACCCGGGAGATAGTGCGTGGGCCTGCTCGATTGCGATCAGCTCGTCTTCTGTGAGGCACAGGGGCTTCTCGCAGAACACGTGCTTGCCTGCGCGGAGAGCTGAGATCACAAGATCGCTATGAGTGTTGTGAGGAGTAGCGATGAACACCGAATCCAGATCCGGGTCCTCGATCATCGCAAACGCATCAGTATGGACTTGGTCGATTTCGTAGGTCTTGGCCAGGCGGAGCGCACTCGTTCCCGTGGCGGAACAAATCGCCATCACATCGCCGATGTCGGCCTCCTTGAGTGCCGGTAGCATCGTCGCTCGAACAAAGTTGCCGGCTCCAACGACACCGATCCGCATGCGAGTTGTCTTTTTTACTCGTGTGCGAGCACTACTCACCATCACCGGGTCTCTTTTGACAGACCCTGCCTCAGTATCGTATGTGAGCTGGATTCCCATGGTCTCGCCGGGAGTGCTGAGGCTCTCGTATGCGTCGAGGGCTCGGGCGAAAGGCACTTCGTGCGTGACGAGATCGTCGAAGCTCAACGCCCCTCCATCCAACAGGTCGAGCACGGCCTCGATGTTGCGCCCTTCGGTCCACCGGACGTAGCCCTGCGGGTAATCCACTCCCCACTCTTCGTACGAGCGCTCGTATCGGCCTGGACCATATGATCTGGCAACGCGGAGCGAGAGTTCCTTGTCGTAGAACGGCCGACGATCGAGATCCATCCCGACTGCGCCGACCACAACAATGTTCGCCCGGTCTCTCACAAGTTCCGTGGACCGACGCAGCGGCTCAGAGGACGCCGACCCGGCCGTAATGAGCACAGCATCAGCCCCGCCTCCTCGTGACCAGTTGAGGACATCAAGCGATGTGCGGTCACCCGACTCGACCTCGGCGACGAACCCAGAATCTCGACAGATCGCGACAGCGGACTCAAGCACATCAGTACCGAAGACCAGATACCCACTCGCGCGAGCGATTCGACAGGCCATCTGACCCACCAGCCCGAGCCCGACGACGACAACACGGCTCGCCGGCCCGAGTTCGGCGAGACGTAAGGCATGGAGAGCCACTGACGCAACAGTTCCGAAGGCAGCGTTTTCATCCGAGACACCGTCGGGAACTCTCGCGACCAACAGGCCCGACACGACTTGGTATTCGGCGTGGCCAGCTCCGGCGGTCGCTACACGCATACCGGGCCGAATCCCCGACACATGAGCCCCGACTTCGACCACTGTTCCAACGCCGGAGTAGCCGAGCGGCATCACGTCGTCGAGACGACTTCGAACGGAACGCGCGGTCGAGAGAAGACCGTCGGAACGGACTCTCCCCAAGACCTGCCGAACAAGGTCCGGACGAGCGCGCGCCTTTGAGATGAGGCTTGCGGAAGCAAGCTCGCGAACCGACCTCTCGGTGCCAGGGGAGACGGCACTTCGATGGGTACGAACAAGCACTTCGGTGTCTCTGATCACAGGCACGGGAACTTCAGCGAGCTGCAGCTCTCCGGACCTCACCGATTGCACGAGCTGTTTCATCTCAACCTTCCGTATCCTGACGCGTCCGCCGGACTGACGCTCGGAAGCTCACGCAGCTTCCTCTGAACGTTGCACGTCGACGTCGGTGGAGTCTTCTATACAGCGAACAAAGGCCGCAGAAAGGGTGTTCCGGTCGAACTGGTCACTAGCGAGCGCTCGCGCCCTCACTCCATGATCTACGAGACGCTCAGGATGGTCGGCATAGGACTCGAGAGTGTTGGCGAAGCTAGGTGCCGAGCAGGGTTCAATGCCCACGCCACATTCTCGTGCTTCGACGGTTTCAGCAAGCCAACCTGGGTAGTTGATGAGCACCGGCAGGCCCGCTGCCAGGTAGTCGAAGAACTTGTTCGGCGAGGTGCCGTCGTAGAACGCAGGGACGTTCGCGAGGATCTGCAGCCCAAGATCGGCCTCAGCCAGAAGGCCAACGATCTTGTTTTTGGTGACGTTCGGCACGAACACGACATTCGTCAGCTGCTCGGAACGTGCCCGATCTTGGAGGGCTTTCTTCTGGCTGCCATCACCTACCAGAACGATCTTGATGTCGTCTCGGCCCCGCTGCTTGAGAAGCTTCGCTGCGTCCAGCACGGCATCGAGGCCATTGGCGAGTCCGTGGGAACCGGTGAACACAGCCATCAGATCTGACGGGCGAACTCCATCGGGGCGCCAGCGCGGCTCCTGACGTGAGAACAGGTCGATGTCGCAGCCGTTCGGGATCATCGTGATCTTCGACTCGTCCTTCACGATGCGATTGATGCCCCGATGAATTCCCGGCGAGAGCGCAACGAGTGACGTTGCAGATCGATAGGCCATCCACTCCAGGGCTCCGAGACCGGTGAGAAGACCCCGATTTGTGATCGCTCCCATCTCCCTCGGCAACTCTGGCCATAGATCGCGCACTTCGAAAACGAATGGCTTTCGCCGGATCCATCTCGCTGTCATTCCTGGAATCGCTGCAGTCAGTGGCGTCGTTGTCGCGAAGACGACATCGCAGCTCTCCTTGATGGCGACCCCGAGACTTCTGATGGCGAATCGGGCAAAGGTGAAGGACCGTTTCACAAAACGGTCCTCATTCGAGTAGGCGAGCTCGAACTCGATGACGTCGATGCCATCGACCATTCCGCGACGACGACCGCGACGAAACGAGCCGACTAGACCCGTGTCCGCTTGCGCCAGAGATCCACACACCATTGTGACCGAGTGACCTCGGGCGATGAGCGCCCTCGCGAACTGATACGACCGGAGCCCGCCTCCGCCGTCAGGGGTCGTGAAATGTTGATGAAAGTACAGAATCTTCATGGCGAGCCGACCGACCAAGTGGACCGGACTTCTCCCCTTCCGGTCACTTCAGTGACTTCGATGCCGTCACTCGATCCGTAGCCGCGAGAGTACGTGCTTCGCAATCGCCGGACTTCCGCCGTCGATCCCGACGCGCTCGAAACAGACGGAATCGTATTCGCTGACTTCCAACGCACGAGAAAGTCTTCGTCATCGTCGAAACGGTCGGTGACAGTCACCACACCGTTCGCTACCTGGACCGAGCGAGTGAAGGTGTGCCGGTTGGTCTCCACGGCGAACACCCCGTTTGCCGTCGTGGCGTCACACCCAAGATGCACAGCCTTGCCAGCGGTCCAGCGTGCGCGCAGGAACCTCGAGACCTTTGGCGAGTACGGGATATCGGCTAGATGCGGGCTGTTGTGATCCCAAACCTCGTCGAACATGGCAAGTCCGCGGGCAGTCTGCTTGTACGACCCGGTACCGGAGTCCTTGACGATGTTGCAGCCGTTGATCCAGACATCGCAATGCAGTTGATCGTCTTGGCTCGGGCGATACGCGTAGCTACCACAACGGATGAAGGCGCTCGTCTCTGCGCATGAGAGCACATACACGCCGGCTTCGGGAAATGACCGGATCTCGGGATCACTGGGTCGCTGTGCCGTGGCTGGAGCTGCGAGCCCGAACCAGCTGAGCACTTCACCATCGGTCGCTACCAGGGCACAACCGCATGCACATTCGATCTCAGCGACCGCAGAAGCAAGATGGACATCCTCCTTGAGCCGCCGGTGTGGACCCGCGCTCAAGGCGAGCACCTTTGAACCATCATCCGCACCGAAAAACCATCCGGACCCGGACCGCTGGTCGACAAGAGCAGCAAGAAAGATGGTGGCACGGCGTAACGCATCCACTACCCGGGCGGGAGCTTCGCGGCCAGCAGCGCGATACACGAGCACGGCCCAGGTCAGGTTATGTACGAAGACTCGGTGATAGTTGGTCGAGTACTGCGAGCTGCCGCCATCGGCAAAGATCAGCTTGTCGACAACCTCCAGCAGGTGACGCTCACCGAGCGCCCACCATCGGTCGCCATCAACGCCTGGACCCATCACATAGGCAGCAGTGACGAGACCGACAGCCTCACTTACGTGATGGTTGTTCCGTTGGCTTCTCGCGTAGCCGATGTTCGATTCGACTCGCTCACCCGTAGCGAGTGCGAGCTCTTGGATCCATCGGGCTCGCTGCTCGTCGACCGTGTCTTGCATTGCCTGGGCTGCCAGCAGCACCGACATGAGGCGAACACTTGCCTCCTGTCCGCAGAACCAGTTCACACCAGCGTTCGGAGGATTCTGTTCGCGCCAACTCTCGAAGCTCCGCCAGAACACTCCGGCGGCGTCGACGTCAGCGAGCGTGAGATGAGCTCGCGCTAGATCAATGGCCCAGCCGAAACGTGAAGGTTCCCAAATAAGTTTGAGGTCAGCTTCCCCGGCCTCTTGGACCTCGGACCAGTGGACGTGAGCCGGGTACGTGACGTCGGATGCTGCATCGTGGTGCCAGTCACGCATCCGGCTGAGCTGGCCGAATACTTCGAACTCCATGACTGAAGCTCGCTCGACACAGATCCGGAGACGAGCCCTGCATTCATCGTCGCTGTGCCCGAGCAGCCAATCGCGAAGAGCTCCAGCGTCGACGATCGGGACCGGCGCTGCTAGAGGTTCCGGAGTTTGAACCCACGGGTGCACCGGACTCGATCGCCGAAGTGACCCCAGTCGCGATGCGGCGAAATACCTGATCCTGAACAGCAGCCACGCTGGCCCGAGACGTCTTGTCGCGTCGAGACACAAGGAGAGAAATCTGACGCGCGATCTTGCACCGCTCAGCAGCCCCGTCGGCGTCACGGTATGCGCTCGGTCGGTCTAGGCCAGTCGGCAACAGTCAGCGACCGTAGAAGAACATCTGCAATTCGCTCGCCTGCTTTGCCGTCCCAGAGCTCGGGTCGACGTGGAGCAGGAGGTACGTCGATCACCCGCAGCGCCGCGGCAAGGATCGCCTCGGGTTTCACTCCGACCAACTGGTTGGTCCCTTCAGACACGGTGATGGGACGCTCGGTAGTCGTCCTCAGTGTCAGGCAGGGAATTCCAAGCACGGTTGTCTCTTCCTGAATCCCGCCAGAGTCCGTCAGCACGGCCGCTGCCCCTGCCTGCAGAGCAATGAAATCGAGGTAGCCCTGCGGGCCAACCACAATGACGTTCTTCGAGAGCTGATGACTCTCGAGCGCCTTGGAGGTGCGCGGATGAGCCGCAAATACGACTGGAACAGTTGACGACAACTCCGAGAGCACATGGACGAGACCGCGGAGAACCTCTGGGTCATCGACATTCGACGGTCGGTGGAGGGTAGCGAGGACGTAGTCGCCTTGTCTTACACCGAGAGCAGCGAGGACAGGTCGATCTCTCGCCCGATCGAGATTCGACAGCAAGCTGTCGATCATGGTGTTCCCGACGAGATGTATCTGGTCTTCTCGATATCCCTCGGCGAGAAGGTTCGTGACCGCGTCTGGGCTTGATGCCAACAACAGGTCGGAGACTCGATCGGCAACGACTCGATTCACTTCCTCGGGCATCGCCCAATCCCGGCTCCGCAATCCGGCTTCGACGTGGGCGACCGTCGCGCCTGACTTCGCCCCGACGATCGAACAGGCCAGCGTCGCATTAACATCTCCAACGACGACAACCGCTTCGGCGGGATGACTAGCCAACAGACCCTCATAGGCGAGCATCGTCTTCGCGACCTGCTCAGCCTGCGTACCTGAGCCAATGCTCAGATGAAAGTCCGGAGCTCGGAGACCGAGGTCGTCGAAGAACACATCGCTCATCAAAGCGTCATAGTGCTGACCCGTATGCACCAAATCGACTCGAGTTCCACGCGCTTCGAGTGCCGCAAGGACTGGCTTGACCTTCATGAAGTTCGGCCGGGCACCGGCAACGATTGAGATGACCGGGCTATGCGGCATCCGAGTCACCCCTGAACTTCGCCATGGTTGCTTCACCTTCGGCCGAGATCCCGCGGCGCGCCAGGACGCTCCAGATCGTTTGCGCAATGATGCGCAGATCGAGGGCTATTGACCGGGTCTCGACATACACGACATCGAGTTCGAGGCGTTCGGGCCACGCCAGGTCATTTCTTCCCGAGATCTGAGCCAGACCCGTGACACCTGGTCTGATCTCGTGGCGACGCGACTGTCGATCGTTGTAGAGCGGTAGGTACTCCATGAGAAGAGGCCGCGGGCCGACAAGGCTCATCTCGCCGCGGAGAACATTGATGAGTTCAGGCAATTCGTCAAGGCTCGTGGATCGTAAGAAACCACCAAATGCTTGAAGACGATCAGCGTCGGATCCAGAACCATCTGACATGGTCCTGAACTTGATCAACTCGAACGGTGCGCCGGCACGTCCAGGCCTCTCTTGTCGGAAGAAGATCGGAGATCCGAGCTTGAGCCTCACGCCGACAGCAACAGCCACCATCAGAGGAGAGAGCGCGACGAGCATGGCAAACGCCACGAAGACGTCCATCGCTCGTTTCACCAGATCACCATTGAAGCGATCCGAAACGACGAGCTGACGAGCCGATGCAGCCCACTCGCGGTCACCTAACTCGAAGCGGCGGGCAGCGGCTTCGCCGGAATACCTACCACTGTCGTTCCAGCCGTCACGTCCGACGTCACCACAGCACCTGCCCCCACGGTGGCACCGGCTCCTATACGTACACCGGGCAAGACAACGGATCCGGTCCCCATCTCTACAGCTCGCTCTAGGACGACATTGCCGCTCAGATGTGTGCCAGGAGAAAGCGTCACGTAGTCCTCGACAACTGCGTCGTGGCCGATCGTGCAGTTGAGATTCACGTGAACGTGGTCGCAGATCCTGGCATTGGTTGCGATACTCGAATTCGGACAGATGATGGTGGCTGACCCAACCCTCGCGTAAACCCCAACTACCGTCGAACGATGAATGATGGGGCTGCACGGCATGGCCCCGGAACCAACAGCAGCGCCGGCCAGCCTGATCCTCACCCCTGGCTTTCCGACACCAACGATGAATCTCGCTCCTACGGGTATCGCATCACACGAACCCAGGAGATCAACGCCGGGCGGGAACATTTCAACATCGGGCGTGCCGTCGTCGTACGCCCCGACCGGACGATGAGTGTCGCTGTCTAGCGCCCAGGCACATATCTCACGACCGAATGCACCCATACCCACGACGTAGAGACGTTCGAGTTCTTGCTGACTCACTCTGAAACCTCGAGCGCCAGGGAAACAGCCCGGCCGACGCGCTCCACGTCGACCATCGACATCGAACTCCCGGACGGGAGAGCGATCCCGCGTTCGAAAAGCGACTCCGAGACCAAACCTGACCCGCAGCAGCCACTGTTTCCGAATACCGGTTGCTGGTGCATCGGCTTCCAGAACGGACGCGCCTCCACGCCTGCGCTATCGAGCGTTGCACACACTTCTGAAGAACTACAGCCTTCAGGAAGCAATCCGACCGACAGCCAGCAGTTAGGATCCTCGGATCCCGACACCTTTCGCCAGGTCAGCTGCGGTAACGACTCGACATAGGATTGGTGAATCTCCCGACGTCGGTCGATCCGCCTTGGAAGTCCCTCAAGTTGTGCGCGTCCCAGGGCGGCTAGCAGGTTCGACATCCGGTAGTTGAAGCCGATCTCCGCATGCTCATAGTGATGCACCGGCTCACGGGCTTGGGTTGCCAAATGACGCGCATGAAGAACAGCTTCCGTCGGCCCGGCCAACGCTCCGCCACCGCTCGTCGTCATGACCTTGTTGCCGTTGAAACTCAGCGCGCTCAGGTCACCGAAGGTCCCGGCCATCTGTCCGTTCAGTGAGGAGCCAAGAGACTCGGCCGCGTCGGCAATCACTGTCACACCGTGACGCGAGCACATCGTCTCGAGACGGAAATAGTCGGGCATGTAGCCATACAGATCGACCGGCATCACGGCCGCTACCTGCGGCTGGCCCGACTTGTCCCGCCGCCCGAGCTCCTCCTCCAGCAGATCGAGATCAATGCACCATGTCTCCGCAGAGACGTCTATGAACACCGGCGTCGCTCCGGCCTGAACGACTGCGAAGGCCGTGGCCGCGAACGTGCTCGTGGGAACGATCACCTCGTCGCCAGGACCTATACCAGACATGATGAGCGCCAAGTGGAGCGCTGCTGATCCTGAGCTCAGGGCGGCGCAGGCCTCGACGTCGAGAAACACGGCGAGTTCAGTCTCGAAAGCAGCCAACTCTGGACCGGCGGGCGCGATCCAACCGGAATCGAAAGCGCGAAGGAGTGCATCGCGTTCGGGTTCTCCGACATCTGGCGGAGACAGCAGAATGCGCTCACCTTCAGCCTTGGGATCGGCGAGCAGGTCTGCGTTCCCGAACTCGGAGCTCACGCGAGACTCGGACGGAGCGATGGCAGATCGAGCTTGAGGATGAGCTCGCCGCTGAGTCCGACCTCGAGGTCGGCAGGACCAAAGGTATGCGAGATTCGCGGGTGCTGCCGAACGACCCCGACCTCGTCGGTGGACACGAGCCGCTCGTGTTGCTTCTCACCGGGTCGGAGGCCGGTGACCTCGATCGCAACATCGCGACCCGAGTGCTCGATCAGCTTCTTGGCGAGTTTGCCGATGCTCACGGGCTCGCCCATGTCGAGGATGAGTGTTTCCCCTGAGCGTCCTATCGCTCCGGCCTGGAGAACGAGGCGAACGGCCTCGGAAACGCTCATGAAGTAGCGGGTGGCTTCAGGATCGGTGACCGTGAGCGGTCCGCCGAGCTCGATCTGACGCTGGAACGTTGGCAGCACCGACCCGCGACTGCCAAGCACGTTGCCGAACCGCACCGAGACATAGTCAGCATCGAGCTGCCGCGCCATGCGTGCTGTGAGACGTTCGGCAACCAGCTTGGTACCGCCAAGGACGCTCTTCGGGTCGGCTGCCTTGTCGGTGGACACGTTGACGAAGGTCTCGACCTCGATCGCACGCGCCGCTTCAAGAACGTTCTGCGTACCGATGATGTTGGTCTTGACACCTTCTGAAGGGTTCGCTTCGAGCAGCGTCAGGTGTTTCAGCGCAGCAGCGTGGAAAACGACCTGAGGCTGGAACCGATCGAACACCTCGGCCATCCGCTCGGCATCGCGAATGTCAGCGACGATCAAGGAGGGAGAGTCGAGGAGCGCTCGCCCGTCGATGCTGAGTTGCAGCCCGTGAAGCGCAGATTCGTCGCGATCGAGCATCAGCAGCTGCTCGAGACCGAACGATCCGAGTTGGCGGCACAACTCGGATCCGATGGACCCACCAGCCCCCGTGACGAGGACACATCTGCCCGACACGTACCGCCGAATCGAGGCTTCGTCGACCTCCACCTCGGAACGACCCATCAGGTCGACGTCGGTGAGGTCACGAATATCTGCGACACCAAGAAGCCCGAGCAACTCTGAGGTCGGCGGCAGCACTCGGACCTCGAGACCAGCCTCATCACCGAGCGCTGCGATCGAGCTGATCACATCGGAGTTCGCCGACGGAATCGCGATGAGCAACTCTGTCGCCTCGAACTTCTCGGCGACCTCCGCCAAGTCGCTCCGCGATCCTCGAACGTGAACGCCGTCGATGCTGCGGTTCGCCCGCCCTGGGTCGTCGTCGAGCAGGGCTACTGGAACGTAGCTCGACGATATGTCACGCATCATCGCTCTGACTATCTGAGCGCCCCCCTCTCCTGCTCCGAAGATGATCACCCGCGTCGAACTCTCGACGAACTCAGGCCGCATGAGGCCGTCGGCAACCGCGCGCCATATCAGCCGGGCTCCCATCATCAGTGAGAGAGCAAGAGGCAAACTGAGCATCACAGCCGACATCGGAACAGGGCGGCCAAGAACTATGAAGTTGGTGAGAGCGACGACGGCGGACACAGCGCCCCACAGCACGAGCACGCGCTTGGCGTCCTCCTGAGTGCCGACGCGCTGACGGGAGTGGTGCAGTTGTGGCGACAACGACAAGGCGACAGTTGTGGCTGCGCACACGAGAAGGAGCCACGCCAATCGGCCGAACATGACGTCGCCCCTGGCAATCGACATTCGGACTGCTGTCGCTGCCGTCAGGGTCAGTGTCCACGCGACGAGATCGACCGCCGTCAGAGTCAAGAACTTCGATTGCAGCAGCCAGGACCGGGATTGCAGTGAGTTGTCATCCACCATGACGTTCTCTCTTCTCGTCCGCCGAGTGAAACCACGCCAATCGCGTTCGAACTCTCAAGGACGTCTCCTTCGAACATCCCATCGCTCTGAGCTTAGCACCACTCTTTGTGGTTTATTCGGGCATGAATCCCAATCTCAACCACACTACGAGCATTAGTTTCAACAGTGAACGGTACAATATATTTCATCCTCAGCCACCGTTATTGCCCAGTCTGTACGCGCACATAACTAGTCGGTGTTGCGGAAAGAAGACGAAATACCAGCGTTCTCATCGCGTCGGAACCCAGGTGTGCGATGCCGCGGCCCGCTGCATCGGTGAAATCGATGGGTGGGTTGCGATGGTCATAGTGTCAGATGGGCGAAGCGAGTGACGTAGGTCCAGCGCTTCACACGATGGTTATGGCCGTTCGTACCACGCCGAGATTCCGCCCGGTGATCCAGTCGAGGTTCTCGACGGTGACGATGGTCGTCCCCTTTCGCTTCGGCGTGATGATGAAGTCGTACCGCTCGGCGGTCATGGCTTCGAATGGGCCGGTCAACGGGAAGGCGGTGGCGAAGTTCGGCGCGAGACCGTCGAATGGACGACCGTCGCTTGCGATGACGCTGATGTCGAGAGCGCCGTCGGTGAGACCATCGAAGGTGATGATCTGTCGCACGTATCCAGCGTTTACCCAACGAATGAGGATCGGCTCGCCGTCGAGTGCCGCTGTGGTCGCGATTCGAGGGTCGAAGATCACCGCGTCGGGATCAGTGCTGCCATTTTTCATGGGCTGGAACACGCCCGACATGTGGAAATACTTTGGTTCGAAGATGTTCAATCCGACGTCTTCGCCATCCATGCCGGCGGCATGGCCGAGTTCGTCGTGCCAACCAGGATCGACGTCGCCGCTGGCCCAGATACGTTCAGCGGCCACGTCGTAGGTCGGCCCTCCATGAAATGCCGTGCCAGGGCCCTCGATGGGGTCGACGATCAGCGGGCCCCACATTCCCATCTGATAGTGCAGCGTCGTGTTGACGTGACAATGATAGATGTAGGTCCCTGCGCCTCTGGTCTTCGGCCGGGGGTCGGTGAGCGACCGGAAAGGGGCGCCGGCCCTGAACTGATAGGTGTAGCTGCCGGTCACCTCGAACGACGTGTGACCAACCCCGTCGTTGTGCGTGTCAGCCTCGACGCCATGAAGGTGAATCGTGTGCTGACGCTTCGACGGTTTGACCGTGACATGGACGATGTCGCCCTCGACGACACGGATCGGCGACCCAGGTAAAATGACATCTTCCTCGGTGTCGCGGAGTTGGTCCTCGAAGGTCCAGAACTCGACTTCACGCCCGTCAGGCATGTCGAGTTTCCCGTTCACGAACTTCATCTCGAACTCTTTGTCCGGCGAAACCTTCCCCGGAGTGTCGGGGCTGCCTTCGACGGGAGTCGTGTTGATGTAGAACAACGGATCGGCAAAGTCACCGTGGTCACCGTTGCCCTCTGGGTGGTCACCATCGCCGATCTTGACCACTTCGGTCGTGCTGGCCGCGGTGGTCGCAGTTGCTGCGGTCACCGGCGTCGTGGCGACCGGAGCAGAAGTTGACGTCGTCGTGGTGGTGCTGGCGGTGGTCGTCGTCGCCGGTGCGGACGGTTGTGTCGTCGTCGTCGTCGGCTTGGTCGTCGTTGTTGTTGTCGTCGTCGTCGTCGTCGTCGCAATCGTGGCGGCCTTCTCTCCCTTCCTACGCCCGCGTCGCCCGCGTCGCCCGCGTCGCTTCGGCCCTCTGCCGAATGTGAGTCCGTTGATCAGGTCGTTTGCCATGGCCATCCCCTCAGATCTCGATCTTCCAGTCGGTCAGAAGACCTTGCGGATAGAACCCGCCTCCCGCCGTCTGGCTCATCTCGACGTGACAGTGCATCGGCCACTTGCCCTCCATCTTCTGGCCGTGGAGTTCCTCGAGGAACTTCTGCCCCGACTGCGGCGGCGGCCAGTGGACCGCGTTGGGAGGAATGGCGTACGGCAGGAATATGTCCTTCCTTTCTGCCGGCTTCATCATCACCGTGTCCTTCCACATGATCGTGTCGAGGACGCCACCGTTGGTGGTCAGTACGTAGACGTGGTTTCCATGGATGTGAGGCGAATGCGTACAGAGTCCGCCATTGACGACACGGATGAGCGCAGGCTCGCCGATGTGAGCGTGGATCACCGTGTCGGGAGCCGTCTCCTCGTGTGCGGCAAGACTCCCCATCCGGCCGTTGATGGTGAAGTAGCGCGGCGCAAACCCGTTGATCATCGCCAGGGGGTCGATGCTCTGTCCGGCCTCTGCCATCTCGTTGAATGCCGGGTCGATCTCGTTGAACATCCAGACCCATTGGGAGTGATAGGTCCAGTACGAAGCGTTCAGCTGCGGCGAGAGAATCATGTCGCCGTTCGCCGGCATCACGATCATCGTTCCCTGAAGACCCAGCACGCGGTTGACGAAGGAGTTCGAAGTGTCCTCGTACATGTAGGTGCCTGCGGCAGGGGCCGCGAACGACACCTCGACTCTCGCTCCGGGAGCGATCAGACCACTGTCGACAATGCCGTCTATCTTGAAGTTCTTCGCAGTCGGGAGGTTGTTGGTGATGCCGAGTCTCACGGTCTGACCTTCATAGGTCCAGATGACCGGTCCCGGCGTGTGAAGGCCGCCGTCATCTCCGTAAGGGGCGCTCGTGAATCCGTAGCCCAGCATGTACACGTCGGCACCGTCGATCATCTGTTTGGTGCCACCGTTCATGAACAACTCGATGTTGTCGATGATCCATGGCGTCATGTCACCGGTCGTTGCGGCGTGTGCCTTTGCGGCGGGTACGAGGATCACACCAGAAGAGCTCAGGGCGAACGCTGCTGCACCCGCTGTTCCGTAGCGGATCGCGTCGCGACGGCTCACCGCGGTGTGAAGCTGGGTCTGTGACGCCATGACACGAGCAGTGGTCCGCTGGGCGGAAGCGGCAACGACGATCAGACCGATCAGGACCACGGGTCCGGCAGCCGCGAGGGCGATGATGCCATCGCGCCCCCCATGGGCGAGCACCCCGAAGAAACCGTCAGATGCCTCGAAGCCGTTCCTGGCGAGGACCTCGAGGTAGCCGGCACCGGGCGCAGGGCGCAGCGAACCGAGACCTCCCCCTCCGAGCCATCCGTCGATGGCAGCGTGCACGGCGACCATCGGAGTGAGCAGCGCTCCGAACACCAATGACGTCAAGAGCGCTTGCCACAGCAGCCGACCTCCCCCCGACGTGACTGGTGTCGCAAGCCGCTCCGCGATCAGTTGACCGCTTCCCAATGCCAGGAGTGCAAGCGGCACCGCGAGTGCCGCGTCTCGGAGCCAATGCACGATGTGGCCGCCGGTGGTCGCGTCGTGCGACGCGAATACGCCGACGTGGACCCATTGCACCCATCCGATCGAGATGAACGCCATCGCGACTGCGAGGACGATGGTCTCGGGCCGGGACATAGCAGGAATCAGCTTCTCCACGACCGTCCGTATCACTACTTTATGCGTTTTCATAAGGCCCCCAAGAGGCCAATTAGCATATATGACACGACACAATGTTGCCTAGTGTGAGATTCGCCAGGAGTTTGGGCGCGGGTTCTGAAGTCGCATTCATCGCCGTCCCGCATCGCAGGAGTCATCGCGATGTGCATCGTGTCCGATCTCTCGATCGCCAACGTCAGCCGGATCCTCGACAACAGAAACAGCCGTCAAAGCACTCCAGCGGCGTGCGCTCAACAGTCTCAGACGAGAAATCTTGAACGAGGTGGTCTCGCAAAGGGCGTTGACGGCGTTGACAGTAGCGACATGGATGATTCCGGGGAACTCACCGATCGTTGCACCAGATCGAACCTGCGATGACCTCAGCGGCACCGCTCACGTTCCTCGACGTCTCGCCTGTGTCTCCCATTGCCGCGCCTGAGCCACCAGTCCAGCTGGTCGAGCTCACGGCCGAGGTGCCACCCGCTCGAGGAGACCGATGATTTCCGTATTCGCCACCTTCACTGCCTACATGCTCTGTGGTGCATACGTCACCGGAATAGTGAGCCCTTCATTCCTTCCTGAGATCAACAATTACTCACCACCGTCGGAGATCTTCACCGCCGACTCCGTCGACGGCGGATCCGCCGAGCCGTCGTCGGACCAGCTGTTGGCATCTGAAAGTTCCTCCGACACCACCGACAGCTCAGCATCCACCATCGCACCGACATCGACGACCACAGAGACTTCGCCCACGACCGCCCCAGCGGCAAATGCATCGACCTCCACCACCGCAGGACACACTGACGAAGACGACGGCGACCACGACTCCACCACGTCCACGACATCCACCACGTCCACGACATCCACCACGTCCACCACGTCCACGACATCCACCACGTCCACCACCATCTCGCCGACAGTGCTCAATCAGGCCGTCGCCCACGGGGTTCCCGGTGTTCTGAGCGTGGTCGTCAATGTCGTCGACGGGAACGTCACGATCTCCAGCGTGAGTCCCGCTCCTGGCTGGAGCATCGACGAGCACTACTCCACCGGCGTCGAAGCCAAGGTCAGGGTGGTCGATGCCGAAGGCAATCGAGTCAGGATCGACGCCGAGATCGACGACGGGCTTCTGAGGGTCAGGACCCGCGACCTGCGCAATGGAAAGACGGAGACCGAATCAAACTTCGACGATGGCGATCAAGAGGGAGACACCATCGTCGACGATGACGACTGACGTCATCACAGATGTGCCGGCAGGCTGGGGGATGGCGTTCGCCTTGCTCTTCCTCAGCCTGCGGCCAACTCCTGGCCTCTACTGTTGGCTGCGTGCCACGACCCGCGAGTAGTAACCGCCCTGCGAGGAGGTTTCGACGCTACATCGTCGTGTCTGCGGTCACCCTCCTGACCGGCCACCTCATCTTGTACGTGCTACATGCGCCACTCGACGTCGAACCGGTTGTCGCAAACATGTTGTCCACTGCCATCAACACGACAATCGTTCTCGCAGCGAACCGCCGGTGGGTCTGGCTGATCGACTCCAGAGTCGGCATCAGATCGGAGATCTTCCCCTTCATGCTGATCGCCGCGGCCGGCCTTGTCCTCTCGACGGCGCTGGTCTGGGTCACGGCCAGATCCGGCGGCGAAGGACTGTGGATCAACGCTGCCAATCTGGCCGGGTTCGGAATCCTGTGGCTCGCACGCTTCGCTGTGCTCGACAGGTGGGTCTACGGCCGAACTCACGCACCAAGGAGCAGCACCAACGCTCCAACGGTGTAAATGATCATCACGCCCACCATCGGGTACTGGCTCCTGGCAGCCACTTTGCTCTCGTACACCTCGAGCGCCTTGTCATGGGCCGCGAGGACACCGAAGATATGACCGAAGATGATCCCGAGAGCCTGCACCCACGCAATCGTCGTAGCCGACACGAGCAGGAAGTTGACGCGCCAGTCCGACGTACCGAAGAGATTCCATCCCTTGTCGAACGGGTCGGACGCGAGGATCAGGAAGTCCTGACCTCCATCGAGCACGATGAGGCTGAAGTAGTGGGCCACCGCGTATCCGAGCGCAATCGGCACCAGTGACGGTGCAAATGCGTCGAATGCTTCGTCGCGGTCGGCGTCGGCGGTCTTGGCGATGAGGCGGGTCGCGAGCCCATACAGCGCGTAGGCGATGGCCATCATCCAAACCATGCCGAGCGTGTTGAACATCGTCAGCGACCAACCAGAGCGAGAGCTGACGACTTCGGTCCAGAATGACGTGCGCGACAAGCCGTCGAAACTGGTTCCGCCAAGCGTGACGAGAATGAGAGCAGCCGTACCTGGAAGCACGTCCATCGTGGCCAGCCCCGATCCGGGAAGGCGCAGGCGGATCCGGCCGTCTTCATCTCTGGCAATCGGTGACAACGCCGCTATGACCGAGAAGAAGGCTGCGAACGCCTCGCCGGTCTCGAGCCAGCGGCGACCGAAGCGAAGGGCGAGAAGCACGTGGCTGCCCGCATAGACGAGCATGAGCCAGGCCAGCACCCGAGGTTGCGACGGCTCGTGATACGCGAGTTCTAGCCACAGGAACCCGAACATCGACGCGGTCGCCGGCCAGTGATCGAACGAACGATCTGAGGCACCTCCACGGCCAACACCGGCCCGTTGCAGGGCGAGCACAATGGTGTCGAGCGGGTTCGCATGACGGTACAGGTCGCCGACCATCGCCGAGATGAACTGCACACCGACCCACAACGCCACGAAGATGCTGAACGGCGCTATGTTGCGGGTGAGGCTCTCGTCCACGAAGAAGCCCGCGTACAGCGTGGCGCCGAACAGCGAGATGCCGACGACACGAACGGCGATCGATGCAACCTTGAGAGATCCTCCGGTGATGGCCGGGACAGCTCGCCCTCTGGCCGCCGAGGCAAGGCGTGGTGTCGTCCACAGGATTCCAGCGGCGGCAACTGACACTGCGAGCGCAATGACCGCTGCCCAGACGAACTGCCACAAGGGGAGCGGAAGGTCGCCACGCTTGCCGACGCCATGGGCTGAAACAGGGTCGGTTCCGGCCAGCAGAAACAGGGTGAGACAACCGAGCGCGATGCTCGCCAGTCGAACTGGGCGCCAACCGCCTCCCTCTCGTTCTCTGACGGTGTTGTGTTGTGGTCTCATGTGGTCAGGAAGGTAGTGGTACCACGCCCACTATTGGTGCTTCGAGGACGATGCCGCCGAGGCTTCCGAGGAAGTCCAGGTCGGTGGCGAAGTTGAATACGCCGCCGTCCCAGGCGAC
>JABABU010000001.1 GCA_014238065.1 Actinomycetota bacterium
AGCGGCGCCGCTACCGACGCGGCCAGCATCACCATCACGGCGAGAATGAGCGTGCGGATGCTTCTCATTGGCCCTCGCTCCTCTCAACGCGGCCATTCGTGAACTGCTCGATGCTCGCTTCGCCGTCAAGAGCGATACAGCCGGGAGGAATGGTCAGCGTCGGTCGCTCAGACGGCCGGTCCTCAGGAACACCGCTCGGCACCAAATCGGATCCGTCGGGCGACTTGATCGCGATCATCGTGAAGAGTCCTCCGTCGGGTGTCCGACAACCCCATTCATCTGGATCGCTCTGAATCTTCTCGATCCGGTCTGCAAAGATTGCGTCCGACTCAGCTCGCGAGACCGGCTCGTCGCTCTCAATCGAGATTCTGTCTCCAGGTCGCTCATCACCTCCAGGTTCGACTGGGGTGATCCCGTTCATGACTCGAGGCCCATCCAAGGCACCCACGACCGCAACCGTGCCGAAGCCAATCAAGCCCAAGACGGCAATTGCGAGTAACTGTCTTGACACTCGTCGATCAACTCTCGCGCGCCAGCTAATACGTCTATCGTCAACAGGTTCCACGACCAACCCCACCTCCCCATCCGGTGAGAACCCCGACACCCCCGTCAGCGACTCCGTACGGCAAACGTAACTGAACGCAAGATGCAAGGCAACCAACTCCGCGGCAACCTCCACTACCGCTGCGTTCTCAAACGCGACTACCCCGGCGCCGAACACCCCCGCAGCCTCAGCGTCCGGGAAGAACACCTACTCCCCATCGTCGACAACTGGCTCGGCGAACTCTTCGACCCCGACAACATCGAAGGCACCTGCATGACCCTCGAACGCTCCCAACAGAACCCACAAGCCACCGTCGACGAACTTGAAGCACGACGAGTCATCAAGGAATGCGACCGCGAACTCGCCAACTACCGCGCCGCCCTCAAGACATCACCGAACGAGGCCGTCGCCGGGTGGATCACCGAGACCCTCGGCCGGCGCAAGGCCGCCGAGATCCGACTCCGCAAGATGACCACCGGCGAAGGCATGACCGCCGCCGAAATCCGCGAACTGGTCGAACGCATGCAAGGAATCGTCGCCATCCTCCAGTCCGCCAGCACCGAGGACCGACGCAAGGTTTACGAAGCCGCGCAGCTCTCCATCACCTACGACCACCAGGGAAAACGAACGAAACTCCACGCATCCCCGGATCCGGAGGTGTGGAGTTCCGTACGTGTCGGAGGGGCGACACAAACCCCAAGTACATGGACCCCGTGGACCGGCGCCTACGCTGCTGCCTGACACGAAATACCTGGTCAGAGGCTCACGACCGAGTTTCCGGCCCCCACAACCTGCGGCGGAGGCCGCGACGATTCTGTTTCGTGGGGTCGAGTCAGCCGCCGATGTGGCTCATCTCGACCTTCGTGACGCTGCCAGTGAGTGATGTCCTGGTTTCGGAGTAACGATCGGTCCTGTTGGTCCAGATCGTATTTATGGTTTGGTCGAGTTCCTCGTCGTGCGGATTCTGCCTGAGGATTGAGCGGAGGTCGGTTCCGCTGGTGGCGAAGAGGCAGGTGTAGAGGGCTCCTTCGGCGGACAGACGTGCTCGAGTGCAGTTGCCGCAAAATGGTTGGGTGACCGAGCCGATGACCCCGAATTCTCCCGATCCGTCCTTGTATCGCCACCGTTTCGCCACCTCGCCTCTGTATGTGGGCGCGATGGGTTCGATCCCGAATTCCTGATCGAGTGTTTCAACGATGGCCTTGGCGGAAACGACATCATCCATGACCCAGCCGTTGGTGGTGCCGACGTCCATGTATTCGATGAATCGGAGCGTCTGGCTGGTGCCTTTGAAGTGGCGGGCCATGTCGATGATGGAAGTTTCGTTGACCCCACGTTTGACGACCATGTTGATCTTGATCGGGCCCAGTCCTGCGTCGGCGGCGGCGCCGATTCCGTCGAGTACGTTCTGGACGGGAAACGCGACGTCGTTCATTCCCATGAAGACGGAGTCGTCGAGCGAGTCGAGACTTACGGTCACCCGATGTAGGCCCGCAGCCGCCAGGTCCGTGGCCATACGGCCGAGCAGGGCACCGTTGGTGGTGAGTGCGAGATCATCGATCTCTGGAATCGCGGCGAGTCTGGCGACAAGTTCCTCGATGCCGTGGCGCAGCAGTGGTTCGCCACCGGTGAGGCGCAGCTTGGTGACGCCGTGACGGGCGAAGGAGCGGGCGACACGTTCGATTTCTTCGAAGGTGAGGAGCGCGGCTCGTTGGAGGTAGCGGTAGTCGCTGTTGAAGATCTCTTTGGGCATGCAGTAGGTGCAGCGGAAGTTGCAGCGATCGGTGACCGAGATGCGGAGATCTTTGACCGGCCGGTCGAGAGTGTCGGTGGGGGCAGAGGGCATGGTCACAGCGTCCCAGTGTCGTGGTCGTGTGGGGTGCTGCTCGTGCTGCGGCGGTTCAGGGGACTGCCGACGCTTTGTGTGGTCGATTGACTCGGATAGAAGGGCGAGGCTCCTGCGGAGTGGTTGGTGGTGTCGACGATGCGGACAAGTTCAGGGGCGACGCGGCGAGCCATGGTTTCGAAGCCGTCCCGAAGTGTGGCGGTCGAGGACGCGCATCCTTGGCAGCCTCCGCCCATGGCAATCGACAGGACACCGTCGCTGAGATCGACGACGGTGATCACGCCGCCATGCCCGGCGATGGATGGGTTGACCTCGCGCTCCAGCAGGCTTTCGATGGATTCGCGAATTTGCTGGTCGTTTCGTATCGTTCTCGATGGTTTGGCAATGGCTGGTTGGCCGGTTTGGAGTTGACTCCTGATCTGGGCGCCGATCGGTTGTCGAAGGTTCTCCCACGACGCCGCTGGCACTTTCGTGACCAAAACCGTGCTGCCGGCGACCACGATGTGGGCGACGTCATCGAAGGAGAACAGTCGAGCGATGAGTGGCGATGAATCCTTGGGGTGTTCACGATCGAAGGAGAACGGACCTCCGGGCTCGACGACGCGGTCGACGGTGAATCTGCATGTCTCCGGGTCAGCGATCGAGATCTCGGCACGGATCTTAATCGGCGCCTCATGACCCGATTCAGACATCTTCGACCATCTGCGCGTCCGCGTGCTCGGTCAACGCTCGCAGGCGATCGAAGGCATAGATCCCGGTGCTGTGGCCGTCACTCCAGGTGATCGTGATCGCATAGTTTCCGATGCTCGTAATCGAGCGCGGTGCAACGTCGTAGGCGATGGTGGTCGGGTCGAGAAGCGGTCGGCCGCTCATCTCCTCGACGCACGCAGCGCAGCGACACGCCAGGCGGAGATCCCGCGTATTGACCTGGTCCTGACGACCGTCCGCCCACAGCACCGACAGGGTCATTTGGTCCCGCCGGGCGAGCCCGATGGGTGTTGTCGGTGAACCGGCAGGGTTGCTGGCGGTGTCGAGCCATGGAGGTGAGCCGTGATCGGTGTCCCAGGTCCAGTTGAACGAACCCATCGTCGCCGTGTCGAGCCCTTGGAGTTGCGTGTCGAGTGCCTCGGCGATTTCGAGGTAGGTCTCTGTGGCAACAGATTTGGGCCGTTCGATGACAATCGGTCGGCCGCCGTCACCGCCGGTGACGATGTCGACATCGAGCGGAATGGCGCCGAGAAACGGCACGTCGAGGTCGGCACTCATGTGATCTCCCCCGCCCTTGCCGAACACGTCGGTATCGGAGCCACAGTGTGGGCACGTGAACGTGCTCATGTTTTCGATGATGCCGAGGATCGGCACGTTCACCGTCTGGAACATACGCAGTCCGCGTCGTGCGATCTTGAGGCTGACATCTTGGGGTGTGGTGACGATCACGACGCCTGAGAGCCGCAGGCTCTGGGCCAGCGTGAGTTGGGTGTCACCGGTTCCCGGCGGCAGGTCGAGAATCAGATAGTCGAGTTGTCCCCAGTCAACCTGGGCGACGAGCATCTGGAGGTACTTGGACACCATGGGACCGCGCAGGATGGCCGGGTTGTCGTCATTTCGCAGTAGCCCCATGGAGACAGCCCTGATGCCGTGCCGCTCAGCGGGAACCATCCGACCATCGTCGGTCGCTGCCGGTGGTTCATCGACTGGAAGGCCGAGCATCCCAGGAACGCTCGGTCCGAGGACATCGGCGTCGACAAGACCGACGCGACCGCCGCGCTGCGACAGGGCGATTGCGAGGTTGACGGCCACGGTCGATTTACCGACGCCGCCCTTGCCGCTGGCGACTGCGATGATGTCTTTGATTCCAGGCAGTTTCTCGTTCGCGGACTCTGCTGTCTGATCCGCTGGTTTGCGGGTCAACGAAATCGACTGGGCTGGCATGGCGGTCATTGTTGAGTCCTCTGGGTCGACGGCTTCGTCCTTCTTTGGCTTCGTTCGTCTCAGGCGTCGGTTCACATCATTCCCAGCTCGAGCCGAGCGACATCGGACATCCGCGACGCATCCCAAGGCGGGTCGAAAACGAGTACGACATCGACCTCTTCAACGTCGGGCAGCGCAGCGACAGCGTCCTGGAGATCTTGGCGCATGATGTCGCCCATGCCGCAGAAGGGAGCCGTGACCGACATGTCGATGTCGACCCGCTTGTTGCCGCTCGGCAAGTCGGATGGTTCGATGCGGTAGACGAGGCCGAGTTGCACGATGTCGACGGGGATCTCCGGGTCATACACGGTGGCCGCTGCTGCCCAGACCGCCTCGACGCTGAACTCGCCGCCAGCCGACTCGCCGGTCATCTCCGGTTTCTCTGACGGGCGCACGAACCCGAAATCGACCGAGTCTTCCGGGGTCAGACGAACCATTTCCCCATCGCTGGTGGTGACGGTCGCCGTGCCACCGAGCGCTTGGGTCAGGGTGATTCGATCGCCTTCAGCTAACACTGTTGTATGGCCGGCCGGGATGATCGTCGCCTTCACATCACGCGGGAGCGTGAACGTCTGGCCACCGATCCTTACCCTTGACTCACGCATCGTCGTGTCCGAGTCGCTCAGTGATCCAGCTTCGAATCGCGTCGCTCTCCAGGTCGTCCATCATTTGGTCGGCGAAACCGTTGATCAACAGACGGCTGGCTTCCTCTTTGGGAATGCCGCGGGATCGCAGGTAGTACAGGGCTGCGTCGTCGAGTTGGCCGACCGTGGCGCCGTGCTGGCACGACACCTCATCGGCCAGGATTTCGAGCCTTGGCATCGTGTTTACTTCGGCCTTGCGCGAGAGCAACAGATTGTCGTTGGATTGCTCGGAGTCGGTACCGTCAGCGCCGGGGCGGACATCGACACCGCCGTTCCAGATACCGGTGCTTGAGTCGTCGAGCACACCTCGATATGACTGGCGACTCGTGCAGTTCTTCGCACTGTGGACCACCGTGATCTGCTGATCGAGGGTCTGCGTGCCGAAGCCGAAGTAGAGCCCAGACAAGTCGGCGTGAGCGCCCTCGCCGTCAAGGTGCACGTAGTAGGCAACCCGGCCGTAGTCGGATCCCAGGTTGAAGAGCCGAGCGCGAAGCGTGCTGCCAGCTTCCTGAGTCACATCGACTCGACCGAGGTGAATCTGCGTGGTGGGCAGATCTTGGAGAATGATGTGTTCGAGGCTGGCATCGGCCGCAAGTGAGATCTCGGTGCGGACGTTCGAAGCGCCGAATGCGTCGCCGTGACCGATGCGAGTCTCGACGACGGTGGCCGAACTCCCGGCTGCCATCTCGATGATCACGCGGCTGACCGAGGCATTCTGCGACACGTCGGGAACAGCGATATCGACAATGTGGATCGTCTCAGCCAGCTGGCCGTCGACCCGCAACAGCGCACCACCGTCGCCATACGCCCGGTTGATAATCGAGAAGGCGTCGTCGGCTGCGTCGTACTCCCGCTCGAGAACTCCAACCGTGATCTCGGAAGGCGCATCGGCGAGGCTGACCAACTGAACCCCAGCGGGCAACGAGTCGAGCCGCGAGCGCACCGGATCGACCACACCGTTGATGACCACTAGTCGGGGGCCGTCGATGTCGGGAATCTGGAGATCTACATCTGCGGGCACGACGCCTGGAGTAGCAGCCGGCCCGAAGGTGAGCTGCGCCAATGCCTTGTGTGGTGCGTATCGCCACGCTTCGTCACGGCGCGTCGGCAGGACGAGCGACTCGACCCGCTCGAGGGCCGCCCCGCGAGACGGGACGGTGGCGACACTCACGTCGTTGCTCCGGTCAGTGGTGCACCATCGTGGTCATGGTTCAGGAAGCTGGCGTAGCCGTGGTCTTCGAGGTGAAGGGCGAGCGTGTGATCGCCCGATTCGACGATCTTGCCGTCGACCAACACGTGCACGAAGTCAGGTTTGATGTAGTCGAGCAGCCGTTGGTAGTGGGTGATCACGATCATCGACCGGTCGGGTCCACGCAGCGAGTTCACGCCAGCTGCGACCACCCGCAACGCATCGATGTCGAGACCGGAATCGGTCTCATCGAGCACCGCCAGCTTTGGCTGCATCACAGCCATCTGCAGGATCTCGTTGCGCTTCTTCTCGCCTCCGCTGAAACCGGCGTTGACCGATCGATACAAAAAGTCATGGTTCATCTCGACCAGGTCCATGGCCTCTTGGGCCCCTTTGAGAAAGTCGCTCGCCCCGATCTGTTCTTCGCCTCGGGCACGGCGAACCGAATTGAGTGCGGTGCGCAGGAAGTACATGTTGTTCACGCCAGGGATCTCGACCGGGTATTGAAACCCCATGAAGACGCCGGCAGCAGCACGATCCTCTGGGACCATTTCGAGCAGATCGGCGCCATCGAGGGTGACGGTGCCACCAATCTCGTAACCGTCGCGACCCGCGAGCGCATGTGCGAGTGTGCTCTTTCCAGACCCGTTCGGGCCCATGATTGCGTGTACTTCTCCGGCGCCGATCTCGAGGTTGAGCCCCTTGAGTATCGGGGTGTCCCCGATCGAGACGGTCAGATTCTCTACGTGCAGCATCAGCCGACACTTCCTTCCAAACTCACGCTCAGCAGGCGCTGAGCTTCGACAGCGAACTCCATCGGGAGCTCGTCAAAAACTTCACGACAGAAGCCGTTGACGATCATCGCCATGGCGTCTTCTTCGTTCATGCCGCGCTGACGGCAGTAATACAGCTGGTCCTCGCCCACCGTCGAGGTCGACGCCTCATGCTCGACCTGGGCGGTCGGGTTCTTCACCTCGATGTAGGGCACGGTGTGAGCGCCGCACTCCTTACCGAGGAGCAGCGAATCACATTGCGTGTAGTTGCGTGCGTTCTCCGCTGAGCGCATGATCTTCACGAGGCCGCGATAGGTGTTCTGACCCTTTGCGGCGGAGATTCCCTTCGAAATGATGCTGCTTGTGGTGTCGGCACCGATGTGGATCATCTTGGTGCCGGTGTCGGCCTGCTGATGTTTCGACGTCAGCGCTACCGAATAGAACTCACCGACCGAACGATCGCCCTGCAGGATCACACTCGGGTACTTCCACGTGATGGCCGAACCAGTCTCGACCTGGGTCCAGGAGATCTTGGCGTCGGTGTGGGCCCGGCCTCGTTTGGTGACGAAGTTGTAAATGCCTCCGACGCCGTTCTCGTCTCCGGGGTACCAGTTCTGGACGGTCGAGTACTTGATCTCGGATCGGTCTTTCGCGACGAGCTCAACGACTGCAGCGTGGAGCTGGTTCTCGTCGCGCTGTGGCGCTGTGCACCCTTCGAGGTAGGAGACGTGGGAGTCGTCCTCGGCCACGATGAGCGTGCGCTCGAACTGGCCCGTGTTCATCGAGTTGATGCGGAAATAGGTGGACAGCTCCATGGGGCAACGAACACCCTTGGGGATGTAGCAGAACGACCCGTCGGAGAACACCGCCGAGTTGAGCGCCGCAAAGAAGTTGTCTCGAACAGGCACGACCGACCCCAGATGCTCCTTGATGAGCTCTGGATAATCCCGCACCGCCTCGGAGAACGAACAGAAGATCACACCAGCCTCAAGAAGTGTTTCCTTGAACGTGGTCACCACCGAGACCGAGTCGACGATGGCATCGACGGCCACGTTGCTGAGCATCTTCTGCTCGTGCAGTGGGATGCCGAGCTTGTCGAACATCTCGCGGATGTCGGGATCGACATCGTCCATGCTGTCGAGCACGGGTTTCTGCGTCGGTGCTGCCCAGTAGCTGATCGACTGGTAGTCGATCGGAGCGATCTGAAGCTTGGCCCAGTCGGGCTCTTCCATCTCCAGCCATGCGGAGAACGCCTTCAGTCGCCACGCAAGGAGCCATTCGGGCTCGTCTTTCTTGGCAGAGATCAGACGCACGGTCTCCTCGGTCAGCCCGGGAGGTGCGATATCGGTGTCGAGGTCGGTGCTGAAGCCAAATTCGTAGTCGGCTTCGGTCAGTTTCTCGATGCCTCGCATCGTTTCGCTCATTAAGTATCCCTTCATGTGCCGACCGCGACCCACGAGGTCACCGGTGACGGCGTGTCGTTTGTATCGTTCCTGGTTTCTGCCCTTTCAGCTGAAGGACTGCCCACACCCACAGCTGCGCTGCGCATTGGGGTTGTCGATGCTGAAACCAGCACCTTCCAGTCCGTCGCTGTAGTTCAACGTTGCACCGAGCAGATGTTCGGCACTCTCCGAGTCGACTCTGACCGTGACGGTGCCGGAGGTCGTGACACGATCGTCAGGGTTCGATTCACTATCGAAGAACATCTCGTAGGAGAAGCCTGAGCATCCACCAGCCCGCACGGCTACTCGAAGGCCGAGCCCCTCATCGCCTTCCTCGGCGAGCAGCACGGCCACCTTGGCGGTTGCCGCATCGCTAAGAGCGATCACTGGCTGAGTCGTTTGATCGGTCGTTGTCATGTGTGATGATCTCCTCTACTCGTACCTGCGGGTCGGTCCCACAGGCCACAGCGCTTCCACTTCTGGCAGTCGGACTAGCCGTCGACCTCGATGAAGATGCACTCACCAGGGCACTCCTCAGCCGACTCGATGACACGCTCCAAGCCGCCGTCAGGGATACGGGCCATACCCTCGGCGCCGGCCGGGTTGGCCGCGCCGTCAAAGAGCTTCTCGGCGCCGAAGTTGTCCGAAGTTTCCTTCACGTAGAAGAGCCCATCGTCCATCCCGAAGAAGACATCTGGAGCGATTTCCTCGCAGAGCCCGTCGCCTGTGCAGAGATCCTGGTCGATCCAAACCTTCATCGCGCTTCCTGTTCTGCTCGCATGGTTGGGCGAGACAAGGCGTTCCGTCGTTGATACGGCAAGGTTAGCAGGATTTTGCCAGTTTTAAGTTGCGCAACTTCAAAAAGGCAGTGACAACTGCTACAATCAAGCAATGGCAACAACAGGCGTCGCTCCCTCGGCAACTCAACGCCGGGTTCTTGTCGCCCTGAAACGACGCGGTGAAGCGACCGCAGAGGAACTCTCCGCTGCACTCGACATCTCTTCCAGTGCGGTTCGACAACACCTCAGCGCACTCCGGTCTGCCGGCTTCATCACGGCCCGTCAAGAACGCGGACATACCGGACGGCCCGCCGATCGATACCGCGCAACCGATCTGGCCGAACCGCTCTTCGTCACCACCGACGGCAGCCTCTCGCTGCAGCTCCTCGAACACATCGAAGAGGAAGACCCCGAACTCGTGAGTCGAGTTTTCGAACGGCGACGCCGCCGCTTGGTCGAAGAAACGAAAGACAAACTCGAGGGCAAACCAATCGACGAGCGGGTCGCGGTCCTGACCGAACTACTCGACGCTCAGGGGTACCTCGCTGACTCCGACACACTCGACGACACGCACTACCGAATCAACTTGCACAGCTGCGCCCTCTGGGCTGTCGCCAACCGCTACCAACAAGCCTGTACCGCCGAGCTCGACTTCATCCGCGACCTCATTCCCGACGCAACGGTCGAACGGGTCACCCACAAAACAGAAGGCGCCCACACCTGCGCCTACGAAATCGCTGTTCAGAGCTGATCGCCGTGTCGGTGGACCACCACCGAGATCGGACGCGACCGCTCGTCTCGGGTCGCACGCCCATCGACACGCTGGCAGAAACTGCCGCCAGGCTGCGCCGTTCCCCCCAACACATCGCCAAGATCGAAACCTACGCCGATGCCAAACTCGCTGCCGCTGATCGCATGACACCCGAACGCGTTGTGGAGCAGGTCGTCATGGCGGATCGGATGGGTCTAGATGACCTTGCCGTCGATGGCGAGCTGCACGTTCCCACCCACAATCGATACCTCGACGGTCCGACCCCGGTGGGTGCGGCCCGGCTTGATACACGGTTCCAGCGAACGTCGGTCAAGATCTCTTCCGGGCCCGCATCGACTTGGCCAACGCATCGCACACTGCCCACAACGTCCATCTGCGACAACTCCATCGGCCGGGAACGTTCCCACCGCTTGTAGTCAGACTTCCCACGCTTGCGCGTCGAAGGTTCGATCAGTCCGTGTCGTGGGAGTGTTGACCAGGGCGGATACCCACCGATCCTGAGGTGTGTGCATCGCATCATGCACCGCTTCCTCACGCCACCAAAACGGCACCAGCCCGGAACCGAGGTTCCGGGCTGGCGGTACTTTTGAGTGGCGGGGGCAGGATTTGAACCTGCGACCTTCGGGTTATGAGACCGTTGAGACAGTTTTCGAGAACTAGCTGACCACCAGGGGTTTTGGCTGTTTGCCCTGCTCTGGAGGCATTTTCTGCAGAGCGCCCGCTCCCCGCTGTTCCCCTTTGTACCCGTCTGTTTACGGTTGCGTTGTTGCCTGTCTGTTGCCTGGAAACGCAACAGCTCAAGACGCATGTTCTCGCCCTTCAGCGACAGATCAAGGAATGCGACTCGAAGCTCAAGAAATACCGAGAACTCCTTGAGACTCAGCCCGACGTCGCTGTGGTCGGCACCTGGATCTCCGAGGTCGAGCGAGAACGCCAAAAGCTACAACGCCAGCTCAACGTCCGGCCCAAGAACCAGAGCATGACAACGGCCGAGATCCGTGACCTCGTCGAGCAACTCCGGGACATCGTTGGAGTGCTGGCCAACGCCAGCCCCGCCGACCGTCGAGCTGTCTACGACGAACTAGGAGTCAGTCTCACTTATCACCCCGAAACGAAGTCGATCGAGGTCGGGGCCGGAGCACCTCATGTACTCCGGGTTGGTGTCGGAGGGGGGACTTGAACCCCCACACCCTTACGGGCACTAGATCCTTAGTCTAGCGCGTCTGCCAATTCCGCCACTCCGACATACCTGAGTCCGAGCTGGCGAGCCCAGTCCCAGGAGCAGGTCATGATAGCGGAACCTCACCCATAAGACGACGTCACGAATCGTGGGGACGCGCATCGAATTCAACGCTGATGTGTGCGACTCTCTTGGGGCGGGCGCAATGAACGGAGCACCTGTGAATGGCTCGCTGAGCCGCAGAAACTTTCTACGACTCTCGAGCGGAGTTGCGGCAGCGACGGCGCTCGAACAACTCGCGCCCTTCGACATCATCTCTAACGCCGGTGCTTCAGAGTCCGGGCAGATCTCCGCTGTCGGACCGATACAGAGCTCCGTGGCGGGACACACCACGGTCGGCCTGGTTGTGGTCAGCGTGCTCTACACCCCCGAAGAGGATGGGTACTGGGTCCTCGTGTCCGACGGCACGGTGATCAGCATCGACGCACCGTTTCACGGCCACAGACCGGCGCTCGTCGCTGACGAACACGTCGCCGCCATGGCGTCGACCCCAACCGGAGATGGCTACTGGCTGTTCACCTCGCTCGGCTACGTCCACTCCTACGGTGCCGCTGTTCACATGGGCGATCTCAGAGACTTGGTCTTGGCAGGACCCATTGTCGACGCGGTTTCGCTTCCTGACGGCTCCGGGTACTACCTGCTCGGCAACGACGGCGGCATCTTCACGTTCGGTGCGGCCGCCTTCCACGGTTCGATCCCTCAGATCCTGCCCGGCGTGCCACTCGTCTCTCCTGTGAATGGCCTGGTCCCCCATGGTGCCACCGGCTACTGGCTGATCGCTGGTGACGGAGGGCTGTTCTCGTTCGGTTCGGCCCCGTTCGTTGGTTCGGTGCCCCAAGTGCTTCCCGGTGTTCGACTCGCAGCACCGGTCGTCGGCGCGCTCGCTTCAGGATCTGCGTACTTGATGGTCGCCGGTGACGGCGGCATCTTCAACTTCGGGGACAGCGTGTACCTCGGTTCTCGTCCTGCAATTCCGCTCGCGGAACACGAATTGCGATCACCCGTGACAGCCGTTGACGTACTCCAGGACCGCTCCGGCTACCTCATGGTCGACGAGGTCGGCATGCCCTGGGGGTTCGGAGCTTCTGCGTACCCCAGGTTCGGTCCGTCTACTGGGCCACATGCGCGCCACACACACGACTTCATCGGGCGATGGCCGATCGGCGCAGTCCCGTACCGGTGGGCCTCGGACGAGCCGATTCGATATGTCATCAACAACGATTTCGGTCCCGCTGACAACGCTCTCGTGCAAGAGATGATCATGGAGGCCGTGGCAGAGGTCGAAGTCGCGACCGGGCTGACATTCCTGTTCGTCGGGACCACCACCGAGTACGTCGGCCACACATTGGCCAACCCTCCCGACCAAGGACTGGTCGAGGTCGTCGACCAGCGTGATGCCTACCAACCAGCGAGATACGGCGAAACCTGGGCCCCGGTTTGGATCGGCGCCAGGCCCTACTTCAGCCTGACATCAACCGTTGGACAGGCCAGCCTGACCGCGCACCTCGAAGAACGAATCACCGGAGTCGTCGAGATCGACGGCATCCTGTATGACTCTGGCGAGCCGACGTGGATCACTGGCACCGTTGCATTCCACTGGGATGACAACAGCGCACAGGTGACCATCGATTCGATACCTCGGATTCTGAGACACGAACTGGGCCACTTGGTGGGTTTACACCACGCGCGAGACTCCGCACAGGTGATGTACGAGCTCATCGGCGAACACAACGCGTTCGCGTCCGGCGACCTGCTCGGCCTGCACTTGCTCGGGAACGCGACACGGCATCCCGCAGCGCCAGGCCCAAATGAAGGCTTCATCCTACCGCAGGTCAACTCTTCGACATTTGCTTCGACTGCGTCAGCCGCGTGCAGATTGGCCTGAGTCTGTTTCAACCCGCCCACCACTCGTGTGCGTTCCACGCTGCACTGATCGACCATCCATTCGCGACGATGCCGTTGACGCCCTGCGCCCACGCGACGGCAACGATCGGGCGCCAGAGAACCTGCAGCACGCCAACGTCAGCCAACAATTGATCGAGTGGCTCACCTCCGCCGTCGGCGATCCTGGCGGCGGCCTCGTCGACGTGGCCAAAGCGGCACATCCAACACGGACCACCGGGACCATCGAAATGCAGAGCGATGTGCGCCTCGGCCTCACCGTTGCGGATCCACGATTCCGCGAGATCTGACGTCCCCTCGCGAAGCTCGGGCCCAACTCCGCCCTCGCTCCGGATAGCCAGCAGCACCGCCCGCTCGACCGCACCGAGCATCGGAATGTCGTCCGGTGCCGTGATCGTGATCGGGTGGCTGATCGACCCAAGAGCGCTCGTTGGCGCCGAAACATTTCCCCCGCCGAGCGACGGAACGACAACAGCTTCACCCTTCAGCAACGCTCCGACGAAAAACTTCCGATCAAGCGCCGACAACACGCCAAGACGGTCGTCGAGGTCTGCGGTGTCGGGCTCGATCTGGGTGCCCACCCACCAACCACCTCCAACGGCCGTGGCGACACGACCCGGCGCGACTTTCTCGAGCAACTGAACTCGCCCCGTCACCGCGTTTGGTGCGATCACGTCGAGCTCTCCGTCATTGAAGATGTCGAACATCACGCCCTGGTTGGGGACGACGACGAGCCGAAGCTCGTCCAGATACGGCCCGTCGCCCCACCAGGTCTCGTTCGGCACGAGAATCGCCTCTAACTCAGGATTGAACGACGCGACCTTCCACGGTCCTCCGTACAGGCCATCCGCTGGTGGTTCGACGACATCGGCCCCAGACCACAACCTCCGCCAGTTCGGCAGCGGCTGATTGAACGTCACGGTGTAGAGCCCATCGTCGGCGACGTCGATCTCCTCGACAAATCGGCGATCACGACTGTCCCACAAGTGACCACCCTGGATCCTTGAGCCGTCAGACCAGACCGCGCCGGTTCGGAGCCTGAAGGTCGCACTTCGCAGTTCCGGGCCATCGGCGTCGGTACCAGGGTCGACGAGCGACGCCGCCCAGGTGCCGTCTGGCATCGCCGTGAACAACTGGGGCTGCGTCAAGCTCCGGATCATCTCGCCGGTGAGGGTGTCGGCTGTCGGGTCGGGTTCGCCCCAGACACCGATCGAGATGGACCCACCCTTCGGAATCACTTGCGGCGACACCGTCGTGGGAGGGGCGATGACCACAACAGCCGCTGTCGTCGCCGGCGCGAACGTGGTCGACGGATCGGGAAAGCTCAGCTCGGCTGGGTCGACACTTCCGGCGCCAGTGCAGGCTGCAGCCAGAAGGCCGACCGCGAAAACAAGCGCAAATGAGCGAGATGATGATGTGAGCGCGAATGTCATCGCGTCCCGGAGAGCAGCCAGCTGCTAGGCCAGCAGGAGCCCGAGGCTCACCGTCGTGAACGCAAAGGTTGTCGCAGCGACGACCGTGATGCGGTTGAGGTTCTTCTCGGCAACTGTCGAACCAGCCGCAGTGGAGCTGGCGGACCCGCCAAACATGTCGGAGACACCGCCACCCTTGCCGGAATGGAGCAGTACCAGACCGACCATGGTGACGGCGGCGACAATGTGAATGATGCCGATGATCAGCTTGAGCATGGTAGGCCTCGAGAATGGGTGAACGACTCAGTAACGGTACCAGCACCCACCGGCTATCGGACTCCACGTCACGACCCGTAATGTGTCGGGATGGCTTCAGTTCAGGCGAACGGCATCACCATCGAATATGAGATCACGGGCGAGGGCACTCCCCTGCTGATGATCATGGGCCTCGGCGGTCAGCTCATCGACTGGCCTGAGGAATTCGTCGATCTGTTCGTCGAGCAGGGATTCCAAGTGATCCGATTCGACAACCGCGATGTCGGCCTTTCGACCGAGTTCGATTGGGAGCCGCCAAGTCGCCGTCGAGCGCTGCTCAACTACGTCATGCGGCGCACTCCCACGGCTGGTTACACCATCGACGACATGGCTGACGACGCGGCGGGCCTCATCGACGCTCTCGGGCTGTCGGCAGCCCACGTCATCGGCGCATCCATGGGCGGCATGATCGCCCAAAGCCTCACGATCAGGCATCCAAACAAGGTTGTGACGTTGACGTCGATCATGAGTCACGTCGGCGACATGAAGAAAGGCAAGATCGCCGGGAAACTCGTGCCGAAAATCCTGAAGATGGGTGTGCCGACGCGAGAGGACGCTGTGGACTACTTCGTCGCGTCGGGGCGACTCATCCAGGGCCCTCACTTCGATCCCGAGGCTGCACGGGAGAGCGCAGCGCGTAGCCTTGAGCGGTCCTGGCGCCCAGAAGGCACCGGTCGTCAAGTCGCGGCCATCGGCGCATCGCCCGACCGCACCGCCGCCCTCGGAAACGTGAAAGCGCCAACACTGGTGATCCACGGCATCCTCGACCCTCTCATCACGTTTTCCGGAGGAGAAGCCACCGCGGCCGCAATCCCAGGATCTCGGCTGCTTGCGTTCCCCGACATGGCCCACGACCTACCCAGAGCCCGCTGGCCAGAGATCGTCAGCGCCATCGTCGACAACACCCACCGCGCTGCGACCGTCTGACCCTACGCTGCAGGGGAAAGCAGGTGACGGGCACCGGTCTGTCCGGGCACACGGAACCGAAATGGTGAGTCAGTTCTGGCCGAACTCGACGATACGGGCGAACTGGTCGGCTTCGAGCGAAGCCCCTCCGACAAGAGCACCATCGATGTCGGGCTGTGTCAGAAGCTCTGTGGCGTTGTTTGGCTTCACCGAACCGCCGTATTGAATACGGACGCTGCCACCGGTGCCCTTCTTCATGGCCTCGACCACGCCGCGCACGTGTGCGCACATGGCCTGCGCGTCCTCGGTGCTTGCCGTGACCCCGGTGCCGATGGCCCAGATCGGCTCGTAGGCCACCACCATCGACGCCACCTGCTCGGCTGACAACCCGGCGAGACTGCCACGGATCTGGCTCTCGACGAATGACTCGGCCTCACCCGCTTCTCGCTGCTCGAGTGTCTCACCACAGCACACGATGGGCGTCATCTCGTTCTTGAGGATCGCCTTCGCCTTGGCGTTGACGATCTCGTTGGTCTCATCGAACAACTGCCGTCGCTCACTGTGCCCGACAATGACGTACGACACGTTCAACTTCGCCAACATGCCAGGGGCGACCTCACCCGTAAAGGCACCCTTCGTCTCGGCGTGGACGTTCTGGGCGCCGACCTTGAACTTCATCCGGTCGGCGTCGACCAGCGTCTGAATCGACCGGATATCCGTGAACGGCGGATGCAGCGACACCTCGACCTTGTCGTAGTCGTGGTTCGAGAGCTCGTATGAGATTCGCTGAACGAGCTGGATCGCCTCCAGGTGATTCAGATGCATCTTCCAGTTGCCGCTGACCAGTGGCGTGCGTGACATAGGAGGTCCTTGTGTTTGGTATGCCTTGTATTTGGTGAGTCTTGTGACTAGCGAGCCAAGCGTGCAGCCGCAGCACGGAGCGCCTCGAGACCTGGCAGGTCGCCATTCTCCAACAGTTCGAGACTGGCGCCACCACCGGTCGAGACGTGGTCGACGTCAGCAGCGAGGCCGAACTCGGCAATGGCAGCAGCGCTGTCGCCGCCGCCGACCACGGTGAAGGCGTAGGTGTCAGCCATGGCCTGGGCGATAGCGCGAGTACCACCGGCAAATCGTGGGTCTTCGAACATGCCCATGGGGCCATTCCAGAAAACCATTCGAGCGTCCATCACCGCATCGCCGAATTCGGCTGCCGAGCCAGGCCCGATGTCGAAGCCCGTCCAGCCATCAGGAAGCGAACGGCCCATCTGACGCACATCGGCGCCATCTGGTCCGAGCGCAGTCACATCGGAAGGCAACAGAATCGGGGCACCGCTATCGAGCAGCCGTTTGGCGGTGTCGATCTGTTCGTCCTCGCACAGCGATTTGCCGACCGAGTGGCCCATTGCCTTGAAGAAGGTGAAGCACATGGCTCCGCCGACGATGAGCTGGTCGACGGTCTCGGCCATGGCTTCGATGACACCGATCTTGTCGCTCACCTTTGACCCGCCGAGTACGGCGACGAACGGCCGCTTCGGTTTCGAGCGCATGGCGCCGAGGATCTCGACTTCCTTCTCGACCAACCGTCCCGCAACGGAAGGAAGCGTGAGGCACGGACCAACGACCGAGGCGTGGGAACGGTGAGATGCGCCGAATGCTTCGTTCACGTATCCGTCGAATCCCTCGACCAGTTCAGCGACGAACCCAGCGTCGTTGGCGGTTTCGCCTGCGTTGAAGCGAAGATTCTCGAGCAGATCGACGCCTGGCGCGAGCTCCGCCAGCCTGTCTCGCACCGGATCCATCGAAAACGCCTGGTCTGGCACACCCTTCGGGCGTCCGAGGTGCGAGGCGGCGGCGACCGTTGCACCCTGGTCTTGGAGCCACTTCAGCGTCGGCAGAGCAGCTCTGATGCGGAGATCGTCGCTGATGACGCCATCACGAAGTGGAACATTGAAGTCAGTGCGCACGAGAATCCGACGGCCTTCGAGTGACCCCCCGAAGGCCGCCACCAGATCTTCGAGACGCGGTACGTCGAACGCGTCAGACATGTGTGTCGTGTCTCCTGGCGAATCAGCCAGCGACGTGCATGGTGAGGTCGACAAGACGGTTGGAGTAGCCCCACTCGTTGTCGTACCAGCCACACACCTTGACGAGGTCGCCCATTGCCATGGTCATGCCGGCGTCAATGGTGCAGCTGGCCGGCGATCCGACAATGTCTGCACTGACGAGCGGCGCTTCGCTGTACTCGAGCACCGAGGCGAGCGGACCACTCTCGGCAGCTTTGGCGTAGGCGGCGTTGATCTCTTCGACGGTGGCTTCTGTCTTGAGTGTCGCTGTGAAGTCGGTAATGGAGCCGTCCGGGATCGGTACTCGCAGTGAGGTGCCGTCGAGTTTGCCCTGCATCGACTGAAGCACCAGGCCGGTGGCACGTGCCGCCCCCGTCGAGGTGGGGATGATGTTCACCGCAGCGGCTCTGGCCCGGCGAAGGTCGCTGTGAGGACCGTCGACGATGCTTTGATCGCCCGTGTAGGCATGGACCGTGGTCATGAGGCCCTTCTCGACGCCAAAGTTCTCATCGAGCACCTTCACCATCGGAACGAAGCAGTTGGTCGTGCAGCTGGCATTCGAGATGACCTGCTGCGTGGCCTTGTCGAAGTCGTTGTGGTTCACGCCGTAGACGAACGTAGCGTCAGCGCCACCGCACGGAGCTGACACGACGACGAGTGGCGCTCCGGCCTCGAGGTGCCATCCAGCCTTCTCGCGATCAGCGAAGAACCCGGTCGACTCGATCACGACATCAACGCCGAGGTCGCCCCATGGCAGTTCTTTGGGGTCACGAATCGAGAGCACCTTCAGGACGTCGCCGTCGACCGAAATGCCGTCGTCGGTCGCAACGATGTCGGAGGCCAGGTTCGGCATCACCGAGTCATGCTTCAGCAGGTGGGCCATCGTGGCCTTGTCACCAAGGTCGTTGACGGCGACGAAGTCGATGTCTGCACCTTGCTGTTTCGCAGCGCGGAAGAAGTTTCGCCCGATGCGGCCAAAGCCGTTGATCCCGACGCGAACGGTCATGTGTGTCTCCTCGTGCCGGCTGCGGCAGCAGCCAGGCGATCAATAGCGGATGAATCAGCGCTCGATGTCGCGGTGCGCCACGCTGAGACGGTAGCCCCTCACGCGAAGCCGGCGCGCGACCTCCTCGGCGAGGGCAACGGAGCGGTGGTGGCCACCGGTGCAGCCCATCGCGATCGTCAGGTAACTCTTGCCTTCGCGCACGTAAGCGGGAAGCAGTAGTGCGAACAGAGAATCGAGCCTGACCAGAAACTCTTTCGTCGCAGGTTGGTCGAGGACGTAGTCGCGGACTGGCTCGTCGACGCCTGTCAGCGACCGAAGCTCTTCGATCCAGTGGGGGTTCGGGAGGAACCGGCAATCGAACACGAGATCGACGTCACGCGGCATTCCGTGCTTGTATCCGAACGACGTGACCGTGGTCCGCATCAGCTGGTCGGCAGCGGGATCGCCGAACAGATCGATGATCTTGACCCTGAGTTCGTGCACGTTGAGACCGCCGGTGTCGATGACGACATCGGCTTCGGCGCGAACCGGTTCGAGGAGACCAACTTCCTCGTCGATCGCCTCGCCGAGAAGACCCGTCGACAACGGGTGACGCCGTCGCGTGTCCTCGTAGCGTCGAACGAGCACGTCCCGCGGTGCCTCGAGATAGAGGATGCGAAGGCGAGCCCCTGAATCCCTCAGCTCGGCGATGGCGGCCATGACCTCTTGCGGATCGTTCGTACCGACAACAAGCGCTGTTCGCTCCGAACGACTTCCCGGCGCAGCCAGTTCGGCCACCTTCGGGATGAGGGACGGCGGAAGATTGTCGATCACGAACCAGCCGAGATCTTCGAGGTGGTTTGCAGCTTGAGACCGGCCGGCTCCAGACAGCCCGGCAACGATGAGGAACTCTGAGGAGTGCCCCCGATCTGCAGCGTTCACGACGTCGGTCATGATCCCCATTTCACCGCGTCAAGCACCAGTAGGCGAGGGATGGTCGCGGCTGACTGGTATGCGGTGGCCCGTTCGAGGAACCCGGCTGGCGGTGCAGGCTCGATCATCTGCCGCACGAGAAGACCGTTAGCTGCCATGGCGTTGACGTACCTGCCGAGGGGGCGGTGAATGAATGGAATGTGGACACCGAGCTGCACTTCTTCGATGGTCTCGCTCTCGACCAGATAGTCGCCGATGCGCCAGTACTGCTCCGGCGGATCAAGTATCTGGTCATCGATCCATCCGCTGTTCGGTGTCTGCAGAAGAGGGTGGTTCAGCATGAAGACGAAGTGGCCGTCGGGCTCGAGAACCCTGCTGACCTCGCCTATCGCGGCGTCAACGTCACTGATGTGTTCGAACACGAGACACGCGAGCACTGTGTCGAACGACTGATCCGCGAACGGCAGTTGCGCTGCGCCGCTTCGGATCGACATCGGGCCGCCACCACGGGCCGCAGCAACCTCGATCTGATTCCACGTGATGTCGCTTGCGACGACCTGGGCCCCTTGGGCTGCAGCGACTCGGGCCAGCTGACCCTCACCGGCACCGACGTCGAGGAGCCGCCTCGCTCCGTCGAGCAGCTCGGCAGCGATGGGTACGATCTGCTCGACGTACTCGGGGTCGGCACCATCGGTGAAACCGTCCTGCCACCACTCGGCGTTCTTCTCCCACAGGTCAGGATCGTCGACTCCCACTCCCCGAGCCTACGGACCTCACCGCGGAGTCGTAGAGCGTTGACAACAATGCGGGACGACTCCGAGATTCGCACAGCCCATCCACACATGAAAGACCGCGATGGCATCGAGGACACTCTGCCCCTCCACTCCCGCTGGGTTGGGCCAGACTGGCCGGATGCGGGTTCTCGGGGCCGTGATGACTGCTCTGGCGTTGGCAATGTCGTGTGCCGGTGGCGACCACGGCCACGGCACTGGCCACGTTTTCACAAGAGCTGTCCGAGTGCCCATTCGAGCCATAGGCCGAGTTCCGCGCACCACGGATGCAAGTCGACGGTGAGGTCGTCAGGATCTACGTGCGCGACGAAGCGCTCCACATCACAACCAAAGCGATCAGCGCAGCCATCCATCTCCCGGAGGACTGGGCCATCGGATCGCTGGAGGCCGTCTTCGACGCCAACGGAGACGGGACGGACGAACTGATCCTCACCGCGTTCCGCCACAACACCCTCATCGCAGCAGTGATGGCGATCGATGGCTGCTCGCTCGTGCCGATCTCCTTGAACGAAGGCACGACTTCCGAACCGGATCTTCGGCACGGCGCAGGGAGAGTTCGCCACATTTCGTGGGGCGACCTGCTTCTGGTGTTCGCCGACGCTCCGTTCCGTGGGTATGCGGCCGGTCTCATCCACGTCTCGGCGACCGCAGTGCAACAGTTCGAGGACGGGTCCGCGGCGCTTGCCCCGCGCACTTGGCCAAACGTCGTCCTGGCTGACGGTGAGCAGGTGATCACGCCGTTCGACGCAGAGATGCAGTCAGATCCGATGTGGGGTCGCGTCTTCACCGGAGCCGCCTGCAGCGAATAGTCGCAAGTGCGCGCTCAGCGCGATGGAAGGCGGACCCTGGTTCCAGTCCGTTGACCACCGGGTGTTACCGGCATGTGAATCTTGTCGTGGACGGCCCGAGCCACAGCTTCCGGCAACCAGGACAAGGCGAGAAAATCCTCGAGATCAGCGTTCTTGACCTTCGTGATGCCACCCAATTCCTTGATGAGACGTTTACGGCGAACCTCGCCGAGACCAGGCACGTCGTCGAGCACAGACTTCGTCATGCGCTTGTCGCGAAGCTGACGGTGGTATGTGATCGCGAAACGGTGGCTTTCATCACGGATGCGTTGGAGCATGTAGAGCGCCTCGCTCTGGCGCGGAATACGAATCGGTTCGCTCTGCTCAGGCAGATAGACCTCTTCAAACTGTTTGGCGAGCGAGGCAACAGGAATTTCGTCCCGTAGCCCCAGCTCGTCGACGACCTTCATCGCAGAGCTGAGCTGACCCTTGCCGCCATCCACCAACAACAGCTGTGGCGGGTAGGCGAACTTGCCCTGTTCATTCGCAGGCTTGCCCTTGTCGGCGATGTAGGCAGTGAGACGCCGAGTGAGCACTTCCTCCATCGCGGCGAAGTCGTCATTGCCGGCGACCGATTTGATCTTGAAGCGGCGGTATTCGCTCTTGCGCGGCAGACCGTCCTCGACGACCACCATCGAACCGACGTAGTCGGAGCCCTGCAGGTGACTCATGTCGTAACACTCGATGCGTAGCGGGGCCGCCGGGAGCTCCAAGTGCTTCTGCAGCTCGTTCAGCGCCTTGGCCCTGGTGTTGTGGTCGCTGGCCCGCTTGAGTCGATGCCGCTTGAACGAGTCGCTTGCGTTGTGCGAGACCGTGTCGTGCAACGACCGCTTGTCACCCCGCTTCGGGACCCTGACCTCGACTTTGCTGCCACGCATGTGCGTCAGCCATTCCTCGTAGACCTCGATCGACTCGGGGAGTTCCGGCACGAAGACGGTCTTCGGTCGGCCGAGCGGGTTGTCATCGTGATACAGCCGTTCGAGAATGACAGCGACCAGCTCTGGGCTGTCGAGTGGTTCGACCTTGTCGAGGATGAACCCGCGCCGGCCCATCACCCTGCCCTTGCGCACATAGAAGACCTGAACAGCGGCTTCGAGTTCGTCCTCAGCGATACCGATGATGTCGAAGTCTTCGTTCCGTGCACCGGCGATCTGCTGCTTCTCGATGGCCTTTCGAACGCTCTCGAGTCGGTCGCGGTGGCGGGCAGCAGCCTCGAACTCGAGGGCTTCGGATGCCACGGCCATCGATGCTTCGAGTTCCTGGACGACCTCGTCGGTGTCGCCCTCAAGAAACTGTATGAGGTTCCTGACCATCTGGTCGTAGTCGTCGCGGCTGACTTCGTCGACGCACGGGCCTGCGCACTTCTCTATGTGGAACAGCAGACATGGCCGGCCGGATCGTTCGTGACGACTGAACTTGTTGTCGCTGCATGTTCGGACCGGGAACGTCCTCAACAGCAGATCGAGCGTCTCACGAATGGCATAGGCGTGCCCGTACGGACCGAAATAGCGGTTGCCACGCTTGTGCCTGCCGCGCATCACCATGGCCCGCGGCCAGTCGTCGAGCAGCGTCACCGACAGGAACGGATAGCTCTTGTCGTCGCGGAGTCGCACATTGAACCGAGGCTGATGCTGCTGGATCAACGAGAACTCGAGCATGAGGGCATCGACCTCGGTGTCGACCTGAATCCACTCAACAGTCGCAGCCGTTGCGACCATCTGCGCCGTGCGCAAGTGCAGGTTGCGAGGATCCTGGAAATAACTGTTGAGCCGACTGCGGAGACTCTTTGCCTTTCCCACGTAGATGATGCGGCCGTTGCCGTCCTTGAATTGGTAGCTACCAGGAGTGTCAGGTATCGAGCCAGGCTCGGGTCGCAACGCCACAGTCGCATGTTATGGCTGCTGCAGGACGCCCGTTCGCCACGCTCCCAACTCGTGGACACGACTGCTCGTTAGACTTCCCACGCCCAACCGCGAAGACCGAAACCGCAGCATGATCGAGTCCGGACCACCAATGGAGCCCCCGCACGACTTCAGCGCGCTCATCGCCGTCGAACGTGCCGCCCTCCTCGACGTACTCCGCTCGATGTCACTCGACGATTGGGACAAACCCTCGCCATGCCCTGGCTGGTCCGTGCACGACCTCGTGATGCACCTCGTCGGCGCCGACGTCGGCGTCATCGCCCGTAGCCGCGACAACCACTACCGCACCTCAGGGCCCGACCCGACCTCGGAAATCGCGTTCGAACACTTTCTCAACGATCTCAACCACCAGTGGGTGGTGGCAATGAGACGAACCAGTCCACAGCAGGCCATCGCCATGTTGCGCTCCAACGGCGAGGAACTCGTCGAGTTGTACCGCAACGCCGATCCTTCCATCTACGACAGCCACGTCGCTTGGGCGTCCAATCGACCGCTACCGCGCTGGTTCGACCAAGCACGAGAGTTCACCGAGCGCTGGGTCCACCATCAGCAGATCCTCGATGCCATCGAAGCCTCCAGTTGGATCGATGCCGAAATGACGGGAGTCGTGCTCGACACATTCCAGTGGGCCTACCTGTATCGGCTTGGCCACCTGACTCGACCGGCAGGCGTCACGGCCGGGATCGACATTACCGGTGAGGTCGAGCGCAACTGGCGCTGGACAAGCTCCGGTATCGGGTGGGCGCCAAGCGAGGAACAGGCGCAAACGCTCGTCACCATGCCCACGCGCACAGCATGGCGCCTCCTCACCAACGGCCTGGACCCACGCGAGTGGCCGAGCCCCTCTCCTGCCGGCGACACGGCTATCGCCCGAACGCTGCTACGCACGAGAGCCATTCTCGGTACTCCCAACGGCTGACACGGTTTACCGGTCGGAAGTCGCCACCTGGCATATTGGTGAAATGCGGCAGTCCCCCTTCGCCAAGTTCTTCGCCACGACATTCACTATCTGCGTGGTCGCAGCTGCATGCGGAGGCGGAGGCAGCGCTGAAGAGACGCCGCAGATCGCGACGCTCGAAACGGCAGCCCCCATCGAGCAGGCCGCCGACCCAGAGGTCACCGCCGCGAGCACCACTGCACCCGAGGCTGAAGCCGAACCAGAACCGGACCCTGTCGAAGAGGAGGCAAAGACCTTCGAAGACGCGGCGCTCAAGTTCGCTCAATGCATGCGAGACGATCACGACTACCCGCAGTGGCCCGACCCGAATCCTGGCGTCCGCCTCGCCGACCTCCTTCGAATCGACCTCGAAGCACTCGACATCGACAGCGAAGACCCGGACTTCCAAGAAGCAATCGCCGATTGCCGCGTAGCGTTCCAGGGCGTCACTGCAGCGGAGCAGGACTTCACCCCTGAACAGCAGGCAAGCATCGAGGATGCTGTCATCAACATCATGGCCTGCGTACGTGAACTTCCCGGCTACGAAGAGATCCCTGATCCCGACTTCACCGCGCCTGGTGGGCTTCGCGGCGCCTTCGCCGTGATCTTCCAGAGCGGCCAGTACGACCTCGCTGACACGCTCGAGGCCATCGACCAATGCCGCGAGGAACTGAACTACCCGCGCCTGGGTGAAGGCTGACCATGAGTTCCGCAAGGCGCTCGACAGCAACGCTTGTCGTTCTCAGCGTCCTCGCAGTCGCGTGTGCGAACAAAACTTCGTCCGAAACGACTCCCGCAATCGCGACACTCCAAACGCAGCTGACTGCCGAGCACGCTCTCGAAAGCGAGTCAGTCGTGGAGCGGCCAGATAGTCGGGTCGCCGCTGATGGAGAGGTGGCACTCGAGGATGCTCAGCTCGACTTCTCGCAGTGCATGCGCGACAACGGATACTCCCAGTGGCCCGACCCGCCCTACGGGGTCCTCCAAGGAGCCCAGCGCCAGGTCGACATCCAGGCGCTCGGTATCGACCATCGTGCTCCGGAGTTCAGGGAAACGATCCGGCTGTGCCGCCAAGTATTCGAAGGCGTCGCCGGACAAGGCCTGAAAATCGACCCGGAACAGCAGGCCCGGATCGAAGACAGGATCCTGCAACTGATCGCCTGTATCAGGTCAGAACCGGGGTTCGAAAACGTCACCGATCCTGACTTCTCTGCTGGGCTGCCATTCCGCCAGGCCGTCCGTCAGGTGTTCGCGACCGGCGAATGGGAGCCCGACGAAGTGAGGGCCGCTCTCTCAGCCTGCCGAAACGAACTCGGACTCGAACCAGCAGGCCCGGGACAACAGCGGCAGGGTGGTGCTTCCAACTCGACAACGACGCAGAGTGCATGACTTTCTTATGTTGATTTCAGATTCGGCTTCCACACTGCCCGCATGCAACCCTCTGAATCCACGTCAGCTCGCATCCTATGGCTCATCGTCATGTTGCTGGTCGGGACACTCGTCCTCGCCGCGTGCGGCGGGGGTGGCGAAGAAACATCTGACAGCGGCGACATCGCCACGCTCGAAACGAACACTCCTACCGAACAGGCCGCCGACTCCGACGTCACGACAGCAGAGGCTGCGGCCGATGAGGAAGAGATCACGTTCGAGGATGCACAGCTCGCATTCAGTCAGTGCATGCGCGACAACGGATTCCCGCAATGGCCTGACCCTGACCCGAACTCGGAGCAGGACGTTCGAGGCGGGTTCGGCAACGTCGATCTCGATGCACTGGGCATCGATCGCAGCGCCGAAGGCTTCCGGTCGACCATCGACGTGTGCCGAGAGAACTTCGAGGGTGTCGCAGGTGGGCGCCAAGATCTCGACCCAGAACAGCAGGCTGAACTCGAGGACAACGTCTTGGCGCTGTTCGCCTGTGTTCGCGGGAACGCGGGGTGGGAAGACCTGCCCGACCCGGACTTCAGCGGTGAAGGCCTCGGGCTGCGAGAGCTGTTCCAATCAGGTGACGTCAACCCACAAGAACTTCGCCCCCTCCTCCAGGCATGTCAGCAGGAACTCGGCATCGAGGGTTTCGGCGGCAACGGCAGAGGTGGCGCTCGACCACCGGCTCCAGCCCGCGGCGCTGACGCCTGACACCCAAGAATCATCGACCACCTCGGAATGAACGGGCGAATGTGAAGCGCTTCCTCACCACCATCATCGTGCTGTCTGCACTCGGCGCTGCCGGGTATTTCGGATACACCTACATCGACGAGTCGCAAAACGACACAGTCGTCGAGGCAACCACGACAACGGCGCCAAGGAGAACCTCGATCGCCGTCGTGGCGAGGAAGGACTTCGTCGAAACAACCGAGATCGAGGGCACTCTCGGGTTCGGCACCATCGAGCAGCTGCCGAACCTCGCAGCGGGAGTCATCACCTGGATCCCTGAAGCTGGCACCGTCATCGAAGTCGGAGACACCCTCTACGAAGTGGACAACGTCCCTGTCGTGTATCTCCCTGGTGACATTCCCGCCTACCGGGCCATGGACAGCAGCCGGAACACCACCGATGGCGACGACGTTCTCCAGCTCGAGGAGTTCCTCGACAGCCTTGGTCTGATGGAACCACTGAACGCGTCGGTCGATGGCGACTTCACGTCATACACCGGCGACGCCGTCGAAGACTGGTACGAGCAGTACTACAAGCGAGAAGGCATCGACTCCGTCCGCAAGGGCTTCGTGATGTTCGGCCGAGACTCGTTCCGCATCAGCTCGGTCAACGTCTCGCTCGGCCAACAGATCAACGGCGGCTCCGTGTTGTCGATCACCAACACCACCCGACTGGTGAGTGTCGCACTCGACACTGGCCTCACAGGAATTCTCGAAGTGGATGATGTCGTCCAGGTCGAGCTTCCAGACGAATCCATCGTCAGCGCCACCGTCACCGACGTGTCAACCGTGGCCGTGACTCAAGGTCAGGGTCAACAAGCGACATCATTCCTTCCTGTCGAGCTGATTCTCGATGGGGACGGAAGCCTGTTCGACGAGAGCCCAGTGACGATCTTCGTCGAAGAAGCCATCGAACTCGAAGCAACCGTCATACCCATCTCGGCGCTGCTTGCTCTCGCCGAGGGCGGATACGCCGTCGAGGTGATGCGCGAAGGTCAGCCCGTTCTGACCGGTGTCCGCCTGTCCAACTTCCTGAACAACGAGGTGTCGGTCGAAGGCGACCTTGAGCCGGGAGACGAGGTCGTCGTTCCATCATGACACCGCTGCCTCCGGTTCTCGAACTTCGAGAGGTCGTGAAGTCCTACGCAGGATCGCCACCGATCCAGGCGCTGCGCGGAGTCGATCTCTCCGTTGATCGGGGCGAACTCGTCGCCGTTGTCGGACCATCCGGATCCGGCAAGTCCACGATGCTCAACATGATGGGAGCGCTGGACCGCCCAACGACAGGCCAGGTCCTTGTCGAAGGACGTTCGCTGAGTGAGTTGTCCGATCGCAGAGTGTCGAGTCTCAGAGGCCGGCGCATCGGGTTCGTGTTCCAGCAGTTCCACCTCATCGGCGGGCTGAGCGCGGTCGAGAACGTTGCCACCGGTCTGCTCTACCAGGGAGTGTCGAAACGAAAGCGGCGTCAACGAGCGATCGATCTACTCCATACCGTTGGCCTCGGCGAGCGTCTTCAGAACAAACCCAACCAGCTGTCAGGCGGCGAACGACAGCGAGTAGCCATTGCCCGTGCGCTGCTAGGCGACCCGGCGATCGTCCTGGCCGACGAGCCGACAGGAAACCTCGATTCGAAAACGAGTGTCGAGATCGTACAACTGCTGCACGATCTACACGATCAGGGAAGCACGATCGTGCTCATCACCCACGACCGTGACCTCGCCGCTGAGCTTCCGCGCACGGTGTCGCTTCTCGACGGGCTTGTCAGCTCAGACACCGCCGACCCGACCATCGGTGTCCCGGCATGACCGGGACAGAAGTCGATACCGAACAAGCTGAGGCACCACCTGGCCCCGACGAACCACCCCTCACGTCGATACCGCCGAAGGTGCGTCGCAGGGAACTCAGCAAACTTCGATTCGTCGACATGCTTGCCGTCGGAAGCCTTGGCCTCCGGGCGAGAAAGGCACGCACGTTCCTCACTGCGCTCGGGATTGCCATCGGCATCGCGGCCATGGTCGCTGTCCTCGGCATCACCGCCTCGAGCGAAGCGCAACTCGAGGCGGAACTCGCCGCTCTCGGGCCGAACCTGCTCGAAGTTACTGAGGGAACGTCGATCACTGGCGACGACGTCGTCTTTCCACCCGAGTCAGCGGTCATGATCGAACGCATCGGGCCGGTCCTGAACGCAGTCCAACTGGCACCGGCAGGAACCACGGTTCGACGAACCGAGTTCATACCTGTCGGACAGACTGGTGGCATCGCTGTTTTCGCCGCTGACATCGATCTACTCGGCCCACTCGACGCAATCCTCGCCCAAGGTGAGTTCCTGAACGAAGGGACCGCTGGCCTGCCGAAGGTCGTGCTCGGCTCCGTTGCCGCACAGCGATTGGGCGTCTTCGACGTGAGCAACTCCCCGCAGGTTTACATGGGCAACATCTATTTCGAGGTGATCGGTATCCTCGAACCAGTCGAACTGGCGCCGAACATCGATCGCTCGGCTCTGATCGGGCTGCCCATCGCCGAGCGACTGTACGAAGCCGACGGCGCGCCGACACTGATCTACGTGCGGACGTTCGACGACTTTGTCGATGCGGTTCGTGACCTCATCCCCGCCACGATCCGCTCGTCAGCCCCGGAGGAAGTTGCCGTCAGCCGGCCATCTGACTTGCTCGCAGCCCAGAGAAGCACCGAGGAGACCTTCACAGGGCTCTTGCTCGGCCTCGGAGCCGTTGCATTGCTCGTAGGAGGCGTCGGAATCGCCAACGTCATGGTCATCAGCGTGCTCGAACGCAGGGCCGAGATCGGTGTTCGTCGTGCCCTCGGCGCGACCAGACGTCACATCAGGGTCCAGTTCGTCGTCGAGTCTGCGCTGCTCGCCGCACTCGGCGGTCTTGGAGGAGTCGGCCTCGGCGCCGCCATCACTGTCGGCTACGCCAACAACCAAGACTGGGTGATCTCGGTCCCCGTCGAGTCCCTCGCTCTCGGCGTCGGCGCTGCCCTCTTCATCGGCGCGCTCGCCGGTCTCTACCCCGCAGCACGCGCAGCCCGCCTCGACCCCGCCGAAGCCGTCCACCCGGTCTAGACCGATACTCGAACTCCAGAAGGCACTCGAGGCTGTAGCGGTCGCTGAAGACGCGGCAGCAATGCGATGGGTCCATGAAGGACCTCGCGCCGCACCTCGGGGGGAGAGACGCCTGCCCGGTGAGCGCCGGCAACTCGCCCCCGCTCCCGCCTGGTGCCGAGTCATGACTGACAACAATTTCGCGCACCCCGGCGCGGTTTTCGGTTTCAGTCGGCGGAGTCGGTCGTAGCCCCGGGAAGATAGGGGCGGATCGTTTCGAGTTTCTTCCACTCGGGTTCGGGCGGAGTGTGGCTGGCGCTCGGCACGAACTCGGAGACTTCACCGTCGATGTGGATGTAGCGTCCGCAGTTCGGGAAGATTCTCGAAGGCGTGACAACCACAACAGCCTCTGCCCCTGGATATGAATCGACGACATCACCATCGAGCATCACCATCGCGGTACCGTGCACGCGGATCCGCCAGGGTCGGCCGTTGTCGACGAACAGCAGCGCAACTCGACCGTTTTCTTCGATATTGCCGAGGCTTCGGAACATACCGTTGCCGTCGTAGCTCGGGAACACGACGGAACCGTCGTCCAGCACTCTGACGAATCCGACATCACCCCCCTTGTACGAGACGTCCGGCCAGCCCTCGGCATCGACGGTGGACAGGTAGAACGATGTCTGTGCTGCAACAAGCTCGATGTCAGCATCAGTGAACGCTTCGTGGACAGTGATCTCGACAAGGCGATCGGCCAACCGGCGGCTGTCGAAGTGACCTTGCAGGGCGCGGGCTCCCGATCCGTACATCGGACCCTGCGCTGCTGTCACTTCGCCTTTGCCCGTTCGAGCAGCGGTCCGAGAAAGCGGCCGGTATGACTGCCGGGGAATGCAGCGATCTCTTCGGGGGTGCCGCAAGCAACGACCTGACCTCCGCCTTCGCCGCCCTCGGGACCGAGATCGATCACCCAATCTGCTGTCTTGATGACGTCGAGATTGTGTTCGATGACCACAACAGTGTTGCCGTGGTCGACGAGACGAGTGAGAACCGTGAGGAGCTTGCGAATGTCGTCGAAATGAAGGCCGGTGGTCGGTTCGTCGAGGATGTAGATGGTGTGGCCCGTCGACCGCTTGGCCAACTCGGAGGCCAGCTTCACTCGTTGAGCCTCGCCGCCGGACAGCGTCGGTGCCGGCTGGCCGAGCCGCACGTAACCGAGGCCGACATCGACCAGGGTCTGCATGTGCCGGCTGATGACAGGCTGAGCCGCGAAGAACTCCGCAGCCTCTTCGCACGGCATCTCGAGCACCTCGGCAATGTTCTTGCCCTTGTATCGAATCTCGAGCGTCTCACGGTTGTAGCGGGCGCTCTTGCAAATCTCGCATGGCACGTACACGTCAGGCAGGAAGTGCATCTCGATCTTCAACGTGCCGTCGCCAGAGCAGGCTTCGCAGCGCCCTCCCTTGACGTTGAACGAGAAACGACCCGGCAGATAACCACGAACACGGGCTTCCTGCGTCTTGGCGAACAGCTTCCGGATATGGTCGAACACTCCCGTGTACGTGGCAGGGTTCGATCGTGGTGTCCGCCCGATCGGCGACTGATCGATGTCGATCACCTTGTCGACGAGATCGGTGCCCTCGACGGTCTTGTGATGCCCTGGTACCGACTTCGACCGGTAGATCTTCTGCATCAACGCCTTGTAGAGAATGCCGTTGACCAGAGAGCTTTTGCCTGAACCGCTGACACCGGTGACCGACACGAACAGGCCCAGTGGGAACTCGACGTCCAGTTCCTGAAGGTTGTTTTCGCGGGCGCCTCGGACGACGAGCTTGTCCATGCCCACCGGCCGGCGAGCTTCTGGCACTGCAATCGACTTCTTGCCACTGAGATAGTGCCCGGTGATGCTCTTGCGGTTCTTGAGCAGACCGGCGACATTTCCGCTGTACACGATCTCACCGCCGTGCTCGCCGGCACCAGGGCCGATGTCGACGACCCAGTCGGCTTCGCGGATCGTCTCCTCGTCATGCTCGACGACGAGCACCGTGTTTCCGAGGTTTCTCAGATGAGCAAGCGTCTCGATCAGTCGACGATTGTCCCGCTGGTGGAGTCCGATCGACGGCTCGTCGAGGACGTACAGGACGCCTTCGAGTCCGCTGCCGATCTGGGAGGCAAGTCTGATGCGCTGAGCCTCACCACCGGCCAGCGTTGCCGCCGACCGATTCAGCGACAGGTAGTCGAGGCCCACATCGAGGAGGAAATTGATGCGCGCTGTGATCTCTTTGACGATCGGATCGGCAATGATCCGATCACGGTCCGACAGGACCAGGTCGGCGAATGCCTTTGCTGCCTCGCCGATGGAGATCGAACAGAGATCGTTGATGTTCACGTCGTCCACGAGAACAGCGAGGCTCACTTCGTTGAGCCGCGCGCCGTCGCACGAAGGGCAGTGCACCTCGCGCATGTAGCCCTCGATGCGGTCACGTGACCAATCGGACTCGGTGTCAGAGTGTCGGCGCTGCAGGAATGGGATAACGCCTTCATACGATGTCGTGTACGAGCGATGACGGCCGTAGCGGTTCTTGTACCGAACCGTCATCTTCTTCGAGCCGGGCGCCCCCTGGAGCAGCACCTTCTTCTGCTTGTCGTCCATCGCCGACCACGGTGCGGCCGTGTCGATGCCGTACTCCTCGCACACCGCTCCAAGCAGCCGGTCGAAGTACCTGCTACTCGCACCCGACCACGGAGCAATGGCGCCGCCTTCGATGCTGATGTCCTGGTTCGGGACGACGAGTTCGGGGTCGACCTCGAACTTGGTGCCGAGACCGTCACAGGCTGCGCATGCGCCGTAGGGCGAGTTGAACGAGAAATTGCGTGGTGCGAGCTCTTCGAACGAGCGACCGCTGGTCGGTGAGTACAGATGTTGCGAGAACTCGATGATCTCCGGGTCGCCCTCGCTCGGAACGACTTCGATCCAAACGTGACCTTCGGCCAGCCCAAGAGCGGCTTCGAGCGATTCGGTGAGTCGCTGCTCGACCCCCTCGCGGAGCACGAGCCGATCGACGATGACCTCGATGTCGTGCTGGTTGTAGCGCTCGAGGCGAATCTCGTCACCTGTCAGTTCCATCACTTCGCCGTCGACACGCGCTCTTGGGTAGCCCTGAGTGGCGAGATCGGCGAGGAGGGTGTGGTATTCGCCCTTTCGGCTCCTGACCACTGGCGCAAGAACCTGGAAGCGAGTTCCCTCTCCGAGGCTCACGATCCGGTCGACGATCTGCTGGGTCGTCTGACGCTCGACGACTTCGCCGGTCTCTGGATCATGCTGGACGCCGATCCTGGCGAACAGGAGTCGGAGGTAGTCGTAGACCTCGGTGATGGTTCCGACAGTCGAGCGCGGGTTGCGGCTCGCCGTCTTCTGATCGATCGAGATCGCTGGGCTCAGGCCCTGGATGAAGTCGACATCCGGCTTGTCCATCTGGCCGAGAAACTGACGGGCGTACGCGGAGAGACTCTCGACGTAGCGGCGCTGGCCCTCTGCGTAGATGGTGTCGAACGCGAGCGAACTCTTCCCACTTCCCGACAGGCCGGTGAACGCGATCAAGCGGTCGCGCGGAAGCTCGATGTCGACGTCTCTGAGGTTGTGTTCCCGGGCGCCCCGGATGATCAACTTCTCACCCACGGCGGTGAACTCTATCGGCGCAAAGTGACTCGAACGCATGTTTGGTCGAAGAGGTCGACCGCAGTGTTCGGAGCCTCACGTCTCGACCACGACCGTCAACGCGACCTTGTCGTGAAACGACTGCTTTTTCTCGTCCCACAAGGGCCACAGAAAGCCGAGCATCAGCGACATCCACGAGAGCGGTGTTGCCACTAACCGGAGCGCCGCAACGCCGAAGCCGAGATCACCCCCGCCCTCGAGTTGGATGCGGATACCGAGCACTCGTCTCCCGATGGTCGCCTCGCCGTTCATGTTCAGCGCAATGAAGTACGCGGCCACACCGAGGATCATGATCAGAAACAGAACGACCGACGCTGCCTCCGACCCGGCAGTGAGACCGAGCGCTCCTGACAAGAAGAACAGCGCCACGCTGACGATCATGTTGTCGATGACGTTGGCGCCAACACGTCGCCACCAACCTGCGTAACGCATGACGGGTTGTTCGAAAACGACTGAAGCCGGTTCGGTAGGCGGTGGTGCCGGAAGCAGATCTTCGACGCTGAGATGACCTCCAACGTCAGCTTGCATCGCGCAACTCTCTCTTGAGCTCCTTGATCTCGTCGCGGAGCCTGGCCGCGTACTCGAACCGCAGGTCGGCTGCAGCGTCGGCCATCTCTTGCTCGAGCGTGTGAATCAGCCGGCCCAGTTCTGCTGTCGGGAGTTCGGCCAGGTCGCGTTTCGCCCGCTCTGCCCGCTTGCCGGTCAGCTTCTCCGGGACCGGAACTCCCTCTTCTTCACGGCCGCGGAGCAGAACCAAGATGTCGCTGACTGCTTTGCGAACGGTCTCCGGTTTGATGTCGTGAGCGACGTTGTATTTCTCTTGGACACCGCGGCGACGGTTGGTCTCCGAAATCGCCCGCTGCATCGAGTCGGTGACCTGATCGGCGTACATGATGACCTGGCCGTCGACGTTTCTGGCAGCACGGCCGATCATCTGGATGAGTGACGTATCGCTACGAAGGAATCCCTCTTTGTCGGCATCGAGAATGGCCACAAGGCTGACTTCTGGAAGATCAAGGCCCTCTCGGAGCAGGTTGATGCCGACGAGCACGTCGAACTCGCCGAGACGCAGGTCGCGCAGGATCTCGATGCGCTCGATGGTGTCGACTTCGCTGTGCAGGTACCTGACCCTCACGCCGAGTTCGAGCAGATAGTCGGTGAGGTCTTCGGCCATCTTCTTCGTGAGCGTCGTGACGAGGACTCTGGCCCCCGCGCTCACACGACCGTCGATCTGTTCGAGCAGGTCGTCGATCTGGCCTCTCGTCGGTTTCACGACGACTTCGGGGTCGATGAGGCCGGTGGGGCGCACGATCTGCTCGACAACGGCCTGGCTCTGGCTCAGCTCGTACCTGCCCGGTGTCGCCGACAAGAAGACGACCTGATTGAGTCGTTCCATCACCTCCTCGAAGGTGAGTGGCCGGTTGTCCCTCGCCGATGGCAGCCGGAACCCGTGCTCGACGAGGTTGTCCTTGCGCGACCGGTCGCCCGCGAACTGACCGTGGAGCTGGGGAACCGCCACATGGCTCTCGTCGATGACGAGCAGGTAGTCCTCTGGGAAGAAGTCGAGCAGCGTGAACGGGGGCTCGTCGTACACTCGTCCGTCGAGATGCATCGAGTAGTTCTCGATGCCGTTGCAGTACCCGACCTCCTGCATCATCTCGAGGTCGTACTCGGTACGCATCCTGAGTCGCTGTGCCTCGAGCAGTTTGTTCTCTTCCTCGAACTGCTTGAGTCGCTGTTGAAGCTCGGCCTCGATACCGCCGACCGCTACGGCAAGACGGTCCTCGCTGGTCGTGTAGTGCGTCGCAGGAAAGACACGGAGCTCGTCGAGTTCGCCGAGGCGTTCACCGGTGAGCGTGTCGACCTTGGTGATGCGCTCGATGTCATCACCGAAGAGCTCTATGCGTACGGCGAAATCCTCGTAGGCGGGATGCAGCTCAATGGTGTCGCCTCTGACCCTGAACTTGCCACGCACGAGGTTCATGTCATTGCGCTCGTAACGCATGTCGACGAGTTTGCGAAGGATGTCGCGCTGATCCATCTGTCCGCCGACCCGGAGATACAGGAGATTCTTGCGGTACAGATCGGGCGAGCCGAGGCCGTAAATGGCCGACACCGAAGCAACGACGATGACGTCGCGGCGAGTCAGCAGCGAAGCGGTAGCCGAGTGCCGCAGCCGGTCGATCTCGTCATTGACAGATGAGTCCTTCTCTATGTAGGTGTCGCTGGAAGCGATGTAGGCCTCTGGCTGGTAGTAGTCGTAATACGACACGAAGTATTCGACGCGGTTGTCCGGGAAGAACTCTTTGAACTCGTTCGCAAGCTGTGCGGCGAGTGACTTGTTCGGTGCGAGCACGAGAGTCGGACGCTGGACTTGCTCGATCGTCCACGCCATGGTTGCGCTCTTGCCCGAGCCGGTGATGCCGAGCAGAGTCTGAAAGCGGTCCCCGGCCTCGATGTTGGCCGAGAGATCAGCGATGGCTTTCGGCTGGTCACCGGCGGGCTCAAAATCGGAATGCACCTTGAATCGCGGAGAATTCTCGTCGTCGAGACGAAGAGGTACGTCAGAAAGCGCGAAATCGACCACCTCGGCATCATAGGGAAGGGCCAGGACACTCAGTTCGCACCAAAGCAGTCACTTCTGGCACAGTGATCCCTCATTTTCACTTTCTTATGTGCCGACGTGCACGACGAGGAGGAGATCTCGCTAATCTCCCGCCTGTCATCCTCTGTCTGGGTGGGCACCCAGCAAGGCGAAACGGATCAAATGGCTGACGAATCAGACGACATCGAATTGGTTGAAGACGAAGACGCCGAACTTGACGTTGACGAACTCGAAGACGACCTCGCTCTCGAGGCCGATGACAGCGTTGACGAAGCCAATGCTGGCGACGACGACGAAGACGAAAAGAAAGCCGTCGAGACGCTGACCGCCAAGGTCACTGACGATGACGAAGACGAGGACGAAGACGATGTCGAGGCCGACCTCGACACCATTCTGAAGGAACGTCTCGCCACCACCGACGATGACGAAGACGAGGAAGAGACCGTCGTCATCATCAAGTCAGAAGATGGGGAAGAAACGGCCCAGAAACGCTCCGACGAGATCGTCTGCGACAACTGTTTTTTCATCATCAAGGAAACACAGCTCGGCCCACTCGGCGCTCGCACCTGCCCCAGCGGCGAAGACGAACCCGACTGCGCCGCCATTGCCCACTTCGGCAAGTAACGACGCAACGCTCACACAGACGCCAACACGGCGCTCCGTAGCGCGCGATTTCGGCGTCAGATTCGAACTGGCGCGCTTGCGCACAGCAGTCGGTCACTAGTCGAGTTGGGCGGCGGCTTCTTCGGCTTGGATGAGCTGCTGTTCCACGATGGTCAGGCCTCCATCCCAGAAACCGGGGTCGGTGAGGTCGCAATCGACGAGCTTGCCGAGCTCCTCCGGCGGCATCGAACCGCCAGAGCCGAGCAGTTGGAGGTACTTCGGCACAAATGCAGCGCCGGACTGCTCGTAGCGGTTGTAGACCGACAACGCGAGCAACTGACCATACGCATAGGCGTAGACATACCCCGGTGTCCCGATGAAGTGCGGGACGTAGCTCCACCAGCCCTTGTAGCCCTCAGTGACTTCGACTGAATCGCCAAGCATGTCGCGCTGCGACTGCGCCCAGTGTTCACCGAGACGCTCGACCGACAACTCGCCGTTCTCGCGGCGATCGGCGTGGACCGCGTTCTCGAACCGGTTCATGGCCACCTGACGGAAGACAGTGGCGACCGACCCGTCGATGTTCTCCGCCAGCAAACTCAGCCGCACGCGAGGGTCAGCGGTCCCTTCCAACATCCGCGAGAACGTCACCGTTTCACCGAACACGGAGGCCGTCTCGGCCAATGTCAACGGTGTCCCATGGTGGAAGATGCCCTGCCCCTGACTCAGATAGGCGTGACAACCGTGGCCGAGTTCGTGAGCGAGCGTCATGACGTCTCGCGCTTTACCTGTCCAGTTGAGGAACACATAGGGGTGATGTGACGGCACGGTGTAGCTGCAGAAGGCTCCGGGACGCTTCGCCTCACGGAGAGGCGCGTCGATCCATCGCTCGTCGAAGAACCGCTGCGCGACACCGGCGAGATCGGGCGAGAACGAGGCATAGGCATCGAGGACGAGGTCCTTCGCCTCTGTCCATCCGATCGACGTTTCCGCCGTCGCAACCGAGGCCATCCTGTCGTAATCCTTCAACGGCATACCCAGCAGCTTCGACTTCAGCCGGTACCAACGCTGCGCGATGTCGTACCGAGACTGGACGACATCGATGAGGGCCTGCACCGACTCGTCAGTCGCCTCGTTGGCGAGGTTCCTGCTGGAGATCCACGAAGGATAGATACGCATCCTGTCTTCGATGCTCTTGTCCATCAGGAGCGTGTTGTACACGTACGCCCGGGTCCCGATCCCGGGCTCGAGCGCCGCCGTCACCGCAGCCGCAGCTGCCTCCCGTAGCCCAGGATCGGGTGAGGCGAGAAGCGACAGTCCTTGCTCGAGACCGACCTCTTCGGTGCCACCTTGACCATCGGGCGCCTGGACGCGGATCTCCGACGTCAGCTGATCGAACAACCGCACCCACGCTGAGGCGCCTGTCACCGATTTCTCGGTCAGGACACGTTCCTCAGGTTCGGACAAGAGATGGGTCTTGTAACGGCGCATCGAACGAAGATGGTGGGCACAGAAGCCGAGAGAATCGTCGACCAACAGCGATTCGACATGCCTGTCAGAGGCTTCGGCCCATTCGAGCTCGACAAAGAGCAGCTTCATCTCGATCTGGGCGCCGGCCTCTGAAACCCGCTGGTAGAGCGCACCATCGCCGGTGTCGACCGAGAACCGAAGCAATGCGTAGGAGGCTGCGCGCAGGAGTTCGTCTTGAACCGCAGCTGCCCCTCGCATGAGGTCGGCCATCTCTGAAGCCGAGAGCTCGGCGACACGCCCTCTGAAGCTGTCGAGCGCGTCAGCCGCGGCCTCACAGCTCACGAGCAGACGCTCGACCCCCTCAACGCCCTCTCCGTCGACAAGGGAATCGATGTCCCACTCAACGCCGGTCGCCATCAGATCGGCTTCATCAACGTTCACCATCGTCGTGTCCCTTGGTTCTCAGCTCTCGGCCCCGTTGTTGCTCGCAGGTCCCACAACGTCATGTTCGAGGCTGCTGAGCCACGTCCACACCGCATCGATCTGCGAGCCGAGTGCGCTCTCAGGTCCGCCATTGTCGACGACGAAGTCGGCGAGCGCCCTTCGTTCTCGTCGGCTCGCCTGTTTCGAGACACGCGCCAGAGCATCAGTTTCGTCGAATCCCCTGAACTGGACCAGACGTTCGACAGCGGTGTCCACAGGACAATCAACCACCAGGACCGCCTGAACCTCGTAGCGCTGCCGGGAGTTGTTCGACCCCGCCTTCACGGACGCTGTTGTCCGTTTCACCCCCTCGGCGAGCAGTGGGATGTCGAGGATGACCACCGCGTCAGTCCCGGCACGCTCGGCAATACGCGCCGCGATCGTCTCCCCGACTTGGGGATGGACGATCTTGTTCAGGTCCTTCAACGCTTGTTCGTCGCTGAACACGATGCCAGCCACCGCGACCCGGTCAAGCCGGCCGTCGGACGCGACGATCCCGGTGCCGAAGCGCGCGACCATGGCCTCGAACACAGGCATTCCTGGCTCTTGGAGCTGTTTGGTGATGGCATCCGCGTCGATGAGAACAGCGCCTCGGTCGACGAGTGCCTTGGCGACGGTGGACTTACCGCTGCCGATGCCGCCCGTCAGACCAACAGTGATCATCGCCGAGCGGACTCGACTCAGTTCTCGGAAGGATCTTCGTCGTCGGCTGCCACAGCCACCTCGGATTCGACCGCTACTTCGGCCTCGGCGACTGCATCGGACTCGGGGGCAGCTTCGAGGTCAGCCTCCGCAGCGTCGTCCACAGCTTCTACCGGCTCATCGTCGAGCACGCCACCCGGATCGTCGCCCGCGCCGTACTCGGAGACGGCGGCACGGTATGCCTCTTCTCCGTACTGCTCGTAATACTCACGCCAGGCTCGACGAGCCTCTTCGGTGTAGTCGACCTCACCATGTTCGTTCGTGGTGAGCGTGCCGTCACCAACGTACTGACCCGAGTCGTCATAGGCATGCTCGCCGAATGCGTCCTGGTACTCGGCGGCAACAACGCCACCCTCAGCGGCTTGCTTGATCGACAGGCTGATGCGGCGACGCTGGAGATCGAGATCGATGATCTTGACCCAGAGTTCCTCGCCGGGAGTGACGACCTGCTCGGGAAGGTCGACGTGGTGGGCCGACATCTCCGAGATGTGCACGAGACCTTCGATACCGTCGCCGACCTGGACGAAGGAACCGAACGGCACGAGCTTGGTGACTCGGCCGTACACGAGTTCTCCGACCCGGTGCGAGCCCGCGAACTCCTGCCATGGGTCCTGCTGTGTTGCCTTGAGCGACAGGCTAATACGCTCGCGCTCGCGATCGACCTCGAGCACCTCTACTTGGACCTCGTCACCGACAGCGACCACAGAACCTGGGTGATCGACGTGCTTCCACGACAGCTCGGACACGTGAATGAGCCCGTCCATGCCCCCGAGATCGACGAATGCGCCGAAGCTCACGACCGACGACACGACACCCGGGCGACGTTCGCCTGGCTTCAGGTTGTCAAGGAACGCATCTCGCTGTTCCTTCTGCGTTTCTTCGAGCCACGCACGACGTGACAACACGACGTTGTTGCGGTTCTTGTCGAGTTCGATGATCTTGGCCTCGAGTTCCATGCCGACGTACGGCTGGAGGTCGCGCACACGGCGGAGCTCGACGAGCGAAGCCGGCAGGAAGCCACGGAGACCGATGTCGATGATGAGGCCACCCTTGACGACTTCGATGACCGGGCCCTTGACGACGCCCTCTTCCTCTTTGACCTGTTCGATCTTGCCCCAGGCCCGCTCGTACTGGGCACGCTTCTTCGAGAGGACGAGACGGCCGTCTGCGTCTTCCTTCTGAAGAACCAGTGCTTCGATCTCGTCGCCGATGGCCACGATCTCCGAAGGGTCCACATCGTTGCGGATCGACAATTCGCGGGACGGGATGACGCCCTCACTCTTGAAACCGATGTCGAGGAGGACCTCGTCGCGGTCGACCTTGACGATGGTGCCGATGACGATGTCGCCATCGCCGAACTCGACGATGGTGCCTGTGATGGCTTCTTCGAAGCTGATGTCGCCGAGGTCATCATCGAGGATCTGGCGTGGGATGTAGTCGCCAGCTTCGGTGAAGGTGCCGAACTCATCAGAGAAGTCGGCGGATGCCGCGGGGGTGGGGGTAGTCGTATCGGACAACGTGAAACTCAAATCGTGGTGGATAGATATCGATGGATGGGACCAACTAAGGCTACAGGCACGCAACGCGTATCGAACGGGGAGGATTCGTTCAGCAGACGGCGCAGATCCCAGAGATGGTGACCTACTGGTCCGCCTCAGGTCTGAGAGCGCACATGAAGAACTCTGCGTCCTCGAGATGCGGCTCGATCCGATCGTAGTGGGAGCCTGACATCACCGACCAGATGTCGACGACCTCGAGTCCGACCGACTCGGCGAGCAGCACCAACTCGCGCGGCGTGAAACATGTTGTCCATAGGTCGGTCGATGTGACCGCGCCGTCTGGGTCGCGAATCTCGGTGATCTCGTGGTGGACACTCGATCTCGCGTCGAACGAGCCATCGGTACCTCCCTCCAGGTTCCTGACCTGAAAGTACGCAGAGAAGGCCGCTATACCCACCCGCCCACCCGGCCGCACGGCGTTGGTCATCCGGCCAAGAATCTGCCGATCGCCTTCGAGGCCACAGGCGTCACCGGCAGCAGCAGGCCCTGCTTGCAAGCCAAAGGCTCCTTGGCACATCGCGTACGCGGCGTCGAACTCCGCATCGAATGCCAACGTGCGGGCGTTCGCCCTCACGAATGAAGCACCAGGCATCGGTGTCGCCGATGCGATGTCCACGAACGCCTGACTGATGTCGACCCCTACGATCTCGATGCCGAGCGCGGCCAAGGCAAGGGCATGGCGCCCAGGCCCGCAACCGACGTCGAGCACACGCATACCAGGCTCGAGTCCGAGCACGTCGACAAGGAAGCGAACCTCGCGTTCGGTCCCTTTCGTGAACGAGTAGCGGAGATACGCAGATCTGAGGTGGTCTGCCACTTGCTCGAACCAATGGTCGTGCGTCTCGCTCATCCGCGAATGACGCTAACTGCAGGACCGTTTGAACGTCTGAGCTGCTGCGGCACCAAGCCATTCATGGCCGACGCGGGTAGTCCACTCGAACACACTCAGATCAGGATCTGCTCCGACGACGGCAACGTCGGCGTCAGTGCAGCGGCTCAACAGCGTCTTGACCCTGGTGACGTGATAGGTCGAGGTCACCGCGGCCAAACTCGTCCAGCCGTGCTGCTCGGCGAGGAAGCCGATGCCGCTTGCCTCACCCCAGCTGTCATCTGGGTCGGGGGTGAAACAGAACACGTCGAATACCTGTGGTTCAGAGCAGATCCGATTGGCATCCTCCCAATGTGGCAAGTTGCCGTTGGGCACCACAAGCACCGTGCTGACGCCGCTGTCCAGGAGTTCGAAGGCCACCTCCAGCCGTTCCCCCCTTCCGCCGGCGAAGAGCGCCACAGCGTCGGCATGATCGGGCTGATCGACCGGAGGTCTGACGAAGAACCGCCAAGATCCGACGACGACAAGGAACAACAGCATCGTCCCGAGCCCGAGAGCCCAGCGCACGAAGGATCCGTGTCGCTCCCACTGCCGACGAAGTCGGCGCAGGCGAAGCAGCAGGCGTCGTCGCCAAGAGCTACGGATCTCCACCTCTTCATGGTGCCCGATGAATCATGAATGCGGTCATCGGGGGCAGAAACCCCGGCGCAACTGGAAACTCAGTCGTCGAATGGAGCCAGGCCCTCCGGGGCCAGCTCGACCCACGTTCTCCCCGGCGACAGCAACACCGGATCTCCCGAATCGGCCGCGACCAGAGTGAATGGATCGGTCAACGAGATCCGAGTCCACTTGATCGACTCGGTTGCTCCGTCGATCATGGCCAAACCGCGTCCCGATCCGAGGCCGGTAGCGACTGGCGACCCTGTGGAGGGACTCTTGCCGTAGTCCATGCCGAGCACGAGAACGTTCTGCGCCGAGATTCGAGTGTACGAAGCGTCCCAATGCCAACGGCTGCCGTGCGAGCGCACATAGTCGTCACCGTCCCACTGCCACGACACCACCTGGGTGCCGAAGTCGATTCGCACGGCGTCGATGTCGGCGGAAATCACTTCGTCGGCGACAGGAAGCCTGAAGTCGAAGACAGCTGGAGGTGCGCTCATGTCGTCGGTCGCGAGCTCCCAGAGCCGCTCGGTGCGTGAGAGCAGGTTGTGCGGCTTCGACCGCTGCGACGTGCGGTAGTACAGCGCGTGGTACTTCGAGATCGGCGAGATTCCATCTACGATCTCGCTGTCTTCGACGAATCCTCTGACGGTCGAGTTACCACCCGAATACACCAGAAGGCTCCTGCCGAACATCGGCAACACCTCGAGGTCGGTCTCTCTGGCTGACCGAATCGGACCGACAGGACTCGAGTCCTGGCTGTGAAACACGGCGACGAATCGGGTCGATCCGCCCTCGACGAGTTCCTCGAACACAACATCAGCCTGAAGAAGACCCCACTGTCCTCGTGCCGAGCGATGGTTGTCGATCTTCACCGCCAAGGCGGGCCGGCGGACGACCGTTTCGGCCGAAAGCCCAGTCAGAGGCCACCGCGGCCCTGCTGCGCGAACGAGCCAGTATCCGGCTCCGCCGGGCTGACGCTCCATGTCGACGACAAGTTCATCACGCTGACTCGTCGCAGCTGACCCGTGGAACCCGGCCTCGCCGAACGTGAACACTCCCCCGTCGGCACCCGCCAGCCAATACCCGTTGCCCTCAGCTGTGGTCGCCATACCGATGATGGGCTTGTCGAGGTCGATCGCACCGATCGAACCGTGGAACCCGGCCTCACCGAACGTGAATACTCCCCCGTCGGCAGCCGCCAGCCAATAGCCCCGACCACTCGGATGGGCCGCCATCTCGACCACCGGCTCTTTGAGGTCGAGCCCTCCCATCGATCCGAAGAACTCGGCCTCACCGAACGTGAACACTCCCCCGTCGGCAGCAACCAGCCAATAGCCCCGACCACTCGGATGGGCCGCCATGCCGACGACCGGCTTGTCGAGCACGAGACCGACGAGCGAGCCGTGGAACCCGGCAACACCGAAGGCAAACACGCCGCCGTCGCTTGCGACCATCCAGAACCCGTCGCCAGACGGATGTCCAGCCATACCGACGATCGGCTCGTCAAGGTCGAATCCGCCCAGAGAACCGAGGAATTCGGCCGACCCAAAATTGAACACGCCACCGTCGGCACCGCCGAGCCAATAACCCTCGTGGTCGGCGACCGCCATGCCGATGATCGGTCCGGCAGGCACAAACGGCGTCGTGTCGCCATGAAAAGGCGCATTGAACGCATGAACGTCAGCGTTCAGATCGATCACAGGTTCCGCAGCCCCGATGACCGAAGACGAAGTGGCGCCGATGGCGCCTATGGCGCCTATCGCCGAAAACAGGACCACCGCTGCGAGAGCCGCCCGCTTCGCAGGATCATGAGACATTGACCGGGCACGATAGATGACGCGCGTTCTCAATGACAGGTGTGAGAGAAATCACCCGTGATTCACCATCAACTCGTGCCAGGCGAACGATGACGATGTCGGACATCGTCATCAGGAGTTCGGCAACCGTCGATCAGCCTTTGGCATCGGCCCAGGTCTTTCCGACCGACACGTTGACTTCCAGCGCCACCCGCAGATCGGCCGCGCTCCTCATCGTGTCCACGGTCAAGGCTGTGATCGTCTCGAGTTCGTCGGCAGGAACCTCGAGGATGACTTCGTCGTGCACCTGAAGCACGAGGTCAGAATCGAAACCGCCGTCCTCGAGCGCGGCATCGAGGCGGACCAACGCGACCTTGAAGATGTCGGCGGCAAGACCTTGGATCGGCGCGTTCATAGCCTGGCGTTCCGCGGCCTGGCGCACACGGAAGTTCGGCGAGGCCAACTCGGGAATCTGCCGGCGGCGACCAAACTCGGTCTCTGTGTAACCACGCTCTTTTGCTTCGTTCACCACCCGATCCATGAACGATCGCACCATCGGGAACGCGATGAAATACGCGTCGAGGATCTCCGACGCCTCCTCGGTGGGAATTGCCAACCGCTGACCGAGACCGTACGCCTCCATTCCATAGGCGAGGCCGTACGAGACCATCTTCGCCTTCGACCGTTGCTCGACGGTGACCTCGTCGTTCCGGACGCCGAACACCGACGCGGCCGTGGTGTTGTGGATGTCGCGGCCGCTCTCGAAGGCATCGATCAAGCCGGGATCCTCTGCGAGGTGAGCGATGACCCTGAGTTCGATCTGGTTGTAGTCGGCGACCAACATGGCGCGTCCTTCGCTGGGAATGAACGCCCGTCTGAACTCTCGACCCTGCTCGGTCCTCACCGGGATGTTGTGCAGGTTCGGATCTTCCGACGAAAGCCGACCCGTACGCGCCACAGTCTGGTTGAACGTGGCGCGAATGCGGTTGTCAGGCTGCACCACGTCCAGAAGACCCTGGCCATAGGTCGATCGAAGCTTCTCGACCTCTCGGTAACTGAGGAGGGCCTCGATGATCGGATGCTGATCGCGAATCTTTTCGAGCGAAGCAGCGTCGGTGCTGTAGCCGGTCTTTGTTTTCTTCTGCGGAGTGAGCTCGAGCTCTTCGAACAGGATTTCTCTGAGCTGCTTGGTGGAGTTCACGTTGAACTCGCGTCCTGCGGCTTCCTGGATCTCGGCCTCGAACCGATCGCATTCGCTGACGAGGTAGTCACGAAGCCGCGTGAGTTCTGCCATGTCGACACCGACACCGAGCTCTTCCATGTGGGCGAGAACCCGAACCAGCGGGCGTTCGATCTCGTCGTACAACGGACGCAAGTTCCTGGCGTCCATGATCTCGGCCAGTGAGGGCGCGAGCGAGGCCACACCGAGAGCCTCACGACCCGCGACCTGTGCGGGATCGGCAGCATCGCCGTCGAAGTCGAGTTGACCGTCGGCGACGGCGTTCTCGGTGGCGAGTTCGAGCTGAAGGTGGCGCAGCAGGAGAACCTCCAGGGCATACCTCGCATCAGCTGGATCGATGAGGTACGCGGCAAGTTCGGTGTCGATGTCAAGGCGACTCATGTCGACGTCGCGACGGGCCAAAGCCCTCATCAGAGGCTTGACGTGATGAGCATGAATGGGGACGCCGCCGTCACCGACGAGTTCTTGGACCGCGCTGGCGACCGCTTGGTCACCGAGCATCGCAGCATCGATGAATCCGACGGCACCCTCCTCGGCCTCGGTCACGAACGCGATGCCGCTGAGCTCGGCGCCATCCCAGCTGCCAGCGATCGCAACTGGTTCACGTCTGGCCATGAGTTGGCCGAGCGCAGCAACCACAGAGTCGGCGTCCTCCATTCGCTGTACCTCGGCCTCGAGCACCCCGCCTGCGCTTTCGAGCTCTGGGAGCCGGCCTTCGAGAACGACGTTCAGGCGGTCGTAGAGACTTCTGAACTCGAGAAATTCGAACAGCCGGGAAACTTCGTCAACGTCGATGTCGGACCAGCGCAGGGTGGCGATGTCGAGATCCATTTCGACATCGCGGACGAGGATCATCGCGGCCAAGTTGCTTCTGGCCTGACCTTCGTTGTCGATGAGATTCTGACGAAGCTTCGGTGTCTGAGCGTCGACGTTCGCGAAAATACCATCGAGTCCGCCATAGGTATTGATCAGCTTTGCAGCCGTTTTCTCTCCAACTCCTGGAACGCCGGGAAGGTTGTCGGACTTGTCGCCGCGGAGGGCTGCATATTGCGGGTACATCTCCGGCGTGACGCCGGTGCGTTCCCATATGCCGAGCTCGTCGTAGAGCGCGTAGTCGGAGACGCCACGCCTGTTGTACAGGACTCTGATGTGAGGGTCTTCTACGAGCTGGTAGGTGTCACGATCGCCGGTGACGACGATGACGTCATCACCGTTGTCGCGGGCTTGCGAGGCGAGTGTCGCAAGAACGTCGTCGGCCTCGAACCCGATGATCTCGACGATCGGGATGTGCAGCGCCTCGACAACCTCCCTGACCAGCCCCATCTGCTGACGCAAGATGTCAGGAGCAGCTTCACGGCCGGCCTTGTAGTCAGGGACCATCTCGTGGCGGAACGTCGGCTCTGGCCGGTCGAAGGCCACCATGATCCCGTCAGGTTCGTGATCGCGCACCATGTTGATGAGCATCGACGTGAACCCGAACACTGCGTTCGTGACCTGGCCACTAGCGGTCGCCATGTCTGTGGGTAGAGCGAAGAACGCCCTATACGTCAACGAGTTGCCATCGAGGAGCATCAGCTTCGCCACGAATGGACCCTACCCGCAGCCTGGAACGCGATCGGACGGCGCCGGTTGGAACGGCTATGGCGTGAGCGAGCCCTCGATCACGCGCTGAGCGACCGACGACATGGTCTCTCGCTCGCTCATCGCGGTTCGTTGAATGAACGAGAACGCTTCGTTCTCCGACATCGAAGAGCCGTCCATCAGCATGCCTTTGGCCCTGTCCACCATCTTGCGAGTCTCGAGCTGGCTCGCGAGGCCCTGCTTGTCGGCGTCGAGTTCCTGCATGTCGCGGAAACGGCCGAGCGCGACTTCGATCGCAGGCACCAGCTCGTTTCGCTGGAACGGCTTCACGAGATAGGCGAGCGCGCCGGCGTCACGAGCACGCTCGATGAGATGCCGCTGGCTGAACGCGGTGAGAATCAGCACGGCTGCCGACTTGTCCTCGGAGATCTCGCGAGCCGCGCTCAGGCCGTCGAGGCCAGGCATCTTGATGTCGAGAATGGCGAGATCGGGTGCGTGTTCTCGAACGAGGCCCACAACCTCGTCGCCGCGACCGGTCTCGGCGACGACGTCGTAGCCTTCTTCCTCGAGCATCTCTTTGAGATCGAGCCGGATGATGGCTTCGTCTTCGGCGATCACGACGCGCGTGGTCACGTGGCCTCCCTTGCCAGTCGGGCTGGGCGAACGCCGCAAGTTTCGTTGCTCACGTACGGCTCTCGACCAAACGGTCGAGCAGTTCGTCTTGGCTGGTCTCGAGCTCGACGATGGTGGCCATCAGCTCTTTTCGACGCCGTTCGATGACATCGACATGCCTACTCGCTGAGCGATGGACCTTCTCGGACATCGGAGTTTCGGACACCAACGCCTGCAGTCTGGCGTCGTCGGCCTCGAGCAGGAGTTGAATTCGCTGCTCGTCGAGAACAGCAAGTTCCTCACGCAGGGTCTTGAGACGTGTGCCGATGTGGCTGAGTCGTCGTTCAACAAGCGATCGGACCATCGGATCAGTCTACGACATGAGGTCACCGCGCCATCCATGGCATCTGGCCGGCGCGCTCCTGCCAGACTGACCGGGTGCTCGGAAGGCTGATCTCCATGACAACAACGGTCGCTGTGCTGTTGTCCGCATGCGCGGGAGGGCCGGCCAACGGTTGCAGCCGGGTGGTCAGGGAGGACGTCGCTGACGACTCGCAGCTGCACGTCATCGCCAGTGCCGACATCGACTACACCTCGGAGCCGCCGACCTCGGGCCCGCACGCTCCTGGTCCGTTGCCTGGAATCTACGTCAGGACACTGAGCGGCCCGGAGCAGGTGGGCGTGCTCGAACGCGGCGATGTCGTCATCCAGTTCCGGCCAGACGTCGTGAGCGGTGCGTCGCTCGGCTCATTGGTCAGCGACCGCGTCGTGCTCATGCCGAATCCCGCCCTCGGCCCGAACATCGTTCTGACCGCGTGGGCCCACAAGATGGAGTGCAAGGGCTACATCGTCGGGCAGGACGATGAGAGCCCCATTGCCGAGTTCATCTCAACCAGGGTCGACCGAGGCCCGTCCCCGCACTCGGGCTGAGTAGAGCGCTCCGGCGCACGTGCGGCTCCCAGAGGGAAGATCTCGTGCCCCGGGCGGGACTTGAACCCGCACGCCCTTTCGAGCAGCGGATTTTGAATCCGCCGTGTCTGCCGTTCCACCACCGGGGCTGATGATTGGAAGTCTGAGGCTACCGCTTCTGCCCCGACGGTCGGCTCTTTCCCTGCACGGGTCAGTGGTTTACTCTCTTCCCCGACTACGGATGACGATTTTTGTCACACTTCCGTAACCATTGTGCGTGAGGGGCGGTCTGAAGCTGTGGACCGCCGATTCAGTTCCAGGAGATTGCGTTGCTGGCTTTCACTTTCCCCGGTCAGGGGAGTCAGAAACCGGGTATGGGCGCGGCATGGGTCGATCACCCTTCGTGGGAACTCGTCGAAGAAGCAAGCGACGCTTGTGGCCGCGATGTTCGACACCTTCTGCTTGATGCCGATGCCGAAGAGCTGAAGGCGACGCGGAATTCGCAACTGTCGACCTTCGTTCTGAGCCTGGTGGTCTTGGACGCTGTCGAGCGAATCGGTATCGCTCCGAATCTCTGCGCCGGTCACAGTCTCGGCGAGTATTCCGCTCTCACCGCGACCGGCGTCGTGCCGTTCGAGGACGGCGTTCGTCTCGTTGCCGAGCGTGGCGAGGCGATGCAGGTCGCCGCCGAGGAGACCGTCGGCACGATGGCGGCCGTTCTCGGCCTCGACGACGACAAAGTCGCCGAGGCCTGCGACAGCATCGATGGCCCCGTCTGGGTCGCGAACTACAACGCTCCAGGTCAGGTGGTCATCGCCGGCTCGCGGGAAGCAATCGAAGCTGCCGGCGCCGCTGCGAAGGAACTTGGCGCCAAACGTTCGATGCCTCTCCCCGTCAGCGGGGCCTTCCACACCCCGTTCATGGAGCCGGCAGGCGAACGTCTCGGCAAGGCACTGAAGGGCGTCGAGTTCCGTGCACCATCGGTTCCCGTCATCGCCAATGTCGATGCAGCGGTTCACCAAGACGCCGACGGTTGGCACGATCGGTTGACATCGCAGCTCACGTCACCTGTCTTGTGGCGCCAGACGCTCTACCGGCTCGACACAGAGGGTGTGTCCCGGTTCGTTGAGCTCGGGCCGGGAACGGTCCTCACCGGCATGGCGAAACGGACGTGCCGCGATTCGCTGACTCTGTCCGTCGGCTCACCGTCCGACGTCGACGAACTGCTTTCAAAGCTCACCGACGCCAGCCACTCTGGCCCTGTCGCAGTCGAGGGCGAAAACCTCTTCGTGACCGAACGTGTCGTGGTGACCTCGGCGGCCGGCATCTTTACACCCAGGTCCGACCTCGATCCTGGCTTGAGTGTCAAGGTCGGCGAGATCCTCGGCGAAGTGAACGGAACGCCCGTTCACTCCCCGTTCGCCGGCGCTGTCATGGGCGTCATGGCCTATGAGGGCGAACGAGTCACCGCCCGCCAACCCGTAGCTTGGCTGCGCACGCACTGAGGAGTCTCGGATGGCAGGATTGAAGATCACCGGTTGGGGAACAGCTCTGCCGGAGCGTGTGGTCACCAACGAAGAGCTCGCGAAGCAGGTCGACACGAACGACGAGTGGATCTCGGATCGCACCGGCATCAGTGAGCGTCGCATCGGCGGAACCACTGCCGGACTCGGCGCCGACGCTGGTCGTATGGCCATGGAGCGTGCCGGGGTCGATCCCTCCTCGATCGATCTCTTGATCCTCGCTACGACGACCCCCGACCGCCGGGTGCCAGCGACGGCATCGACCATTCAGCACCAACTCGGTCTCGACTGCGGTGCTTTCGATCTCAACGCGGCATGCTCCGGGTTCATGTACGGCCTGACGGCCGCTCACGGTTTCATGCGAGCTGGAATGGAGCGAATCCTCATCATCGGCGCAGAGACGCTCAGCGTCATCACCGACTGGACCGACCGAAACACCTGCATTCTGTTCGCCGACGGTGCTGGCGCCGTGGTCGTCGACCGTACCGAGGACGACGGCGACGTTCTCGGCTTCAGCCTGAGCTCCGACGGTTCACTCGAGGACGTCCTGTACTGCGATCACGGCGGCTTCCTCGAGATGAACGGGCGCGAGGTGTTCCGCAAGGCCGTCCTGGTCATGGAGAAGGCGGGCCGCGAAGCGCTGAAACAGGCCGGGCTCGAAGCATCCGACATCGATCACGTGATCCCCCACCAAGCCAACATCCGGATCATCGAAGCCAGCATGAAGCGCCTCGGGATTCCGATGGACAAGGCCATTCACAACCTTCACTGCACCGGCAACACATCGTCGGCATCCATACCGCTGGCCATGGTCAACGGCATCGACGAGGGCCGCATTCACGAGCGCGACCTCGTCCTCATGGTCGGCTTCGGAGCAGGGATGACCTCGGCGGCAGCAGTTGTTCGTTGGAGTGTCGAACCGTGACAGACGGCCGTGTGGTGCTCGTCACGGGTGGATCACGGGGCATCGGACTCGCAACAGCACAAGCCTTCGCCGAACTCGGTGACCGCGTTGCTGTGACGTTCAGGTCCTCACCCCCCGACGACGAACGGCTTCTGTGCGTAGCCTGCGACCAGACAGACAGCGATCAGGTCGACGCGTGTTTCGACGAGATCACCGAGAAACTGGGTCCGGTCGAAGTCATCGTCGCCAACGCAGGCATCACCAAAGACACCCTTCTGCTGCGGATGTCCGACGATGACTTCTCCGATGTCGTCGACGCCAATCTCACCGGCTCGTACCGCATGGCGAAGCGAGCGGTGAAGCCGATGTTGCGGGCCAGAGCGGGGCGAGTCATCTTCGTATCGTCGGTTGTCGGCTCCATGGGTCAAGCCGGCCAGGTGAACTACGCGGCGTCGAAGGCTGGACTCATCGGCATGGCCCGATCGATGGCTCGCGAACTCGGCAGTCGATCGATCACCGTGAACGTCGTCGCCCCAGGACCCGTGGCAACCGAGATGCTCGAGAAGCTGAACGAAGATCAGCTTGCAGCCATCACCGGCAATGTCCCACTCGCCAGAGTGGCAACGCCGGAAGAAATCGCGGCGAGTATCGTGTTCCTCGCCTCAGAAGCCGCCGGGTACGTCACCGGCGCTGTCCTGCCCGTCGACGGCGGCCTCGGAATGGGCCACTGACGACCAACCGGCAACCGATACGTGTGCCGGCGCGCGATCGGGCAATCGCCGTCTAGCCTGGCTCGAAGCCGTCATGGCTCCGGGTCTCATGATCCGAAACGAATATTGAGGAGATACCTACCGTGAGCGACAACTTCGAGCGATTCACCAAGTGCGCCATCGAGGTGCTGCAGGTCGATGCCGCCCAGGTGACGATGGAAGCCAGCTTCGCCGACGACCTCGACGCCGACAGCCTCGACCTCGTCGAGTTCGTCATGGCACTCGAGGAGGAATTCGACATCGCTGTAGACGAGGAAGAACTCGAGGGGGTCGTAGGCGTCAAGGAAGCCCTCGCCCTCGTCGAATCCAAACTGTGATGCAAGGACGCCGAGTTGCCGTCACAGGCCTCGGCGTGGTTGCCACCTGCGGCATCGGAATCGAAGCGTTCTGGGACGGCCTGTGCGCCACCTCCAGGATGGGCGACCGTACGGTCGACGACTTCGATCCTGCCGACTGGTACGACAACCCGAAGGACGCACGTCGAGCCGACCGTTCGACACAAATGGCGATAGCCGCCGCGACACAGGCCGTCGACCACGCAGGAGGCCTCCATGGCGATCCCGCACGTCAGGGTGTGATCTTCGCGACCGGCGTCGGTGGCCTGAGCACCTTCGAAAACCAGGTTGGTGTCTTCCTCGAGAGGGGGGCCCGCAGGGTCAGCCCATTCCTGATCCCGATGATGATGCCGAACGCTGCAGGCGCTGCGATCTCGATGAAGTGGGGCCTTCAAGGGCCGAACGAGACCGTGTGCACAGCATGCGCAGCGGGAACCCATGCCATCGGCAACGCAGCCAGGCTCATCGCCATGGGTCGCTGCGACACTGTCGTGACCGGGGGCTGCGAGTCGGTCATGACCGGGGTCGGCGTCGCCGGCTTCGGCAACATGACCGCACTGTCGAACAGCGGAATCTCTCGCCCCTTCGACAAGGATCGCGACGGATTCATGATGACCGAAGGTGCGGGCACACTGGTCCTCGAAGAGTGGGAACACGCTGAGTCGCGTGGCGCCAACATCATCGCCGAGATCCTGGGAGCAGGCTCGAACGCCGACGCACACCACATCACGGCGCCCTCTCCCGGTGGAGTCGGCGCTGTGGCATGCATGCAACTAGCACTTGACGATGCCGGCCTCACCGCTGCCGACATCGTGCACATCAACGCCCATGGCACATCGACGCCACTGAACGATGCCGCAGAAGCTCAGGCAATGTCGAAACTGTTCGGCGAACCTGGCCCGATCGTCACTTCGATCAAGGGCGTCACCGGGCACGGTCTTGGCGCTGCTGGCGCCCTGGAAGCAGTGTCGCTCGCCTTGTCGATCGACAAGGCCCTCGTACCGCCGACCGTCAACTTCACCGAACTCGATCCGGAACTGCCCGTGATCGACATCGTCAAGGACGTCCCTCGTGACTGGACCCCGGGACCGAGCCTCTCCAACAACTTCGGCTTCGGTGGCCACAACGGCACCATCTGCGTCGGACCTGCTGCTTAGCGCTCGGAGTTCGCGACACCAGCGGAACATCGTCCTGTTCGACTGACCCTGAACTTCCCCGGAGGGACTGCTCAGAGATCGGCGATGACAAACAGCATCTCGGCTTCGCAGGCCAGCTTTCCATTGACTGACGCTGTTCCCGCTCCCTTGCCTGCGCGCGATCCCATTCGGCCGAGACGACCCTCGAGCGTGAGGGTGTCACCTGGTCCGACCTGACGGCGGAACCTCGCCTTGTCGATCCCGCCGAACAGCGGGATCTTGCCTGCGAACTTCGCGTCAGCCAGAGCAGCCACACCTGCGGCCTGAGCGAGCGCTTCGACCATCAGAACACCTGGAAGTGTCGGTCGATCTGGAAAATGACCGGCGAAGAACCACTCGTCGCCAGTCAGTGTCCACGTCGCGGTGCATGATTCGCCAGGGACCAGGCCGATGATCTCGTCGACCAGCAGAAACGGGTGGCGGTGCGGGAGGAGATCCTTCGGATCCGGGAAGCCTTCCATGGTCGGAAACCCTACCTGCGCTAGCCGTCGCGGCATGTCCTCAACTAGGCGGATCGGACCAACCGAAGCGCTGGTAGGCGACGACAGCCGCTATGTCCTCTTCGGAGAGACTGCGCCCGAACGCTGGCATCTTCTCGCGTCCGGCCACAACCACATCGAGATGCTCTGCCGGGTTCAGTCGTTCCCACACCTGGCGGACGTTTGGGCCTGCACGGCCGCCGCCTTCTCTCCCGTGGCATGTGGCGCAGGTACGAAGGTGGATGTCTTTGCCGGCCGCGACGATCGCGGGATCGTAGGTCTCATCCGGTGGCGGCGTGAAGACGTCGATGCTCCCCGAACAGCTGGCCGTGGCAACAACGACAGCAACGACAATCCACCGCCGACACATCGACCGAATTCCCCTCACGGGCCAGCAAACTACCGGCTCCGACCACTCCGCCACACCAGCGGGGTTCTGTCTCAGGTGAGACCGACAAGATAGAGGTAGACACCCGCCGCGATCACGTGCGCCGAGATGATGAACGGCGCTCCCGTCAGTCGCGGCAAGTAGTCGAGGACCGAGTGGCCGACAGTTCCGCTACGTTTCACAGCTTTCTTCTTGACTGGGGCCGCCGTCAGTTGGCCTGTACGACTGCCCAGAGGTGCTGACAGCTGCGAAGCCTCTGGCCTCTCAAGGACACGCGGCTCCTCTGCCGACGTACCGATGACCGTCACACCGCTGGTGATCATCGTCCCGTCGATGTCCTCGACACCAGCAAGATGCTGGATGGACGCGGTCGTGTTTGGTCGCTTGGACATTGGCCGAGATTGCTCCTGAGGCATCGTTATCGGGCCGACGAGTTCAGCACGACGCTTCTCCTATCGGCATCTCAACGCACGATCTGAGCGAGTTCCTTGTTCAGAGTCCGAGTATTTCTCTCGGTGTTCCAACGCCTGTGTACTTGCTCATCGGCTCAACCCACCGCCTGTCACGCCAGCCGTGATCCCGTGCGTGGGCGTGGAAGTGGTCTGGGATCTGACGCATGTTCTCATCGATGAAGAAGTGCTCGTCACCGAACCTCACCCCTCCGGCGGTTCGCAACTGCGACAGCATGTGTTCGAGCTGAGCTTCGTTCGGACCTGTGCCGTGCGACCGCCAGACGACCATAGGCGTCGAGCAGACCTCGCAGTCGGCGACCCAGCAGACGTCGTCCTCGTGGTACCAGTGCGTATACCTGGCTGCTTCGCACAGGTCGCAGTCGGGATCGAACGCAGACGACTCCACCGAAATTCAGCCTGCGTCAATGGCAGATCTGAACTGTCCGACGAGCTCACCGATGCCTTCGGCTCCTGCGCCTTCGAGCATGCGGCGCACAATCGCCGTTCCGACCACGACGCCGTCGGCCGCCTGGCACGCCTCATGAGCCTGCTCGGGATTCGACACGCCGACACCGATCAGCACCGGCTTGTCGGTTACCTCCTTGCAACGACCGGCGATGACGGTTGCTGCGGAAGAGAGCGATGCTCGCTGACCGGTGACGCCGAGTAGTCCAACCGCGTACACGAAGCCTTCGGACGCGTCGCACAGGTCGGACAGGCGGTGGTCTGGGGTGGTCGGAGCTGCGAGCAGAATCGCCTCGACTCCTGCCTCGTGCGCGGCCTCGCGCCAGGGCCCTGACTCGACGAACGGAAGGTCGGGAAGAATGCAACCAGCGACACCGGCTCTGGCCAGGCTCGCTGCGAAGCGAGCGTGCCCGGCCCTGAATGCGAGGTTGTAATACGTCATCACCGCCAGGGGGACACCGGCGTCGAGATTCGCAACCTCGTCGAGGATGCTCTGTGGTGTCGCTCCAGCTTCGAGTGCCTTTACCGAGGCTTCCTGTATGACGGGTCCGTCCATCACAGGATCGGAGAACGGGACACCGATCTCGATCGCGTCGGCTCCGGCGTCGGCTGCTGCTCTGATGCAGTCGGCCCAGTCGTCGCCGAGACCGCCGGTGATATAGGGGACGAGGAGCTTGCGTCCGCTGTCTCGACGAGCGCGAAGTCTGTTCTCGAACGAGCCGATCATCGGAGAATGTCCATCATCTGCGCAACGTCCTTGTCGCCCCGACCAGACAGGTTCACCAGCACCGTCTTTCCCCGCAACCGCTCCTCACGCGCGATCCACGCGATCGCATGGGCCGACTCGAGGGCCGGGATGATTCCTTCGGTTTTGCTCAGCAACTGGAATGCTGCGACCACTTCGTCATCGGTGACGTTCTCGTAGGTCGCTCGGCCAGTGGAGTGAAGATACGCGTGTTCGGGACCGATGCCTGGATAGTCGAGTCCGGCCGAGATCGACTCGGCTTCCATAACCTGACCGACCTCGTCCTGCATCAGATAGCTCGCCATTCCATGCACGACGCCTGGAATGCCGCGGGCAACGGCTGCACCGCCGGCCGGCTCGATGCCAACCAGTTCGCTCCTGGTATCGGCAAATCCAGAGAAGATTCCAGCCGCGTTCGATCCGCCGCCGACACAAGCTGCGATGACGTCGGGGACGTCGCCAAACAACTCCATGCACTGCTGGTAGGCCTCGTTGCCGATGACCCGGTGGAACTCGCGCACCATCCACGGATAGGGGTGGGGGCCCATGACCGAGCCGAGGCAGTAGTGCGTGTCCTCAACCGTGGCGACCCAATGTCGCATCGCATCGTTGACCGCGTCCTTCAACGTCTTCGAACCACTCTCGACCGAGATGACCTCTGAACCGAGCAGCTTCATCCTGAAGACGTTGAGTTCTTGGCGGCCCACGTCGACAGCGCCCATGTACACGATGCAGTCCATTCCGAGCAGCGCCGCGGCAGTCGCGGTGGCCACACCGTGCTGTCCCGCACCGGTCTCGGCAACGAGTCGTGTCTTTCCCATCCGTTTCGCGAGCAGAGCTTGCCCGATGACGTTGTTGATCTTGTGCGAGCCGGTGTGGTTGAGGTCTTCACGCTTCAGGAGCACGGTGACACCGATCTCCTTCGAAAGCTGTTTGCACTCGGTGACTGGCGATGGCCGGCCTGCATAGTGCTTCAGCGTGTGGTGGAACTCTTCGAGGAACTCCGGATCGGCCCACGCCTCTCGGAAAGCGGCTTCGAGTTCCTCACAAGCTGCGACGAGCGACTCGGGAACGTACCGACCCCCGAACTCGCCGAACCGGCCGTCGGGGGTTGGTTCTGTCATCGACATGGGAAATGAGCTCCTGGAAGGTTCCGAGTTGTTGCGTTGAGTGATGACCGGCCCTGTCAGGGCTCGTCGTGCCAGTCGTAGATTGGATCATCTTCGACGGCACCGACGCCAACATGGTCCTCAATCGGCTCGATTGCCGCCGCGGCATCTCGCGCCGCCGCGATGAATCGCCTGACTTTCGCGGGGTCTTTCACACCTGGTGATGATTCAACTCCGGTTGACACATCTACGCCCCATGGCCGCACCTGCTCGATCGCCGATGCGACGTTGTCAGGCCCAAGTCCGCCCGCGAGCAGGATCTTCGCCCTCGACTTCGTGTCGAGGAGCTTCCAGTCGAACACGACACCGCTGCCGGGCTCCTTGCCCTCGACGTGGACGACCTCTGCGCCATAGTCGGCCTGCCGGTCGATGTCGGGATCGCCAGCGACGAAGGCCTTGATGACCATCGGGACACGCTCGGACACCCAGCTGCTCTCCGCCGCCGTCTCGTTGCCGTGAAGCTGCACTGCCTTGAGTCCTGCGGCGTGCGTGAATTCGACAACCCGTTCCTTGAGTTCATTGCGGAACACGCCAACGGTGAGAACCTCCGGTGGGAGGCGCGCCGCGATGTCACGAGCTCTCGTCGCCGTGATCTGTCGCTTCGAGGGAGCAAGGAGAAATCCGATCGCGTCAGCACCCATGGCAACAGCCAGCAACGCATCTTCCTCGCTGGTGATCCCACAGATCTTGACGAACACCGCCACTCCTCGAACGCGCCCCGGCGGACGATCCTTCTCCTACACGGTGATCGTACCGCTCACCGTGCTGCTCCCCCAGCGAGATACCCCACCCCGGAGTCCCAGGGCGTTGAACACGCCGCCGAACGGGTCCGCTCTGGCGCCAGAGTCGCTGTCCGCAGTTTGAGAACGCGGCATCGTCCTCGAAGAACTCCAGCATGTCAGCCGCTATGACATCTTCCCCGACCTGATCGGCGAACTCGAGGACGAGGCCGACAAGTCCTGTACGACAAGCGCGCTGCACCACCATTCGGCCAACGTGCGTTGGGGCGACTCTGGCCCTCAGTTGGGGTCAGCCGCTGGTGGGAGGTTTGGGCTCTCTCGGTAAACCGAGCATGCGTTCACCAACCAGGTTTCGTTGGATCTCGCTCGTGCCTCCAGCGACGCGCATCCCTGGGGCATACAGGAATGCCTGGCCCGCCTCACTGTTCAGCATCCCTGCCGGTCCCCGAACGTCGTTCATGTAGGCGGTGAGTCCGCGGTCGAGTTCGGTGCGGGCCAGTTTCGTCAGCGGGCCGAGGCTCGGATCGCCCCCAGATCGGCTCAGCAGCCTTCCCACGGCGCCACCAATCGACATGAGGTCGACCGCACCATAGCGGGCCGATTGGCTGATCCCGGCCATATCGGCCACGTCGGTGAGTTGTCGCTGCAATGCCAAACCTGCGGCACCGACGCTGGCCCGTTCGTCAGCCAGTACCGACATCGCAACCGACCAACCCGCATTGAGCGGGCCCAACAGATCGTCGTGGGAGATGAATGCATCCTCGAGGAACACCTCGCAGAACTCCCAGTCGCCGGTCATCTGCTTGAGCGGTCGAACGTCGACCGCTTCCTGGTTCATGTCGAAGAGGAAGAAGGAGATGCCCCTGTGGCTTGGTTCGTCTGGGTCGGTCCTGGCCATGAGAATCGCGTGATCCGACAGCTGTGCTGTCGATGACCACACCTTCTGTCCGTTGACGAGCCAACCGCCATCAGTGGCAACGGCCCTGGTCTGAAGGCTCGCGAGATCGGAACCCGAGTTCGGCTCGCTGAACAGCTGACACCAGATGATGTCGGCCGCCAGCGTGTCGCGGAGATACCGCTCCTTCTGCGCGTCCGTACCAAACTTGATGATCGCCGCTCCGGCCAGGATGAATCCCTGAAAGTTCATGTACGAGGCAACTCCCCTACGGGCGCATTCCTCGGCCCATGCGGCCGCGTGATCGGAGCTCAGACCCCGGCCACCGTGCTCCGCAGGCCAGTGAACACCCGCGAACCCGGCCTCGAAGATGCGGCGTTGCCACGCTCGGGTCGGCTCGAAGATCGCCGGCGGCAAGATCGCACCGAACGCCTTGAAGGCGACGCCATCAGCGATGGACGCGTCGAGAAATCTTTCTGCATCCGCCCTGAATTCGTCGACCCCGACATCATTGGCCGCCATGGCCAAACCGTATCGCGGAGCCTCAGAGCGCACTCAACATCGCGCCCTGCCTCCGCGTCGCGTGGACGCACGACCGACGGTGTCATGACGGTTACGATCTCCCTGTGATCATCGCGGTCGAAGGCATCGACGGAGCAGGCAAGCAGACCCTTGTCGAAGCGCTGACCCGTCACTTCGAAGCAGCAGACGAGATCGTCACCACTGTCGCGTTTCCGAGGTACGGGGCTGCGCCTTACGGCACAGCGATCGGTGAGGCCCTGAAGGCCGACGCCTCGGTTCTGCGCTCGTCAATCGAAGCGATGTCGGTGATGTATGCCGTCGATCGATGGCACTGGTGGAACACCCTGGACGAGGTCTACACGGTCTGTCTCGCCGACCGTTGGAGCGCCAGCAACGCTGCCTACGGTTCCGCGAGGATGCAACTCGGCAAGCACGAACCGAACAAATTCATCGACTGGATCGCCGACTTCGAGTTCAACACACTCCAGCTTCCCCGACCGGATCTCACGCTTCTCCTGGCCACTCGCGAACAGGTGGCGGCTTCGGCTCGACAGTCGCGCGCACCCGAGGACGCGTATGAGGCAACGACCGGGCTGCAAGACAGCGCACTGGACACCTACGAGAGGCTCGCAGACCGCTCGTGGGGCGGCCGTTGGCTAGTGCTCGATGCGATGAATGCACAGGGCGAACGAAGAACGACAGATGACATCGCGGTCGAGGTCTTAGACGCCATCAGCCAGCCCTGACCATCAGACCTAGAAAGGTATGCATGCAGACCTACGGGAACTACATCAACGGCCACATGGTCGAGCCTGTATCGGGCGAATACCTCGACTCGGACAACCCTTACACCGGCGAGATCTGGGCGCAGATCGCCCGCAGCAATGTGGCCGATGTCAACGCGGCGACTGCTGCAGCCAGTGCCGCATTTCCGGCCTGGGCCTCGACGACGCCGACCACCCGGGGCAAGCTGCTCAACAACCTCGCAGCCATCATCGAACGCGAGGCTCTTCGCCTGGGAGAGATCGAGGTTCGCGACAACGGCAAGCTCATCGCAGAGATGGCCGGCCAGACGACGGTCATGGCCGAGTGGTACCGATACTTCGGCGGTCTCGCCGACAAGGTGGAGGGCTCGGTCATCCCACTCGACCGGGCGTCGACGCTGAACTACACCCGGTATGAGCCTCTTGGCGTTGTCGGCCTGATCACTGCCTGGAACTCTCCTCTGCTCCTGCTGGCGTGGAAGCTCGCCGCGGCACTGGCCGCCGGAAACTGTGCAGTCATCAAGCCCTCGGAGTTCACCTCGGCGTCGACGCTCGAGTTCATGCCGCTGTTCGAGGAGGCCGGCTTCCCACCCGGCGTCGTCAACGCCGTCACCGGACTCGGCAACGAGTGCGGTCAAGCCCTCGTCGACCACCCCGACATCGTCAAGTTGGCCTTCACCGGTTCCGATGCGACAGGCCAGCACATCTACCAATCGGCAGCGAAACAGCTGAAGCCGGTGACGCTCGAACTCGGCGGGAAGTCGCCGAACATCGTGTTCGAAGATGCCGACTTCGAGTCAGCCGTCATGGGCGTGATCTCTGGCATCTTCGCCGCAACAGGTCAGACGTGCATCGCGGGGTCGCGTGCGCTCGTGCAGCGCTCCATCCACGACGCCTTCGTCGAACGGTTGACCGAGGTCGCTGGAGAAGCCACGATCGGAGACCCGATGTCGATGGACACCCACGTCGGGCCGGTCACGACGGAGCCCCAGTTTCAGAAGATCCTGCACTACATCAACGTCGCCCGCGAGGACGGTGCCACGTGTGTGATGGGCGGCGACCTCTACACCGGCCCTGGCTCGGCCGGTACCAGGTTCGTCCAACCGACTGTGTTCACGAACGTCACCAACGATATGCGCATTGCCCAGGAGGAGGTCTTCGGGCCGGTGCTCTCGGTGATCCCGTTCGACACTGAGGAAGAGGCCATCCAGATCGGCAACGACATCAACTTCGGCTTGGCCGCGGGCGTGTGGACCCAGAACATCGGTCGCGCCGTGCGGGTGTCCGACGCCCTTCGCTGTGGAACCGTGTGGGTCAATACCTACAGGGCCGTCAGCTTCAACTCGCCCTTCGGTGGCTACAAACGCAGCGGTCTCGGACGCGAGAGCGGCCAGGAAGCGATCAAGGAATACCTTCAGACCAAGTCGGTCTGGATCGCTCAGGACAGCTCGGTCGCCAACCCGTTCGTGATGCGCTGACCAGCGACAAACATCTGACCCTTTGTCACAGGTCCTGGGCCAAGTTGCCCGCAGCGATGAGCTCGGCCACAGCTTGTTGCGGGTCCCCGGACGTGACCAACGACTCACCGACCAGGATCGCGTCGTAACCGGCAACGGCAAGTGCAGCGGCGTCAGCGGCGCCGCGCACCCCACTCTCGCAGACGCCGACCACCCCTTCGGGGAACGCCGCAACGACCCGAACAGCACGTTCGTGATCAACCTCGAACGTGAAGAGATCTCGCTGATTCACTCCGAGCAGCGTCACTCCCGCCGCGCACGCACGTTCGATCTCGTTCTCGTCATGTGTCTCGAACAGGATGTCGATGCCAACCGTCCTGGCGACACCGGCGAAGTGCTCGAGTTCACTCCGACCGAGCGCTGCCACGATGAGCAGGACGCAGTCGGCGCCCATGATGCGAGCATCGAGCACATCGTGTTCGTGGACGGTGAAGTCCTTGCGGAGTGCCGGCAGCGACACAGCGCCTCGCGCTGCCTGAAGATCGGATGGCGATCCGCCAAAGTTGTCGGCGTCGGTCAACACCGACAGACACGTCGAACCGCCGGCCTCGTATTGGCCGGCGAGCGTCGCCGGGTCGAGCCCCGCGAACAGATCCCCCTTGGATGGCGATCGACGCTTCACCTCGCTGATCACCGACAGGCCTGGTCCACGCAGAGCAGATTCGAACCCCCTGACAGGCGGGGCAGCCATCGCCTGCTCAGTCAGGGCGGCCGTCGATCGAACGTCGTCGGCGGCTGCCGCACGGTGTTCGTCGATAATCCGATCGAGATACGTCACGGCCAATGGGTCAGATTCCCTCCGCGGTCACGAAATTCATGAACGTGAGCTCGGCTCGACTGGCCATGAACTCGCGGATCTCTCCACCAAGAGCCTTCATGGCCTCGGAACCACCGTGGGCGGCGAGGGCTTCACCGTCGGTGTAGAGCTCGTAGAACCACAACACATTGGCGTCGTTGGCGTCCTCGTTGAGGGCGTAGACCTCGGTGCCTGGTTCGGCTGCTGCGTTTGCCATTCCGGTGCTGGCGAAGGCGTCTCGCAGCGCATCGCGCTGTCCGTCTTTGGCAGTGATCTTCGCGATCAGGGCGACCTTGCTCATTACATCTCCTCGGAGTCGGATTCGTCTTCTGCCTCCGCACCAGCGGGAGCAGACTCAGCAACGCTACCCCGCTGGATCGAGGCACCCATGGCCAGGAACGGTGCCATCAGGAACGTAACGAGCGACAGCAACAGCACGATGAGCCCTCCCTGGACCACCTCGGCCACCTGCAGGACGACGCCGAGCACGAAGATGACGAGGCCGACGAGGAAGCAGATCGGCGCGAAAGTGATCACGCCCTTGGCTACACCGACGACCGGCGAGCCACTGCCCTGCTCCTCTGCGAACGAGAGATCGTCATCGGGGGCAGAAGTCCAGGCTCCGCGCTCACCCGGGTGTTGCAGCTGCCGAGCGGATGCCGCGTCGAATTCACCACGGCGACCTGCATCGCTCAGCAGGGCCCACGCTTCGTTGATCTCTTGCATCCGTTGGTGCGAGCCGCCAGGCGCGTCTGGGTGGTGAACCCTCGCCAACTCGACGTACGCCGACCTGATCTCGGCCTCATCGGCCAAGGCAACAACGCCGAGAACGTCATAGGGCGACCTGGTCGTCACGCCAACGCCGCGGCGGCGCTCGATTCGCCATTGTCATCAGACCAGATCACGACCAGTTCAGCGTCTGGATCGACATCGCCCCTGACGTAGGCCATCACCATCCCCTCGATCGAACTCGTCACCGAGCCGACCTCTCTGCCGTCGGCAACGATCTTGGCGCCGACCGCAGCGAGACCTTCGACATCGAGCGCCCGGAGCATCCGGCGGTTGCCGCCACGAGAGTGAATCCGCTCGACCAACTCCTGACCGCGATAGCAGCCCTTCGTGAACGACACGGCTCGGTCGACGAGCCCCGATTCGTTCGGAATCGATCCCTCATCGAGGTCGACGCCCACCTTCGGGAACGCGGCGGCGATGCGCAACTGTTCGTATTCATGGGAGATCATCGAGGTGGATCCGGACACCGCTGGTGACTCGCCGAGGATGTCTCGGCTACCGGCCAGCAGCCCGGGGACGACGATCGTCGCTCCCTCGATCGCGTCATCGGCCACTTCCCCAAACACGGACAGGACCGTCCAAGCCAGGCGCTCGAACTCGATCTTGGTCCGAAGTTTGAACCGCGCCAGCGAAACCGTCATCGCTTCGCCGAAGCCGTCGTCGGTGTCGAGCACGAGTTCGGAGTCTCCGAGACGAGTGATGCGAAGGAGTGCGTCGACCTTTCCCTGTGGTTGCAGAAGGAAGCTCAACCGAGACTCGCCGATCGCCATGTCGTCGACATTTTGCGACACCTGACTGTGGATGTAGTCGACCGCCTCTTCGCCTTTTGCGAGAACAACATCCCGTGTCAACTCGAATGTGCGTGTGTAGCCGGTCACGTTCACCTCAGGTTCTCGACGACATTCTGGATCAAACGCATTCCGACGCCCTCTTCGAGCGACATGATCGACTCGGGGTGGAACTGGACGGCAGCGATGGGCTCGTTCTTGTGCTCGACGCCCATGATCACACCATCCTCGCTCAGCGCTGTCACCTGGAGCGTTGACGGCAGGTCTTCCTTCGTGGCGAACAGCGAGTGGTATCGACCAGCCCTGAACGTTCCTGGGAGGCCATCGAACAGCACACCCCCGAGAGCATGGATGGTCGATGGCTTGCCGTGCATCGGCGAGTCGAGCTGACCGAGTTCTCCGCCTTCGGCTTCGACGATCGACTGCAGGCCGAGACACACGCCAAACACTGGTAGGTCGAGGGCTCTGGCAGCAGCAATCGTGCTCGACACATCGAAATCAACAGGACGACCTGGCCCTGGCGACAGCACCACGAGGTCGACGTCGAGTTCGGCCATCTCGTCGAGCGGAAAGCCGGTCCGTCTTGTGACCACGCTCGCGCCGGTCTGACGGAAGTAGTTCGCAAGGGTGTGGACGAAGCTGTCGACGTGATCGATCAGCAGCACGCGCCGTGGCTTGGCCTCCGACTTTGGTACCGGTGCAGGTTGCGGCCGACGCTGGCTTCGAACTGCTTCGAGGAACGCCGAAGCCTTGAGTTCGGTCTCCTTTTCTTCTTCCACCGGGTCGGAGTCCCACAACAGCGTGGCTCCCACACGGATCTCGGCGTGGCCGTCCTTGATACGGATCGTTCTGAGGGTGAGACCCGTGTTGAGATCGCCGTCAAAGCCGATCTTGCCGATCGCTCCGCCATACCACGCTCGCGGTGACTGCTCGTAGCGCTCGAGGAACATCATCGCCCTCGTCTTCGGCGCTCCGGTGACAGTGACTGCCCAGGTGTGGCTGAGAAACGCGTCGAGCGCGTCGAAACCAGGCCGCAGACGTCCCTCCACGTGATCGACGGTGTGGATGAGCTTCGAGTAGAGCTCGATCTGACGACGGCCGATGACCTTCACCGAGCCCGGCTCGCAGATGCGGCTCTTGTCGTTGCGATCGACGTCGGTGCACATGGTGAGTTCCGACTCGTCCTTCTCGGAGTTCAGGAGAGCGAGAATCTGCGACGCATCATCGAGCGGATCACGGCCGCGGGCAATCGTGCCGGAGATCGGGCAGGTCTCGACTCTGTCGCCCTCGACGCGTACGTACATCTCCGGCGATGCTCCAACGAGCCATTCGTCCGCCCCGAGGTTGATCATGAATCCCCACGGCGATGGGTTGAGCTCCTTCAGCGTTCTGAACAGCTCACTCGGTGGTTCTGGGCACGGCTCGACAAATGTCTGCCCTGGCACGACCTCGAACAGGTCGCCGCGGGCGAAGTAGTCCTTGGCGACCCTCACGGCCTGGGCGTACCCACCCTCTTCGTGATCTCGGTATGCCTCGAGCCCCAGATCGGGTTCGTATGGAACTGCTGTTCCTGTCCGGTCAAGTCCTGCGGTGGACACGCCATGCACGCTGAACTCGTAGCGAAGCAGCTGACCCATGTCGCGTTCGTGGTCGACGATCAGAATCTCGTCGGGAAGGTAGAGCACGAGGTCGCGCTGATCGTCGGACCTCATCATGCGCAGCTCGATCGGCTCGAACTGGAAGGCGAGGTCATAGCCAAACGCCCCGTACAGGCCGAGATGCTGGTCCTCGTCGCTTGCGAACAACTCCATGATCGCCCTGACCACAGAGAACGTCGAGGGCTGACGACTCCTTTCCTCTTCCTCGAATCGCCGGCTCGGACGCTCGATGCGACATGAGACGCGGGTCGCATCGTGTTGGAGGTCTACGACACCCTCGCGCCCGCCGATCACGTCTGCGATGACCCCCATGAGCACAGAGCCACGTTCGTTCAATGTCTCGACGACGACGATCTGCCCGCTGCTGGTCAGTGAGAGGCACGGGTTCGTGAACCCCATGTCCCATCGCTTGTATCGACCCGGGTACTCATAGCTCGACGACAACAACGCGCCGCGCTCGTGCCCGAGCCTGTCGATGAGGTCATCGACCGCAGCTTCAGCAATGACGTCGGTACTGGTGACATCGATCGCGACCCCACCTGCGGTGATGAAGTTGGTCGTGCTGTCGGTTCGGCTCGTCATCTCGCTCTCCCGAAGGATGTGCAGGGGCGGTGTCGTCAGAGCTCGAGCGCCGCCCAGTTTGGGCGGCTGCGAACGTGGATCGTCAGTAGCCGCCTATCAGGCGGGCCACCAGCGAAGTCCTGCGTTCATGTTCACAACTCTGAATCGTACTGTCAGAGATACAGTCCGGTCGAGTTCGATTCGACGCGCGGCGCAGCGAGGGCGTGAAGGTCACGTTCGCGAAGGATGATGAAATCCTCACCCTGCACCTCGACCTCGAAGCGATCTTCCGGGCTGAACAGCACGCGATCCCCTTCCTGTGCCGAGCGGACGTTGGGGCCGGCTCCGACCACTTCTCCCCAGACAAGCCGCTTGCTCATCTGGGCCGTGGCGGGAATCAGGATGCCGCCCGTGCTCTTGCGGTCGCCGGCGTCTCCTGGAAGGCGGACGAGGAGCCGATCACCGAGCATCTTGATCGGCCGTTTCTCGTCGTCGTGTTCGTCTGTGCGCTCATCAGTCTCTGACACGGGGGGCACGGTAGCGTCTGCGTTCGTGACTACAACCACTTCGCCGTCCGAGTTCTCGATCGCGTCGACCGGCGCAGAGCTCGAAGCCGAGTGGGCCAGACCCGCGGGCGCACGCGGCACGGTGGTGCTCTCGCATCCGCATCCTCAGTACGGCGGCGACATGTGGAACCCGCTCATCGATCACTTGTACCGTGAACTCTCCAACCGTGGCATCGCCGTGCTCCGATACAACTTCAGAGGCACCGGGGCGTCGACAGGTTCCTTCGATGGCGGAGCGGGCGAACGCAAGGACGCGGCCGCAGCATTTGCGGCTGCCGCCGAAGTGGTTTCCGATGGCCCCGTCATCAGCGCAGGATGGTCCTTCGGCGCCGTTATGAGCCTTGCTGCCGACCATGGAGCACTTCGCGGCTGGGTCGGCATCGCTACACCCATGACGATGGGCGACCCGTCAACGATGACAGCTGCGCTCGACGAGAGACCGAAGCTTCTCCTGGTGCCGGAGTTCGACCAGTTCACGACTCCAGAAGCCGCAACAATGGCCACCGCTTCCTGGGCCAACACGACGATCGAGACGTTGAACGGCACCGACCACTCGGTCTCAGGTAGAGCCAACGACGTCGTCGACGCAGTTCAGACGATGGTCGAATCCTTTTTGCCCCAGTAACGGTCGCGCAGGAGACGCTTGTAGAGCTTTCCGGTCGGCAGGCGCGGGAGTTCGTCCTCGAAATCGACCGAGCGCGGGCATTTGAAGTGCGCGATGTGGTTCCGCGTGTACGCAATGAGCTCGCGTTCCATCTCTGGTCCCGGTGTGACGCCGTCGGCAACCTGAACTACGGCCTTGACCTGCTCGCCCATCTCGGCATCTGGCACACCGAACACCGCCACGTCGGCTACGGCCGGGTGCAGCACGAGACAGTTCTCGATCTCCTGGGGGTAGATGTTCACCCCGCCCGAGATGATCATGTAGGCCTTGCGGTCGGTAAGGAACAGGTATCCGTCTTCATCGACGTAACCCACATCTCCAAGAGTCGACATGTCTGGCCCGCTACGCGACTCGGCTGTCTTGTCGGGATCGTTGTGATATTCGAACTTCCCGCCGCCCTTGAAAAAGATGGTTCCTTCTTGACCTGGCTGAAGCTCAGTGCCGTCCTCGTCCATGATGACGAGTTCAACGACCCGCGACTGGCCGACAGAGCCCGGCTTCCTCAGCCACTCTTGGCTGGTGATGCCTGTGCTTCCGTTCCCCTCGGTACCCGCGTAGTACTCGTAGAGGATCGGCCCCCACCACTCGATCATCTTCCGCTTCACGTCAACTGGGCACGGCGCTGCAGCATGAATGGCTACCTCGTGGGTCGAGAAGTCGTGACCCTCACGCTGTTCGGGCTCGAGCTTCAGCATCCTGACGAACATCGTCGGAACCCACTGGCTGTGCGTGATCCTGTGCGACTCGATGAGCTTCAACGCCTCGACGGCGTCGAACTGCTCCATGATCACCAGCGTCCCGCCGACCTTCTGGGTCCCAAGCGAGTATGCGAGGGGCGCCGCGTGGTACATCGGAGCCGGCGATAGATAGATCGTGTCGCCGTCATACCTGTACAGCGTGCGGAAGCGCTCCGTCTGCGCATCTTCTTCCCACGGTTGGTGAAGGGGAAGCGAACGAAGAATGCCCTTTGGTCGCCCCGTCGAACCACTCGAGTACAGCATCGACGCACCGACCGACTCGTCGTCGATCGGGCCGTACCCGACCGAGCCGAGAGCCTCCTCATATGAGTCGAAGCCGTCGACGACCCCGTCGGTCATCAGCCGAAGGTCTACTCCAGGTGTGGTCTTGACGGCCTCGGATGCTGTTGCCGCCCGAGCGTGGGAGGTGATGAGAACCTTGGCCATACAGTCGTCAACGATGTACGCGACCTCTGGTGGCGACAGGTAACTGTTCACCGCGGTGACATAGAGACCCGACCGGAGCGCAGCCCAGACCACTTCCATGTACCGAGACTGATTCTCCATGAAGAGCGCGATGTGGTCGCCGCGGCGCAGCCCTGCGTTGCGAAGCACCCGGGCCAAACGAGACGATCTGTCGTCGAGTTGGCCGTAGGTCACAACCTCGCCAGATTGGGCCATGATCACTGCTGGGTGATCGGGCCGTTCCTTGCCGTAGACACCTGGATACAACGCACTCCCCCATGCGACCACCCCAGAAGGGTTCCGATGCGGCGACTCTAGATGTCGCGGCGGCGGGCGGTGACTTCGCGCTCAGGCTCCTGGAGGACGGACGACGACGCCAGCGTCGAGCAGCGCCTGTTTGGCCGCTGACACGGTGTATTCGCCGAAGTGGAAGATCGACGCTGCGAGCACAGCGTCTGCGCCTCCGATGGTCGCGCCTTCGATCAGGTGATCGAGTGTTCCGACCCCGCCGCTGGCAATCACCGGAACCTCGACCGCATTCCCGATGGTTCGCGTGAGTTCGAGGTCGTAGCCGGCCCTCGTGCCGTCTCCGTCCATCGACGTCAGCAGCAACTCGCCGGCGCCGAGTTCGACGACCTCGACAGCCCATTCGATCGCATCCAGACCCGTGTCTTGTCTCCCGCCCTTGACATACACGTTCCAGCGAACGTCGCCCGTCCGTTTCGTGTCGATGGCCACGACACAACATTGGCTGCCGAACTCCGACGCGATCTCGGTCACGAGTTCGGGACGGGCCACCGCGGATGAGTTGATCGACACCTTGTCGGCACCGGCCCTGAGCAGGCGACGAGCATCGTCAACCGACCTGATTCCTCCCCCGATGGTGAACGGGATGTGGACCTCCTCCGCGGCGCGCCGCGCCAGCTCGATGATCGTGTCCCTGCCGTCCGAGGTGGCTGTGATGTCGAGGAAGATGACTTCGTCTGCGCCCTGCACGTCGTAACGAGCCGCGAGTTCTACGGGATCACCTGCGTCGCGAAGATCCACGAAACGCACTCCCTTGACCACGCGTCCTTGGTCGACGTCGAGACACGGGATGACCCTTACCGATTTCACGCCGGCCCCCGCGCTGCCGCGACCGCTTCGACGACGGAGATGACTCCATCGTGAATGGCCTTGCCGACGATGACGCCAACGAGGCCACGACCTTCCACCTCGAGTCCCACCAGGTCGGCAATGTCGGAGAGCGCTCCGACACCACCGCTCGCCAAGACCGGAACGGACGTGGCCGACAACACTCGGGCCAGGCCGTTGATGTCGGCGCCGCCACCCATGCCGTCGTTGTTGATCTGAGTCACGATCATCGCTTCTACACCCGCGTTCTCGAATCGGGGAAGCATTTCGAAGATCGAGTACCCACTCGCCTGCTCCCATCCCTGAACCGCGATCTCGTCTCCTTTCACATCGAGACCAACCGCAACGCGATGACCTTCGGATGCGAGAGCCTCGACCAGGTCGGGGTTCTCGACCGCAGCCGTGCCGACCACACACCGAGTGACACCGACGTCGTATCGCTCCATCGCGGCCCCAGCATCTCGGATCCCCCCTCCCGATTGCACTGGAACACCGACGGCCGCCGCGATCGCAGCGATCACCGGCAAGTTCTCTGCACTCCCCGAGCGGGCACCGTCGAGGTCCACGACGTGGATCCACGGCGCTCCTGCTGCCTCGAACTCGAGGGCAAGTTCGACAGGATCTGCGTCGTATGTGGTCTGACGGTCGTAATCGCCTTGCAGCAGCCTCACGCACTTCCCGTCGCGGAGGTCGATGGCCGGATATAGCTCAAAGCTCACCGGAGCCCGATCTGCCGAACGAAATTCGCGGCCAAGGCGCGGCCTCGCTCACCGCTCTTCTCAGGGTGGAACTGGGTAGCCCACACTGTGTCGCCCTTCTGGACCATGGCGGTGAGATCGACCCCGTATTCGCAGGTGGCAACCACGTGATCGACTTCAGTGTCGGCTGAGTAGCTGTGAACGAAGTACATCCAGACGTCACCATCGAACCCGGCAAGCAGTTCGCAGTCCTTGCGGACGAGATCGAGCCGGTTCCACTGCATCTGGGGACGGGGGAGCCCTGCACGGATCAGTCTGGACATTCCCGGAAACACCCCGAGACCGCTGATGCCGTCAGCTTCTTCCGAGCCCTCGAACAACATTTGCATGCCCACGCAAATTCCGAGGAACGGCCGCCCCGACTCAACTGCCGCGTGGGTAACAGCTTCGAGGTTCGCGTCGCGGAGCTTGGTCATGCACGTGCCGAAGTGGCCGACGCCAGGGAGCACGACGGCCGCAGCATCGGCGATCAGACCATGATCTGCGGTGAGGCGAGCATCAGCTCCAACGCGCTCGAGACCCTTCTGCGCCGATCGCAAGTTGCCGATGCCGTAGTCGAGCACAGCAATCAACGGCGCTTCAGACACGTCAGAGCACGCCCTTTGTCGACGGCATCACGTCGTCGGCGATCTTCACGGCGTCGTAGATCGAGCGAGCGACGGCCTTGAAGCTCGCCTCGATGATGTGATGGGTGTTCTTGCCACGAACCATCACCATGTGCAAGGTGATGCCAGACGCCATCACGAACCCGCGCCAGAACTCCTCACACAGTTGTGGGTCAAACGGTGGGTCGCTCAAGATCTTCTCGCCTGGAGGATCGATGTCGTAGTGCAGGAACGGGCGACCGCTGAGATCGAGGATCACCTGCACCGCAGCCTCGTCGAGAGGAACGGTGATCGACGCGAACCTTCGAACTCCGGCCTTGTCACCCAACGCCTCGTCGAATGCCTCACCGAGCGCGATGCCGATGTCCTCGACGGTGTGGTGAGCGTCGATCTCGAGGTCACCGTCGCACCGCACCGACAGATCCATCCGCGAATGTTTTCCGAGCTGAGACAGCATGTGATCGAAGAACGGCAACCCCGTGCCGACGTCGACAGATCCGGACCCGTCGACGCAGAGCCGAACATCGATCGAGGTCTCCTTTGTGGTTCGAGATCTCGAAGCTTGGCGTCCGGTCATGTTGCACTTCCGTTGTCGTGGTTGCTGTCGGCGAGGACATCAGCGAGAGCTTCGATGAACCGATCGTTCTCTTGAGGGGTTCCGACCGTCATCCGCAGACAGTCGGCCAGACGAGACCAGCCCGAACAGTTCCTGACGAGGACCGAGCGATCGACCAGTTGTTGCCAGACGGCACCGCCGGACATGGCCACAGGAGTCGTCCTGAACAGAAGGAAGTTGGCCTCGGAGTCGAAGACGTCGAATCCAAGGCCGCTCAGCGCGGCCGAGACGCGGTGCCGCTCCGAGACGATCCAGGCGACCCGTTCTTCCATCTCGTCGGCAAACAGCAACGCCACTTGGCCGGCCAGCTGTTTTGCCGCGTCGAGGTGATACGGAAGGGCTACCTTCTCGAGTTCGGTCACGACCTCGCGTGGTCCGATCAGGTAACCGAGGCGGGCACCAGCCATCGACCATGTCTTCGAGAACGTTCTGGTGACCACCAGTGGCACGTCGTCGTCGACGAGATCGGCAGCGGAGAACGAGGCGAACTGGCCGTAGGCCTCATCGACAACCACCAGGTTCGGCATGGTGTCGAGCGCCGCTTTCACGGTCGAGAGTCGCTCGGCAGTCCCGGTCGGGTTGTTCGGCGAACACAAGAACACGATCGACGGACCGTGCTCGTCGATCCCCGACCGCAGCGCTTCAGGATCGACCTGGAAACGCCCGTCGCGCTCGACTTCGACCGTTGTGCACTGAACTGTTCGGGCAATCTGACCGTGCATCGCATACGTCGGCTCGAACGTGAGAACGGTTCGGCCGTGACCGCCATATGTGAGACACAACGTCTGGAGCACCTCGTTCGAACCGTTCGCCACGAACACGCGGCTTGGGTCAACGCCTTCGAGTTCACCGATCGCAGATCTCAGCGCCGTGGCGGTCCGGTCCGGGTACCGATTCCAGGACAGCTCGCTCACACGTCGAGCCAGCTCGACAGAAAAGCCTTCTGGCGGTGGCCAAGGAGCCTCGTTCGTGTTGAGCCTGACATCGACGTCGAGTTGCGGCGAGTGATAACCGCTCAACTCTCGTAGATCGTCTCTGACTCGGGGGGCCACCCATTGGAGGGTACCGGCGCGGTTGTCCGGCCCCCATTTCGACTTTCGCTTGTTGTGCTCGGGTAGTTCACCGGCGATGATGCGATCCATGGTCTCCCGAGCCGAGCTCTCATCGATGTCCACAGCACTCACCGAACTCGCCGAACGCATCACCAAGTCCGCCGACGCCATGCTTGGAGGACCGGACGAGGGCGTCGCCGTCGACCTGTACGAAGTCGAACGCAGCCTCCGCACTGCCCGCCGCCGCCTCGAGGTCGCGTCAGACAACCTGTCTGCGTGACGACTGCCGGGTCGCGAAGCCGAAGGACCAACCCCGCGCCAACGACGTGCGGGCACACGAAGGCAAATCGGTCGGCTTAGGTCTCGAACGCGCTGGGACAGAAGTCGTTGAGGACGCAGTCGTCGCAGTTGGGTTTGCGGGCGAAGCAGACCTGGCGGCCGTGAAGGATGACTCTCAAGCTGAACGGTCCACGCTCGGCGGCTGGGATCATCGAGTTGAGTTCGAGTTCGATTTTCACGGGGTCTTCGAGGGTGGTGATGCCGAGACGGCTGGTGAGGCGCTTCACATGCGTGTCCACCGGAAGTCCCGGCAGGCCGAATGCGACGCTTCGCACCACGTTTCCTGTCTTGCGTCCCACACCGGGCAACTTCACGAGGTCGTTCAGCTTGGTCGGAACCTCGCCGTCGAAATCGGCGACCAACATCTGTGCCATTCCGGACAGGTTCTTCGATTTACTGTTGTAGAACCCCGTGGGGCGAACGAGTTCCTGGAGTTCCTCGACATCTGCTCCAGCCATCGCCACCGGATCGGCGAAGCGAGCGAAGAGTGCGGGCGTCGTCATGTTCACCCTGGCATCGGTGCACTGCGCCGACAGGATCGTTGCCGCCAGCAACTCGAACGGGTTCGTGTGATCGAGTTCGCAGACCGCTTCGTACTCGCCGGCGAGGCGCTCGTGAGTGCGTAGCGCTCTGCCCTTTGGTGTCCGTGGTCGAGCCATACGCCGACCCTACCCACCGAGAGGGACATCGGTTTCAGGCCTAGTATTCCGGCGTGAGCTGCGAGATCGAGATCCAGTCCGGTGCCGACGCACGCGGTCCTTTGTTCGAAGTCGACGCAGGCTCTCACGACGCAGCAGACGTCGCTGACGCGGTCGTTGGGGTACTTCCTTCCGGTGACGACGTGTCGGTCTGGGTCGATCACCCGACCGATGAGTTGAACAGCGCGCTCAGCAACATCGGGCTGGAAGTTCAACGAGATCTGTACAAGATGGCGGTCGATCTTCCTTTGGCGACGACATCTTCCATCGACACTCGTCCGTTCAAGCCCCGACAGGACGAGTCGGCGTGGATGGAGGTGAACAACCGGGCGTTCTCGTGGCATCGAGAGCAGTCAGGGTGGACGCTCGCCGACGTCGAAGACCGCATTGCCGAACCATGGTTCGACCCAGCCGGATTCCTGCTTCACGAACGTGACGACAAACTGCTCGGCTTCTGCTGGACGAAGCTGCATCTCGACCTCGAACCGCCGGAAGGTGAAATCTACGTGGTCGCCGTCGACCCCGAAGGACAGGGAAGGGGTCTCGGCAGGGAGCTCACCGCCGCTGGCCTCGAATCAATCCACGCCAGGGGCATCACGAACGGGATCCTCTACGTCGACGCCGACAACACTCCTGCAGTGACCCTGTATCTGTCGCTCGGGTTCGGGGTCGACACGGTCAGACGGCTGTACATAAATCAGGAAACCTGAACACCGACAGCGCTGCCGATTGCGTAGGTGATGACGGCAGCACCGGCTGCGATGCCGACTTGTCTGGCGACGGTTCGCCACATCGATTGCTGCGTTTGGAGCGACAGCAGCACGCCTATGAGAGCCGCTCCGACGAAGGCAAGACACAGACTCGCCCAGATGGCGACGTTGCCCGATCCGAAGAACCACGGAATCAACGGAAGGAATGCTCCGAAAGCAAAGGCGAACAGCGAGGAGAACGCAGCAACCCAGGGCGAACTCAGATCGTCGGGATCGACGCCGAGTTCTTCGCGAGCGTGCACGCGAAGCGCTGTCTCCGGGTTGGCCATCAACGCCTGGGCAACCGCCGTCGCCTGCTCGAGGTCGAGTCCCCGCTCCACGTACAGCTCGGCCAACTCCTCCGTCTCGTGCTCTGGCTCCTCGGCGAGCGCCGTCCGCTCGCGGTCGAGCTCACCCTTGACCAGGTCGGCCTGAGCCCGCACCGACACGTACTCTCCGGCAGCCATCGAGATGGCTCCTGCGAGCAACCCCACGATGCCCGTCACCCGAACAGTGGAAGTCGAAACATCAGCGCCTGCGACGCCGATGATCAGCAGCACATTCGACACCAGACCATCGCTGGCCCCGAAGACCGAAGCGCGAAGCGCCCCACCATGGACGTCTTTGTGATGATCGTGAATGTGGTGCGCCATCGGTTCCGAACCTACACCTGTATCGTCCCACCGTGAGCGGGCAGACGAGATACGACATATCCCGCGAGATGTTCGCGGAACTGCTCGAGGGCGAGCCGCGATATCGCGTCGAACAGGTCTGGAAGGGCCTGTACACCGATCTCCGAGATCCGGCCGACATCACGAACATCTCGAAGCGGCTCAGAAGCACCATCGACGAGTTGCTGCCCCCCTCCCTCACACTCGTCAGAGAGTCGGTTTCGGCCGACAGAGGGACGACGAAGTTCCTGTGGCAACTTCACGATGGTCACCTCGTCGAGACCGTTCTGATGCATTACAGGACGCGAACAACGGTGTGCATCTCGAGCCAAGCCGGGTGCGCAATGGGCTGCGGCTTCTGCGCGACAGGCCAGGCTGGCTTCGACCGTCAGCTGACGGTGGGTGAGATCGTCGAGCAGGTCATCAGAGCCGCTCAGCGTTCGGCGCCGCGCCGGGTCGACAACATCGTGTTCATGGGCATGGGTGAGCCGCTCGCGAACGTCGATCCTGTATTCGGCGCTCTCCACAGAATCCACGATGACATCGGCATCGGTGCGCGCCACATGACTGTGTCGACCGTGGGCATCGTCCCCGGAATTCGTCGCTTCGCCGAGCTTCGGATGCAGGTGGGCTTGGCCGTCTCGCTCCACGCCGCCACAGACACGAAACGCAACAAGCTCGTCCCCATCAACAAGACCTACCCGCTGGACGAACTCGCCCGTGCCTGCCACGACTACACGCGGGCGAGCAACCGTAGGATCTCGCTCGAGTGGGCGATGATATCGGGCACCAACGACACACCGAAGGACGCGGAGGAACTTGCGGCATACGCCATTCCACTCAGGGCTCACGTGAACCTGATCCCCTTGAATCCGACTCCCGGCTGGCCGACGGTCGGATCAGCTCCCTCCATCGTCGACGCCTTCCGGTCCGACCTGGAGAGTCGCGGCGTGAACGTCACCGTTCGTCAAAACAGAGGGACCGACATCGACGCAGCGTGCGGCCAGTTGAAGGCCGATCAACTCATCGCAAGCCCGAACCGCCGCAAACGGTCCTGAGCTGCCAGACTTGGGCAAATGGACCACTTTCGCTGGCTGAACCCGAGTCACCCTCAGACACTTCAGAGCGCCGTGATGCTCGCCTACTTCAATTCGCTCTTTGCGTTGCTCAGCGCGGGATTTCTCGGCGTGGTGTCTGGCCTCGGCTCACCCATCATCTTCCTCGCAGCCCTTGGCCAAGCAGCAGGTGGCGTCGGCGTCGCGAACGAGAAGAAGTGGGGCTACCTCCTCTCCGTTGGCGCGTGCGGCGTGCTGTGCCTGGCCCGCCTGATCGTGGTGATGCGTTCGGGGATCGATCTCAGCCTCATCGGCCTGATGTTCTCCGGCGCTCTGCTCGCGCTGCTCTTGCACGAGCAGTCGCGGGCGTATCAGAAGATCTGGTTTCGCTGAACGCCTCGGCTGAGGCACGATGGTCGCCATGACAACAAGGATCTCAGGCATCGACGACCTCGAAAACCGCGTCGGAACCCACCTCGGGTACAGCGAGTGGCACGCCATCAGTCAGGATCAGATCCAGCTCTTCGCTGACGCGACAGGTGATCAGCAGTGGATCCACACCGACCCTGAGCGCGCCGCAGCGGGACCATTCGGCTACGCCATCGCGCACGGCTACCTCACCTTGAGCCTCGCCCCCGCTCTCCTCGCGGAAGCGATGGTGGTCGAGAACGTGGCGATGGGCGTCAACTACGGCTGCAACAAAGTGCGCTTCACCTCGCCGGTTCCTGTTGGCTCGCGCGTGAGGCTCGGGGTGGAACTCGAAGACGTGCAGCGTTTCGATGGCGGAGCTCAATACGTCTCCAAGCTCACCTTCGAGATCCATGGCAGCGAGCGCCCTGCGTGTGTGGCTGAGGTCATCTACCGCGTGTACGCGTGACCGAACCCACCGAAGCCGGCGATTCCGAAGACGAGCCGGCGGCGCTCTCCCCAGCTGAGGGAAGCGACCTACTCGAAGGCGACGACAAGGCCCGGTCGGTGCAATCGATGTTCGACCGCATCGCACCGAGGTACGACCTGGTCAACAGGATCATGACCTTCCGCCTCGACCTACGTTGGCGTCGCAGAGCTGTTCGCGAGCTCAAGTTGCCCAAGGACTCGACCGTTCTCGATCTTGCCTGCGGCACCGGCGACCTGTGCGTCAACCTCTTCCAGGCCGGACTTGCCCCTATCGGTATCGACTTTTCCGCAGGAATGCTCGCATCAGGACGATCAGGTGCTCCCCTGACTCAAGCTGACGTTCTCCGCCTACCAGTTCCCGATGGTCGTGTGGACGGCGTGACCTGTGGATTCGCGCTCAGAAACTTCACCGATCTCCACGCCTTCTTCATCGAACTCGGGCGCGTGACTCGTCCTGGCGGATCCATCGCATTGGTCGACGCCGCAGAGCCGGAAAACCGGCTGCTGCGCCTCGGGCACGCGATCTACTTCCAGAGGATCGTCCCCAAGATCGGCGGACTGCTGTCGGACAAGAACGCTTACGGCTATCTTCCGAAATCGCTTGCCTATCTCCCTGCACCCGAAGAGATGATCGCGTCGCTGAACGCGGCCGGCTTCACCGACGCACGTCGCGAGCTCTTGTTCGCAGGAGCGGCTCAACTCATCACGGGCACGAGATCCTGATGGTCACGGCATCCGCCTGAACCGCCACCACACATAGGCACCAAGTCCGGCGATCAGCGGCAGCCAGTAGCTCACGAGCCGGTATGCAAGCGTGGCCAGAACAGCACGACCAGGGCTGACTCCCGATGCGGTCAGTGTCGCAGTGAGGCCTGCCTCGACGAAACCAAGTCCCCCTGGCGTGACGGGAACCATGCTCAAGACGGCTCCTGCAACGTATGCGAGCAGGACCAGGGAGATTCTGCTGTCATCGCCAACGGCCACGAGAGCGGCGAGCAACGCGTAGAAGTCGAACAACCACTTCGCCACTGATGCACCGGCCGCGAGCGGCCACCGTCGACCGATGGCGCTGATGACATCGTCGCGCTCGCGCACCAAGCGGGTCGGCCAGGTTTCCCGGTCGCCCTTTGTCGGCCTGACCATCTCGATGAGGTTGCCAAGTTTGACCAGCAGGCGCGACGAGCGAGCCAACACCATGGCCAGCACGCCAAGAGCGAGAAAGAGCCCGGCTCCGATCCACGCGGCCTGGATGATGCCGTCGGGGACCGGCATTCCCGCCACGATCGCAGGGATGCTCAACACGGGAAGAACGAACAGCGACGCGGTAGTGATCAGCGACAGCGCCGTGAGCGATGTCGCGGCTGCTGCCGGATCGGCGCCACCAGCCGACAACATCCTGAACTGCAGGGCCCCTCCGGCAGCCGCGCCGCCAGGCACGATCCTGCTGAAGGCATTCGAGGCCAGCTGTGAGGTGACCAGATCGAACCAGCCGGCATCCCTGAACGCGATCCGTTGCAAGTACCAGACCGCAGCGAAGCTCGTGACCTCGGCGGCAAGCATCAGCGCGAACCAACCGGGGGCGATGTCGGCCAGCCGCGGCCAAGCCTCGAGCACCTCCACCAGAGAAGGAAACACGACATACAGCGCAATGCCCGCCACGATGAGCAACAGCACTCGGCCGGTGACAGCGCGTTGCCGCGTCTCAACTATCCCAACCACCTGACCCACGCTACGCCAGACCTCAGCTGAGAACGAGACCCAAGGTCAGAAGCGCGCCAACTGCCAACTGCAAGCGCGACGTGGCCCCGAGTACAGCAATGAGCGCCTGACCGGTGGCTCCTGAGCGGACAACACCCGTTGCCTGCACCGCCAGAGGGAGCGCAATCAACACCAGGAGACACCACGGAGCAGACAAGCCCAGCGAAGCTCCCGTTACGAAAACAGTCAGAAGAGTGACCGAGAACAGGCGTCTCGTTGCAGAGTCGCCGATCCTCACCGCGACGGTTCGTTTGCCCGATTCGGTATCGAGAGGACGGTCACGCAAGTTGTTCGTGATCAGCAGAGCAACCGCAAGCAACCCGACGGGGACCGAAGCGGCGACGGCGAGGCCGGTGAACTCTTCGACCTGGACGTAGGCAGACCCTGCTGTCGCCACCAATCCGAAGAACACGAACACGAAGATCTCACCGAGACCGAAATACCCATACGGACGAGGCCCCCCGGTATACAACCAACCGGCGGCGATGGCCGACACGCCAACTGCGATCAGCCACCAGCCGGCAATGGCAGCAAGCAACAAACCGGCAACAGCAGCCACTGCGAAGGCGACGATCGCCGCGTTGCGAACAGCGGCAGCAGTAGCCGCTCCGCTGGCAACGAGGCGCATCGGCCCGACGCGGTCGTCGTCGGTGCCCCTGACGCCGTCGCTGTGATCGTTCGCATAATTCGTGCCGAGCTGCAACGCCAACGCCACTACTCCGGCGAGAACAGCGCGGATCCAGGACACGTCGACCGAAGTCGTCGCGACACCTGTTCCCACAGCCACTGGTACCAGCGACGCAGGAAGAGTTCTCACGCGCGCGCCGGAAACCCACTCACCTACTGACGTCATCCTCCACCGCGGGAGAGTGACACCAGACCACCACCATCGAGAACGATGGTCTCGCCCGTGATCCAACTACCCGTCTCGGCCGCGAGATACATCGCCGCACCCGCGATGTCGGCCGTTTCCCCGAGCCGCCCCAAGGGATAGGCCTTCGCAACCTCGTCGCCACGATCGCCCTCCCACAGCATTTTGGCAAAGTCGGTCTTGATCAGACCTGGGGCCACTGCATTGACACGTACCTTCGGGCCCATCTCTGCGGCCAACTGCCGGGTCATGTTCATCAGGCCGGACTTCGTGAGGTTGTACACGCCGAGCATCTCACTCGTGGCAAGACCGCCCACCGAACTGACGTGGATGACCGAGCAGCCTCCATCGCCGTCACGCATCGACTTCTGCCATGCCAACTGGGTCCACAAGAGCGGGGCTGTCAGATTGACCTGAAGCGTCTTCTCCCATCTCGGCAGATCGACGTCGATGATCGGACCCGCGTACGGGTTCGTCGCGGCGTTGTTCACCAGGACATCGACGCGACCGAAGTCGGACACAGCCCTGTCGATCGCAGCCTCAGCAAAGTCGGCGTCACCGACGTTGCCCGCCATCCAGATACATCCATGGCCGATCTCGGCAGCAGCCGCCTCACACGCATCAGCCTTCCGACTCACAATCATCACTTGCGCTCCCGAGTTGGCGTACTCGGTGGCGATGGCGAGACCAATACCTCGCGACCCCCCTGTGACTACAGCGACCTTGTCATCCAGACGTAGTTCCATGGCCCGGAAGTTACCCGTTCTGCGAGCGGAAAAAGATATCGACCTTGATTGACAGCATCGCGCTGCCGATGCGTTGTTACATCGGATGCGGTGTTAACTGAGGCCCGCAACATAGGTGTGTTGGAGAGATCATGAACTCGCAATCCGACCGAACACGGCTCGCCATCATCGGCGGCGCCACGCTCGCACTCATAGCGTCAATCATCGGCTTCATGACCGCGGGCGGCGACGAGACGACGGACGCCACCCCCGGCCAGTCGGATTCTGCTGCGGTCACCACCGTGGTAGCCAATGCCGAAGGCGGCGATGTCGAACTGCCCGTCACGGGCGGAGCGACTGGCTCGAGCGAGACAACGTCAGAAGGCTCCACCGGGACAACCGAAGCAACCGCCACCTCGACCGATGACTCGGCCGCGACAACGGCCTCTTCAATCACCTTCTCGTCCAGCCCCGCGGTCTCCGAAGGCGAGAAACGCGGCTGCGAAGAAGGTCTGATCCTCGTCGGCAGCAACGGCACAGAGCCCATCTGCCAGGCACCAGGCGCAGGCTGCCCCGACAACTACGGCGTCATCGGTGGAGTCGACGGTGCGCTGCTCTGCAAGGGTCCCGAAGGCGACGTACTCCGTATCCAGCCCGATGGCACTGTCACCGTCGACAGTTCGATCTCCTTCAACGGCCCCGTCTGCCAGAAGAGCGATGCAAACGGCAACGTCCTCGAGCTGACCCTCGCGGTGAGCGAAGAAGATTGCCTCGCCCGCGGCGGTCAATATTTCCCCAACGGCCTCGACGGTTAGGTCGACGAACACGCACCTCCAGAGCGAAGGGTGCACGTCCGCCGTCTGCGCGACATGCCGCCCTCTGTGAACCGTTCAGACGCCACGGAGGTTCGTAGCAACGGATTACCAGTTGCCGCGGTGGACCATGTCGTCCAGGGGACGACGGAGGCGGCTGACCGACCGGCCGGGCTCTGTGTCGTCACCGCCATCGGGATGTCCTATCGCGAGTGCACCGACGACCTCCAACGAAGCAGGCACGCCGAACTCATCGGCCACTGCCTTCTCGTGATCGAACACGCCGAAGAACAACACCCCGAGACCAGCGTCGATTGCAGCCAGCTGTAGGCCAAGAGCCGCGAACGACGCGTCAACAAGCCAATAGGGCGTCGACCATGCATCGCGGTCGAAGCCGAGACCCGTTGACGATTTGTCAGCCTCGCCATACCTGGCGACATAGGCGTCAGCATCTGCGTAGACCACAACGAGCAGCGGCGCTCGGAGAAGGCCCTGCCACCGAAATCCCGAGCGCTTTGCCCCTGGCAACGTGACACCCCAGTAGCGATCGATTTGTTCTCGGCCGGCAAGAACCAGAAACTCGAATCCCTGGCTCGACCCAGCCGAAGGAACGTGGCGTGCCGTGTCGAGCAAGCTCTCGACCACTGCCTCATCGATCGGCTCTTCAGAAAACGAACGCGTCATGCGACGCGCTCGCATCAGCCGCCGAAAGGACCCATACGGCGGCGAATCGGTCAGGGCAGCAGTTTCTCGAGATATTCGGCCATCGCCCACGAGAACATGATGATCGCATCGCCCTTGCTCGAGTCCACACCTTCGAACATCGCGGCGACGTCGGCATCCACCTTCGAAGGGTCGAGCGGTTCATGGTCGACGATCACCGCAGGACTGCCTGAGCCCGAGATCCTGAACTCGCGCTTCGCATACTCGCCCTCCGGGCTGAAACGCTTGAACAACCGTGCCCCCCAGGCCCTGTCCTCGCCAGAAGCACTGTGCCCAGGTCTCGGGACGAAGTTCGGGAACGTGGCAAACGCCTCCACACCGCCGGATCCTCCTACGCGGGCGCCAACAAGCACGTCTTCGTCGGGGAACGCCAACACTGCTCGACGCATCTGGTCTCCGACCATGGCCTTGATCGCCGAGTTTCGTTTCGATGTTCGGCGCACTGCTCCGACGCCCATCAGTACCGCAGGTGTTCCGCCGACACGCTCGAGTGTGCAAGTGCTGAACGCATGAAGGCGGTTGCCATCGCGAACAAGAGTGACGAGCACCCACTTCGAGAGTTCTTCTGCCAGTGCTTCGACGGTGTGGACTATCGCGCCCTCATCACCTCCGACGAGCGTCATCTCTTCGAGCTCTTGTTCAGTTACTGCGCTGCAGTCTTTCGTCTCGACATCGATCGCCATTGCTGCGTGGCCCCCAGTCGCTGGCAAACGTTCCAGCCAGACATTCTAGTCAGAGGTACACGCCGGGCCCACCAGCGGGGTCTTCTGGCTGCTCTGACGGCTGGCCGGCAAGGTGGTGCTGCCGCCCGGCACCGATTGCAGGCTGGCGCATCTGTTCGAGCTGTTGGCGGGCCACGGCCTGCTGAGCGAACACTGCTGCCTGGATTCCGTGGAAGAGTCCTTCGAGCCATCCGACGAGCTGGGCCTGCGCTATGCGCAGTTCTGCTTCCGAAGGCGTGTCGGCATCGAAGGGATGGGTGAGCCGCTCGAGTTCTTCCGCGAGATCGTCAGAGAGTGCCGAAGCCAACTCGGACACGGATTCGTCGTAGATGGTCCTGAGGCGTTCGCGGCCGGGTTCGTCGAGCGGCGACTGCCGAACCTCTTCGAGCAAGGTGCGAATCATCGCGCCGATGCGCATGACCTTCGCCGGCTCTGTCACCGATTCATCGCGCCCCTCGGGAGCAGCCTGGTCTACGACCACCTCAGCTTCCAGGGCGTCATCTTCACCGGTGGCTTGGCCTGACGGCAAGTGTTCGTTGAGCTGGTCTGGGGGCGAAGACTGATCAGACATGGGTGCAGGCTAACTGGTGGCCACCAGTAGCGGAACAAGGACCTCGGCGCTCGTCATCGAACCGTGGCGCCCGATGAGGGTGATGTTTCCTGTGTCTGCAGGGTCATGGATCGCGACCGGCTCGAACGGCACGATCGCAACATCGCCCAGCCTCTGCCTCGCGTCGCTGGTCACCACGGGACCGAACCACCTGTCGTCGACAACCGTGTCGACGTCGACGACCCAGGCAACCTCGCCAAAGGCTTGTCGGGCTGAGTCGAGTAACTCCTTTTCAGCTCCGGGTTTCGCATGCAACCACCGAAATCGGCCTTCACCGGACAGCGATGCTGTCAGATCGAGCACCGACCGGGGCAGCCGACGTACATCGTCACCGACATGCACCTGTCCGTGATCTGCGGTCACCAGCAACGCGGCCCCATCCACGAGTTGATTGGCGACTCGCGCCACGAGTGAATCGGCGTGGGAGAGCTCCTCGTCGAAATGCTCGCCGAGTCCGTGCAAGTGCGACACATGGTCGATCCCGTCGTAGTACGCGTAGACCAGGTCGTCGCCCGCGGAAAGGCGCCGACCGACTTCAGCGGCGATACCAGACGGCGTCGACCACGGAGCCCAGACACCGCCTCTCAGGTGGGCTCGCGTGAAACCGGTCGGCGCGAACTCGGACTTGGTGATGACCGATGCCGGGTGACCGAGGAACGGCTCGTGCGGTTGAAAATCTTCGGGCAGAACAATCGACCGCGCGTCGCCGTCGCTGTCGAGTTGCCATCGGAGAGCGTTGAGCACTGATCCATCGGTTCTGATGCGGTACCCCACGACGCCGTGCTCACCGGGAGGGAGACCGGTGGCAATCGACGTCAGTGCCGTTGCCGTTGTGGTCGGACACACGGTGGTGATGGCCGAACCGGCCATCGAGGCCAAGTGTGGTGCAACGTCGTGGCGCGTGGCCAGCTGATCCCACCCGAGTCCGTCGAGAACGAGTAGCACGACCTGACGTGCATCGAATGCCGCGGCGGGGAACCAGGGTGGAGCGCTCGGCATCCCTGCGAGCAGAGTCGGCACGATGTTCGACACGCACGCACCCGAGTAGTCGGGCAGAACAAGTCCGATGGAGCCGTCTGTGGATTCCGGGCCGAGGTTCACGGCCCAAGTCAACCAGACATCGGTGATCTGGCCAGCCAATGAACATGGCCGGCTCTGCGTCTTCGCGACAACCATCGGCCGTCGGCAGCTGTCGCTACGATGTCGCCGTGGCAGTCTCGACTCGGGGTGACTATGCAAGTAGAGCCCTGCTGTCGCTCGCGCTCCACATGCAAGAGGGCCGCCCAACATCGGTTCGCGACATCGCGGACAGGACCGCTCTCCCGCATCCCTATCTTGAGCAGATCCTGCTTGCTTTGAAAGGCGCAGGACTGGTCAGGTCAAAGCGTGGCGTCGGTGGCGGATATGTACTCGCTCATGACCCGGCCGACATCACCATCGGCGCGATCGTCAGGGCTGTCGATGGGCCAATCAGCCTCGGTGACTTCGGCAAACCACACCAGGACGGCTCGTGCGACCACGAAGGCCAATGCGTCTTGCTTGCCGTCTGGGGTCAAGCAAGCCGGCAGATGTGCGAGATCCTCGACTCCTACACGCTCGCCGACATCGCCCAGATCACCATGGGCGAGGGCGAATGGCCGGCGGCCGACACCGAGTGACCTGAAATCAGCCGGCGGCAATCACGGACTCAGGATCACTCTCGCCGAACACTGAGAGCATCGAAGTCATGTCGTCGGGCAACGCCGAAGTGAACGCGACAGGCGCACCGTCGGAGGGGTGGTCGAACTCGAGTCGCGCGGCATGCAACTGCTGGCGGCGCACGTCCAGCGCCGATGGACGACCATACAGATCGTCACCGAACACAGGGGTACCTATGGCGGCGAGGTGGACTCTGATCTGGTGCGTCCGCCCCGTCTCGAGCTGGCAGCGATACCACGTCGCCCCGATGGGCTCGTGGTACAGGCGTCTGGCCTCGTAATGTGTCCTGGCTTGCCGGCCCTCATTCGACACCGCCATCCGAAACCGTGACCTGCGACTTCGTCCAATCGGAGCGTCGATGACACCTCTCGGCGAATCGGTGGTTCCGAGACAGAGGACCTCATACACCCGCGACACAGATCTGGCCGCCAGGGCTGCCACGAGGTGGTCGTAGGCATGCTGGGTGCGGGCGACGATCAGCAGCCCAGACGTGTCGCGATCGAGACGATGAACAATGCCAGGGCGGGCCGGGTCTCCGACATCGACGATGTCGGGGTGCGTTGCCAGCAGTCCATTGACGAGTGTGTCGTCAGTGTGGCCAACCGCCGGGTGGACGACGAGGCCTGCCGGCTTGTCGACGACGATGATCTCGTCATCCTCGTGGACCACGGGAACAACGATCTCAGGAGACGCCTCCGGGCGCTGTTCGGGTTCGATGTCGGGAAGGTCGATCGTGACCACGTCGCCGATCGCGAGCCGCGTCACGCGGCCGATTGGTGCCGAGTCGTTGACCAGAACCCGACCATCGGCAAGCAGCGGTTGAACCGCGCTGCGACTCCACCCTGTGATCAACGCGACGACGCGATCGAGTCGTTCGCCTTCGAGCGCCTTTGGAATGTCTTCGGTGATGATCATCGACGCCTCAGCGCCAGGTCATCCCACGCGTCTTCTCGTCCACTCGCATGTCGGCGTGAGGAATGGCCTCGAGTCGTTCCTTAGGGATGGGAAGCCCTGACACCACACTGATGCCATAGGTGCCTGCCTCGATCCGAGCGAGGGCGGCATCGATCTCGTCAACAGCGTCACGGGCTTGAGCCGACAGAGCGAGGTCGCGTTCGCGCTCGACAGCGATGCCGTCGCCTTCGCCACTCTCCTCGTCGAACTGAACATCGCCTGGCTCGCGGTCGCGGGCCAACTGGTCAGCTTCGGCCTTCAGGTTCTCGGCGTGGCGCGTGTATCGGGCTCGCTCATCGAGCAGAGCGACTGCCTGCCGTTTCAGGAATGCAGGAGTGAAGGGGTACTTGACCTTCTGCGGTGCGCCGGCCTTCGTAGCTGCGGTCTTCTTGGCTGTCACGTTTTTGGACGATGCCTTCTTCTTGGATGTGGGTTTCTTCGATGCCGCCCCAGCGGCTTTCTTCGGAGCGGCCTTCTTCGGAGCGGCCTTCTTCG